>JAZKZH010000041.1:0-132546 GCA_045612545.1 Eubacteriales bacterium
CACGCGCTTACGCTAACCACACCTATCTGGTAAAGCTGGTTGAGGCTGCAGTTCTGGAATGCCCCGAGATCCCCGTTGTTCTTCACTTGGACCACGGTCCCGACTTCGAGACCTGTAAGGCTTGCATCGACGGCGGCTTCACCTCCGTTATGATCGACGCTTCCTCCAAGCCCTTCGAAGAAAATATCGAGATCACCAAGAAGGTAGTTGAATACGCTCACGCTCACGGCGTTGTTGTTGAGGCTGAGCTGGGTACCCTCGCAGGTATCGAGGATGACGTTAAGGTTGACGCAGGCGCGGCTTCCTACACCAGACCCGAAGAGGTTGAAGAGTTCGTTACCAGAACCGGTTGCGACTCTCTGGCTATCGCTATCGGTACTTCTCACGGTGCTTACAAGTTCAAGCCCGGTACCAAGCCCCAGCTGAGATTCGACGTTCTCCACGAAGTTGAGAAGAAGCTCCCCGGCTTCCCCATCGTTCTCCACGGTTCTTCCTCCGTTCCTCAGAACTACGTTCAGATGATCAACGAGAACGGCGGCGCAATGCCCGGCGCTATCGGTGTTCCCGAAGAACAGCTCCGCGAGGCTTCCAGATCCGCTGTTTGTAAGATCAACATCGACTCTGACCTCCGTCTGGCTATGACCGGTACCATCCGTCAGTTCTTCAACCAGCATCCCGATAAGTTCGACCCCAGAGAATATCTGAAGCCCGCTCGCGCAAACATCAAAGAGCTGGTTCGCCACAAGCTGGTCAACGTACTCGGCTGCAACGGCAAGGCATAAGTTTTCGCTTCGCTCTCACCCCGAAACCTCGGTTTCGGGGTGTTTCTTTCACACCGCTTCCGCGCGGTGTGAGCCCCTCACGGGGTTCGCACGGATCGTGCGAATTTTTCTCGCCGATCCCTCGCGGGGCGAGAAAAACCGTAAAAGGAGTCTTTTGCCCGAAATGAATTCGGGCAGCGACGCATTTTTATTATATGGTGAGGGCGAGGCTTCGCTCTCACCCCGAAACCTCGGTTTCGGGGTGTTTCTTTCACACCGCTTCCGCAGAATTCTTTCAGGAGGTCAATATGTCCTACGCCGAAGATCAACAAAAGATCCGCCGCTTCGAAGAAATGGCGGAACGCGCCTACGTGACCGGGCGCTGTCTGTTCACCGATTTCCTCTCCTTGGACGAGGTGGACTTATTGCTACAATGCCAATCCGAGTTAGAATATGCAGGATTGGCCCTCTTCGGAGGAACAGACGGCTGTGAACGGGTGATGGCGCGGTTCGGTGAACGGGAAGATCCCTTCCCTATCTACTGCCTCAAAGCAGAACCTGCCCAACAAAAATTTGCAGATACCCTGACCCACAGAGATCTTCTGGGCGCCATGATGAATTTAGACATCGCCAGAGATACCCTGGGGGATATCTACCTGCGAGACAACGTGGGCTATATTTTCTGCAAGGACAGCGTTGCCCCCATTCTACTGGAGGAACTGACCAAAGCGCGGCACACCACCCTGCGGTGCGCAATCTGCGGGGAGCTTCCCGAGGGTCTTTGTACCCGTACGGAGGAAAAGCTGATTCAGGTGGCCTCCCTGCGAGCGGACGTTTTGGTTGCGGGAATGTTTAAACTCTCCCGCGAGGAAAGCTTAGAGCTGTTCCGTAAGGGACTGGTATTCATCGACGGGCGGCGTACCGAAAACAACAGCGGCACGGTGAGCGAAAACAGCGTCATCTCCGTGCGCCACCAAGGAAAATTCCGCTACCTCGGCGTAGCCTCCACCAGCCGCAAGGGCAAGCTGAACGTAAAGGTCGCATTGTATGTATAAGGAAAAAGTATGCTTGCCACTTCTCGGAAAAGTATGATATACTGCCATTAAGAAACAGAAAAGGAAGAGATTTTGCAAAAAGCAAAGCAATAGGAATGATCAAAGGGGCGCCTACACGGCACCCCTTCGTTTTTTATATGATCACGGTCAGTTCAAGGCCGAACATTGCCATCTCCACCATGGAGATCCCCCGATACCGCTTTAGGATTTCGCGGAATGCGGGATCGTCGCCGAGAGCGCAATTCAGGGTCACGTGTTTACCCTCCGGTGTGATGCGTTGGATGGTATGGAAAGGAAAAACATCCAAATCCAGATCGATCATGGTAGTCTTGTTCCTGTTTTCGTCTTCGACGATGATATTTACCCAAATGGTATCCGCCGGGAGCAAAAGTTCTTCCCTGCCTGCGGAGGTCTGCAAATACGCCGTCATACCTCCACCACCTCGATCTTCACGTCAGCTTCCTCCGTCTCCACATCCACAAGGGAGCCCACGGTGCCTTGGCGGATCATTTCGATCGCCTGCTCCACGAAGGGGGCTTCGTCCCCCACCAGAGACTCCAGGCTGCCCATCTCGTACGCCTTCAAGACCAATTCCACGGGAAAACGGACGGTGACGTTAGTGGTTGCGGGGTCCTTCACCTGCACGCGGATGCAAAGCACCCGTCTCCCCACTTGGGGCGTTTCTACCACCTGAACGGCAGGGACAGCCGCCTCTCCATGGATCAACTGCTCCACGGACACTCCCAAAAAGCCGGAAAGCCTTGCTACGGAATCCAAGTCGGGGCAGGTAAGCCCGTTCTCCCACTTGGAGACCGCCTGAGCGGTGACACCCATCTTCTCCGCCAACTGCTCCTGGGTCAAGCCCGCTTTCTTGCGGTAAGCGGCGATATGCTCGCCGATACGTTCTTTCATAAATAAGATTACTCCATTCGTTAATTTCGGAATGCACTCTCGATGGTACTATCTTACCACACTTTTCGGGAAAAGAACATAGACAATCGGTTGTTTTTTTGCTCCCACGGCGATTTTTCAGTCCTAAAAAGGCAGCTCATGACGAACTGCCTTTGTTTTTTTAGATAGTATCCACCTTTATGAGATTGGTGTTGCCGGAAATGCCGTTGGTGATGCCGCCGGTGATAACGATACGGTCACCCGTCTTGAGATTAAATTGGGTTTTTGCGGCGTTCTTTGCCACATAGAACAAAACGTCGGTGGAATCAAACACGGGGCAAAGCACCGGCTGAACGCCCCAGGAGAGAGCCAGCTTCCGCCAGCATTTTTCCCCGGTGGTCAAGCCCAGAATATCCACGGGAGCGCGGAAACGGGAAACCATGCGGGCGGTTGCGCCGGAAAGGGAACAGACCACGATGGCTTTTGCATCCAAGTCGATGGCCATGCCGCAGGTACCATGGGAGATGGAGTCCGCAGTGTTCTTGATACGGAAGCCGCTTCCACGGAACATGGAAACGTAATCCACACTCTGCTCGGTGGTCTCGGCGATCTTGGACATGATCTCCACGCACAGCGCGGGGTGATCCCCTGCCGCAGTCTCGCCGGAAAGCATAATGGCGCTGGATCCATCGTAAACCGCATTGGCCACGTCGGAGATCTCCGCGCGAGTGGGACGGACGTTGTGGATCATAGATTCCAGCATCTCGGTGGCAGTGATCACGCGCTTGCCCAACAGACGGCAGGTGGTGATGAGAGACTTCTGGATAGCAGGCAGCTCCTCAAAGGGGATCTCCACGCCCATGTCGCCTCTGCCGATCATAATGCCATCGCAAGCCTCGCAGATGCTCTCAATGTTGTCAATACCGGCACGGTTCTCGATCTTGGCGATGAGATCAATGTCGGTGCTTTTCTTTTCATCCAGAATCGCCCGCACGGCAAGGAGATCTTCCTTGCAGGAAACGAAGGAGCAGGCGATAAAATCCACGTCGTTCTCAATGCCGAAGAGGATGTCCTCTCTGTCCTGGGGGCTCATGTAATCCTGCTTTAACACCCTGCCGGGGAAGGACATACTCTTGCGGTTGGAAAGCTCACCGCCGATCAACACACGGGTGCGGAGAGAAACGCCGTTGGTCTCCTCCACCACGAAGGACAGCAGACCGTTGCTCAGCAGAATGCGGTCGCCCACGTTCAAGTCCTTGGCAAGCCCTTTATAGCTAACGGAAACGCGGGTCTCGTCCCCCTCTACCTCCTCGGTGGTGAACACAAAGGAATCCCCCTCGCGCAAGGTCACCTTGCCATTCTTGAAGGTGCGGATGCGGTATTCGGGACCTTTGGTGTCCAGCAGAATGGCGATGGGCAGACCCAGCTTCTGGCGGACGCGCTTGATGCGGTCGATCCGCACGCGGTGCTCCCCATGGGTACCGTGGGAGAAATTCAGTCTCGCCACGTTCATTCCCGCAAGACAAAGCTGCTCCAGCATTTCCTCGCTGTCGCTGGCAGGGCCGATGGTACAAATGATCTTGGTTTTACGCAAAACGATCGCTTCCTTCCTACTTATCAATAGCAGTTATATATTAGCAGATTTTTTCTTGCATTGCAACCCCGCGAAAGTAAAATTTTGGTCAGAAATTCTTTATTGAAAAAAGG
Source organism: Eubacteriales bacterium (assembly GCA_045612545.1). Taxonomy (GTDB): domain Bacteria; phylum Bacillota; class Clostridia; order Oscillospirales; family CAG-382; genus Coliplasma. The sequence continues at coordinate 4,415 of JAZKZH010000041.1, forward strand.
GTATTTCTTTTGGTGTTAGAAATACCCTTTGGTTTTTACAATTCGATAACTCTTTTTTCCTCGGCGGATTTATAGATGGCCAGGATCAGATCCACGGCGCGTCTGCCCTCGCGGATATCGATGAGGGGCTTGGTGCCGGTACGCAAGGCGCGGATCACATCCGCAAACTGCTTGGTGTGATTCTCTGCGGAGAAAGCGGTGGGAACGGAGGCAGAGGAATGCGTGTTGGATTGCAAAACCACTTCCGGCATGGTATTGTTTTCCATATCCCAACGCACCAGATTTCCTTCCTCCAGAACAAGAGTACCCTTGTCACCGTTCAGCTCCAAACGGCGGGGATATCCGGGATAAACGGAGGTGGTGGCTTGAATCACACCCGTAGCGCCGGACTTAAACTCCAACACCGCAGAAAGGGTATCTTCAACCTCGATCTGTCTTGCCAAGGTCTTAGACACAGCGTAAACGCTCTTCACGTCCCCTGCCAGATACAACAGCAGATCCACGCCGTGAATCCCCTGATTCATCAAGGCACCGCCTCCGTCGATGGCTTTTGTACCGCGCCAGCCGCCGCTGTTGTAATATTCCTGGGTACGGTTGAATTTCATATAAATGTCGGCACAAACGAGCTTACCGAGAAGGCCGTCCTCAACCGCCTGCTTTGCCAGACGGACATCATCGGTGAAACGACTCTGGGCGATGGAGGAAAGTACAACGCCATTTTTAGCGCAGGCTTCTTCCATGACATCCAACTGCTCTTTGGTGATAGCCATGGGCTTTTCCACAATAATATGCTTCCCGGCATTTGCGGCCTTAACAGCAATATCCGCATGGAATCCGCTGGGCACACAAATAGTCACCACGTCAATCTCGGGACAAGCCAGCATCTCCTCGACAGTTGCAAAAGCGCGTACCTGCTTTTCCCGGGCAAACCGCTGCGCAGATTCCGTACGCGCGTCTGCCACGCCTACCAAGACGGCATCCTCCGCGAGGCCAAGCAAAGCGTTGGAGTGGAAATCTGCGATCACGCCGCAGCCGATAATCCCGAAACTGATTTTGCTGCCCATAAATAGCTCCTTCGTTAATTAGCCCAAATAGGCTATAATTTCACACCGGATATTCTACCAAAAAAAGAGCAGTTTGTCAACAGAAACTCCCATTTTCCTATTGACATCCCTTGCAAAAAGAGTATAATATAAAGAAAAGATTATCGCTGTATCATCTTTTACTTTTCTACATAAGGAGTTTTCCATGAATCGTATTTATAATTTTTCTGCAGGCCCTTCCATGTTGCCCGTTTCCGTATTGGAGCGTGCCGCTTCCGAGATGCTGAACTACAATGGTAGCGGAATGTCCGTTATGGAAATGAGCCATAGATCTGCCGTGTACCAGCAAATCATCGATCAGGCCGAGGCAGATCTCCGCAAGCTGATGAACATTCCCGATAATTACAAGGTGCTGTTCCTTCAGGGTGGTGCTTCCACCCAGTTCTCCGCAGTCCCTTTGAACCTGATGACTAAGAACGGCAAGGCGGATTACATCGTCAGCGGTCAGTTCTCCGGCAAGGCGGCAAAGGAAGCCGAGCGTTACGGCGAGGTGCGTGTGCTGGCCTCCTCCAAGGATAAGAACTTCACCTACGTTCCCTACGTTACGGAGTTCAACAAGGATTCCGACTACGTGCATATTTGCTACAACAACACCATTTTCGGCACCGTGTTCCCCTATGTTCCCCAGACGGGTGATATTCCTCTGGTAGCGGATATGTCCTCCGGTATTCTTTCCAAGCCCATCAATGTGTCCGATTACGCGTTGATCTATGCAGGCGCGCAGAAGAACATGGCGCCCGCAGGCATGACCTTGGTGATCATCCGCGAGGATCTCATCGGCGATGCCATGGAGTGCTGTCCCGTCATGCTGCAGTATAAGGTTCACGCAGAAAACGGCTCTATGTACAACACGCCTCCCTGCTATTCTATCTACATGGCAGGCTTGGTATACCAGTGGCTGTTGGAGCTGGGCGGTCTGGAAGTGATGCAGAAGATCAACGAAAAGAAGGCGGGCATTCTCTACGATTATCTGGATAACAGCAAGCTGTTCACCCCCACTGCAGAGAAGGAATGCCGCTCTTTGATGAACGTTTGCTTCGTCACCGGCAACGCCGACTTAGACAAGAAGTTTATTTCCGAGGCAGCCGCCGCAGGCTTCTCTAACCTGAAGGGTCACCGCGTAGCAGGCGGTATGCGTGCTTCCATCTACAACGCAATGCCCACAGAGGGTGTTGAGGCGTTGGTTGCCTTTATGGAGAAGTTTGAGAAGGCGAACGCTTAAGAGAGAACGTTTTGGGGCGCTGCCCCATACCCCGCTCAAGGGACTCGTCCCTTGAGAATCCCGTATTGTAAAATTAGGACAATTATTCCGAAAACGACAGTTTTCGGCAATCAAGTTCTTTGGAGATTGTTAAGAACCTTTCTCGAAAGAAAGGTTCTTAATGATACTATAAATATTCATAATAAATTATAGAAAGGACCATCACCATGCGTGGGATGGAAAAGGAAAATTATTATGAAAAACATTCAGCTTTTGAATTCGATCAGCGACGTAGGTCTTGAGGTATTTGACAAGACTGCGTACAACTTAGGCACCGACGTAGAGAATCCTGCAGGTATTCTGGTACGTTCTGCGGTAATGCACGATATGCAGTTCCCTGCATCCCTGTGTGCCATTGCCCGCGCAGGTGCAGGCGTGAATAACATTCCCCTGGATCGCTGTGCGGAGCAGGGTATCGTGGTGTTCAACACCCCCGGTGCCAACGCAAACGGTGTAAAAGAGCTTGCTATTCTTGCGCTCCTGCTGGCTTCCCGTAAGGTAGTCTCCGGTATTGAATGGGCAAGAACCCTGAAGGGTGACCCCGAGCTTTCCAAGAAGGTAGAAAAAGGCAAATCTCAGTTCGTAGGCCCCGAGGTAAAGGGCAAGACCCTGGGCGTTATCGGCTTGGGCGCCATCGGCGGTATGGTTGCCAACGCGGCTGTCAGCCTGGGCATGACCGTAAACGGCTGTGACCCCTTCCTGTCCGTTAAGGCGGCTTGGTCCTTGAAGAACTCCGTTCATTCCGCGGCGGATTACGACGAGATCTACGCCAACTCCGATTATATCACCTACCACATCCCCGCCCTGCCCACCACCAAGGGCATCATCAACAAAGAGAACATTGCCAAGATGAAGGACGGCGTGCGGATCATCAACCTCTCCCGCGGAGATCTGGCAAACGTTGCTGACGTAGCAGAGGCTCTCAAGAGCGGTAAGATCGCTTCCTACGTCACCGACTTCCCCTGCGAGGAGCTTTTGGGGGTAGAGGGTGCGGTATGCATTCCCCACCTGGGCGCTTCCACTCCCGAGTCCGAGGACAACTGCGCCAAGATGGCGGCTGAGGAACTGATTGACTTCCTGGAGAACGGCAACATCACCAACAGCGTGAACTTCCCCTCCGTGCAGATGCCCCGTATCCATAAGCACCGCTTGGTGGTACTCCACCGCAACGTGCCCGGCGTAGTGAACGCGGTTTCCGGCGCACTGGCGATCATCGGCATCAACATCGAGGCTATGGCCAACCAGTCCAAGGGCAACTACGCAGTCTCTATGTTTGATTTCGGAAACGATATCTCCGAGGACGTGGCAGAGAAGATCGCAGGCATGGAAAACGTGCTCCGCGTAGCTTTGAAGTAAAGAAAGAAGATACAAAACGCGACGTGATCACTCACGCCGCGTTTTTTGGTTTTGGGGGTAATACCTTAACCGACTTCCACGGTAATATCTGTACTGTCGTTCAAGTTATATTTGTACAGAGGGACACAAACCAACTGGTACCGTATCTCTGTATTTCCTGTAGGATTTCGGGATTCTTCCCGCAACAACTGTATTTTTACAGTATCTTCCTCCACGTTCCACATCTTTCGCTTGATCCAATAGGATACGTCTTCCGTTGTGGCTACCCGATAAACCAACAATGAAAATTTCTCAAAAGCGGCTTCTGCGTCGTCAAACAGCTTCAAACAGCGCATCGTATCGTTTAGATAGATCTGTTTGTTCAAGGTCTGCCATTGCAGAACATCCTCGATCAAAACCATATCATTCTCCGCGAAGGGATCCTCTTCTCCCAAATAGAAGCAATCCACCACACCGGAGTAAGCGCAAAAGATCCCTACCTCCATCCTACTCAGTGCCTCCCTAACGGAATGCATGAATTTGACCTGATCGCAGGTCAACTGCACCTGTCCCCGCGAACAACGCACAATATTACGGAACACAGTATACTCCCCATTGACGCAGAAGGTTCCAAAATACAGATCTTCTTCATCAATTTCCGTTTCGCAGGAGCAAATCTCCTCCGTATAGTCAAGCGTTTCCAACATGACCATCAAGGCTTCCGCCAGGGCATCATCGGTCAGTACGTCGGTACGCAAATCGTATCGGTAGGTTCCCTCTCCTTCCCAGATCTTTCCCCATCTTGTCACCTCTACGGGCGTTCCCTTTTTGTAGGAGGATTCATTTTGAGAAAGCAACGGGTCCACAGGCTCAATATGAAGATGCCCGTCTTCGTGGCTCATTCCGTACAGATACCGCACCTGCAAATGATCGCAAGCCTCCACCGCCGCTTTGGATAGCGGTATCACAAACATATACTCGAGAAAGATATCCTCCGCAAATAAGCTGTCCGGTCTGTATTCCCGTATCAGCACTTCTCCGTTGGTCTCGCCGTTTTCACAATCCGAAAGCCAGCGTACCCCTTCAAATTCAAAATCGGGGAATCCGGCGCCGCTCCAACAAAAAATCGTTGCCAGCACATTTGTCTCAAAGAACACTTCATCAAAGCCGGAAAGTATTTCCGTACATTTGTCCAGCTGCTCTCCTTGCCAACCCATATCATCCACAACGGCTTCCAGATCCTCGGTGCTGTATAAGATTTTTAAGTTTTCAAAACCCTCATAAAAACCGTAACCTTTATATCCCCCGGGAGTTAGTTGAAGCATTTCTCCATAATCCCAATCGGGCTTGACCGGCTTTGGTTCTTCAATTGGCTGTGATTCTTCGCTTTCTTCACTCCTGTCGGATTCCTTAAAAGAATTTGGGGCGAATTCACCACGTTCTTCAGTTTGGCTTTGATAAGGTTCAACGCTTTCGCCCGACAACGACTCTGCTTTTGAACCCGCATTTCCTGCCGGCGGTGTTTCCGCTGCGCATCCTGCAAGCAGGAAAAGGACCAACAGCATACAAAAATATCTTCTGAATTTCATTCGTTCTCTTCCTTTCATCAAATCTACTTTTTGACGCCTACCAAGCAATCTCCGTACAACTCACAATAGGCATCGATTTTTTCTGATTGCGTTTCTGCCTGTTTCAGATCACCTTCACCGGAGCCAACATACAGACAGATGATTCCATAGGAATTTAGCACAAACAACTCCTTAGCAGTCAGTCTGCAATAATAAGCGTTTCCTTCTATGAACCATTCCACCGGAAGCCAATCGCCTATGGAGATTCCCACAGTTGCATTTTGTGTGATAACAGCAAAAGCCTCGGACCATATCTCATCGCTGTTCTTTTCTTCCGTGGCTTCTAAATACACAACTACATCGAACAAATATGCCGGTTCATCGGTTTTGAGCAACATTTTCAGTGCCAAGGCTTGCCCAAAGGTGGTGCCCTTCTGACTCTCTTCGTCATATATGCCTCCACCTTCAAATTCAGCACCGATATCTCCATCCGGAATCAGAACATCCCGTTCCACCTTGTGGATCTCGCTGTAGATAGGCGTTCGCTCGCTCTCTTCGGGCGGGAAAGAAGGCTGATCTGGCTCTTTACCGCTTGTTTCAGAGAAGGATTCCCCCTCGCTGCTCTCTTCGGGAAAAGATTCCCCCCGGGAGCTCTGCTCCGATTCCTCCGAAACGGTTGGGGTTACGGGCGGCTCGGACTGTCCATAGCTCCCCAATGCCACGGCGGCGCAAAGCACGAAGCAGGCGGCAATGCCCGTGACCCGAAAAGCCTCTTTCTTGCGTTTTATCTTCTTTGCTTGGTACGCCTTTTCCCGTGCGTAAAGGCTTTGGATCATTTCCTCATGGCTCTTCATATACAAACCCTTCCTCTTCCAATTTCCCTTTCAATGCGTTCTTCGCCCGCCACACCAGGGTCTCCGTTTGGTGCTTGGTCTTCCCCAAGTGTTTGGCGGTCTGCTCCATGTCAAAGCCCTCGAAATACAGGAGATACAGTGCGCATCTGTATTCCGTTTTCAGGGTTTGCAGGGCGCGGTAAAGCTGTACCCGTTGCTCCTCCTTGAGAAGCTTCCGTTCCGGGGTGTCTCCGTCGGGGTAATCCCCCTGGTACTCTGCCGTTTGGTATTTTTTTGCACGGCGGAGGTGATCTGTTGCCAGGTTCTTCCCGATGGTATACAGCCAGCTCTTGAAGGAGGAACGGCCGTCAAAGCGAGGCTTCTTCACCAAAAGGCGGAAGAAGGTATCCTCGCAAAGATCTTCTGCCAGGTGGAAATCGGAAACGTATCCGTACAGGTACAGGATCAATCCGTCGCGGTAAGTACGGACGATCTCTTCGAATCCGCTTCGATCTCCCTGCAGAAAACGGCGGTAGCTACTTGCGCCGTGATCCATGGGCGGTGCCCTCCTTTCCTTGGCTTTCACTCTTTAGACGTAAAGGTTTGCGTTTTCTCACAGTGATTTTAACATATAGTTTTACAAAATGCAACAACTCTGTGAGGGTCAACCCCCTCAGTCAAGTCGCATACGCGCTACTTGCGACTTGACAGCTCCCACCTTCCAGGGGGAGCCTGATATCTTCCCCACTACGTTTTTTCTTGATCGAACAACCGCCTCGAAACGTAAAAAAGGGTCAAGCCAAAGGCTCAACCCATTTCAGTCACCCCTCGTAGGGGCTGTATTCGTCGGAAATATCGTATTCTAAGTGGTCGTAATAGACTTGGAGTTCAAGATCGTCTCCCAATTTCTTTCTATACTTGGGAATGTTCCACAGAGAACAGCTCCAGAAAAATTCATGGGACGAATAGAATTCCCGATAATTCTCCAAAGGGTAACTTCCCATTGCCTCCAACAGTTCTTCCAAAGAAATGGTAACCGATTTCTTACAATATCTCTCCCGCTTCCATTTGCAGCGGATGGCGAAGATCTGCACGTCCTCTTCTCCCACTTTCACTGCACGGATAGTCCCGTGGGCGCAACGGTAGAAGGTGCCGTCTTTCCCGAAAATAAAGCCTTCCGGGAAATCAAAAACAAGATCCTCCCCATCCCGTTTGACAGTAAACTCACAGTCATGCAGACTCACTTGGGGATTCTCACCATAGCTGAGATACAGATCGTTTGCAGAAAATTTCATGCTACACCGCCTTTCCTGTCAAAAGTAGTATACCACAGATCCTTACGGTTTTTCAAGACCATTCAACCAACGGTATACAGCGTGTTTTACCCTTTCGGGAAGGGGAACTGCCAAATGCTGTCGGTGGGGTTCTTGGAGTTATAGTATTTCTGTGCGCCGGATTCAAAGAGGATCAGCAGATCGCCGTTGTCTGCCAGAGTGATGCCCTCTGTCATGCCCATGGCGGTGACCTTGGTGTCACGGTTGGTGTTGTCCAGCACGATCATGGGGTAGGTCTTGCCGTCGGCGGTATAGGTTGCGGAAGCGGTTTTGGGGTCAATGGTGTAGAAATCCAAGGTAGAATTGTTGTTTCTGCCGTAGGAGATGCTCAAGGCAACCTTACCGTCGCGATAAGCAAATCCCTGCACCTTATCCACGGTGGCAAGCACCAGCTCGGGGATGGCGTAGGGGCTATCCTCGGGGACGGTGAGACGGCCGTTTTCGTCCACGGAGAACATGGCGGCAAATCCGCCGTAGCTTGCCCCGCCCTTGGTCTTCACCTTTTGGTTAAAATACTTGCCCAAGTCGTAGGAGCCGCTGAGATAGAAGGTGCCTACCCAAAGCTTGCCCTCATCATAGAACAGATAGCTGGAATGGATGGGCAGGGACACAACGTTCGAAAAGGTCACGTCGTAGGCGCCTGCCACAGGAAGATCTGCCAAGGCAAGCTCCCCAATGCCGTAATAATCCCCCACGGCAGGGCCGGAGAAATACAGATATTCCTCTGTAACGCAGATCCCTCCCATGTGGCCGGTGAAGGGCGTTCCGTCCTCTCTGTACATATGGTATTCCGCAACGAAAGTCCCCTCATTATCCAGCACAAGGATCACGGAAGGGGTGTTATCCGTGGTGAAATAGGCGGAGATATACACGTACCCCGTGACGGGATGGCGTGCCATTCCCTGAGGCACGATGCCCTCCTTCAAACCGGGAATCAAGGCATACTTCTCCCCTTTTGCCAGAAAATCCGCAAAAGCAGAAACGTTCAGAAAATTATCGGTAACGGTGGAGACTTGGGTCATGGTCAAGGGCGGCACTTCTTCGGGAATCTCTTCCTCAGAGGATTCTGCCGAGGAAGCTTCTTGGGAGGATTGTTCCAAAACACTTTCGTCAGATAAAGTGTTGCCTTCGGGCAAGCTGCTTTCGGGAGTGGAAGAGGTTTGCGTTACTTCCTCCGCTTGGCAAGCCGCCAGCAACAAAACGAAGGTTAACAGCAGTAGAATATATTTTTTCATGGAAGTTCCCCCTGAAATAGTTCTTTTTATCACTTTACAAGATTTTGAATGAAATGTCAAGACCATATTTTACCACAAAAGCTTAGGTATGGAAAAACCTTCTGCTCGGAACACTAAAAACAAAAAAGGAGGACTGACTTTATGGAGCGTTTTGGAAAAAATGCACTGCCTGGCTTCGGGGACGAGGAGCTTCCCTTGGGGTTCGGCATGGCATTAGCGCAGAATGATCTTGCGCTGAAAAAGTTCGGCAAGATGGATGAACGGCAACGACAACGATTTTTATTTGACGCACGCCACGCAAGAAGCAAGGAAGAGATGCAAAGCGTGGTCAACAGAATAGGAGAATGGAAATGAAACGGGCATTTTGTATCTTCTTATTTTTGTTTTCTTTGGTAGGTTTGCTTTCCGTTTCTGCGGCGCAAAACGTGGTGTCGATTCACAAGGGATACACCCTCTTCCCCGGAGCTTCCTTGGGGTATCCCGACGATCACAACGAGCTGACCAACGGAAAATACGGCACCCCCGTGGAAAACGGAACGGTGAATTACTACTACAGAGACACGGAATACGTGGGCTTTAAAAATGAGAACGGCGGCGAGATCACTGTAATTTTGGACTTGGGAGAAAGCTATTCTCAGCTTTTTACCTTCGAAGTAAGTTACCTGCACGAAACAGAGGTGGGGATCTATGCCCCTGCTAAGATCGCATTCTATTTGGGTGAGAAAGAAGAAGACTATATCTTTTTGGGAGAATTGACCCCCAATACCCAAAGAAAGGCAGGCGTCGCCTCCTTGGAAATGGAGAAAGGTCTATCCGGCCGTTTTGTGAAGGTTGTCATCACCCCGGGGAACGGTGCTTGGACTTTCTTGGATGAGATCACCGTTTTGCAGGGGCAAAATCCCCTGTCCGTCTCTCCCCCACCCGCCGAGGAAAGCATGGGCAGATCCAACGATCCCGCCTACGGGGACACCTCTGCGCCTCAAACGGGAGATAGCAATCTGGTCATCTTCGTTTTGCTTTGCGCCGTTTCCGCAATGGGAACCTTTGCTTTGCTGGGAAGAAGACGGTTTGAATAGAAAAAATGACCCTGCGGGGTCATTTTTCATAGTTAATTTTGTAGTTCTTGCAGACTACCTTCACATAGGAAGCGTGCAATGCCGCCTCGGCGGGGATTTCTGTCAATGCGCCTTTTGGATTCCCGCATAGGTCTCGGCTATCCCAAGAGAAATACGCCAAAGCCTTCCCCTCCAAGGACGCCAAGGTTCGAATACCCGTGACGTACTCCAAGGAGATCACCTTCAAAGCGGGAGTCCGCTCCAAATTCCAAAGGGTACTCACCCCGTAATTACCATACATCAAAAGACATTCCAGTCCCTTGCAATCGGCAAGCGGCTCCAGATCCTTCACAGAACGGCATTTGAACAGGTACAACTGCTTGACGGAATCCTTGATGTAAGAAACCGCTTCCGAAAACTGCTTTTGATTCAGGCCGGTGACGCACACCCGAGTAGGCTGCAACTCAGCGGCAAGCCGGGAAAACTCCGTAAGATCCTTCTTACCGAAGCATTCCCGATCAGGATCACAAAAGAAACATTCCTTCTCCTTCGCCGTTGGGGCGGAAGAGGTCGAAAGACGCAGATCATAAACGCATTCCCCATACGAGGGGTAGCGCGCCATCAGCTCCCTGTCGAGAAAAGGCGGTAATGGCTTTCCCGAAAAATAGGCCGAATCGGAGAAAAACAACTGCCGCGCAGACATCAACCAATGGCCTCTGCGGAATCCAGAACAAATTCCAAGGTCTTGTATTCACCCTTAGAGAAGTTACGGGAGAAGGAGAACACAGTCATGGTCACCTTATCTCCTGCGCGATACTGAGACAAAGCATTGGTAAGATCCTGCAGATTCTTGATGGGCTTTCCGTCAAACTCAGTGATGATGTCATACAACGCCAAGCCTGCAGCGTAAACCGCGGTATTCGGCTCTACAGAAGCTACCAAAACGCCCTCGGGATATTCACAGCGGGGGGTGATACGGAAGGCCTCCAAGCCTGCTTTCAGCTCGTAAATTTGAACACCCAAGCGAGGATTCTCGATCACGAAATCATTCTCGGGATCTTGCACCACTTTACCGTATTGGATCAGCTGGTTGAAAATCTCCACCGCAGAATTGATGGGAATGGCAAAGCCGATTCCCTCGTACTCGTCGATCAGCTTCAAAGAGTTGATGCCCACAACCTGGCCTGCCATATTGATCAGCGGGCCGCCGCTGTTACCGGGGTTGATGGGAGTATCAGTCTGGATCAAATGCATGGTCTTGGTAACCACACCGGAATCGTTTTCGATGGGAATTTTGCGATCCAAGCCGCTGATAATACCCATGGTCATAGTACCTGCCAAAGACGTATCGTAAGGCGTACCGATGGCAATGGTGGTTTGTCCAACGCTCAAGGCAGCGGAGTCTCCCACAGCGAGAGGAACAAGATTTTTCGCCTCAATTTTCAATACAGCGAGATCGCGAACGGGGTCTTCCCCTACCACCTCTGCCGCATACTCAGAACCGTCGTAAAAGATTACCGTTACACGCGTACCGCCATCCACAACGTGCTGGTTGGTAGCCATGTAACCATCCTCGGTGAGGACGAAACCGCTACCGATGGAGTAGCCCGTATTTCCAAGCTCTACGTAAATCGTGGCACAAGAAACCTGGCACTTCTTGTAAACCTGGGTAAGAACGTTCTCCTCAAGGAAAGGCGTATCGGTGATGGTCACGGTCTGGCTCACCTCATAAGAAACATCCTCATCGGACTGGGTGCCGCCGGAGAGCGTGCCACCGGAAGCTTCACCGGAGGAAGTGCCTGCAATATGCCCCTCATCCAAAGCGTACAGGACGGTGGGAATGCAGATCGCCGCGGTCAAGATCATGCACACAATAGCCACCACAAAGAACATAAAAGGTTTCTTTCCTCTGCGGCGATTTCCTCCGATCCGTCCATCCCAAACGTAAGCGGGAGGCGTGCGCATAGGCTCTTGGGGCGCAGGATTCTCTTCCGGAATCAGATCCGCGTTCTGCTCATCGCGGTCATTCTTAAATTCGTTCATGTGTTTCGGTTCCTTTCACATTGGTTTTCAGTCAATTAGGTCTCCGCCCTTGGATTTGGATTTCCCCGTAGACAAAGGCAATCCAAAATGAAACTCCGTGTAAGCCCCAACAACCGATTCAACGGAGATTTCTTCTCCGTGCTTTTCCAAAATAGTTTTGACGATATATAGTCCAAGACCTGTTCCCGTTTTATCAAGTCCTCGAGAACGGTCGGATTTATAGAAACGTTCAAAAATGTGGGATATTTCTTCCTCGGGAATCCCCTCTCCCGTATTACGCACCCGTACCAAGGCTTTTTTACTCTTTGCAGAAATGCCGATGGAAACCGTTCCGCCCTCTTGCGTGAATTTAATGGCGTTGTCCACCAAATTATACATCACCTGATGAATGGCATCCGGATCCGCAAGGACAAATACGTCCTCGTCATCCTCACCGCTTTCAAATGCGATATCCAACTTCTTTGCCTCGATCTTACCCATCAGGGAGATCAAGATCTGCCTTGCAGTCTCGGTAAGGTTGAATTCCGAGGTATTCATTCCCTTGCCGGATTCCAAGCGGGAGATCTCTAAAAGGGTGTTCACCAAGCGGGAAAGACGATGCACCTCTGCAGAAATGATCTGCAAATATTTTTCATGCTCTTCGGGAGGAATCGTGCCATCCAAAATACCGTCCACAAAACCGGAAATGGTGGTCATGGGCGTGCGGAGGTCGTGGGACACGTTAGCAATAAAGGTATTGCGGTTTTCCTCCAGCTTAGCAAGGCCGCTGGCCATATTGTTAAATGCCGTGGAAAGCTCCGTGATCTCATCCTGGCCGTTCACCTTGATACGGATATTGAACCGCCCTTGGGCATATTCTCTTGCCACAGAGCAAAGGGTTTTGATCGAATCAGTGATACGGCGGGAGATCAGGAAAATGATGATCATGGCGGCAAAGAAGATCCAAATGGCCACCACCACCATACGCTGTGTAACGGAATTGGCAATGTCGGAGTTCAACGCCTTCTCGCTGGTGACCACGATAAGGTACACCGCAGAGCCTTTTGAATCCCCGATGATGGCAAAGCTGTTGAGCTGTCTGCGATCCAGAATACCGTCCAGATCGCTGACGATATAGGTGGAATCGTTTTCCATGATCCGTTCCACAGTATCCTCTTTCAGCATTTGCTCGCCAACACGCCAACGGTCATTGGAGGTAGCCGCAACCACACCATCCATACGCAGAACGGAAATATCCGCTTCCGTTAAATCTGCAATACCCACAAGGTTGGAACGAAAGCTTTCACTTTGCAAAAGCAGAGGGGCCGGCAAAGCGGAAATACGCTGCATCTCTTCCAAAAAGAAGCCGATCTCGTTTGCGGCAACTCCCAGCTCGGAAAGCTCTTTTTCCTGACTTTCCTGAAACAGCCCGGAGGCAACCACGAAAACCAACAGCGTGATACACAAAAGCAAAATCACGGTAAAAGCCGCAAGCATTCTGGAAAATACGCTTTTGAACATCCTTCCCCCTCCTTTCTTCTCATTCTAACATGAAAATATGAATATTCTTCGCTGATTCCGAGAAGGGTTTGAAAAGATTATGAACCCCAGGAATCCAAATACTTCTTTTGCTTTTCCGTCAGTTCATCGATGGCAATACCCCAAGAAGCTAATTTTCTTCTTGCAATCTCCAAGTCCACCTCGCGGGGCACTGCAATCACGTTGGAGGTTTTGGACACATCCTTATTGCGGATGAGATACAGCACGCTCATGACCTGCACTGCAAAAGACATATCCATGATCTCTGCGGGATGGCCGTCTCCGGCGCCCAAGTTCACCAATCTGCCCTCCGCGAGGACGTAAACCTTCTTGCCATCGGGCATTTCGTAACCGGTGATGTTCTGTCTGGCCTCCCAGGAACGAACTGCATATTCCCGCAAAGCTTTCATATCCACCTCTACGTCAAAGTGGCCTGCATTAGAAAGAATAGCGCCATCCTTCAACAAGGGGAAATGCTCGGTGGTGATGATCTCCATGTCGCCCGTTACGGTAACAAAGAAGTCGCCCTTGGGGCATGCTTCCTTCATGGGCATCACGGTAAAGCCGTCCATGACAGCCTCCATGGCCTTGATGGGATCAACCTCCGTTACGATAACGGAAGCGCCCAAGCCCTTGGCACGCATTGCCACACCCTTACCACACCAGCCATAGCCGGCCACCACCACGGTCTGACCTGCAACGATGAGGTTGGTGGTACGGTTGATGCCGTCCCAAACGGACTGTCCCGTGCCGTAGCGGTTATCGAACAAATGCTTGCAATCTGCATCGTTGACCATGACCATGGGGAACTTCAGCTCGCCATCTCGCTCCATGGCGTGGAGACGGAGAATACCCGTGGTGGTCTCCTCACAACCGCCAATGACACCGGGAAGCAGATCACGGTATTCGGTGTGGATCAAATGCACCAAGTCGCCGCCGTCGTCAATAATGATCTGAGGCGCGGCCTGGATCACGTAAGAAATATGACGGTGATAGGTCTCCATGGAGCATCCATGCTCCGCATAAACGTGGAGTCCGTCCTTTACCAAAGCGGCGGCAACGTCGTCCTGGGTGGACAAGGGATTACTGCCGGTGATATACATCTCTGCGCCGCCTGCGGCAAGCACACGGCAAAGATACGCCGTTTTGGCTTCCAGATGGACAGAAAGGGCCACCCGCAAGCCTTCCAAGGGCTTGGTACGAAGCATTTCCTCCTCCAATCCGCGGAGCAAAGGCATATGCTCTTTTACCCAGAGGATCTTTCTCTCGCCGCTCTCCCACAGAGAGGAGTCTTTGATCTCGAACTGTTTCATCATTTTCTCTTCCTTTCACCAATCTCTTGCGATCCGCGCCACATTGGCGTAGACCTCTTCTTCGTCGATGAGGGTCATCTTCCCCTGCTCCATCACGATCTCGCCGCCGATGATCACCGTTTCAACCTCGGTGCCGGTGGCGGAATAACACAACGCGTTTGCAATATTGTGCATGGGGTACATCCACGGATGCTCCAGATTCAGAATGGCAATATCCGCCTTCCAGCCCTCCTGCAGATCACCTACATTCTCCAAGGACAGTGCTTTTGCACCGTTTAAGGTTGCCATCTGCAACACGGTCTTTGCGCTGACCACATCGCCCTGCTTGTTCACGCCCTTGGGGAGCAAGCAGGCAAAATTCATCTCGGAGAACATATTCAAGGTATTGTTGGAGCCTGCGCCGTCGGTACCCAAGCACACGTTCACCCCTGCGTCCAGCATCTGCTTCACGGGGGCAATGCCGTTGGCAAGCTTCAAATTGCTCTTGGGGTTGTGGGCAACGGAGACACCTTTTTCCGCCAACAGCATAATATCCATCTCGGACAGATGCACGCAATGGGCGGCAAGGGTCTTGCGATCAAAGAGACCAAGCTTGGCCAAATATTCCACAGGAGAACAGCCGTGCTGTTCGTAGCAATCGGCAACTTCCTTTTCCGACTCGGAAAGGTGGGTGTTGATAAGCATTCCCGTCTCGTCAGAAACCTGCATCACACGCTCCAAGAAGGGGGTATCGCAGGTATAAATGGCGTGGGGCGCCAGCATATGAGTCACCATGGGATCGTGCTTCCACTTTTCCCACTCGCCCAACGCCTCAGCAATGCGGCGTTCGCCCCCCTCGGAACCGGTAAGCCCTCTGCTCACCACGGCACGCATACCCGCCTTGCGGGCTGCTTCTGCCGCCATCCCTGCGATGGGATACATATCGCAGAAGGCGGTGGTACCGCTTTTGATCATCTCGATACAGCCCAGCAGAGTGCCCCAATAAGCATCCTCCACGGACATAGCGTCCTCCTTGGGAAGCACGCGGTCAAAAAGCCACTCGGTAAACGCCACGTCATCGGCGTAGTTACGGAACAGAGACATATATACGTGGGTGTGGGCGTTCACCAAGCCGGGAATACACAGCTTGCCCTCGCCGTCGATCACCTTATCTGCCACAAAGCCCTCGGGCGCACCGGTCATGGAAAGAATCGCGCCGTCCTGGACAGCGATCTCCGCCTCTACGATCTGTCCGCCGGACAAGGCCTTGGTATTTTTGATCAGAATGTTTTCCTTCATCGTTTCAACACTCCTCCTATTTTACTACTTGGCATATTATACCATAGTTCCGTGAGAAATGCAACAAATATTTCCCTCGGATTTGCAAAAAACAAGGAGCCTTTTTGGCAAAGGCTCCCATAAAAAAGCTTACTTTACAAAAGACGTCTCAAAACGGACGGGGATCTCACGAAGAGAATAGGTCTCCTCGGTTTTGCCCAGTGCTACGGAGCATACCGGCTCCATTCCTGCGGGAATGGGAAGCTGCTCCAGCAATGCGGGGCAGTTGTTCAAGGTGCGCACAGCGCCCCAGATATGGCAAGCTCCCACCCCCAGCTCGCAAGCCGCCAGGGCCATGTTTTGGGCGATGGAGGCGGCGTTGGAGTAGTTCACGTTGCCGTAGGGATCCTCGTCCACCACGGAAGAGATCAGCACCACCGTGGGCGCGCCGTAGAAGGGATGGGCATCCTCCTTGCCCATTTCCATGCCTGCCTGCTTTTCCCACGCAGCCAAGAAGGCGGGATTGGTGATCACCGTGAGATGCAGGGTGTCGTAACGACGTCTGCCGATGGGAGCGGCATAAGCCGCCTTTAAGATCTCCGAAAGCTCTGCTTCGGTAATAGACTCTCCCGTGTAGGAGCGTACCGTCTTGCGGCTATATAAGGTCTGAAAAAAATCCATAGAATACCTCCGTTTTTTATACTGTAAACTCTCTGTACCCGCCGTCCTGATAACGGTAATCCACGGCGCAGACCTTGTAGGTAGCGTTTTCCGCGGGGGCGTCGTCGGTGAAGGTAAAGGAAAGCTGAGGCTTATCGTACGCCTTGGTAAGATTGATCAACGTCAACAGCTCGCCGTTCTTGTAGATGCGGAAACCCATAGCCCCCTTGTTCTCGTTGGGAAGGGTGCCGCTGATGGAAACGCCCTCTTCCCCTACCTCGTAGGTCACTGTGGGGGATGCCAAATCATAGGTGGGAAGCTTGCCGGTCTCGTAGTAATACTTATATGCCTCGTGGTGGCCGGTCTTGCCCATGTCGGGGTGCTGGTGATGGGAGTAGGCAAAGGTGATGTGAGCTTCCACGTGCTTGGAAGCGATCTCCATCTGCTTCACAAAGCGATCCAAGGGTGCAGTTCCCCAGTCTGCTTGATCAAAATCCTCGTTGTTTGCCCAGAAGCGCAGGCCTTTCTTGGTGTCCACCGCCTCCTTGATGGCCTTGAAATATCCATCCAGCTGATCCACGGTGATGAACCCAGCGCCGACGGAATCCTGGCAACAAAAGATATCCCCCTCGCGGAAATGGGTCATAGCGAAGATGTTTGCCCACTGTCGCCCGGTGACCTCCGGCTCTGTGCCGTAGGCGGAAAGGAAGGGCGAGAGCATCATGGGCATCTCGGCATCGATCTCTGTGAGTCCGTCGCAGAAGCCGTTGAGCAGGTATGCGCCGTTTTCCATCATTTCCTGAGTTGCCGCGGTGTTGTACATTTCAAAAACGAAGTACCAGCCGTAGAAGGCGTTGGGGTACTGCTTCTTGTAGGTATCATAGATCTGCTTTGCGCCCTTGATCCCCAGCTCTGCCTGGGCGGTGAGCCAAACCTTGTCGGAAACAGCCTTTTCCCACCACTCATCGTTGTTGTTAAGTCCCACGAACACCTTAACTCCCACCGCTTCGGCGGCCTCCAGGATGTTGCCCAAAAGGTTCTCGCCGCTGTCGTTATAAGCAGAGGACTTGTCCGCAGGCTCAAAGGAGGAACGGAAATATGTATTGGTAACGCCTTCGCTTGTGTTCTCAAAAGACCACTGCAACACCAAAATGTCAATGCCGATCTCCTGCATGATCTTCAAATGAGACTTCATTTTCTCCGCAGAATAGCCCTTGAACGCACCCGGCTGCATAAAGTTACCGCAAAGAACAGGGTACATCTTGCCGCCTGCTTTCTCCATTGTTTTATATTCCATGAGAATCCTCCCGAAGGTTTGTTTGAAAACAGTATATCATAAAGAAAAGGAAATTGCAACACCCCCTTATGGATGAAAAAATGCCCCGCACAAGGCTAAGCCCCGCACAAGACGGGGCAAATATTATTTTTTGTACTGCTCCAATTCTTCCAAAATGGAAACAAAGCGGGGATCTTGACGGATACAATCGTATCGCGGGTTTTGGAGCTTGTCCAGCATATAGTAGCAATGGCTGTGTTCCCTCATCTCATGGAAGTCTTTGCTGATTTCGGGATAGACTTGGGTATCCACCAGAATGGACGTATAATGCTTGCCGCGATCGTTTCGGTAGGATAGATCGTAAGCTGTGGCATGATGACACATTTTTTCCAGGGAGTCCATAGCCTCTTCGGATCTGCCAAGGGACATTTGGTAAGTGGAGATCACCCAATAGTTAAAGGATATCCGATTATGATGGAACATAAGATCGTCACCGTAGATCATGAAATACAGCCTGTTGGCAACACGGAGCATTTCGATCTTACTCTCCCACGTAGAAGGATCATTGGGAAGATACTCGTTCAGCACAAGATTTTGAATAGCAAGGCCGAGACCATCGGTAAGCTTGTCGATTTCATCCTGAATATAGAATTTGGTCTTTCCATCGCCAACTCCGCCCGAAAGAGCCGTTTCGCGGCAGTATTTCATAGGTGTCAAACGATTTGCCCACGCGATTGCTTTATCATACTGATCGACTTTCCCGTAAAGCAGAATCAATGCACTGATAGCATCGTACCGTGTATCTTCGTCAACACACCCGTTTGCTACCGATGCAAGGAGCGTTTCGATCTCCTGAAACAGAGTCTCCTCTTGCTTTTCTTCCCACAGCAAATACAAACTCACCCCAAGATAGCAACGAATCTCGTAATCGTTGGGGTAACGAGCATATGCGCTTCTGGCATAAGCAGCCTGTTCTTCCACAGATCCAACTTCTGCAATGCGATCCATCTCCTTCTTAATGCTTGCAAGCTCTTGTTCTCGTTCCGACATTTTATACCCCAAAAGCTCGTCTGTGCTGACCTTGAAAAAGTCTGCCAGCAACGGAAGAAGCTCTATGTCGGGATACCCGCCTCCGGATTCCCAACGGGAGATGGCTTGCGGGGTCACCCCCATGGCGGTGGCAAGGGTGTCTTGGGTCATATTATTTTCCGTGCGGAGCTTTTTGACAATCGCTCCGATTTTAATGTTCATGGAACACCTCCAAAAAAGTTCATCACCGGTGTACCCATAGTATAGCATATATTTCAGGAAAAGCAATTATCAATTCGTTGTTAAAAGACTAAAGCGGTACTTTACATCAAGAAGAAGTAAAATACCGCTTTGCAATTATTCTGCTAAAATGCTGATCTCGTCGATAAAGATCCAGCTCTGGTTGGTAGCCACCGCGATCTTGACGTATCTTGCGGAAGCATCCTCCGGCAGGGTCACACTGCGCACTACCACGTTCAAGCTGCCCGAGCCTGCGTCCGCAGCAAAGGTCTTACTGCATACCTGAGTGAAGTTCTCGCCGTCATCGGAAATATACACCGTGACTTGATTGGGAGCGTAGATGGCTGCGCTTCCGCCGCCCAAGGTGTTCAAACGGACAGCGTAAATGCCATTCACCGTCTCGCCCAGATCAAACACGAACTCCGGTTTGCCAAGGAACCCGGACCAAGCGGCATCGCCATAGGTGGGTTCTCCCAGCTTACCGTCGGTAAAGGCGTTGCCCTTTTCATCGGGGTAATTCGCCTCGGGCTGTTTCAGCAGAGTATAACTCTTGCCCTCAGCAACGTTCACGCCACCTCTGGGTATGAAGGATACGGAAAGCTTAGCCGCAGGACCTTGGTTGCCGTAATAGTCCAAACCGCAGACTTCGTATTCCACTTTTCCGCCGCTCTCAGAATCGTAATCCGTAAAGGAGAAGGTCATGCTTCCTTTGCCGTACTCTGCGCTGAGATCAAGAGTCTGGAAAACCTCCCCATTCTTGAAGATACGGAAGCCCTGCACCGTTTTGTCGGTGTTTTTCAGAGTGCCGCTGACGGTAACTGCGCCGCCGGCTTCATCCACATCATAGGTGACTTCGGGGGCGGTGAGGGTGGTCTCGGGGAGCTTACCCGTCTCGTAATAGGTCTTATACGCCAGATGATAGCCCGTCTTACCCATATCAGGGTGCTGGTAATGGGAGTAGGCAAAGGTAATGTGGGCTTCCACGTAGGGGTGGGAGATCTCCATCTGCTTTACAAAGCGATCCAAGGGAGCCGTGCCCCAAACCGCTTGGTTAAAGTCCTCGTTATTTGCCCAGAAGTGGAGGCCTTCCTTGGTGTCTACCGCTTCCTTGATGGCCTTGTAATAGCCGTCCAACTGGTCAATGGTGATATGTCCCGCGCCCACGGAATCCTGGCAGCAGAAAATGTCCCCTTCGATGAAGTTGGTCATAGAGAATATGGTCTTCCACATCTCGCCGGTCTTCTCGGCATTGGGGCCGGAGGAGGAAATAAAGGGAGAAAGCATCATGGGCATGGAATCATCCAGCTTGGTCAGCTCATCGCGGAAGCCGTTGAGCAGATAAGCGGCGTTTTCCAAATAACTTTGGGGAACATTCATGTTATAGAACTCAAACACGAAGTACCAGCCGTAGAGTGCGTTGGGGTACTGCTCCTTGTAAGTGTCGTAGATCTGCTTTGCGCCTTTCACACCAAGCTCCGCCTGAGTGGTGAGCCAAGCCTTGTCGCTAACGCCCTTCTGCCACCATTCGTCGTTGTTATTGAGACCCACGAACACCTTGACGCCTACTTCCTCAGCGGCCTTCAGGATGTTGCCCAAGAGGTTCTTGCCGCTTTCGTTAAAGGAGGAAGATTTGTCTGCCGATTCAAAGGAGGATTCGTAGTAAGCGGTGGTGACTTCCCCGCCCACGTTCTCAAAAGACCACTGGAGAATGAGAATGTCGATGCCCACATCGTACATAGTCTGCAGGTGAGACTTCAGCTTATTCGCAGAATAACCCGCAAATGCGCCGGGCTGCATAAAGTTCCCGCACAGGGTGGGGTAATCCGTGGGACGGACGATGGGCTGGTTCCCTTCCTCGCCGCTTTCCTCGGAGGAGGTTTCGTTGCTTGCTTCACCGCCGGCTTCCGAGGAAGCGTCCGCAGTCTGAGAGGAGGTGTCTGCGGGAGTGGTTGCGCACGCCCCCAACACCAATACCAAAACCAAAAGCAACGGGATCAAACGTTTTTTCATAACTGTTTCTCCATTCTGCATAGTTCTTGGTCACAGTTTACCATATTGGAAGGGTTTTGTCAATGAGGAAGTTCTTTCGGTCATAGCGTTACAGAACAGCAATTTTATATTCTATGGCAATGCTTTTTTCGGTGAATACGGCAGGAACCGTTTTTGTGTCAAAACACTCAAAGCACCAATGGTCTTCAAACCTTATCATTCCATTTCGGGGCAATTCTTTCAAGCAAAGGTTGTGAGTCTCAAAGGAAGTGAGCTTATATGCTTTCCCTTGCATACAAAAGCTTGCCACATTGACCTGAGCTATATCAATTCGGTCAAACCCTTCGGGGGCTTTTGTCCCCGGAAGAAAGAACATGCCGATCCAATACTCCAGCATTCCGTTCACAATACGTTTGGCACCCACGAAATAGTTCCCCTGACGATTTTCCAAGCCTTCCAATACGGAAAACCAATCATTTTCCTGCCATTGGTCCCATTTCCCGCGAATACTCTCGTTACCGTTATACCGTTTGCCAATCAAGCAAACTGCCGGAAGTGTTTCCTGAGAGACAGAGAGGATGTGAACCTCACTCTTGCCGTATAGCAGCTCCTCCACCGTCACATGCAAAGCAACTGCAATTTCATGCAACATATCCAGATCCGGCTCACCGTTGTTGTTTTCCCACTTGGAGATCGCCTGCCTCGTTACGTTCAGTTGTTCGGCAAGAGCCTCTTGGGTCATATTCCTTTCCGTGCGAAAGTTTTTGATGTTTTCTCCGATCATATCGCCCCTCCAATTATCTTTGTTTCCAGTATAACAGAAAATCGATGTATTATCAAGCAACATTTCGTTGCGGAATACGAAAAGCCGAGGGGTAAGCCTCGGCTTGTCAAACTGATGATTCTTCATTCCGTTGTGTTGGGATAAGATCCCTTTGGCATCCACGAAGTGCATAGGCTGTCCCTCCAATAGAATAATTCCCCCGATAGTTGAATACGTTTCAAAAAAAGAGTTATTGACCAACGGCGGCACGTTGTGCTAAAATGTTACCACAGCAGGTACCGCTGAATCAGCTCCACAAGGAGGACGGTATGAAACTTAAACTTGCGGAAAACATCCGCGAACACAGACACAAACTAAAATTATCTCAGGAAAGTCTTGCAGCGCGCATCGGCGTGAGCTTTCAAGCGGTGAGCAAGTGGGAGCGGGGCGAAACCTATCCCGATTTGGAAACCCTGCCCGCCATCGCAAACTTCTTCCATATCACGGTAGATGAATTGCTGGGAGCCAACGAGTGGGAAGAGGAAAAAGCAACGGCAGAAATCATCGAAAAATTGCGTCTGCTGGATGCCGAGAGAAATTATCCTGCTTTGTTGGAAACGGCGGAAAGCGGGCTGAAAAAATACCCCAACAATCACCGCATAATGGCGTGGATCGTCTACGGAGGCTGCCGCATTGCGCCCCGGCGGAGTATTGAGTTGGGAGAATATCTGTTGCTCAATTGCAAGGATCCCGCTATTTTGAACCGGGTGCGGGCAGAATTGTGCTACGCTTATTCCGCAAACGGCGACATCGAAAAAGCGCTTCAATTGGCCCGAACACTCCCCTTGCCCGGGCAATCCCGCAGAGAGGTTTTGAGAGACCTGTTGGAGGGGGAGGCGTTGGTTCACCACGTTCTTTTGAATATCGTGGCAAAATACGGAGAAGATTTTCACCGCAACATTGAAAAAATACTGCCGTATTATTCTTTTGAGCAACAGCTTCAGCTTTTGGAAAAATGCGTGTCGCTCTTGGAGGTATTATTCGAAAGCGAGGACGATCTCAGCGCGCTGAAAATGAAAGCGGAGCTTCATTGCCGCATGGCGGAGCTTTGCGCCCAAAACGAACGGCAGGAAGCAGCGTTGACTCATTTACAAAAAGCGTTTGCGCTGGCAGAGAAGCACGACGGCTTCCTCTGCGGCACGCCTTCCTCCTCGCTTCTGCGGAGCTGTGAGACGTTCGGCTACCGAGTCTGTCCATCCGGTCCATTGGTTCATCCCTACCAAGAATTAGCCAATTGCCTAAAGAAAAGCGTGGCAAACAACAATGCCTTCCTTTCCCTGAAAGATTCCGAAGACTTCGCCGCGTTGCTGAACAAAAACTGAAAAACCGGGCACGGGCACCACAGAATCCGCGGTGCCCGTGCTGTTTTTTAATCCTTCGGCCTTTCGCCGTTGGGGAGGGGATTTCCGTTTTCGTCTCTATTGATGGGTAGAGCTTTGAGACAAAACAGGATGCTTCCGCAAGGACACGGAAGCTCCATTTCATACTTTTCGTTGCTCCCCCGATGGGTAAAGTCTCCTCCGCAACGGACAACTTCACACCAAGTGAAAAGCTCGTTCATCACCCTGGGACAGATCCCAGCGGGACATTCATAGGAGAACACAAAACAATCCCCTTTTTCCAAGCCCAATCTGCAATTTCCTGCACTGCCTTCTACGGCAGTCAGCTCAAATTGCCAATCTTCCGTAACCCATTTTTTCATAGTTATATCTCCATATTCTACCTATATAAACCGTTCATTCAGAATTCTATCCAGACACGCGGGTAGGTGCATCATGTGGTGGGAGGTCAGCGGGGTCAGGATCATGCCTCCGCGAGTAAGTCTGCCCCAGAACACCAACAGCCACACGGAACGGAAGTCGATGGTAACACCCCCTTCCTCCAAAATACGCATCACCCATTCCTCGGGCACCATGGAACGGATCTGCTCCAAGGTCAGGCTCTCAATCACTTTTCGCGTGTTTTTGCCCACGGCGATCATGTATTCCCCCAGGGCATCCACGTTCAGCGCCTTGCCGAAAGCGATTGCTTCCTCAGTGGTCAAGGCGTTGCCCGTGTCGGTGATGGGCGCGTTCATAGTCTTTTGCCACGTGGTGTCGAAGATCTGCTTTTGGTTGCACATAAGAAGATTGCTCACCAGATCCTCGATGCGGTAGGTGTGCCAGAAGTACCAGCACAACGGCACGGTTTTGGTACCTGCGTAGTGAAGATCCGTCTCATAATCCTCCCGAGGAACCAATAGATTCTGATTGCCGCAACGCATATAGTCAAAAACGGTGTCGGCGATGGTGGGCGTGTCGCTCCCTGACACTTCTCTTGGATGCACCAAAGCGTGAAGCTTTAAGGCAAGTGCCTTGATCGTCTCCAAGTCCTCCCCCTGCATGGCGGCGGTCAATTCGTGATACGCATCGTAGATCGGCTGACAGATTTCATTCTTCGTCATGGGGTTCCTCCTATCGCTTGCTGATAAAACCAATTTCCCAAGAGCATCTCCCGCAGGGAAGGAAACTTACACCCGCAAAGCGCTTCGCAAAGGGCAAGCACCTCCGGGTGGTGGTAGTTTTCCACTTCGTAACGTTTGATGCCGTCTTTTAGGTGGAATAAAAACACCGCTTGATCGTCTGCAAAATATTCGTTCCAGTATTCGTATTTTAAGTGTTTCGAAACAAAGCGTTCCCATTCCGATGCCAGAATTTTCGGAAACGTAACAGTGTAATTTTCTCCGTCGCGGTTTATGTCAAAACCCTTCTCTGCAAGGGAAAGGATCTCATCGTCCATCCCCATGACGTAGGAACGGCAGGGATATGTACTTTGCAGGGCGAAGGTATGTAAAAACGGCTGGATGAGGGGATAAGTAAGTTCATCGGGCAGGGTGTCCGACAAGGTGATCTCCCCGATCTCGCTTTCGGGCGGAAGGGTGCCAAACTCCGTTATTTCCGCAAAGAAAAGCATCCCGTAGGTTTTTTCCTGCTCGCTTTCCACACAGTAGACAGTCAAGGGGTAGAGCGAAAAGCTCTTCGCTCCGGTTTCCTCCGTCAGCTCTCGAGATGCAGTTTGGCTGATAGTCTCTCCCGCCTCGCGGTGTCCTCCGGGAATCTCCCAGGTACTTCTCGCCTTGTGGCGGCAGAAGATCCACTTGCCCCGGTATTTGGTGCAGATCACGGCAAATTTTAAGCTTTGATCTTCAATTGTTCCAATATCACAAAAGGATACGGTGATCATACGTCTATTCCCTTCATAGCGGTTTTGTTCAGTATACCATACTCTTCCATGAAAAGCAATAGCTTTCCGAACAAAAGTTCTCTTCTTTGCAAAAAAACCGCCCGCTTACGCAGGCGGCGGAGAAGGATGCTTTAGAAATCGTAAAGCTGTTCCTTGCTTTTTTCGTTTTGCATTTTGCTTTGGTTCTGCTGGTTTTGATTCTGCTGATTCTGATTCTTGCAGTCGTTCTTTTGTTTCTTGGATTGGTTTTTGGGATTGGACATAAAAAAACTCCTTTCGGTTGGTAACCTTAGTATACACCGAAAAGGAGCGTTTTTATACGGATTTATTTGTGATAGCGGCTATTTATGGTAGCCTTTGCCAGCCAGAATGGTAAACCCGCGATACACCTGCTCTGCCAACAGAATGCGTGCAATGCGGTGTGGGAAGGTCATTTGGGAAAAGGAAAGCTTGACGGGGCATTCCTTTTTGAGGGTCTCGTCCAACCCGTGGCTACTGCCGATGATAAAGCACAGCCCGCCCTCCAGGGTCTTCTCCCCCATCAGCTTGGCCAGACCTTCCGAGGAAAGCTGTTTCCCCTCCACGCAGAGGGCAATCTTGGTATGATGTGCGGGGATGGCGGCGCGGATCTTCTCCGCCTCTTTTTCCAAGGCGCGCTTGATGTGGGTGGGATTGTCTTCGTCGGGAACACGCTCCTCGGCAATACATACGGTGCGGTAGGTGCAATATTTCTGCAGGCGTTTTTTGTATTCCGCCTCCGCCTCACGGAAGTAATTCTCCCGAAAATCCCCCACGTGGATCAATACAACGGAGGTCATTTGCGCTTCTTTACGGAATAGCCGAAGGTGCCGATCCGTTTGCCGATGGCGTAATAGGTACCGTGACCGTACGCCATGGGGAAGGCCTTCTCCAACCGCATTTTTCCGTCCTCGCCAACGATCTTCTCATCCACGGTGACAGCGGTAATGTCCGCCAAGAACATGGTGTGGCTGCCCAGATCCTTGACCTCGAACACCTTGCACTCCAAGGTGATGGGGCACTCTGCCACAGAGGGGCAGGAAACGGTCTGAGAGGGTTCCGGAGTGAGACGACACATCTCAAACTTATCCATATCTCTGCCGCTTCTGACACCGCAAAAATCCACCGCCTTCACCAGATAGGAGGAG
The DNA here is from genome assembly GCA_045612545.1 of Eubacteriales bacterium. Lineage (GTDB taxonomy): Bacteria > Bacillota > Clostridia > Oscillospirales > CAG-382 > Coliplasma. The sequence goes on from JAZKZH010000041.1 coordinate 30,675, forward strand.
GGCAGGTTGATGCAGAATTCCCCGCTGTTTTTGATCAACTCGTAGGAATACCGCTCGGGACGCACGGAAACGTAGGTACGGGGAGGATTGGAGCATACGATGCCCGTCCAAGCCACGGTAAACAGATTTTTCTTTTCCCCATCGGCACAGCTTACCAGCACCGCAGGGACGGGAGACATCATTGTGCCGCCCTTCCATTTCATTTTTGCCATAAAACTTTATTCCTTTCCTTTTGCAAAAGGGTCCACCGCATCTACCACGGCGCTGTAATAGGTCTCATAGGTCACAAATCCCGGTGCACTTCCCGCAGGCTTGCGCAAAAACTTCACACGGGTATAATCCACCTCCACGTTGGAGCTTCCCTTCTTCTCGCTGTGGAAGGCGGCAAGCATAGCGGCTTCGGTGTAGTCCCGATCGGTAGGCTCAATACCGTTTGTAACCAAAATAACGTGAGAACCGTGGAACTTCTTGATATGAAACCAAAGATCCTTCTTTTCCGCTGAGGCGGTCAAGGCATCGTTTTGCAGGTTGTTACGGCCCACACGGACGGTCATACCGTCGGTGGTGGTATAGGTGAGAGGTTTGGAAAGCCCCTGCTTTTTCTTCTTGGGATTGGTAACAGCGTAGGATTTCAAGAAGCCCGTCTCTGTCAGTTCTCTGCGGATCTCCTCCAGGTCGGAAAGCTCCGTTGCACGGGAAACAGCATCCAAAACGCTTTCCAGATGGCTGATTTTCCGTTCTGTAAGCACCAACTGCTCCGTCAATGCCTCGGAAGCGCGCTTCATCTTAGCGTACTTTTTGTAGTAGTTCTGGGCGTTCTGCACAGGAGTCATTCTGCCGTCCATGGAGATCTCCACGTCCTCTCCCGTCTCGTAGTCATTCACCACCACGGAGGTCATGCCGCTTTTCAAGCGGTACAGATTGGCCATCAGCAGGTCGCCGTTCTTCCTGAGAGTTTCCCGCTGTTCGCAGTCCTGCAGTTCTTTTTTCTGCAAGCCCACCTTTTTTTCTTCTCTGGCAAGGTGATTGTTTACCGTTTTGAGAATATCCGCCGCATAGGAGCGGATGTTCACCGTCTCCTCCTTGGTAGAAAAATAGGAGAGCAACAGCTCGGAAAAGCTTCCGAAAGCTTTTACCGTCATGCCGCTATACTGGTTCAACGGCAGGTAGGCATATTCCACGCCTTTTTCTCCATTGTACACAGCGCAGGGAGTATATACATTCTCCCGAATGCGGGAGATCACGGAAGAAAAGCTTTCCCAACCACGGGTGAAGTTCAGTTCGCTGATAAAGGGATCCGTACTCCCCGAAGCCAAAAATGCGATTTCTCTTGCCACCGCGGGGGAGAAAGCAAAAAATTTGGACACCAAGAATTTATCGAAGGTCATCTCCCGATTCACCGCAAGCAAAGCGAAGAAATCACTCTCCGTGACCGTAAGGGCGTCGAACTTTTCTTGCGGTGCGGGCAGCTCGTAGGGCATACCCGGCATCACCTGGCGCGTGGAAGCGGTAAGGTCTGCCGTGGAGGTGGCGCCGACGATTCTGCCGTCCTCGTTGACCAAGATCAGATTGGAATACTTGCCCATCATCTCCGCATACAAGGTCTTTTCTCTCAAAAAGCCCAATTCATCCGCGCAAGCAAAGGAAAGCTTCACGATACGCTCGTGAGGCACGCAGGAAACGCCCGTCAGCCTGCCGTTTTGCAAGTGCTTGCGAAACAGCATGCAAAAGGGCGTGGGATCCTTGGGCTTGGCGATCTCCTCGTCGGTCACCGCCAAAATCGGGCGGGAAGCCGCTACGGAGAGGATCAAATTTGCCCGTTTCCCCTCGCGATAAAGGCACAGATAGATGCAAGAAGGAGCGCTTTGATGAACCTTTTCCACCTTTGCGCCTGCCCAAGCATTCAATTCATGGGCAACTGCAACGCAAAAGAAGCCGTCAAATGCCATATTCTGCCTCCCTGGCAAAGGGGTAGATCTCCGTCTTCACCCCTGCACCCTTCGCAACCGTCTGCAGGAAGGGTAGCACCACCCGTTCGGTGGCGTAATGGGTAGCGCAGACCAAATTTAAACCCAGCTCCTTGCAATCCAGCATACAGCTATGGTTTACCTCCCCTGTAACAAAGGTATCCGCCCCTGCCCGCAAGGCTTCTCGGATCTCATCTTTTCCGCTTCCGGAGACCAAAGCTACCTTTTTGACGGTAGGAACTGCCTTCACCAAGGAAAGCTCTGTCGTTTCCAACGCCTTGCCAACAAAGGAGGCAAACACTTCAAAGGATTGCTCTGCTACCTCGCCCAGCCTGCCGTAGGGCAGGAAGGCAATAACGTTCTGAAGCCCCAAAGCGGCCGCCAAGCAATCGTTGACACCGCCTTCCAAGCAATCCAGGCGGGTATGGTAAGAAAGAACGGCAATGCCACCTTCCACGCAGGCAAGCACGCGCTTCCCCACACTATCGGTGTCCGTAAGGCTTGCAAGGGGCTTAAAGATCAGCGGATGGTGGGTCAAAATAACGTTGCACCCCAATTCCTTGGCGCGGACAATCGCACCGCTTGTGCAATCCAAGGCGCAAAGCACTCCCATGACCTCTGCCTCCCCATGGGGGATCACCATGCATCCGTCATTATCCCAAGGCTCGGAAAGAGACGCGGGAATTTTTGCTTCCAGATAGTCAGCCAATTCTTTTACGGTCATGTTTCTGTCCTTTCCTTTCGTAGCCCGCCGAGGAGGGCGAGCGATCTTCTTGATACAAAGGGTGCCCACCCGAGGGTGGGCACAATGTTTGTTATTTTCCGAGAAGCTTCAAGGTCTTCTCTACAATTCCCTGAGCGTTGAGCTTATAGTAATCCAGCAGAACCTCTGCGGATGCGGAGGTACCGAAGATATCCTCAATGCCAACACGAGCCATCTTGGTGGGAACAGTCTCTGCCAGAACCTCTGCCACAGCGCTGCCCAAGCCGCCGATGATATTATGCTCTTCGGCAGTAACAACAGCACCGGTCTTAGCAGCGTAGTGGGCGATCAGATCCTTATCGATGGGCTTGATGGTGTGGATATCGATGATGGCGGCATCCACGCCGTACGCCTTCAGCTGTTCTCTTGCCTCCAAAGCAGCGGCGTTCATAATACCGGTGGCAAAGATAGCTACATCCTTGCCGTCTGCCAACACGTTGCCCTTGCCCAATTCAAACTTATAAGTTGCAGGGTCAAACACCACGGGAACCGCAAATCTGCCCAAGCGGCAGTAAACAGGACCATCGTAATCCAAAATGGCTTCAATAGCCTTTACAGTTTCGGTTGCATCGGCAGGGTTTACCACCACCATGTTGGGGGTAGCACGCATCACCGCCAGATCCTCACAGTACTGGTGGGTAGCACCATCCTCACCTACGGTAATACCGCCGTGAGAAGCACAGATCTTCACGTTCAGCTTGGGATAAGCCACGGAGTTACGGATCTGCTCGTAAGCACGTCCACAAGCGAACATTGCAAAGCTGGAGCAGAACACGGGAGTCCCTGCGGCGGCAATACCTGCGGCGGCAGAGATCATATTCGCTTCCGCTATGCCGCAGTTGATAAAACGGTCGGGGAATTTTTTGCCAAAAATAGCGGTCTGGGTAGAGCCGGAAAGATCGGCATCCATGACGAAGAAATGACGAGTCTCGCCCAAAGCGGCAAGGGTGTTACCGTAAGCAACACGGGTTGCAATTCTATCTGCCATTGTTATGCCTCCTTTGCTTCTGCAAGAGCCTTTTTAAGCTCGTTCATGGCGGTCTCGTATTCCTCGGTCTTGGGAGCCTTACCGTGCCAGCCGTAGTTATTCTCCATGAAGGAAACGCCTTTGCCCTTCACCGTGGTACACACGATGGCAGAGGGCTTATCGGACTTGCAAGCATTGGCAACCGCTTCCTCGATCTGCTGGAAATCATGGCCGTCGATGCACTGCACGTACCAGCCGAATGCCTCAAACTTCTTATCGATGGGCGTGGGGTTCATAACGTCGCGAACGTCGCCATCGATCTGCAGATGATTAAAGTCTACAAACGCGATCAGGTTATCCAGCTTGTAGTGAGCGGAGAACATTGCCGCCTCCCAAACCTGGCCTTCCTGGCATTCGCCGTCGCCCAAGATGGTGAACACGCGATAATTCTGGCCGTTCCGCTTGCCTGCAAGCGCCATACCTGCAGCCGCAGAGATGCCCTGACCCAAAGAGCCGGTGGACATATCCACGCCGGGAACGTCCTTCATATCCGGGTGACCGGAAAGATAACTGCCCAGATGACGGAGGGTGTTCAGATCTTCTTTGGGGAAGAAGCCCTTCATCGCCAAAGCGGCGTAAAGTGCGGGACAGCAGTGGCCCTTGGAGAGCACAAAGCGGTCGCGATCGGGATTCTTGGGATCTGCCGCATCCACCTTCATTTCCTTAAAGTACAGATACGACATAATATCTGCAATGGAAAGAGATCCGCCGGGATGACCGGACTTGGCGTGGTAGATCGCCTCTACCGCCAGCTTTCTGATTTCCGCCGCCTTTTCGGCAAGCATTACGAGTTCCTGTTTTTGCATAACAAACCTTTCCAACTCTTTTTGAGAGTTTAACCTCCGATCCCGAGCTTCTCAAGTGTTTCCTTGAGAAACTGTGGGCGATCCGCTTCAAAAGCCAAAACCGCACCGCTAACGGGATGAGTAAATTGAATAAATTTTGCAAAAAGACATTGTCCCGAAAGCCCCAATCGGTGCTTTTCGGTGCCATACACGGGATCTCCTGCTACCGGATGCCCCAAGTATGCCATATGCACGCGGATCTGGTGGGTACGCCCTGTTTCCAGAGTCAACTCCAGATGCGAATACATTTTGTTTTTCGTTTCTCCCAACACCCGATAATGGGTAACGGCAGGCTTGGAATTTTCCTTTGTGACCGCCATTTTCTTGCGGTCTGTCTTACTCCTGCCAATGGGAGCATCCACTGTTCCGCTTTCTTCACGAAAACTGCCCACGCATACTGCCTCGTAGCGGCGGACGAAGCTGTGGACTGCGATCTGCTCCGCCAAGCCTCGATGAGCTTCGTCGGTTTTCGCCACAATGAGCAGACCGGAGGTATCTTTATCGATGCGATGGACAATGCCCGGCCGCACCATGCCGTTGATAGAGGAAAGCCTCCCTTTACAGTGGTAAAGCAATGCATTTACCAAGGTGCCGTCGGGATTCCCCGGGGCAGGATGCACCACCATTCCCTGGGGCTTGTCCACCACCAGCAAATGGTCATCCTCGTATACGATGGTAATGGGAAGATCCTGAGGAAATGCCTCGATCTCCTCCGGCGCGGGAATCTCGTAGATCACCTCGTCACCGGAAGAAAGGGTATCCCGCTTTTTGGCAATTTTGCCATTCAGCAGAACCTCCCCACCTTCGATCAATTGTTGTGCTCTGGAACGGCTGACTTCAGCCGTTTCCGCAAGCCATACGTCCAGCCGTTTGCCGGCCGCCTCAGCCGTTACCGTCGTCGTTTCCTTCATCGGCAGCCTCCTCGGGAACAGCTTCTGCGGTCTTTTGCTCCTGTAGACGGCGCTCCACCTTGGGTTCAATGAAGATGATATACACCGCCAGCGCAACCGAGCCGCAGGTGACAAAGATATCTGCCACGTTAAACACGGCAAATTTCATAAACTGAAAATCCAGAAAATCCACTACGTAGCCGCAAAGCACACGGTCGATCATATTACCGATACCGCCCCCCAGCACGGCCGCCAGAGAAACGGAAAGCAACCAATGTCTGCCGTGGAATTTGATCAGCAGGTAGGTCATCAGCGCCATGGCAATCACAGAGAACACCATAAACACCCACCGATTGTCGGAGAACATACTGAACGCCGCACCGGTATTCCTGGTATGGTAGAACCGTACAAGGCCGGGAAGAAAGGCCGCCTCCTCATACAGCTCCAGCTGAGAAACCACAATGGCTTTGGTGATCTGATCCAAGATCACCGAGCCAAAAAGCATGGAAAGAACAGCGATCAGCATACTGCCTCACGACAACGCGCGCAGAGGCACTGCCCTTCCTCATCGTGGGTACAATCCTCGCGGTATGCCCAACAACGGACACACTTTTCACCGGAAGCAACCTCCACCAAAACGGCAACGCCGCTTTCGGTTTCGCAGAAAGCCTCTGCAGGTGCCGCCTCGTTAGAAAGCGCAACCTTGCTGACGATGAACAGCTCCTCCAACTCATTTGCATGAGCAGAGAACAGCTTCATAGCCTCATTATCTTCCTTGCCATAGATGGTAACCTTTGCCTCCAGAGACTTACCGATCACCTTGGCGGCACGGGCAATCTCCAAAGCCTTCATCACGTCATCGCGATAGCGGAACAGGCCCTCGTACTTAGCCTCCAATGCGGGGCAGTCGTAGGCTGCTTCCACTGCGGGAAGACCGTTGCACAGAACGGAGTCGGTATTGTCCCCTTCCGTAAGAGCCATAAAGCTCCACAGCTCCTCAGCAGTAAAGGAGAGGATGGGTGCCAACAGCTTGGCGAGGGACTTCACGATGATATACATAGCCGTCTGCGCACTGCGACGCTCGGGAGCATCCTTGCTGTTGCAGTAGAGACGATCCTTGGTAATATCGATATAAAGCTTGGACATATCGATTGCGCAGAAATTCAAAACGTCGTGACTGATCACGTGGAATTCGTAATTGTCATAAGCCTTGCGGGAGGAAGCAACCAAAGCGTTAAGACGGGAAAGTGCCCAACGATCGATCTCCTCCATACGATCCACGGGGATCATATGCTTTGCGGGATCGAAGTCTGCCTCGGGAGTACCCAAGTTTGCAAGAAGAATACGGCAGGTATTACGAATCTTACGATAGCTTTCCGCCAACTGCTTGAAAATGGCATCCGAGCAGCGAACGTCCACACGGTAATCACTGGAGGCTACCCACAAACGGAGAATATCCGCACCGTAGACCTTGATAATGGACTCGGGCTCTACGCCGTTGCCCAAGGATTTGTGCATTGCCTTGCCCTCGCCGTCCACCGTCCAGCCATGGGTCAGAACAGCCTTATAGGGTGCCTGCTCAAGACCTGCGCCAATGGCGGTCAGCAAGGAGGACTGGAACCATCCGCGGTACTGGTCGCCACCCTCCAGATACAGATCTGCGGGACGGGAGTGACCGTCTCTGCCATCCAGTACGTCGAAGTGGGTGGAGCCGGAGTCAAACCAGCCGTCCAACGTATCGGTCTCCTTTTCGAAGGCATTGCCGCCGCAGCAGGGACATACGTAGCCCTCCGGCAACAGATCGGCTGCCTCACGCTCAAACCAAACGTTGGATCCGTACTCGCCGAACAAGGAAGCGATGCTTCCAATGGTTTGTTCGTTACAAATGGGAGTTTTGCACTCCTTACAATAAACAACGGGAATGGGCAGACCCCAATGGCGCTGACGGGAAATACACCAATCGGCACGCTCATTGATCATGGAGGTCATACGTTCGCCGCCCCATGCAGGCATCCAGGTAACGTCCTCGCAAGCCTTGGCTGCAGCCTCGCGGAAAGCCTCCACGGAACAGAACCACTGAGGAGTTGCGCGGAAGATAATGGGATGCTTACATCTCCAGCAATGGGGATAGGGGTGGATGATCTCCTTGGAAGCCAGCAGAGCGCCGGTCGCCTTCATATCCTCCAGAATTGCAGTGTTGGATTCGTCATAGCGCAAGCCGGCAAACTTACCTGCCGCCTCACCCTGATAACCCTTATCATCCACGGGAACCAGAATCTCCAGCTTGTACTTCATGCCGGTGATATAGTCCTCCGCACCGTAGCCGGGAGCGGTATGAACACAGCCGGTACCGCTGTCCATGGTAACGTAATCCGCTACGCAAAGCAAGCTGGTACGATCCAGGAAGGGATGCTGGGCGGTCATATACTCCAAGTCGGAGCCGATGAGGTCGTTACAGAGGATCTCAAAATTTTCGATCCCTGCATTTGCCATGGTGTCGTTTACCAACGCCTCGGCAATGATGTAGTTTTCCTCCCCTACGCGAACGATGCAATAGGATTCGCGGGGGTGCACAGCGATTGCCACGTTACCGGGCAAAGTCCAGGGAGTGGTGGTCCAGATCACAAAATAGGTCTTGGAAAGATCCACCTTACCCGCCAGCTTGCCCTGATCGTCGGCAACACGGAATTTAACGTAAATAGAGGTACAGGGCGCGTCCTTATACTCGATCTCCGCCTCTGCAAGTGCAGTCTCATCGTGAGCGCACCAATAAACGGGCTTCAAGCCCTTGTAGATATAACCGTTCTCGAACATTTTGCCGAAAACGCGAACCTCTCTTTCTTCAAAAGAAGGATTCATGGTGAGATAAGGCTCATCCCAATCGGCCACGATGCCCAAACGCTCAAAGGATTCTCTCTGCAAACCAACAAACTTCATGGCGAAGTCCTTGCAGGCAGAACGGAACTCGGGGATGGACATACGCTTGCGGTCAAGCTTGGATTGCTTGATGATGGCGCTTTCGATAGGCATACCGTGGTTGTCCCAGCCGGGAACAAAGGGGGTACGGTAGCCTGCCATGGACTTGGATTTGTTCACCATATCCTTCAGCACCTTGTTCATCACGTGGCCCATATGGATATTACCGTTAGAGAAGGGAGGGCCGTCGTGCAGGATGAAGGAGGGATTGCCCTCGTTTACATCCAGCATTTTTTGATAAAGATCCATCTCGTCCCAGCGCTTTTTGAACTCCGGCTCTCTGGCAGGGAGATTCCCTCGCATGGGGAAGTCCGTGACGGGAAGATTCAGTGTGTCTTTGTAATCTTTCATGTGGGTATTCCTAACGGCAAAAATTACCGTTTCCTTTCCTGCTTACTGGGCTTACTCGCCGTCTTCCATCATAAAGCGAAGAAAATCATCCTCCGCTTCCGTAGCGGAAACCGTACTTTCCTGAACGGTCTCATCACCGGCCAGAGAGAACAGCTTCTGTTCCTCTACCAGCTCATCCTTGGCAACCTTCCGAGCCTCGGTGTCGTTTTCCTCAATTCCCTGCTTCACACTGGTGAAGATACGGGCAACAACAGCATCCTCGTTGGGCAGCACGATCTCATCGATTTCGTTGACAGAAACGCTCTTGATGGATTCAATATGACCGCGATACATATCGAACAACTGCTTTTTGAAATCCACAATGCGGGAACGAAGCTCCCACATTTCTTCTTTTTCAGCCTGCAATTGCTCCTTGAACTCTGCAATCACCGCATCACAGCGTTCTTTGATAGCCCCGGTGATCACGTCTGCACGGTCGGTTGCGTCTTTGACGATCTTATCCGCCATCTTCTGCGCAGCAATCAGCGTACTCCGGATGGATTCCTCCTCATCCTTGAGTTCATCCAAATTGGTAACGACCACATGGAGCTTCCGTTCCAACTCGTTATTCTCCCGATATACCTCGGTATATTTTCCGATGAGAAACTCAATATATTCATCCACCTCGGCGGGATTGTACCCCTTGATGGATTTGGAGAAGGGCTTGTTTTTCAGTTCGTGTGGTGCAAGCATCCTGCAAAGTTCCTTTCAATGTTAATATTAGGCTTAAAAACACGGCGCCTCTGCCGCAACAGAAAAAACTGCGCCGCAAAACTGTCCTCCCGCCGATGATCTCAGGCAAAGGACAGCAAAAAGATGCGGACGACCTCCAACAGCAAATACGTGGCCATAAAGGAGAAGTCAATTCCGATTTCCTGAAGAGAGGTGAACCGATCCAAAACAACTCGGACAGGGGCCACCACCGGTTCAGAAACCGCATAACAAATCACGTACAGCATGGATTCGTCAAACCCCAAAATGGACAAAACCACTCGGATCAGCATGACGTATCCCAAAACGGACATGAAAAGCAATACGGCAATTTTTACTATTTCAAGAATCGTTTCCAAATCAGTTCACTTTCCTTGACGCAAACGGGGTAGCAAAGACCTTAGAACAGCTCTCTGGACTTGGGTGCTTCCGCCTGCGGGGGAACGTCTGCGGTAACGTCCACGTGCTTGGGGGTTACGATGTAAGTGGAATCGGAAACCTTTTTGATATTGCCCTCGATAGCGAAAACAACGCCGCCAAGGAAGTCCAAAATACGGCGGACGGTTTCCTTGTTGGTATCCTCGAAATTCAAAACCACGGTTCTCTTGGCAAGGAGATGCTCACCAATGCCGAAAGCGGCATCCATACGCTCGGGCTTAACCACCTTCATTTCCAAAGAAGCGGCAGAGCCTACGCCGGTGGTCTTAGCTGCAGCCGCGGGAACAGCCTTTTCTTCCATAACTTCCTCCTCGGTCTCTTCTGCTACGTTGTAGCTTTCCTCTTCTTCCAGAATGCTGTCATCATCCTTGAACATTTCATTGATACGACCTAAAAATCCCATGATATACCTCCATGATGGTTTTTATAACAAATTCTTTTCTTTACAAAACTCAAACGGGGTAGCTCCGTGCCCCAAACACAAAGCTGCCCAATCGAACAAGATTAGATCCGCAGGCAACGGCTTGCAAATAATCGCCGCTCATCCCCGCAGACAAAACTGCCCAATTCTTATTATCTTCTTTTTTTGCCCGAATGTCAATGAATTTTTGATAGATTTTTTCAAAAAAATGCAAATTTTCTTCGGGAAGGTCTGTTTTGGGAGGAATCACCATCAATCCACAGGGGCAAATATGGGGAAAATCCGCAAGTGCGTCCAAAAACGTCTCCGTTTCCTCCAAAAGGATTCCGGATTTTCCGGGCTCTTCTCCGATGTTGACCTCCACAAGTATCTTCATAACAAGTCCGTGCTTGGCTGCTTGTTTTTCAATTTCCTTGGCCAATGGAATGCTGTCCACCGAGTGAATCATAGAAACCTTGTCAATGATATACTTCACCTTATTGGTTTGCAGACGTCCAATAAAATGGATCTCCATCCTTTCCTTATCCAAGGCATCGTACTTTTCCAAAAGCTCTTGAACACGGTTTTCCCCAATCAGATCGGTTCCGCAGGTTACGGCGTAGTTGATCAGCTCCGGGGGAACCGTTTTGGTAGCCAACAGCAGACGTGCTCTGCCGTCCAGCTCCTTTATGGCGAATTCAATTTTTTCTTTGATCTCTGCTTGGGTATTCAAAACGAACCCTCCGTTACTGCAAAACCATTCCCTCGTACAGTTCACTGGCGGAAATGACCACTGCATCGTACAGAGAAACATACTCGGCGGAAATATAAGCTTTATCGTCCCGATTGTCCTTTACGCTGTTGTAAGGCACACGGCACACAGCAAATTCTTCCTCGCGGTAAAGAATATCCGCTTTTTTGAAAATCACTTTATTACCGTCCAGCACGTAACAGCCGAGCACACCGTCTTCCATGCGCAACGCATCCGTGCTGACGCGGATCCCGGAATAGGTTGCCTCCACCAGCTGTACCGTTTGGCGGCGGGTAAAATCGAAGCCCTCCGGCAATTGGTTGGAGCGAAACACCAAAATAACGTGATCTCGATTGGTTTGCACCGCTTTTTTATCCAACACCATGGTCAACCGCATACCCGTCGAAAAAGGAAATACGATTTCATAGGTCTTCCCTGCCGTGTAGGCGCTGGCGGAACGCTTATCCAGAGCGACCGCTACATACCACTGAGCAGAATGAACTATTTTTCCGCAGGAGCGAGACAAGATCTCCTCATCTGCGGCAGAGGCCAGCATGGTGTCAAAGCTATCCACAGTCAGCTCCTGCAGAGCTTCCATGGTGAACACGTTCTCGTATCCGTCCACCGCCTGGTAGTAATACCCTGCGGAAGGGGCATAAGTAGCCGTAGATTTGCCTGTCAAGGTCGCTTCCAGATCCGCACGCTCCTGCTTGAGAAGGGTGATCTGAGAGGAATAGTCAATTCCCTCCTCCAAAAGCGCCTGGCGACGGTTCATTTCTACCCATAGAGTTTCCTCTCCCCGCAAAGCGGCGGCAAGGTCTCCGTCGGCAACGTCCCGCAAAAGTTCCACGGTCAGCTTTTGAATATTTTTATCCAGAATGGTCAGATCAGTCGTCTGCACGCCTTGCGAAAGATTGGAAAGTTCCAAAATACGGATCATACGGTTGATACGCGTAATACGATCCTGCACACCGGCATCGCTCGCTTCGGAAAAGGTCAACGCCACCTGCGTGCCCTTGGCAACCCGTTCTCCATCCTCCACCAAAAAGCAATCGATCCCTTGATAACCACTGCTCAGCGGGGTCTCGTCGCGGAACAGATAAGCCTCCAGCTGTACGGTATCCCGAACAGTTACGTAAGTTGCGTATTCTACCTCCGCTACCTCACCGATCCCCAAGGTCAGCTGCAGCACCAGATAGACGCAGAGAATCACCAGCAGCACGGTCAAACCGAACTGAGAAAAGAAATGTTTGATCTTTGCCACAGTGCTCCTCCTGTTTTAAAATTCAAAGGGTGATCAATTGGTGATGTTGCATTCTGGAAAACCAGGTTTCCTGCCGTTTGGCATATCGTCTTGTATTACGGCAGATATCCTCTTCCACCTGTTCAATGGAGATCTCGCCGTCAAAATACGGGTAAAACTCTTTATAGCCGATAGCTTGGGAGGCAGTAGGCGTTTCCCGCAGGCCCTTCTCGCAAAGGGTACGCACCTCTTCCTCCAAGCCTTCTTCAAACATTCTGCGCACTCGCAGATTGATCTTTTCGTAAAGCTTCCCACGATCCGCGTAGGTCAGGCGAATAATCGTAGGAGCAAAAGGATTTTCTCCCTCACGGCTAAGCTCGTCTGCACGGCTTTTGGTAGTTCCGGTGGTCATGGCAATCTCCAGAGCGCGAACCACACGTTTCACGTTGTTGGGGTGGATCGCTTCCGCAGATTTGGGATCCTTTTCCGCAAGCCTTGCGTGCAGTGCTTCGTTTCCATTTTCTTCCGCATAGGCAAGAAGCTCCTCGCGCAGTTTTTCATCTGCAGTGTTCTCGGCAAGTTGTTTTCCGGTGAGCAAAAGCTCGATATACAACCCTGTACCGCCGCAGAGAATGGGTGTCTTTCCCCTGCTGTGGATCTCGCGGATCTTCTCACCCGCCAGCTCCATGAACCGCCCTGCGGAAAAGGGCTCAGCGATCTCCGCGACGTCCAGCAAATGATGGGCAACGCCTTGCTGTTCCTCGGCGCTCGCCTTGGCGGTACCAATGTCCATCCCACGGTAGATCTGCATGGAATCTCCGCTGATCACTTCCCCATCCAGCTCCTTTGCCAGACGGATAGCGTATGCACTTTTCCCCGAGGCGGTAGGCCCCACCACAGCGTAAACGGGTATCTTTTCCATGGTCACTCCACGCGATCTTACAATAAGTATCTTATTATATCACAACTCTTTTGAAAATGCAAGTAGAACACAAAAAAACGCCCGCTTTTTTCGCGAACGTTTTTTCAAAAAGCATTCAATTCACACGATCAGCATCGCATCCCCGAAGGAGAAGAAGCGGAAGCGCTCCTCCACAGCGAAGCGGTAGGCGTTCATAGTGTTTTCATACCCCGCAAAGGCGGAGACCAGCATGATCAACGTGCTTTCCGGGAGGTGGAAGTTGGTAATCAGCCCATCTATGGCGTGGAATTTCTTCCCGGGATACAGGAAGATCTCGGTATGCCCCTCAAAAGGTCTTACCACACCGTCCTCACCGGTGACGGATTCAAGGGTACGCACGCTGGTGGTGCCCACGGCAAAAACTCTTCCTCCGCTCTGCTTGGTGCGGTTGATGGCATCCGCCGCCTCGGGGGTCACCTTGATGTATTCCGAGTGCATTTTGTGGGCTAAAATATCGTCCTCTTTCACCGGGCGGAAGGTGCCCAGCCCCACATGGAGAAGTACACGGACGATCTGCACGCCCTTGGCTTCCAATTCCGCCAAAAGCTCAGGAGTAAAATGCAACCCCGCAGTAGGCGCGGCGGCAGAGCCGTTGGTACGAGCATACACAGTTTGGTAGCGGTTTTTGTCCTCGAGTCTTGCCTTGATGTAAGGAGGCAAAGGCATAAGTCCGATACGCTCCAGAACCTCCAAAAAAACGCCCTCGTAGGTGAAGCGGATCACCCGCACCCCGTCCTCGCGGATGCCGATGACCTCTCCGCAAAGCCCCTCGGGATAGTTCACCTTCTGACCGATACGGGTCTTTTTGCCGGGCTTGGTCAAGGCTTCCCAGACCTCGCCCTCCTCATTCTCCACCCGAGACAGCAACACCGTCTCGATCTCCCCCGTTCTGCCCTCGGCAGTACCAAAGATACGGGCAGGGATCACGCGGGTATCGTTGATCACCAGACAATCTCCCGCTTTGAAGTACGAAAGCACGTCGGAAAAATGCCCTTGAGACACCTCTCCGCTTTCTTTGTTCAGCACCAAAAGGCGGGAGCGATCCCGCTTTTCGGAGGGAGTCTGAGCGATCAGTTCCTCGGGAAGAGCGTAATAATAGCTGGATCTTTTTAAAAGATCAATGTTTTCCATGCTCATATCCTCAGAATTCCACCACCATGCCGTCATAAGAGGTCAGGAAGCCGATCTCCTTTGCCGCAGGCTCCAGCTCATCGTGGATCAGCTTGCCGTTGTGGGAGAAGTGGTTTACGATAGAAATAGTGTTGTTATCAGAAACGCCGATGGCTTCCAGTCTGGCTCTTACCTTGGGGCAGGAATCCAGACCCATGTGACCGCCGCCGGAGGGCAGAGCCACGTAGGTGCAGTCGTAGGAGATCAGATCGGCACGTATCTTGTTGGCCGCCAGATAGTCATACACCTCATCAAACAGCTCTCCCGTATCGTGGAGATACAGCAAAGTTTTCTCGCCGTCCTCGATGAGGTAGACGAAGGCCTTCTCGTTCATGGCGTGGAAGGCAGGCAGAGCGGTCACGCGGTACTTCCCTGCGGTGAAGGGCTTGTAGGCTTCGATCTGTACCGCAGTGATGCCGGTATCGTTAGGCTCCTCATCACGCACCACGCGCTCCCCTGCAAGCAGCTTCATCACCCGTTCGTTACCGTACAGCGTGAGGGAATCGGAAGTTTGGTTATGAGCGTAAAAGCTGGAAGAACGGAGATGAAGATCCGAGGGCGAAAAATGATCCATGTGAGAATGAGTGATCAAAAGATTCTTCACAGCGGAAAAATCCAACCCATTTTGTTGCATATGGGAAAACGAATCTGCGGGAAAATCGATGAGCAGATCATCGTTCACCATGGCCTGAGAACGGGTACGCAGATTCTTGCCCCCTCTTTCCAAAGCCTTCATACAGTATTCGCAACGGCAAAACAGAGCAGGCCAGCCTTCTGCGGCGGCAGTACCCAAGTATGTCAGTTTCATAAAACGCACTTCCTTTGTTGTAGGTTTTCTCCATCATACTCCATCGAAAGAAAAAAAGCAAGCACAAATTCAAAAAAATTCAAAAAAGGGGTTGATTTTTGAAAAAAGGTATGTTATAATGACGCCCGTATGAAATTTTATCGATCCGGCGCCGGTAATGTCGGGTCCAAGAAGAAAGAGAGGAATTCCATCATGAAGCAGGGCATTCATCCCGATTACAAGAACACGACCATCACTTGCGCTTGCGGTGCGGTGTACAACACCAAGTCCGTTAAGGAGAACCTGAAGGTTGATATCTGTTCCAAGTGCCATCCGTTCTTCACCGGTAAGCAGAAGTTTGTTGACGCCGGCGGACGTGTTGACAAGTTCAAGAAGAAGTTCAACCTCAACTAAGTTTCCCCATTACAGCAGCAACAAGATTGCGGCGCGCAGGATGTCTGTGCGCCGTTATTTTTTGCAAAGGAGTGCTTTATGGCAGAACCCAACATCATACAAAAAGAAGAAATCACCCGTGCGGTTTTGATCGCCGTTTCTTTGGGAAGAGAGGATGCGGAATGTGAAAACTCCCTTGCGGAATTGGAACGTCTGCTGGACACTGCCGGGGGCGAGGTTGCCGCCACAGTGATCCAAAACCGTCCCCATCCCGATAAGGCTACCTATATCGGAAGCGGAAAATGCGAGGAGGTTGCGGAGCTGATAAAGTCCGACCCCACCATCACTCTGGCGGTATTCGACAACGAGCTTTCCCCTTCCCAGATCGCCGCAGTTGAGGAGATCGTAGGCATTCGCGTCATCGACCGCACCATGCTGATCCTGGATATTTTTGCCCTCCATGCCGTTACGGGCGAGGGGAAATTGCAGGTAGAAATTGCCTGCCTGCGATACACGGCGCCCCGTTTGGTGGGCAAGGGCAAAATGCTCTCCCGCCAGGGCGGCGGCATCGGAAGCAGAGGCCCCGGCGAAAGCAAGCTGGAAAGCGACCGCCGGCATATCCGCCGCCGCATTGAAGCTTTGGAGGCGGAGCTGGATGAGCTGGAGCGTACCAGAGGCGTTAAACGCGCCCAAAGAATGCGCTCGGGACTTGCCACCGTGGCCATCATCGGCTACACCAACGCAGGAAAATCCACCCTTTTGAACAGACTGACCGATGCAGGCATTCTGGCGGAGGATAAGCTGTTTGCCACCCTTGACCCCACCACTCGCAGGCTCACCCTGCCCGGAGGCACCGAGGTGCTTTTGACCGATACCGTCGGCTTTATCGACCGTTTGCCCACTCATCTGGTGCGTGCCTTCCGCTCCACCTTGGAGGAATTGACCTACTGCGATATAATCCTTTGCCTCACCGACGGCAGTGAGGAAGCGGGAGAACGCACCCGCAAGCGCGCTGTGACGGAGAAGCTGATCGGCGAGCTGGGCGCCGGAGAGAAGCCCATTCTGGAGGTATACAACAAAACCGACTTGGTGGAAAAGGACGACAAGGATCTGTTCCCCGGCAACGTGCTGGAGATCTCTGCCGCCACCGGAACGGGAATCGAGGAATTGCTGACCAAGATCGAGGAAACCGTAAACGGCGGCAAAAAGCTGTTAAAGCTGTTCTTCCCCCACAACCAAGCCGGAAAGGCAGCGGAGGTCTACCGCTTTGCCACGGTCAACGACACGGAATACACCGAAAGCGGCACGGTGATCACCGCCCTTTGCGACAACCGCGCTCAGGGAATGTTTTCACAATTTGTCCACGAATAAATCCTTGACTTTCCGGGAAAATATTGGCATACTGTTCCCCCAAGTAAAACAACCTGCCCTTTTGAGGTTTTGATTATGTTTCGTTGCAAACATTTGATCGCCTGCCTGCTTTGCGTACTGCTGGTTTGCTGCGGCTGTTCCTTTGTAGATCCGCTGGGAGCAGAATCTTCCGCCTCTTTCGCAGAAAGCTTAGTTTCTTCCTTCACCTCTTCGGAGGAAAACTCTTTTTATCAAGAGGAAAGCTCCTTTTACGAGGAAAGCAGCTCTGTTCCTCCGCAAGAGATTCCTCTTCCCGAGGACGAAAGCTCGGAGGAGTCCGACATCGAGATCCCGGTAATTCCCGAGGATACGGTGATCAACTTCGTGGCCTGCGGTGACAACCTGATCCATCCCTCTGTGTATTACGCAGGCATGGAATATTACGCCGCCGCCAACGGCACCGTAGTAGACTACGATCAGAAGGCAACAAACGACTCCAATTACGATTTCCTGCCCATTTACGAATACGTGGCGGACACCATGAAGAATGCGGATATCTGCTTTGTCAACCAGGAGACCTCTCCGGAGGCCCCGGTACCAAGATTGACGGATATCCCCAGTTCAACACTCCCATGGCAGTGGCAAGAGATCTGGCTACCTTGGGCGTGGACATTATCAACATGGCCCACAACCATATGCTGGACTCCGGCAGTGACAGCCTGCTGAAGTATTCCGATCCCTACTATAAGTCCTTGGGGATGACCCCCTTGGGATACTACAAGGATGAAGCGGATACCAACAACATCGTGCTTTATGAGGAGCAAGGCGTTACCTTCGCCTTCCTGACCTATACCTACGCTACCAACGGCATCGTTTGCCGTTCCGAAACCTATATCCCCTATCTTGACGAGGAGCTGATCCGCCGCCAGGTGGCTCTTGCGCAAGCCTTGGCTGACGTGGTCATCGTTTCTGCTCACTGGGGATACGAGGACGCTACACCCAGAACCAAGAGCAGAGAAACTACGCCGAGCTGTTCTGTGAGCTGGAGGTGGACGTGGTCATCGGCACCCATTCTCACTGCCTGCAGCCCATGAAGTGGGTAGAAAACGATATCACCGGTCACAAAATGCTGTTGACCTACTCCTTGGGCAACTTCGTTTCCGGTATGCAGAATGCCTTGAACGTGCTGGAGGGCATGCTCTCCTTTGACGTACGCAAGAGCGCGGAAACCGGCGAGATCACCATCGAAAATCCCATCCTCACCCCTTTGGTACTTCATTACACCCAGGAAAGCAAGGACGGCCAAAAGGATACGGGCTACCGCAACTTTAAGATCTACGAGTTGAAGGATTACACCGAGGAGCTGGTAAAGGCCAGCGGTGTGACTGTTTACGAGAAATCCCACGGCACCACCTTAAAGGGCGGTAAGTTCTCCATTGAAAATCTCTACAAGACCCTGCGTGAGGTCATCCCCGCAGAGTTCCTCCCCGAGGAATATCGGTAAAGCCTTACAGCGTCGCAAAAGCGGCGCTGTTTTTTGTTGCGGTATTTTGAATTTTTGTAAGAAACACTTGCAATCTTACCGCTAAAGTGGTATAATACTATACTAAAGTAGTATTTTCTTTCGGAGGTGGAAAAATCCCATGGAAAAGCAGTCCAAAAAAGGCATTCTCATCGCTCTGGACGGGCTGGACGGATCGGGCAAAGAGACTCAGACCCGTTTGTTGGAGGAGGCCTTGAAGGCCAAGGGGATCCCCTGCCGTTCTATCTCCTTCCCCACCTACGATGACCAAATGAGTGCCGCAGTGAAGTTGTACTTGGGAGGCGCCTTCGGCAACGATCCCCACGCAGTCAACGGATACGCCGCCTCGGTTTTCTACGGGGTGGACAGATACTGTTCCTTCATGTTGGATTGGAAGAAGGACTACGAAGCCGGAACGGTGATCCTTGCCAACCGCTACACCACCGCCAACGCGGTGCATCAGCTTTCCAAGCTTCCCGAAGAAGAATATGACAGCTTTTTGAAATGGCTGTTTGATTTAGAATACGATAAGATGGGATTGCCCGCGCCGGATCTGGTTTTGTACCTGTGTGTACCCCCGGAGGTGTCCGCTTCTTTGATCCAAAGCCGTTCCTCCCAAACGGGAAGAGCAACCGACATTCACGAAAACGACAAAAAGCATTTGTCCGACAGCTACAAGGCGGCTCTTTATTCCGCCAAAGCGCTGGGATGGAAAAAAATAGACTGTGCGGCGGGAAACACCCTGCGTACCCGCGAGGATATTCACGAAGAGATCCTTCGCCACGTGGAAGCGCTGGAGCTGGCGCACCGCACATAAAAAACGAGGTTCGACATATGGTTAAAATTGCAATTTTGCTGGCAGACGGTTTTGAAGAAGCGGAGGCATTGGTTCCCGCTGACCTTTTGCGCCGTGCAGGAGGAGACGTAGCATTGGTCTCCATTCATGGCGACGACTTTGTCACCGGAGCCCACGGCATTTCCTTTAAGGCAGACACTTCTCTGGATCGGTTGGATAAATCCTCCTTAAGCTGTGTTCTGCTTCCCGGCGGGCTGAAGGGTACAGAGGCTCTTTGCGAAAGCTTTGCTGTTCGTGCTTTGGTGCAATACGCAGCAGAAAACGGCATTTACGTTGCAGCGATTTGTGCCGCACCCTCCATTTTGGGAAAAATGGGTTTACTGGAGGGCAGACGGTACGCCTGTTACCCGGGCTTCGACAAGGATATTCCCGGAGGCACCCGCACCGGCAAAAAGGTGGAGCATGATGATATTTTCATCACCGCCGAGGGCATGGGCGTTTCCTTTGAGTTCGGATTCCGTTTGGTGGAGCTGTTGTTCGGCTTTGAAACGGCAACCATTATGCGGGAACAGACCCGCTTCGCATAACACAAGCCGACCGTTTCTTCACCACGCAAGCTACGAAAGGACGTAACGGAACATGGAGAGCATTCCCGCAAGCGAAAAAAGAATACGCTGGAATCAGCCCCATCTCACGGCACCCATGCTGGTGCTTTTCATCCTTGCCGCCATGCACTTTTCCCGTTACTTGCTGGCAGGCGCATCTGACGTTTCGGATCTGCTTCTGAGCATTTCTTTGGTACAGATCTTGGTGCTTTTGGTTCCTTGCATGCTGTATTACCTGCTGAAGAAGCGGAAGCTTTCCACCCCCATGCTGGTATCTCCCATGAAGCTGCGGCATATTGCGCTGACCTTGTTTGGCGGTTGCGTCCTCATTTTGGGAAATTTGTTGATCAAGTATTTTTACCGTGCAGTGGCGGAGCAAGCGGTTTCCACCCCTGCGTTCTTTGAGGGCATTTCCACGTCGGAGGGAGAGCTTCCCTTTGCAGGCGTTTTACTTTCCATGGTCATCATCCCCGCTGTGTGCGAGGAACTGCTGTTCCGCGGCGTCATCCTGGCGGAATACCATTCCTTGGGGCAGGGCAACGCCATTTTGATCTCTGCGGTCTGTTTTGCCATGCTGCATTTCTCTGTGACCAATTTCCCGGTGTATCTGTTCGTGGGAATTTTGCTGGGGGTCATTACCACCGCCTCCCGTTCCGTGATTCCCGCCATGCTGCTGCATTTGCTGAACAATACCCTGAGTATATTTACCTCGGATCAATTTTTGAGCATCATCATGCAAAAAAACGGCGCATTCTTCGTAGGCTTTTTACTGGCCGTGCTGTTTGGAATGTCTCTGTTTCTGTTCTTATACTGCATAGAACTGCAATACGTGAAGTTCACGGCAGAGCCGCCGGTGCAATCCCTCCCCCCAAAAAACCGTACCCATTTTACCAAGGTATTCTTCTCCCCCGCATTTCTGATCCTTGTTGCCGTATTTCTGCTGATTACAGCGATTCAATAAAAGGAGGTATTCCATGCAAGACGATCGCCTTTCCCCAAAAGATGAATTGGAAGCCATTCTTGCGGAATACCGCATGAAAAAGAACCAACCCGCTCCCGAAACGGAAGAGTCTGCCGCCACCGCCGAAACGCTGGTGGTGGAAGCCAAGACCCGCGTTGAGTTCCCGGAGGATCCCATCGTGGAAGAACTCCCGGAGGATGAGGGGAACATCGGCATTTCCGAAAGTGCGGTGCAGAACCATTTCGCAGATTCCGTGGAGCACGAAGCTTTGGGACTCCCCTCCCATTTTTCCGAAAGCTCCGGAGATGAGCCTCCCCTACCGGAGGAGGAGCAGACTGCTCCCGAGCCGGAAGAGGACGAGGACGACGAAGAGGACGAGGATGAAATCCGTCTGCCCCTCCCGCTGAGAATTCTGCGGAAATTCTGGCACGCCATTGCCAACATGAGCTTCCTGCTAAAGGCGGCTATCTATATTGTGGTCGTGCTGATCATTGCGGCCTATCTTTCCTATTACGTGCTGACCATCGGCAACGACGTGTTCGCCTTGGTGAAGGGTGACGCAGAAATCACCATCACCCTGCCGGAAAACGCCACCAAAGAGGAAGTCACACAGATTTTGTACGAATACGGGCTGATCGAATACGATTGGGTTTTTGCCATTTATCTGGATCAATACGGCGATGGTGAGGAAGTGGAATTCATCGCAGGTGAACACACTCTGAACGTTTCCATGAACTACTCCCAGCTTTTGATCATGTTGACTACCCCGTTCAAGGAAAGAGAGGTTGTCACCCTGACCATTCCCGAGGGCTTTACGGTAGATGACATCATCAACCTGTTCGTAAAGAACGGCGTGGGTACTAGAGAAGGCTTTGTCGACGCCATCAACAACTATCCCTACAAGCATGAATTTGTGCGTCTGCTGGACGAAAGCGGCTGGGATTCCGACCGCGTATACCGATTGGAGGGTTATCTGTATCCTGACACTTACGATTTCTACACCGATACCGAGGAATATCTGGCGATCAACAAGCTGCTCAACAACTTCAACGCCAAGGTTTGGGTGGATTGGAAAACCACCTATTCCGTCGCCTGCTTGGAAAAGGGCTATACGCTGGACGACATCGTAATCCTTTCCTCCATGATCGAAGCAGAGGGAAAGACGGCAGAGGATTTTGAATATATCTCCTATGTATTCCACAACCGCATGACCCATAAAACAGACTACCCTATGCTGGAAAGCGATGCAACCATCCAGTATGCTTTGGAGCTGGCGGGAATGGACCGTATTCAAGATTCCTCCCAGATCGATAAGAGCTTCCCCAGTCCTTACAACACCTATACCAACGAGGGATTGCCCCCCGGCGCCATCTGCAACGCAGGTCTGGACGCGATCCTCGCCGCTATTTATCCCTCTCCCCCCTATGATGATAACGGAGATGAGCTGAACGCATTCTTCTTTGTCAGCAACGATTTGGGGCAGACCTATTACGCCGCCACCATTTCCGGGCATTTGAAAAACGTGGAGCGTGTCAAACAAGAAAACGAGGCCTTGAAGGCAGAGAAGAATGAAAATGACTAACAGAAGAAAACCCGAGATCCTTTCCCCTGCAGGAAATCCGGAAAAGCTCCGTTTTGCCGTAGATTACGGCGCCGACGCAGTGTATTGCGCTCTGGAGCGATTCGGTATGCGCCGCGCGGCAGATAATTTCACAAAAGAATCCTTGGCTTCCGCCATTGCCTACGCCCACGAAAGAGGGAGAAAGGTTTACCTCACGGTCAACGTGATGCCCCATGAGGGAGAATTTGAGTCCCTACCCCGCTTCATCGCCGAGGCGGATGAGCTGAAGCCGGATGCTTACATCGTCTCCGACCCGGGCGTGATGGATTGTATCAAAGCCAACGCCAAGAATCCCGAGTTGCACCTTTCCACCCAAGCAAGCACGGTTAACGCCGCCGCCTGCCGCTTCTGGCACCGCCAAGGTGTGAAGCGTATTGTGTTGGCAAGAGAGCTGTCTCTGGCAGAGATCAAAGCTATCCGCAAAAGCATCCCCGAGGAGTTGGAGTTGGAGGCGTTCGTCCACGGCGCCATGTGTGTTTCCTATTCCGGCAGATGCCTGCTTTCCAACTACTTTGCGGGAAGAGATGCCAACGGAGGCGCCTGCGCCCAGCCCTGCCGCTGGAAGTATTACGTCCACGAGGAAAAACGCCCCGAGGACGTGATCTCCGCCGAACAGGATGAATACGGCACCTATCTGTTCTCCTCCAAGGATCTGTGTATGATCGACCATATCGGTGATCTGGCGGAGGCGGGCTTGGATTCTCTGAAGATCGAAGGCCGGGTGAAAAGCGCCTATTATACCGCCGCAGTGACCAACGCCTACCGTATGGCGCTGGACGATTATTACGAGGGCAAGGCCTTTGATCCCGCGTACATGGCGGAGGTGGAAAGCGTTTCTCACAGAGAATACGCCACCGGCTATTTTTACGGCAATCCTCACGAAAATGCCAATATCGTAGGAAACAACATCTATCTGAAAGACCGTGCCTTCTTGGCAGTGGTGAAGTCATACGACCCCGCCACCGGCTTGGCTTTATGCGAACAGTTCAACAAAATGCAACTGGGCGACAAAGCAAACCTTCTTTCCCCCGGCACCACCGGGCGAGACATTACGGTAACAGAGCTGTTTGACCAAGACGGCAACCCAATAAACGACACCAAGCATCCCCGTATGCCCTTCTACCTTCGTGTAGAAAACGCAAAGGCCGGGGATCTCATCCGAGGACTGTAAGACCCATGAAACGACTTTTGCAAAACCGCATCACTGTGATCGCAGGACATTTTGGTTGCGGCAAAACCAATATTGCCGTCAACTTAGCCCTTTCCTTAGCGGAGGAGGGCAAAAAATGCTGCCTGGTGGATCTGGACATCGTCAACCCCTACTTCCGTTCTGCGGACAACGAAAAGCAACTGAAGGAAGCGGGAGTGCGTCCCATTTTGCCGGAGTTCGCCAACACCAACGTGGACATCCCTTCCCTGCCCAAGGAATATGGCTCCGTGTTCGTTACAGACGAATACGCCGTGATCGACGTGGGAGGCGATGGAGACGGCGCAACCGCTTTGGGCGTTCATCACGAGCAGTACGACGCCTGCGGTTACTCCATGTATTACGTATACAACTACTACCGCCCCTATATTTCCGACCCCCGTGCCGCCGCGGAAATGTTGAAGGAGATCGAAAACGCCTCTCGCATGAAGTTCTGCGGCATCATCAACAACTCCAATTTGGGCGTAGAGACCACCAAAGAGGATGTGGAAGCCTCCCTTGCCTCCTGCGAGGAGCTGTGCCGACTCACCAATCTTCCCCTGGCGGCAATCACCGCATTCCCGGAGAATCTGCCGGAGGGCGGCGTTCCCATTCGGGACGTGACCCGAAAATTATTTTAAAAAAAGAAAAACCATAGAGATACCAAGAAAGGCCTTTGTTATGAACAGAGTAACGTTCAAAACCGATCTTTGTAAGGGTTGCGGACTTTGCGTCCTGGCTTGCCCCAAAAAGATCATCGCATTGGAAGAAAAGCTTCTCAATGCTAAGGGATATCATCCCGCAGGTGTGAAGGAAATGGACAAATGTCTTGGCTGTGCCATGTGTGCAACCATGTGTCCCGATCTTGTCATCACCGTAGAGAAAAACGTCTAAACCCAAAGAAAGAGAGAAACAACATGAGCGAAAAACTGTTAATGAAGGGAAACGAAGCCCTTGCAGAAGCCGCCATCCGCGCGGGCTGTAAGTTGTTCTTCGGTTACCCCATCACCCCGCAAACCGAGCTTGCGGAATATATGGCCAAGCAGCTTCCCAAGAGAGACGGCATGTGCTTGCAGGCAGAGAGTGAAGTCTCCGCCATCAATATGATCTACGGTGCCGCTTCTACCGGCAACCGTTGCATCACCTCCACCTCCTCCCCCGGCGTATCCCTGATGAGTGAGGGTATTTCCTACATCATCGGCAGTGATCTGCCCTGCGTTCTGGTAAACGTACAGAGAGGCGGCCCCGGCTTGGGCGGCATTCAGCCTGCTCAGTCCGACTACAACCAGGCCATCCGCGGCTTGGGTCACGGCGACCAGCACGTGATCGTTCTGGCCCCCAACTCCGTGCAGGAGATGGCCTCCCTCACCGGAGAAGCCTTTGATCTGGCAGACATCTACCGTATGCCTTGTATGATCTTGGCAGACGGTGCTTTGGGTCAGATGATGGAGCCTGTTGACTTCAGCGCACATACTCCCAGAGAGATTCCCGAAAAGACCTGGGCAACCAACGGCCACAAGAATGCCAGAAAGCACAACGTGGTCAACTCCCTTTACATCGCTCCCGAAGAGCTGGAAAAGACCGTTCTGGATCGTTTTGAGCGCTATGCGGAGATTGAAGAAAAGGAAGTTAAGTACGATACTTACCTCACCGAGGATGCAGATATTGTGGTAGTGGCTTACGGCATCACCGCAAGAATCGCAAAAACTGCCATTCGTATGGCAAGAGAGCAAGGCATTAAGGCCGGCTTGTTCCGCCCCATCACCCTGTGGCCTTTCCCCTCCAAGGAATTGAAGGCGCTTTCCGAGACCGCTTCCGCGTTCCTCTCCGTAGAGATGAACATGGGTCAGATGTTGGGCGACGTAAAGCTTGCCATCGATTGTGCAAAGCCCGTTTCTCACTTTGGCAGAACCGGCGGTATGATCCCCACCCCGGACGAAATTCTCGCCCACATCAAAAAAGCAGCCGGAGGTAACAACTGATGATCGTTTTTGAAAAACCCCATGCATTGACGGACGTCCCCTTCCATTACTGTCCCGGTTGCACCCACGGTATCGTGCATCGTCTGGTGGCAGAGGTTATCGATGAGTTGGGCGTGGAAGGCACCACCGTTGGCGTTGCTCCTGTTGGTTGCTCCGTATTTGCTTACAACTATTTCAACTGTGATATGATCGAAGCCGCCCACGGCAGAGCGCCTGCAGTGGCCACCGGCGTAAAGCGTTCCAACCCCGACCTCACCGTGTTCACCTATCAGGGCGACGGTGACTTGGCCGCCATTGGTACGGCAGAAACCGTCCACGTTGGCGCAAGAGGGGAAAACATCACCATTATCTTTATCAACAACGCCATTTACGGTATGACCGGTGGTCAGATGGCACCTACCACTCTGCTGGGACAGGTAACCACCACCTCTCCCTACGGCAGAGATAAGCAGCTCCAGGGTAACCCCATTCGCGTTTGCGAAATGATGGCCACGCTGGACGGCACTGCATACGCAGAGCGCGTGGCCGTGGACACCGTACAAAACGTACGCAAGGCCAAAGCGGCTATCAAGAAGGCATTCACCCTCCAGCAGGAAAAGAAGGGTCTTTCCATCGTGGAAGTGCTTTCCACCTGCCCCACCAACTGGGGTCTCTCTCCCGAAAAGGCGCTGGAATGGCTCCGCGAGAACATGATGCCCCACTACCCCTTGGGCGTTTATAAGGATATCACAAAGGAGGAACAGAACTGATGGCAGGCATTCTTTTGGCAGGCTTCGGCGGACAGGGTATTCTGTTTGCCGGTAAGCAATTGATCGTTGCAGGCATGAAGAACGGCAAGGAAGTCAGTTGGCTCCCCTCCTACGGCCCCGAAATGCGCGGAGGCACTTGCAACTGCTCCGTTAACATCGACGATGAACCCATCGGCTCTCCTCTGGTTACCACTCCCGATATTCTGCTGGCAATGAACAAGCCCTCTTTTGATAAGTTTGTTTCTAAGGTTGCCGCAGGCGGTACCGTGGTATACGATTCCTCTCTGGTCACCCCCGAAGAGACCCGCACAGATATCAAGTGCTGCGGCGTTCCCGCCACCAAGCTGGCAAACGAAAACGGCTTCCCCAAGCTGGCAAACTGCATTATGCTTGGCAAGCTGATGAAGGAAACCGGACTGTTCGACGGGGAATACTTCCGCGAAAGTCTGCGGGCGGCTTCTCCCAAGGCAAAGCCCGAATTGGGCGAAATGAACGCCAAGGCGTTCACCATCGGTTATGAATACGGGGAATGATTCCGTCTGCGGAATCATTGTTGCCGCAGGCAGTGGCACCCGCATGGGCGGGGTTTCCAAGCCGGAGATCAAATTGAACGGAAAAACGTTGTTCGAACGGGTCCTGGAGGCTTTTTTTGCCTCCCCCGTTACCGAGCTTGTAATCGTAGGCGGGGAAAATCTCCCCCGTTTGCGTCTTTTGGCAGGACGTTACAATTCCCCCATTCCCATTCGTTACTGTGAAGGCGGCAAAACCCGCAGTGAATCCGTATTCAAGGGTGTTTGTCAAATGTCTCCGGAGACTTCTTACGCCTGCGTACACGATTGCGCACGCCCCTTCGTCACGGCGGAGATCATTACCCAGGTCATCGAAGGCGCCAAAAAAACAGGGACGGCCACAGCCTGTGCTCCGGTAACAGACACCATTAAGTTTGTAGACAAAGAGCACAAGACGGTCTACACCCCCAAGCGGGATCATTTGCTTGCGGTACAAACGCCCCAAGTTTTCAAAAAAGACAGCTACACCGTCGCTTACGCCATGGCTACCAAAAAAGGCGGCGTGTTCACAGACGAAACCTCCATGCTGGAGGCCGCGGGGGCGGCAGTAGAATACGTTTGCACAGACCCGCGGAACATCAAGCTCACTACCAAGGAGGACATCATCCTTGCAAAGGCGATCCTCCTGGTACAGAAAGCAAAGGAAGAAAAAGCATGATACGTATTGGCCACGGTTATGACGTTCATCGCCTTGTTGAAGGCAGAAAATTGATCATTGGCGGTGTGGAAATTCCCCACACACTGGGTCTTTTGGGACACTCGGATGCAGACGTGCTTTTACACGCCGTTTGCGATGCCTTGCTGGGTGCCGCCGCTTTGGGGGACATCGGCAAGCATTTTCCCGATACCGATCCCGCCTACAAGGGCATTGATTCCACCCTTCTTTTGAAGCATTGCGGCAAGCTGCTGGCAGAAAACGGCTATTTCGTTGGAAACATCGATGCCACCGTCATCGCCCAAAAGCCAAAGCTGGCAAGCCATATTCCCACAATGGTAGAAAATATCGCCAATTGCTTAGAGATCGATCCTCAACAAGTAAACGTGAAAGCCACCACGGAGGAGCGTTTGGGCTTTTCCGGGCGGGAGGAAGGCATTGCCTCCCACGCCGTGGCGCTGATTATCAAACAAGTATAAGGACAGAGTGTATGAAACGGAAATTTATCGGTAACCTGATTTTTCCCAATGCAGTGATCAAGGACGGGGAGCTTTGCTGCGAAAACGGCGTGATCACCTATGCGGGAGTTCGTCGCAAGGATGACGGCTCTCATACCATCCATGATTTTACCGGGAAGTATATCTCCCCCGGCTTTATCGACGTGCATCAGCACGGCGGCGGCGGTTACGATTATATGGACGGAACCTTAGAGGCCTTTATTGGCGCGGCTACCCTCCATGCCAAGCACGGAACTACCACCATTCTGCCCACCACTCTCACCTGCCCCGACGAGGAGCTGTTTGAATCCTTCGTTACCCTGAAGAAGGCTCAGAACACCGCCTACAACGGCGCATATCTTTACGGTATGCACCTGGAAGGCCCTTATTTCTCTGCCGACCAGAAGGGTGCGCAGGACGAAAAATACCTGCAAATTCCCACCCCCTCCCATTACAACAAGGTGCTGGATGCCGCGGAAGGTTGCATCGTTCGTTGGACGGTTGCTCCCGAGCTGCCGGGCGCCATGGAGCTGGGCGACACCTTAAAAAAGCGGGGCGTTTATCCCTCCATGGGGCATTCCAACGCAACCATTGACGTGGCATTCGAAGCCCTCACCCACGGATATACTCACCTCACCCACTTTTACAGCGGTATGAGCACCATCGTCCGTATTGACGGCTACCGCCATCCCGGTCTTATTGAAGCAGGATATCTTTATGACGATCTTACCGTGGAGATCATTGCCGACGGTAAGCATCTTCCCGAAACACTGTTGCAGTTGGTCTACCGCTCCAAGGGTGTCCACAGAACCGTTCTGGTCACCGACGCTATGCGCGGTGCAGGACAGACCGAGGGCAGAACCATCCTTGGCTCTCTTGAAAACGGTCAGGAATGCTTTATCGAGGACGGTGTGGCAAAAATGCCAGACCGCAAGGCATTTGCAGGAAGTGTCGCCACCGCAGACCGCTTGGTGAGAAACATGAAAAATTTGGCAGGGGCAGACCTTTGCTCCGCCGTATGTATGATGACCGCCACTCCCGCAAGACTCTTTGGGATCAAGGAGAGAGGCGTTCTGAAGCCCGGCTATCGGGCAGACCTTGCGATTTTTGATCAGGATATCAACGTAGAAGCCACTGTTTTGGGCGGCGAGTTTATTCACCAAAAGGAAGGTACCGACGTTTCATGAAGCTTTGCAGAACCGAGCTAACCCGGGGCGTTGCCCTGAATACAGTGACCACGGACCGCTTTAAGACAGCCTTTTTCACTGTCAATCTGTTCGTCCCCTTGCAGAAGGAGACAGCTTCCGCCTATTCCCTGCTCACCGACGTACTGATGAGAGGCACGGAAGGCTACCCTACCATGCAGGCGTTGAACCAAAAGCAGGACACCCTGTATTCTTTGGGCTTGGGCGCATTCGTGCAAAAAAAGGGCGAAGCGCAGGTTGTCACCTTTGAGCTGACCGCCATCGATGACAGCTTTGCCTTCGACGGCATGCCTATTTTAGCAGAGGGAATGAAGCTCATGGAAGAACTGATCTTCCGCCCTTACACCGAAAGCGGTGTGTTCAAAGAAGAATACGTAGAACAGGAAAAGAAAAACCTGATCGATGATATTCGCGGGCGGATCAACAACAAAACCGCTTACGCGCGGCACCGCTGTGTGGAGATCATGTGTCAGGGCGAGCCCTATGCCGTGGATCACGGCGGTAGCGTGGAGGACGTGGAGGTCTTGACCTCCGCTTCTCTGCTGGAAGCCTACCGTACCCTCTTGGCAAACGCAAAAGTGGAGATGTTCTACGTAGGAAGAAAGTCTGCAGAGGAGCTTACCTCTCTTTGCAGCACCTATTTGAATTTTGAGCCCCGTGACGCGGCATTCCCCGTCACCGTTCCCGGCGCATTGCCGGAAAGCTCCCGTACCGTTACCGAGCAGATGCGCATTTCTCAGTGCAAGCTGACCATGGGCTTCCGCACGGAATACGTTTTGCAAAACGGTAACTTCCCTGCCATGGCATTGTTCAACGAGATCTTTGGCGGCGGTGCCACCAGCCGTTTGTTTATGAACGTGCGGGAAAAGCAAAGCCTTTGCTACTATTGCTCCAGCTTCCCCGACGGGCTGAAGGGGCTTTTGATGGTAGCCAGCGGCATTGAGCAGAAGAATAAGGAAAAGACCTTAAACGCCATTCTGGAGCAGTTGGAGGATCTAAGGCAGGGCAATATTGCCGACGAGGAGCTGGAGAATGCCCGCCGTTCTTTGCGGAACGGCTATCGCGAGATCACCGACAGTCCCGCCGCAATCGCCTCCTGGTATTTAGGCAGAATTTCCACCGGGCGGGATGATTCCCCCGAGGAAGCCATTGCCGCCATGGAGCAAATCACCAAGGAAGACGTGGTGACCGTTGCCGACAGCATACGGCTGGATACCGTATATTTCTTGGAAGGAGGGGCACAATGAGTACATTCCAAAAGGTATGCGACAGCACCGTAGGCGAAGCTTATTTTTACCGTGTTCACGAAAGCGGTCTGCCGCTCTACGTGATTCCCAAGAAGCATTCTGCCACCTTCGCCATGTTTGGCACACAGTACGGCTCTATCGATTGCAAGTTCAAGACGGACAAAGACACCGATTATCTGGAGCTTCCCGACGGCGTGGCCCATTTTCTGGAGCATAAAATGTTCGAGGATGAAAACGGCGTGGACGCCTTCACCCGCTATGCGGAAACAGGCGCCTCCGCCAACGCCTTCACCTCCTTCGACCGCACCTGCTATCTGTTCTCCTGCACCGAAGGATTTGATCGGAATTTGGAGATCCTACTGGACTTCGTTTCCCACCCCTACTTCACCAAGGAAACGGTGAAGAAGGAGCAGGGAATCATCGGCGAAGAGATCGCTATGTATGACGATAACCCCGGCTGGTGCGTGTTCTTCAATTTGCTGAAATGTCTTTATAAAAACCACCCCATCCGCCAAAGCATCGTCGGCACACGGGAATCCATTGCGCAGATCACCCCCGAAATGCTTTACCGTTGTACGAACACCTTCTACAACCTGCGCAACATGGTGCTCATCGTCTGCGGCGACGTGACCCCCCAGCAGGTAAATGCGGTGTGCGACAAAATGCTCACCGAAGAAGCCCCCGTGGTAAAGATCGAACGTGTCTTCCCGGAAGAGCCGGAGGAGATCAATACGCCCTACGCCGAGGATTTTTTTGAAATTTCCCAGCCCATGGTGGAGATCGGGTTCAAGGATGTTCCTGCGGAAGATCCCGACGAGCGCATTCGTATCTCCGCGGCAAACGCCATCAATATGCAATTGCTCTTCGGTAAATCCGGAGAATTCTACAACCGCCTTTACGAAAGCGGGCTGATCAGCGATAAATTCGGAGGAGCGTATGCCCAGGAGCGTACTGCGGCGTTTACCGAGGTCTCTGCTCTTTGTAACGACCCCCACGCCTTGAAGGATGCGGTTTGCGCAGAGATCGACAAACGCAGAGAAATCTACTTCACTCCCGAGGAGTTTGAAACTGCCAAGCGGGTGGTGTACGCCAACAATCTGTTCAATTTTGATTCCACCGACGACATTGCCAACACCTTCATGACCTTCTGGCAGAACGGCGGAGATTATCTCTCCTATTCCGCCTGTCTTTCCAAGATCGGGTATGAAGAAGCGTGGAAGGTTCTGAAAGATACCATCCGCACCGACCGTTGCGCCATGAGCGTGGTATATCCCAAAGAAGGAAAGGATGAATGATATGCATACAATCGCATTCCCCGGCTTGGGGCTATCCTTTGAAATCAACTCCGTGGCCTTTTCCATTGCAGGCATTGAGGTGAAGTGGTACGGCATTCTCATCACTCTTGGCATTTGCCTTGCGTTGTTTATGTTTTACCGCTACGCTAAACTCAAGGAGGGCCTGCCCGAGGATCACTTGTACAACTTGGCCATGATCACCGTGCCTGTTGCTATCATTGGCGCTCGCGTGATGTACGTTGTAACGGAATGGGATCAGTACAAGGGTGATTTCCTTAAGATGATCAATATCCGCGGCGGCGGTCTTGCCATTTACGGCGCCATCATCTTCGGCATCATCACCGTGTATACCTATTCCCGCATCACCAAGCTCAGCACGCTAAAGCTGATGGATGCGGCGGCTCCCGCTGTAATGATCGGTCAAGCCATCGGCAGATGGGGCAACTTTATGAACGCAGAGGCTTACGGCTACTCCCCCGGAGTGGAGAACCTGCCCTGGCGCATGGAGATCACCGACGCCTTGGGCAACGTCACCGTGGCGCACCCCACCTTTTTGTATGAATCCCTTTGGAACGTGATCGGTATTCTGCTGATCTATCTGATCTTCTACAAAAAGAAGAAGTTTGACGGACAGATCATCTTCACCTATCTCGGCTGGTACGGCTTTGGCAGAATGTGGATCGAAATGCTCCGCACCGACAGCCTGTATCTGTTCAAGGGATGGCTGGGTGAGACCATCAAGATCTCCGTATTCATCGGTGCGGTTTCCGTGATTGCTTGCATTGTGGGCATGATCGTTCTCTACCGCAAATCCCAGAAGAAGACGGTGCAGGAGGTCTACACCCCCAAGTTTGCCTCCGTGAAGGTGGAAACAGTGGAGGAAGATGAGATTCCCGAGGAAGCCCCCGCCACCGAAGAAGAAACGAATCCCGAAGAATAAAAGTAAGAGCGACACCTTTTGCAGTGTCGCTCTTGTTTTTCAACCGTTCAGTTTTTCGTGAAGCTCCTTGACCTCTGCTGCGAAGCCCTTGATGGAGTAGTTATCATAGGGAGTCACGCCCACGGTAAACTTATCCTTCATTGCCTCCGCGAGGTCGGCGGGGATGCCCTCGCTACCCAGCAAAGCACCCATGAAGGAGCCTACGGTAGCACCGTTGCAGTCGGTATCCATGCCGCATTCGATGGAGAATGCCACGGCACCGCGGAAGTCATTCTTGTAGCGCATGATGGCGGCGATACAGAAGGTGGCGTTGTTGATGGTATGGACACGGTGATATTTTTCACCGTTTGCATAGAGCTTATCCATCAGCTCTTCTCTGTCCAGATCGGATTCTGCCAGCTCCTTTGCCCACTTCATCTCCTCGGCGAAACGGCAGTTCGCGGGGATGGTGGCCATGGCGATATCAAAGCACTTCTCCACGTCCTTTTCCGTAAAAGCGGCGGCAATCATGGCGGCGAAGAACATCTCGCCGTAGATACCGTTCTTTACGTGGGAGAAGGAGGCATCCACGAATGCCAGCTCAGAGGCCTTGATGGGCATACCTGCGCAAACGTACGCAAAGGCATCCGCACGGATCTGCGCACCGATCCACTCGCGGTAGGGGTTCAAATAGGTGGCAACCTTGGCCTGACGCATCACCTCGTCGGGATTTTCCGGCTTGCTCCAGGCCAGCACATCCTCGCAGTTGATAAAGTTCAGATATGCCTGGCTTTCCGCGGTGAACACAAAGCGGAAGGGCAGCTTATACGTCCACATATGCCCCACGTCGTAGGCATCCATGGCGAAGCCTTTTTCTTTGAGAAGCAGATAGTTCAGCACGGTGAAACGGGTATCGTCATCCAAGCCCATGCCGTCGAGATTCTCGTCGGTGCTGAAATGCTCTCTATGTTTTTCACCGGATCTTGCGGGGAAGAAATAGGAAACGGGGTACTTTCCTGCCTCTTTGTACCACTTGCGGATGTCGGGCATGGCCCAACCCTCACAGGGCTGGCCCCAGGCACAGCCGATGCATCTCCCCAGCCATGCGCCGTGGAAGTAGGTAAGCTCTACGGGAGTAAATTTGTCTGCGGGGAGGGTATCCACCTTGCTTGCCTTTTTGATCTCTGCAAGGTCACTGGGCTCCTCATAGGGGTAGTCCGCCCGCATGGGAAGGGTTTGCAGTTTTTCGTAAATTGCCATCAGCTTCTCTTTATCACTGCCGCAGGCATCTATTTCTTTTTTCCAAAAATCACGGTCAAGGTCTCTGCCCTCTTCCGAAAGCTGAGTAAGCTCGTCAGTGACCAGCCACTCGATTCTTCCGCTTCCTGCCATGGTAAATATCTCCTTATACTTGAAAAAAGCGTTTTTTTCAGTTTAGCATAAAAGGCGTGGGTTGTCAAGAAAAAGAAGCGCCGAATCGACGCTTCTTTCTTGTTGTGCTTTATTTCTGCAAGAAGTTCTTCATCAGGTCCGCCACCTTGACAGCGGTGTCGGGACAGCCTGCGTAGTAGGCGGTGGGATACTTCCCTACGAATTCGCCAAAGGCTTTCTCGTAGGCGAAGTAACGCTCCTTATAATCTTCCTTGTCGAAGAACTGGTGGTCGATCTCCATCTCAAAGCCGATGACGGTTTTGGAGGTCTTTTCTCCGCCGATGACACTGCCGTCGGTATCAATGACCTGCTGTTGCCGCACGCACTCCGCCACGATGCCCAGCTCCGGGGTACGCTCTGCGCGGAAGAAATAGGAGGGCTGGATGATGACGGTGTCGAAGATGTCCGTACAGTTGGCCACGTGCCCCAAAGTGGTATGGGAGCAAGCCGCACCGTGATAATACGGGATCCACAAGCACTCTTTTCCGTAGCCGTGGGCGGCCTCGGAAACCTTACGCATGGAATATACCATGGGGCTGTGGAAATCCTCCTCGGGGCAAGCGGGATCGAACTTAGTATAATACGCGGTGACGATATCCTCCAAGGAGAAGTAGATGCCCTGCACGTTGTTCTCCCAGATCTCCGGCTCCAAAACCTCCTTCACACGGTGAACGCCGTACACCCACGCATCCGCGAAGAGATGGGTCAGGGCGTGGAGGCAACCCTCCAAGGGCGCGGAGAACCACAGCTTTACGGTGGGGTCCAGTTTTACCAAACGTCTGGCGTAGGCAACGGCATCCTCCACGTAGTCGTCCACGTGGTAGTTGGCGCGGAGATAGGTCTCGATGCGAGGCGCGTACTCCGCCTTGATAGCCTCCAGCATATTGGGGTCGCCCACCATGTCGGGGGTCAAGGAATCCAGCGTGGTTTCGTCCAAAACCTGCTTTTCATTGCCCTCTGCATCTCTGTAACGGTTAAAGGTCACAATGGGGATCAGAAGGATCTCATTGCTGGCCGAGAGGAGCTTTTGCAGCTCCTCATCGGTAGGATTGTAATATTTGGTTCCGTTGTAGCCCCAATAGCTTGTGTACAACAGAATGCCTTTTTGCATATGCTTCATCAAACTTCAACCCAAACGCCGGGGGTCTTGAGAGCGCGGTTGCCCGCCTCAATCACAGCCATGATGGCAACGGTCTCGTCGTGAGCGGCGTAGATCTTACCGGTGCGGAAGAAATCCAGCATGGAGGAGATGAAGTTGGGGAAGGTGTTGGTCATAGCGGGGATCTTGACGTTGGTACCGTCGGCATAGCTTGCCACGAACTCAAAGTCGATACCGCCGTTCCAGCCGTAGTGAGACATCACAGCACTTCTGCCGTCTGCAAACTCCAGCACCATGGACTCGTACTTACCGCTGCCAATAGACATGACACGGCTGACGTTGCTGCCCATCAGCATGAGCATGGGCTCCAGCTGGTGGATGGCGTAGGTGTCGAAGTTGCCGGGGCCGCGGGAGTTGATGTAAACGATGCCTTCCTTGGAAAGGGTCTTCAGCTCGTCTGCAAAGCGGAGAGCGGAGGAGGAGAAGAAGGGAGTGTTGTTCTCTTCGCCCAGCTTCACCAGATCGATGGCGATCTGCTTGGTGAGGGCGAAGGTCTTATCTACGTATACGGGCTTGCCGCTACGCAGGGGCAGCTGGCAGAGATCCCAGTGTCTTTCGGGGTTGTCGGGGCTCATAACCACCAGGCAGTCGCTCTTTTCTACCACTTCCTCAATGGTGTCGCACTTCTGGATACCGAACTTAGCACAGAATTCATCGGTGGTCATGTTGCCGCCGGGCTTCTTATCCAGCTCAGCGTAAGCATAAGCCACTACGAACTCGCAGTCGGGGTCAGCATTGCGGATGAACTGGGGATAGTTGAGAGCGTGCCACTCTTCCAGGAAGTAATCGATAAAGCCGATCTTCTTGACCTTCTTATCGCCGATCTTGCTCTTCAAGAAGTTAACCGCCTTGAGAATATCTGCATAGGGATCGTCACCGCACTCACGCTCAACGGTCAGGAAGCCCTTGTAGCCGATGTCCTCCAGAGCCTTGAGGTATGCGTCGAAGGGAACGTTGCCCTCGCCCAGAGGAACCTCCAGGAAGTAGTCGGAAAGACGGAGGTCTTCGATACCGCCTTCTGCGAAGAAGGTGTAAACCTTGCGAGGATCGATGATAAAGCCCTTGCCGTCCTTGGCATGAGTATGAACGATGTAATCGCCCAAGGTATATACTGCGGCAACGGGGTCGGTGCCGGTACACATAACCAGGTTAGCGGGGTCCATGTTAACGCCGAAGCCCTCGCTGTTCACGTCGTCCAGGAATGCCTTCAGACGGTCTGCGGGCTCGGGACCGGTCTCGATGGCGAAGGTCACGCCTACAGAAGCGGCATACTCACCGATCTCACGGCATGCGGAAACCATGTTCTGATATGCCTCGCAAGCGGTATCTGCCTTTGCGGGGTCAGCGGGATCTTCGGGAACTACGCCGATGTGGGTGGTGACAACCTTGGTGCCCAAGCGGACTGCCAGATCTGCCACTGCCTTGGATGCGGGGATCTTCCATGCGTTCTCGTCTGCACGCTCAAAGCCGTGGCCGCCGAAATCGCCGCAGACAGCGGAGATCACCAAGCCATACTGCTCCAAGAGAGCGCGAACGCGAGCAACCTTTGCGTCATCAAAGGTATCGTACTTCATTTCGCCGTCTACCACGTACAGCTGAATGCCCTGTGCGCCTACCTCGGCAGCTTTTGCCAATCCCTGCTCAAAGGGAAGCTTGAAGGAGTCGGTCATAACGCCGATTTGAAACTTTGCCATTTTTGTTACCTCTTTATATGTTGTTTTTTATATCAATGCGTTGAAGAGTCCCTTTGCCGTCAGGGAAAGAATGAGCATGATCGCTCCCGCCGTCACCACGCCCAAGGCGATGGGCAGAAAGCATTTGCGGAGCTTCAGCCCCAGCAGGATGGAAATCAAAGCCCCCGTCCAAGCACCCGTGCCGGGAAGAGGAATGGCAACGAAGAGGAACAGACCCCAGAACAGAGTCTTCTTCATCTGCCCTACCTTCCTTTCGCCGATTTCCAAAATCTTACGGAAGGGCTTTCCCAGCTTGGGGAATTTCGCGAACCAGTTCAGTACCTTACCGCCGAACAGGATCAGAAAGGGTATGGGAAGCAGATTGCCCACGATAGAGATCAAAATCACGGGCAAAATATCCAGCCCGAAGCCGATACCGTAAGGAATGGCACCTCGCAGCTCTACAATGGGAAGCATACTAAGCAAAAATGTGATCAGATAATTCATGAAAAAAGAATCGTCTCCTTGTCTATTGCCCTTTCATTATACTATATGAAAAGGATTTTGGCAAGAGTTTTATGGCTCTCCCAAATATTTTTTGATCTTTTCCAAGGCGGCTTTTTCGATTCTTGACACGTAGGAGCGGGAAATGCCCATACGATCGGCCACCTCACGCTGGGCGTACACCCTGCCGCTTTCCGTCAATCCGTAGCGCAACACGATCACGGAGCGTTCCCGTTCATCCAAAACCTCCCGCACGGCGCTGTATACTTTTGAGTGCTTGATTTTGGTATCCAAGGCCTCCACGATGTCCTCGTCATCGGAAAGAATGTCCAGATACGTCAGAGGATTCCCCTCTTTATCCACGTCCACAGGCTCGTTGATGGAGGTTTCCATGGAATGCTTCTTTTGGGCGCGAAAATACATGAGGATCTCGTTTTGCAGACATTTTCCTGCATAAGTGGCAAATCTTGCGCCGTTTTCCACGTCGTAGCTGTCGATGGCCTTGATCAGCCCCACTGTTCCAATGGAAAGCAGATCCTCCTGATCCTTGTGGGAGAGGTAGTATTTTTTCACGATGTGAGCCACCAGCCGCAGATTATGCTCAATGAGGGTATTGCGGGCAGACAGATCCCCTGCCCTGGCTTTCAGAAACAGTTCCCTTTCCTTTGCTTTGGAGAGGGGAGGTGGGAAGGAATTGGTTCCCGCCGCACGGAGAAACAGCCCCAGAAAGCGGGAAAGCATGGTTAAAACAGTTTGCAACATGAACGATCACCCTCACTATGGTATGTGAGGGTGCTTGTACAATATTACCCGCGGATCTGACCGTCTCCCCAAACCACGTATTTCACCGTGGTGAGGGCAGAAAGACCCATGGGACCTCTGGCGTGCATTTTTTGAGTGGAGATACCGATCTCCGCCCCGAAGCCAAACTCCCCGCCGTCGGTAAAACGGGTGGAGGCGTTGACGTACACTGCCGCGGCATCGATGCCTGCGGTAAAGCGGTTCGCATTGGTAAGACTTTCCGTCAGGATCGCCTCGGAATGCCCCGTGTTATGGGCGTTGATGAAGGAAATGGCCTCCTCTACATCCCCCACCACCTTAACGTGGAGGACGAGGTCATTGTATTCCGTATAGAAATCCTCCTCCGTAGCGGGAGTGCAATCGGGCAGGATGGCACAGGTCTCCTCACAGCCGCGGAATTCCACGTTGGAGAGTCGTTCCATCAGCAAGGGCAGGAAGGTCCCAGCAACCTTACGATGCACCAAAAGCCCTTCTGCGGCATTGCAGACCGAGGGTCTTTGGCGCTTTGCGTTGTCTATCACAGAAAGTGCCATTTCCGTATCCGCACTTTCGTCCACGAAGACATGGCAATTTCCCGCACCGGTCTCGATCACGGGTACAGTAGCGTTGTCCACCACGGAACGGATCAAGCCCTTGCCCCCTCTGGGAATCAGCAGGTCCACCACACCTCGCAGCTGCATAAGCTGTGTAGCGGTCTCGCGGGAAGGATCCTCGGGCATGGCAATACAGTTCTCGGGCAGACCCACAGAAGCCATAGCCTCCCGCAGGGATTTCACCATGGCACAGTTGGTAAAGAAGGCTTCCTTGCCCCCTCTCAGCACCACACAGTTGCCGGACTTCACCGCCAATGCGGCGGCATCTGCCGTTACGTTGGGACGTGCCTCGTAGATCATGGCGATCAGCCCGATGGGCACAGCGATGCGGCGGACGGTTAATCCGTTGGGGCGCACCCATTCTTCTCCCAGCCCTAAGGGATCAGGGAGAGAAGCAACTTCTTTCAATGCAGAGGCGATGCCCTGCAGACGGGCTTCCGTCAAGGTCAGACGGTCTATCATCTGAGCAGGCACGCCGTTTTCGGTTGCGTGGGCCAGATCTTTTTTGTTGGCCTCCAGAATCACAGAAGTATCCCGCAGTAAATATTCAGCCATGGCGTGCAAAGCATCGTTCCGCTGTTGTCCGGAAGAGGCTTGCAGCATGGGGATTGCTTCCCTGCTTTGCAGGCAGATCTCACGAATGGTCATGATTTGCTTCCTTTCGCTTCAAAATAGGTACCGATAAAAGTACCGTCCATAATCGCATACAGCATGGCGGGATCGTCACCGTTGCAGATGATCATGGGAATCCCAGCCTCCGTCACCGTGCGGGCACTTTGAAGCTTAGCCACCATACCGCCGGTTCCGCGGGCAGAGCCTGCGCCGCCGGCCGCCGCCTCGATCTCGGGGGTAATCTCCGCAACGCAATCGATCAAAGTTGCGCTGGGATCTCTACGGGGGTCTGCAGTATACAAGCCGTCAATATCCGACATATTCACCAGCAGGTCTGCATCGGAAAGCAGTGCCACCACTGCGGAAAGGGTGTCGTTACTGCCGAAACGGATCTGCTCCCCGGAAACGGTGTCGTTCTCGTTGACAACGGGAATTACCCCCGCCTCCAAAAGGGTCTCCATAGTGTTCTTGGCGTTGGCATAACGCACCTCGCTGTCCACCACGTCCTTGGTCAAGAGCAGCTGTGCCACCACGTAGCCATACTGGGCAAACTCCTTGGAGTACATCCCGATGAGGTCGCACTGCCCCACAGATGCCGCCGCCTGCTTTTGCTGTAACGTCAAGGTGTCCCGATTGAAATGGAGCTTTGCAAGACCGCAGCCCACGGCACCGGAGGAAACCAGGATCACGTCTTTCCCCGTGTTCTTGATATCCGCCAGACAGCGAACCAATTTCTCGATCTTTCTTAAATTCATGGTACCGCCCTCGTGGGTCAGGGTAGAGGTACCCACCTTCACCACGATGCGCTTGACAGAATCTGTTTTTATCTTCATAATGATAACTTTCTTCTTGATATTTTACTTCAATGGTATTATAATAGAATCAGAAGATTTTTGCAATAGCAAATCTATATTTTTCGGTAAGAAAAGAGAGTTTTTTGATATGAAAAAGCAAAGCATTCTTTTGGCTTCCGCCTCCCCCAGGCGGAGGGAGATCTTAGAGACCGCAGGGATTCCCTTTGAGGTGGTGCCTTCCTTTGGGGAGGAGATCTGCCCTGCGGAGCTTTCCGTGGAGGAAGTGGTTTTGGAAAACGCCAAGGCAAAGGCTTTGGAGGTGTCCTCCCGCTTCCCCGGTCGGGTGGTATTAGGGGCAGATACCCTGGTGGAATACGGCGGTGAAAAGCTGGGCAAGCCCAAGGACCGCACCCACGCCGCAGAGATGCTCCGTTTCCTTTCCGGGAAGACCCATCGGGTGCTGACGGGGGTGTGCATCACCGACGGCAAGACGGTGAAGGGGGAGGTCTCCGTCTCCCACGTCACCTTCCGAAAGCTCAGCGAGGAGCTGATTACCGCCTACGTTGCCACGGGTGAATGTGACGACAAGGCGGGCGCCTACGGCATCCAGGGCAAGGGGTGCATCCTGGTGGAAAAGATCCAAGGGGACTACTTCTCCATCGTGGGTCTGCCCATCTGCACCGTGTATAAAATGTTAGAGGAGTTTTGAAAAAAGCCCCCCGCTGAGAAAAAACCTCGGCGGGGGGGAATTTTATGAGTTGACTTGTGCTTGTTGCGTTGCTCTCCAATGCACCAACCAAGCGGCACAAACGCCTATAAAGGGGATTCCGAATGCAATAGCCAATAGCAATGCAACAAGTTCGTTCGCGTTTGCCAAGCCACCGGATTGCCCGGGGAAAGCACCCGTATACAGCAATGTAAGAAAAACGAACAGTGCCAAAAAGAGATATAGCGGGATCAGCTTGATCTGCAGATGTTTTACCTTTCGGCACAGAAGTAACTGAATTTTATAAACAGCAACTGCCAAAAGAGGTCCCACCACAAATGCAAGTATGGGATCATTAAAAATGAATTCAAGGATAAACATAATAGCTCCTTCCTATATGTTGCTCCATCGCCGCCAACGCAACGTGATTGCAGCAAGGACCATTTTTACTTTACGAAGCAGATATATGAGCCATTGGACTCTCCTCCTTACGGTTTCAATATACCATAAATCCAAAACAATGTCAACAGTGACCATGAAAACTTTACAATTGTTAACAAAACATCCTACCACACAAAAAGACTCCGCTTTTTTGGCGGAGACTTCAGGCTGACGAAAAATCTTGCATCAAAAGCATCAAATGGCAAATTGCCCAAACACATTTTTCGGGAGAGCAAAACGAACGGGCGAAACATGGGCTCCCTCCGGGAGGGAGCTGTCGCCCATAAGGGCGACTGAGGGAGCCCGCGGGAGATGAAGTAATCTTTTCGATAAAGATAGAGCCTTTGCTGTGTTCAAACTGCGCGCGCATTCGCTTTTGATAAAGACATTGTTTTCGATGCTCGCAGGCTCCTTCCGTCATTTTCTGACGAAAATGCCACCTCCCTCCCAGAGGGAGGCTCATGGTTACTTCACCTTTGTGTATTTTGCCAACCACACTGTAAAAATGATACTTTGTCATCAGTCAGAAGACTCCGCTTTTTCGGCGGAGTCTTGCTGTTTTATCTTCCCAAAAGGGTGTTCATATAGGTTGCGGAGTATGCGATGGATTCCATGGGGGTGTCCCCTGCGGCGGGGGAATCCTGCTCCACGATGAGCCATTCCGTGCCTGCTTCCTCAGCGGCGGCGAGAATGGAGGGAATATCCTGGCATCCTCTGCCCACGGGTTGGAGGGAGAAGGGTTCTGCATCTGTGGGGCGGGTGAACTTCAGCCCGAAGTTGTCGTAGCGACTTTGTTCGGGAATGCCGGAGAAGTCCTTGAGATGTACCAAAGGCGCTCTGCCCGCATACTTACGCACCAAGGCAGCGGGGTCGTTGCCTGCGGTCTTCGCCCAGCAAACGTCGATCTCCGTCTGCAACAGGTCATCGCTTGCGCATGAGTAGATGGCTTCCAATGCGAATCTGCCGTCGGGCAGTACGAAGAACTCAAAATCGTGGTTGTGATACAGCAGGGTCATGCCCTCTGCCTTGCAGGCTTCTGCCAGCGCTGCCACCTCTGCGGAGGCTTTCTCGAAGTTTTCTCCGTTCGGTCTGTCCTCATCCGCCATGCTTGCCACGGCGATGTAGCGGCATCCCGCTCTGCGGTACTGCTCTGCAACGGCTTTTGCGCCCATGCCGCGGGTCTCCCAAAGGCCGGTGTGAGCGGAGATGATCTCAAGGCCGGCAGACGCTGCCAAGGCCTTCAGCTCCTCGGGAGTCTTGCCGTACAGCCCTGCCAGCTCAACGCCGTCGTAGCCCATGGCCTTCACGGCCTTCAAGGTCCCTTCAATATCCTTTGCGGCATCGTCTCTCACAGAGTACAACTGCACGCCTAATTTAAATGCTTTCATGGTAGGAATGTTCCTTTCCTTTTTTACTTCTGCTTCTTTTCCTTTTTCTTTTCCTTTCTGAGGGCATACTTTCCCAACAGAAGGCCGCCGAAAAAGGCGCCTGCCAACAACAAAGTGGTTCGTTTTTTCGCTTGCACGGGAGTCAGCTCCTTCCGCAAGCCTCTTTTTTGAAGCTTCATTTCATCCACAGCCGTGTGTATCCCGCAGATGGCTTCTTCCATGGTTTCTGCAGAAGA
This sequence comes from Eubacteriales bacterium, assembly GCA_045612545.1. Classification (GTDB taxonomy): domain Bacteria; phylum Bacillota; class Clostridia; order Oscillospirales; family CAG-382; genus Coliplasma. The sequence continues at coordinate 73,884 of JAZKZH010000041.1, forward strand.
ATCTTCTCTGGCCAAAACCGCCTTGCCATAACCGATGGCAGTCACCAAGTTATAGTAGCTCTTGGTGGTGTACAGGCGGTCATCCAGCAGAAGGCTTGCGGCCTCAATCTCCTCTGCCAGTTCTTTGCGCAAAGCTTCCTTGTTTTCCATACTTACAGCGCCCAGTTTCCGTCAACGAAGATGGGGGTAGCCTTGCCGTCCTTCCAGCCGGTGATGGACATATCCGGAGTACCGATCATAAAGTCCACGTGCACCTGAGAATCGTTCACGCCTACCTCGTCCAGCTCTTCCTTGCTCATGTTTTCAAAACCTTCCACGCAGTTGCTGTAACCCTTGCCTACCGCCACGTGACAGCTTGCATTTTCGTCGAACAGAGTGTTGTAGTACAGAATCTTTTGGTTGCTGATGGGAGAATCGTAGGGCACAAGAGCAAGCTCACCCAGCATCAAGGCTCCCTCGTCGGATTGCATCAAGGCATCCAAAGCAGCCTTGCCTGTCTTGGCGTCCCAATTCACGGCCTTGCCGTCCTTGTATTCGATCCAGAAGCCATCGATCAAGGTTCCCTGGCGGGAAAGGGGCATGGAGGAAACCAATTTACCGTCGCACTTACCCTTCCAAGGAGTGGTGAACACCTCTTCGGTGGGCATATTGGGGTTAAAGAAGGTTCCACCAAGAGTGTTCTCACCGCCTGCGCACCAAAGGGATTTGGGCATAAGGGTGCAACGGAAATCCGTTCCAAGGCTATTCTTGTATTCCAAATAGTCAAAGCGGTAAGCATTCAGCTTTTCGCACTTTTCTGCCATGATACGGTTCTTTTCCTGCCATGCGGCGATGGGATCGTTGTCGGGAGTCACCAGACAACATTCCAGAATAGCGTTCCAGAGCTTTTCCACTGCGGCGGCAGGACGCTCACCGGGGAACACCTTTTTCGCCCAAGCCTTGCCGGGAACTGCCGCAACCAGCCACTGATAGCGGTTTTCCATCTGTTCGCGGTAGGGCTTGAAAATAGGGTAGCGTCGCTGACCCACCTTGCGTACCTTTTCCTGGTTAACGCCCTTCAAGCCATCGGGATCCTCGGAGCAAAGGCGGATCATAGCGGGCAGCGTATCCGCCTGGTGCTTCATCTTCGCTTCCTCCCAAGCCTCTACCTTAGAAAGGGCAGTCACCGTGCGGCGACGGTATTCCAGCTTGGTCAGGGTCTGATTCCCCCATTCGATCTGCACGTCCCCTGCGCCTGCCTTGTAGGCCTCATCAGCAAGAATTTCCACAAAGGAATAAATTTCCGTTTGAGCACGAACCACAAGGGTCTGCCCTTTTTGTACGTTTACGCCTACGCGCACCAAGAGGCGGGCGTATTTTCTTTGCATGGTCTTATTCATAATTTGTCCTCGCTTTTCCTATTGAAAAAAAGAAAGCATACAATGAATCATTCAATGTATGCTTCCCCTTCTTATTTCTTCAGTTTTTTCCCGTCCTTATCCTCGTGAGCCTGAGGATGAGCACGTTCTTCTACGCCGCGAACCGCCCATTTCTGGATCTGGATGCGGGTACGGTCTGCGCCGCTCTCGATGAGAAGCATCTCGCCCTTAATGCGAACCACTACGCCGATGATTCCTCCAACGGTGGAGATAACGTCGCCGATCTCGATGGAATCGCGCATTGCCTGGGTTTCCTTTTCCTGCTTCTTCTGAGGTCTGTACAGGAAGAAATAGAATACGGCGATCATCACCACGATCATCACGATCATGGTAATGGAAGAACCGGCCGTATTGGCCGCAGCAGCCGTATCCAAGGGTCTCAAAATAGCCTGCATGTTAAAAGTTCCTTTCTATGATTGATGTATTATTTTCAAATTCGGATCCGCTTAACGGAAAGGCACTTCCCTTTTCCGGGGTCAATGTCAAATACGCAACCGCAGAAAACCGTTCTGCCCTCTGCCGCCTCGTATCGGGCGTGAACACCGGTCTTGTAGAACTTGACCACCTGCTCACATTTCGTGCCGATAATAGAATCTTCAACGCCGCACATGCCCAAATCGCTGATAAACCCGCTTCCGCCGGGAAGCACTCGTTCATCTGCGGTCTGCACATGGGTATGCGTTCCCCAAATAGCGCCGATCCTTCCGTCAAAGCAAGCCGCAAAGGCCGCCTTCTCGCTGGTTGCCTCCCCATGGAAATCGCAAACGGCAAAATCGTACTGCCCCTTCAAACGGGTCAAAAGCCGTTCCACGGTGTTAAAGGGGTTGTCTACAGGAGAATTCATGTAGATCTGCCCTTGCACGTTGATCACCAACACGCGATAACCGTACACCCCGGAATAAATGCAATACCCCTTGCCGGGTGCCGCGTCAGGGAAGTTCAGCGGCCGCAGCACATAAGGATGATCCTCCAAAAAGGTAAAGCAGGAAAGCTGACGCAAGCTGTGATTTCCTCCCGTGAGAATATCTGCTCCCGCGTCCAGAATGGCCTGTCCGCCTCTCACGTCCATCCCGTTTCCGGGGGCACAGTTTTCGGCGTTAACGATCACCAGATCAACCTTTTCCTGATTCTGTACGGTTCGCAACCGCTGTTCCACGCAGGCGATGCCTGCAGTACCGTATACGTCACCCACTGCCAGGATCTTCATTATTTGGATACTCTCTTTCTAAGAAGCAAGGGGGTAAGCACCTTACCCCCTTACCCAAAACTTCATTCTTGAATCACGCTTTACTTTGCGTATTCGCTCTGACGGGTCTCACGCACAACGTTGATCTTGATCTGACCGGGATATTCCAGCTCGGATTCCACCTTGCGGGCAATGTCCCGTGCCAAGAAGATCATCTCGTCGTCCGACACCTCGTCCGGCTTGACCATAATGCGAATCTCTCTGCCCGCCTGAATAGCAAAGGCCTTTTCGATTCCCTTGAAGGAGTTTGCAATCTCCTCCAGCTTCTGCAAGCGCTTGATGTAATTTTCCAGATTTTCGCGACGTGCACCGGGACGAGCCGCCGAAATAGCGTCTGCCGCCTGCACGATCATAGCGATATAAGTAGTAGGCTCCACATCGCCGTGATGTGCCTCGATGGCGTGGATCACGTCCTTGGATTCCTTGTACTTGCGGGCAATGTCCACACCGATCTGCACGTGAGAGCCGTCAATCTCGTGGGTCATAGCCTTACCAATGTCATGCAACAAGCCTGCGCGTCTTGCCATGTTGACGTCCACGCCCAACTCGGAAGCGATCATGCCGGAAAGCAACGCTACCTCGATGGAATGGCGCAACACGTTCTGACCGTAGCTGGTACGGTAGCGCAGTCTGCCCAAAAGCTTGATCAGCTCGGGATTCAAGCCGTGGATGCCAGTCTCGAAGGTGGCCTGTTCACCTGCCTTCTTGATGGCAACATCCACTTCCTTACGGCACTTCTCCACCATATCTTCCACACGGGAGGGATGGATTCTGCCGTCGGAGACCAGCTTTTCCAACGCCAGACGGGCAACCTCTCTCCGTACGGGATCGAAGGTGGAAATGGCAATGGCCTCGGGAGTATCGTCAATGATCAAGTCTACACCGGTCAAGGTTTCGATAGCACGAATGTTTCTGCCCTCACGGCCGATGATACGGCCCTTCATTTCATCGTTGGGCAGGGCAACCACGGACACGGTTTGCTCGGAAACGCTGTCCGCAGCGCAACGCTGGATTGCCAAAGCGATCAGGTTTTTAGCCTTATCCTCTGCAACTTCCTTATATTCTTCCTCCAGCTGAGAAAGCTTCATCGCCAGATCGTGACGGGTTTCGCTTTCAGCACGGGACATGAGCTCTTCACGAGCCTCCTCCATGGTCATCTCTGCGATGCGCTGGAGAAGCTCACTTTGCTCTGCAATGCATTTTTCGATCTCAACCTTACGTTCTTCGTTGGCTTTGATCTTGCTGGTCAGCTGTTCTTCCTTCTTTTCCAGGTTTTCCAGCTTACGGTCTAAATTCTCTTCTTTTTGGGTAATACGGCGTTCCTGACGCTGTACTTCGGTACGGCGTTCCTTCGCCTCACGTTCAGCTTCGTTCTTAATCTTAAATGCCTCGTCCTTTGCTTCGACAAGGATTTCTTTTTTGGCAGCTTCAGCCTCTTTCTTTGCTTCTTCTACCATTCTCTTGGATTCCGCCTCGGCGGATTTGATTTTCTTCTCGGCAGTGGCCTTACGCAGGAAATAACCGACGATAAAGAACACCACGGCTGAAACAGCGGCGGCTCCGCCGGCAACAGCGATCTCAAAGGGTCCCATAGATTTGCCTCCTAATTTATATTCAAATCTATGCTCTCCCGATTTCTATATGGAATGCATTATGCTTTTGGTAGGGTTCTAACATCTATATCACATCTATATAAAATCGAAAAAGCATTCGATCAACGCACATTATACTCCTTTTTTTCTCATCTGTAAATAGGGAATTTTCATCAGAAGCAAATAAAAAGCAAAAGTTTACAAAATGTTAATGATTGTCTGGGGCATTTTTCTCCGGGAATAGAAAAAATCGGTTGACGGAAGCGTTTTTGCGTGTTACAATAAAGCAACACCCTTTTCACAGGAAAGAGAGCATTGAACATGGCCTACCTGTATTTTGATTCCGCGGCAACTGCGCCTCCCGTAAAGGAAGCGATAACTGCCGCCGCCTGCGCATATACCGAATACGGAAATCCTTCCTCGTTCCATGGAGCAGGGTTGGCCGCCAAAGGCTTGGTGGATACTGCCCGCAGACAGGTGGCAGGCGCTCTTCGTTGCAAGCCGGAACAACTCACGTTCCTTTCCTGCGGCACGGAGGCAAACAATCAGGCCATTTTTGGGCTGGCAAAGACCCGGGGCAAACGGGCAAAAAAGATCATCACCTCAGACAGCGAGCATCCTTCCGTTGCAGAACCTATAAAGGCGTTGGAAAAAGAAGGCTTTACCGTGGCAAGGCTTTCCACAAAAGGCGGTGTGCTGGATCTTGAGCAATTGGCAAAGGAGCTGCAGGAGCCTGTAGCCTTCCTTTCCATCATGCGGGCCAACAACGAAACAGGTGCAGTCTACGACCTGCCTGCCGTGCGAAAGGTCATGACCGCCGCAGGTACGGATGCGGTGCTGCACTGCGACGGTGTTCAAGGCTTTTTGAAGATTGAAAACGACCGTTTCGCAAGTGTTTGCGATCTGATTACCCTTTCCGCCCATAAGATCGGCGGGCTCAAGGGTGCAGGAGCGTTGTATATCAGTGATAAAATTCGCAATCTGCCTCCCTACCTCTTGGGCGGAGGTCAGGAAAACGGCTTGCGTTCCGGTACGGAAAACGTGCCTGCCATTGCCGCCTTTGGGGCGGCGGCAGAAAAGTGCGCCAAAGACAAGGAACGGCTTCCTTATCTGGCTTCCCTTCGGGAGCAGGTGATCAAGGAACTGCAAGGGAGTGGCGTGATCTTACACCTCCCCCCTACCCATCTTCCCAACATTCTTCACATCAGTCTTCCCGGAGTGCCAAGCTCCTGGGCGTTGAATTTTCTTTCCGCAAAGGGGATCTGCGTTTCCGCAGGAAGCGCTTGCTCCGCCAGAGAAAGAAAAAAAGGCAATCCCGTGCTGTCCGCATTCGGATTGCCTGCAGAGGAGATCGAAACCTCCCTGCGAATCAGCTTTGATATCAGTAATACCGGAGAGGAATGCGCCCTGCTTTGCAAGACCTTGCAGGAATGCGCGAAATTGAAACGATGAATACCAACGAAGTGATTCTTTTGAAATACGGCGAGATCGTGCTGAAGGGCTTGAACCGCAACTATTTCAACCAGCTTTTGGAAAAGAACGTACGTCGCGCCCTGAAGCGTGCGCCCGGCGAGTACGAGCTTGTTTACGCCCAATCCATCATGTTTGTGCGCGGCAAGGAAGGCTGCGACATGGACATTGCCGCAGAGCTTTTGAAGAAGGTGTTCGGCATCGTCACCATCTGCCGCGGCATCGAGTGCGAAAAGGATATGGACGTGATCACAAGTGTTCTGCGGGATCACGGAGAGGAACTTGTGGGCAATGCAAGAACCTTTAAATGTGATGCCAAGCGCAGTGATAAAAAGTTCCCTCTCACTTCTCCCCAGATCTGCACCGAATGCGGCGGGGTGCTTTTGGAGACACTTCCTTATCTGCAGGTGAACGTCCAGAATCCCGACGTCACCGTAATGATCGAGATCCGCGACAACACCGCCATTCTCCACGGCAAGCGTGAGAAGGGCGCAGGAGGCATTCCCGTAGGCTGCGAAGGCAAGGCCATGCTGTTGCTTTCCGGAGGCATTGACTCCCCCGTCGCGGGACACATGACTGCCAAGCGCGGCGTTCGCTTGGAGGCAGTATATTTTGAAACCCCTCCCTACACCTCCGAAGCCGCCAAGGAGAAGGTGGTTTCTCTTGCCAAAAAGCTGGCAGAATACGCAGGAATGATCCGTCTCCACTGCATCAGCCTGACAGAGGTACAGGAGGCCATTGCCGCCAACTGTGAGGAGCGTTTGTTCACCCTGCTGCTGCGCCGCTTCATGGTTCGTTGCGCAGAGCAAGCAGCTATCAAGGCGGAAGCTTCTGCTTTGATCACCGGTGAGTCCATCGGTCAGGTGGCTTCTCAGACCATGCTTTCCATGGTGGTCACCGATCAAGCAGCAAACATGCCCATTTTCCGCCCCTGCATTGGGCTGGATAAGGAGGAGATCGTGGTACGCGCCAGACAGATGGGCACCTTCGACATCTCCACTCTGCCCTATGAGGATTGTTGCGCCATGTTCACTCCCAGACACCCCAACACCCACCCCAAGCTGGAATCGGTGCTGGAGGAAGAGGCCAAGCTGGACGTGGAGGGCTTGGTTGCCCGCGCCATGGAAACCGATCACGTTATTTTCTGCTGAGCATTTGCTCCAGATCCAAAAGAAGATCCTCGGTATGCTCTAAGCCCAAGGAAAGGCGAAGCAAACGGGGTGTTATACCGATCCTTTCGCGCACGTCTTTGGGAACAGAGGCGTGCGTTTGTGTTTGCGGATACGTGATAAGAGAGGTGGTGCCTCCCAAGCTTTCCGCAAAGCGAATCAATTTACCGCCTCCGAGCACCTTTTCCACCTTGCCGTCCTTCAAAAGAAAGGACAACACACCTCCCGCACCGGTGGTTTGCTTTTTCATCAGTGAAAAGGAGGGATGTGAGGGTAAACCGGGGTAAAACACCCTCTCCACGCAGGGATGGCTTTCCAGATATTCTGCGACGGCAAGGGCGTTTGCGGCGTGTTTTTCCATGCGGATGGGAAGAGTTTGAATCCCTCTAAGCGCCAACCAGCTGTCAAAAGGAGAAGCCGCATTCCCCAAGGTACCGGCAATCATGGCAATCCGTTCCGCTATCTCCTCCGAGGACGTAACCGCAAATCCACACACCGTATCATGATGTCCCGAAAGAAATTTCGTACCCGAATGTACTACAATATCCGCCCCCAAGGTCAATGGCTTTTGGAAATACGGGGTCAAAAAAGTGTTATCCACCACCAAAAGGATGCCCCGATCCGCCGCCAATGCCGCAAGCCTTCCCAAGGGAAGCACCTTCATCATGGGATTGGTGGGTGTCTCGGCGAAGATCATCTTGGTCGCAGGACGCAAATATCCCTCTGCACGCTCCGGCTCTCTCAGATCCGCAAAGGTAAACTCCACGCCAAAACGTGACCAGATCTCCCGAATCAAACGATAAGTCCCTCCGTACAGATCGTCGGAGACCAAAACATGATCCCCGGCCTTCAGCAGAGAGAATACACTGCTCACAGCCGCAAGTCCCGAGGAAAAGGCAAATCCGTAAGCCCCCTCCTCTAAGCTTGCCAAGGCATGCTCCAGCTCCTTGCGCGTAGGATTTTGACAGCGGGAATAGGAAAATTTCCCTCCGAAGCAGTAAGTAGAGGTTTGGAAGATGGGGAAGCTGATCGCTCCTTCATACCCCTCCGTCCCCCCGCCGTGGGCTGCGCGGGTCTCAAAATGCATGTAAAAAACCGCCCTTTCCGTTGGTTTGCTTTGTAAAAGTGTATGCAAACCCTCCGAGGGCGGTTTATATTTCTTTTTCAATTCTTTTGGGGCAAAAATCCAGATGATCTGCAGCAATCAGCTCTGCGCGGGCTCCCGCGATCTGATGCACCAGACGAGAGGAATCAGCGTTGTGCATATGACCGTAAAAGATTCGCTTCACACCGCTGTCCCGCAAAACCTCGCAAATAGGCTCACAGCGAAGGTTCCCGTAGGCAGGAGGATAGTGGAGAAACACCAAAAGCTCCTTGTGGGGAGATTTCTCCTGCAAAGCCTTTCCGGCACGCAGGGTATTGCGGAGACGCTCTGTCTCTCGGTTGACGATCTTTTGGTCCTCTGCGTTATATTGGTTCTCCAAAGTCCAGCCACGGGTTCCGCAAAGAATAAAGTCATCCGTCTCGTAGGCATTGTTAAACAAGAAATCCACGGAAAAAGCGCCGACACGATTACGAAATTCTATCAGCTTTTTCATGGTCTGCCACCAATAATCATGGTTACCCTTCAAAACGATCTTATGCCCGGGCAGAGATTCCAAAAAACGGAAATCCGCCTCGGCCTCCTCAATGCGCATCCCCCAGGAAACGTCCCCCGCAATCACTACGGTATCCTCTTGGGAAACGGTATTTTGCCAATTTTCAAAAATTCTTTGGGTATGGTTTTCCCAACGTCTGCCGAAAATATCCATGGGCTTATTCATAGTTTGTGCCAAATGAAGATCCGCAATGACGAACAAAGACATAAAAACGCCTCCTTTCGGGAATACTGTTACCGTCCGCAAGCAACCTTCCTGCGGAACGGAAAGGAATGATGAGCATGGAACACAGAGAACATGACAAACGAGTCCCCTCGCATATCAACGGCATCACCTGCAGCGTGCAAAACTGCATCCACAACGACGGTCAGTGCTACTGTACCGCAGAGCGAATCAGCGTTGGCCCTTGCACAGCCTGCAGCTGTGGCGATACGGTTTGCGCTACCTTTGAAAGCAAGACCCACAAGAACTAACGCATTTTTCGAAAGCGAGGCTGTCCGGAAAAGACAGCCTCGTCTTTTTTTATTTAGCTGCGGGCAAAGTCAAGGACAACTTGCTTCATATCCGCAGGAGAGATCACTTCCGTGAAGCGATCCTCCGCCTGCTCCAAAGCGGCAAGGCGCAGAGGTGCGGGAACACCGCTGAGCTTTTGCAGATCGTGCAGGGCGCGGAAGCCATCTTCAGGCGATTCCTTGCCCAAGGCCTCCAACACAGCGGGAGAGAACTTGTAGGGAGAAGCGGTGGAAGCCACCAGAATCGTACGATTGTCGTCGCAACCGCCGCGGCGATGGCGCACTGCAGCAGAAAGAGCTACTGCCGTATGGGTATCTGCCAAGTATTTTCTTTCTACGTAGAATTCGCGAAGAACGTCCTTCGTCAAGGCTTCGTCGCAGAAATAACCAACAAATTCCTCCTGAACGGCCTCCAGCACCTGACTGTCAACGGCATACACACCATCCTTGCGGAGGGATTCCATGTAGGCGGCACATTTTTCGGGGCCGGCCACCAGCCAAAGCAGACGCTCCAAATTGCTGGAGATTAGAATATCCATGGAGGGAGACACCGTTTGATAGAAGGAACGACGTCGGTCATACACACCGTTGTTGATGAAATCGGTAAGTACGTTGTTCTGGTTGGAAGCGCAGATCATTTTTCCTACGGGAAGCCCCATGCGCTTTGCCAAGCAGCAGGCAAAAATGTTACCGAAGTTTCCGGTGGGAACCACCACGTCCATCAAATCGCCCTTATTCAATCTGTCTGCATTCATCAGATCGCAATAAGCGGAGATATAGTACACCACCTGAGGAACCAGTCTGCCCCAGTTGATGGAGTTCGCAGAGGAAAGGAACAAGCCCTCCCGATCCAGAAGCGTTGCCATTTCTTCGTCGGCAAAGATAGCTTTCACACCGCTCTGAGCATCGTCAAAGTTGCCGGTGATGGCAGTAACCTTCACGTTGCTTCCCTGCTGGGTAGCCATCTGCTTTTTCTGGATGCGGCTGACACCGTCTGTGGGATAAAATACGTGAATACGCACGCGAGGTACGTCTGCATATCCTTCCAAAGCGGCCTTGCCGGTATCGCCGGAAGTAGCCACCAGGATCAAAGCGTCTCTGGTCTCCCCTGTCTTTGTCAAAGCCATAGAGAGGAGATGGGGCATGATCTGCAAGGCCATATCCTTAAATGCAGAGGTAGGCCCGTGCCACAGCTCCAAAAGCTCCAGATCTCCCACCTTAGTGATGGGCGTGGGCGTATCCTCAGGGAACTTGGGGGCACCGTAAGCCGCATTGGCGGCGTTCAGCAGCTCCTCATGGGTGTAATCCGTCAAATACAACCCCATAATCTCTGCGGCACGCTCAGGATAGGTCATCTTCGACAAGCGGTCAAGATCCTCTCCCGTCAACGCGGGAATCTCCGTAGGGACAAACAAGCCGCCATCGGGAGCAAGTCCCATCTTGATCACTTCTGCGGCGGAATATTCTTTTTTATCATTCTGTGCGCGGGTGCTGACGAATTTCATATCCAATATCCTCAATTCTTCTAACGCTTTTCTGTGTTCCATCGGGGTTGAGATAAATCTCAACACCGTCTATACGCCTGTGGCGAATGCGCCGAGATATCCAAATGCCCGGCCAATACAAAACAGAAATCTTTCCGTTTTGTTCATGAAGGCGGGAAAACTGCTTGGCGGCACACTCCACATGGCGAATTTTTTCCTCGCCCATGGCTTCTTCCCCGGTTCCCCATTGGGTACCGCTACGGGTTTTAACCTCCACAAACAGCAACACGCCTCGGCGGAAGCCAACCAAATCGATTTCTCCGCCGTAAACGCTGTAATTTCTTGCCAAAATGCGAACGCCTTGCTTTTCCAAAAATTCAGCCGCAAGATCTTCTCCCAATTTGCCCACACGATTGCTTTTCATTGACCATTCCCCAACAGCTTTTTTAAAAAGCTCATGCGATGAGCGGGACAAGGCCCGTATTGCAGAATGGCCTCGCGGTGCGCCTTGGTGGCATAGCCTTTATGAACGGCAAAGCCATACTGAGGGTACAGCTTATCCAGCTCCATACAATCTCTGTCACGCTCCACCTTGGCCAACACGGAAGCGGCGGCAATGGAGGGACATTTTGCATCTCCCCCAATGACGGGGAAGGCGGGAATAGAAAATCCCCTGGCAATATTACCGTCAATCAAGGCGGCATCCGGGTGGATCGCCAAGGCTTCCTGAGCGCGGCGCATAGCCAGCAGGGCGCAGGATAAGATGTTATATTCCTCGATCTCTTCCACCTCGGCACGGGCAACGGCATAAGCCAAAGCCTGCTCCTTGATACGGTCGTAAAGCAGATCTCGCTTTTTGGGGGAAAGTTTTTTGGAATCATCCAATCCTTCGATGACCAGCCCCTTGGGCAAAATCACCGCGGCAGCATAAACAGGCCCCGCAAGAGGACCTCTCCCGGCCTCGTCACAACCGCAGAACACCTGAAGCTCTTCGGTATAAAAGGCCTTTTCCGTCTCCCAATTCAGCAAAATCCACACCTTCTTTTCTGTTTAATCCAACGTGATCTCGCCAATCTTTCCCGCACGGAATTCATCCAGCAGCACGGCGGCGGTACGATCATCGTCCACTTCTGCCCCTGCTCGGATGAAGCCACGCTTGCGAGCAATCTTTTGGAACAGATCGTAATCCGAATCCTCTTCCGTCCATTCCACCTTATATCTGGCGATCAACAACTCGGGATAATTTACACGCAGCATACCCAAAAGGGCGCACGCCAGCTCAATTTGATCCAGAATTTCATCTCGGATAGCGCCCAAAGCCGCCAGCTTCTTAGCAACAGTCTGATCCTCAAATTTATGCCACAGTACGCCGGGGGTATCCAAAAGCTCCACACCCATGGCAGGCGCGGGAATCCACTGGTTGTGACGGGTAACACCGGGACGATCCTCCGCCTTGGCTTTTTTGCCCCCAGCGAAGGTATTGATGAAGGTGGATTTACCCACGTTGGTGATGCCCACAACCATAGCCCGAATGGGCTTCTTCATTCCTTTTGCGGCGTAACGCGCCAGCTTTTCGGCCATCAATTCACGAATAGCGGGAGCCACGTTCTTCACCCCCATGCCGGTTTTGCAGTCGATGGGGATGACAATGTGATCCTCGCTTTTCAACAGATTCACGTAACGACTCACCGCACGGCGGTCGGCCAAGGAGCATTTGGTCAGCAGGGTCAAGGTAGGCTTCCCCTTAAACAACTCCGCAAAAGAGGGGTTGCGGCTGGAGATAGGCGCGCGGGCGTCCAAAAGCTCGATAACCATGTCTACCAAAGGCAGATCCGCTTGTATTTTTCGTTTTGCACGGGTCATGTGCCCCGGATACCAAACGATCTGTTTATCCATAATTATAAAACACCTTTTTAATCTACTGCGCCAAATTCGTTCAACGGGAAGATCCGAAGCAATACCTTACCCAAAATATGCTCCTCGTCCTGCTCCCCAACGCCAAAATAGCGGCTGTCCTTGGAATTGTTGCGGTTATCTCCCATGACAAAGACCTTGCCTTCCTTCACGGTAAATTCGCAAATTCCGTTTTCATCCACACCGTAAATACGGTTCATATCCGCCACGTACATGGTAGCTCCCGGCACTCTGCGGATATAGCTTTCATCCAACTCTACGCCATCTACCTCCACCGTCCAATGAACGAAGTCGATGCGCACTCTCTGTCCGCCGGTGGCGATGACACGTTTGATCAGCGGTTGTCCGTCATCCATGATATTCAAAACCACGATGTCCCCCGTTTTGGGTTCATAGAGGAAATCGGAAATGATCAGCGTATCCGCATGATCGGAGGAATCCCCCCCGTGGAGTGTGGGGAGCATGGAATCTCCGTCCACGGTTACGTTTCGGAAGAAGAACAAAAACAGCACGATCATCACAGAAAGTGCAATACAGAAGGTCTCAACGTATTCAAAAACCGTCCGCACGGCAGAAAAACCGCGGTCTTCCGCTTCTTTCGGCTCGAGGTCTTCATCCGCAGGAGCTTCCTCTATGGAAACTTCCTCTGAAAGCTCTTCTTCGACCATTTCTTCTGCAAAAGACTCTTCTTCCCCGGGCTGTTCTTCCAAATTCTCAGGAAGCTCTTCCGTGAGTTCTTTCTCTTCCATGCCGTTTTCTCCTTTTCGTAAAATTTGTCACCATCCAAAGAAACGCAAAAGGCACCTCTTTTTAGAGTGCGCCAAAAGGCGCCTCGCCTGCACAAACGCAAAAGGCACCTCTTTGTAGAGGCGCCTTAGCATCAAAGTCAGATTTTTTCCTTTACCTTTGCGCTCTTGCCCACTCTATCACGCAGGTAGTAAAGTTTTGCTCTGCGAACCTTACCGTGACGGGTAACTTCTACCTTCACGATGTTGGGGGAATGCAGAGGGAAGGTCTTCTCGGTGCCTACGCCGAAAGAAACACGTCTTACGGTGAAGGTCTCGGAGATACCACCGTTCTTCTTTGCGATAACGGTGCCTTCAAAAAGCTGAATTCTCTCTCTGTTGCCCTCGACGATACGCTGATGAACCTTAACGGTGTCACCTACGTTGAACTGAGGAACCTCAGACTTGAGCTGCTGTTTTGCAAATGCTTCCAATGCGGTCATGATTGCTCATCCTCCTATAGTAATATAGTAATTTTGAGACGTTCGTACAGAGCTGCAGAGGACCGTCCACACAAATTGACATCGAATTATAACATACATTTCCGGAAAATGCAATAGGTTTTTCTAATTTTTTTCGGGAATTTGGCGCAATTTTTCGATTTTTTTGATTGCCGGGTACAAGAGAGGCATGGCGATCAAGGAAACGACCAGGTTGGGCAGCATATAACTGCCGTTGTACAGAATGGAATATACCACGGACGCCTCCGCCCCAAAGGTCATGCCAAAGATCTCGGAGGTATCCCCCACGGCAATTTTCCAGGCGGTGATGCCTGCCACAAAATGCACCGCAAAGCGAGCAAGGTTACCTACCAGCACACCCAGCTCCAAGCTGAGTAGCCCCTTCTTACGAAACAACCCTGCCACACCCATGACACCGTAAGCCAGCACGTAATCCAGAATCACCGAGATGATCCCCCAACCGATGCCCCCCGTGACAATACAATCCACCATACCGTACACCATACAAGCGCCGAAGCCCCAAGCAATACCGTGACGGTAGCCGATCAATACCAAGGGGATCGCAACAAAGCTGATGGAGCCTCCGTTGGCCCAAAACCATGGGATCTGCAAAAAAGAGATCACCACCGCGGCAGCCACCAGGATGCCGCATTCGCAAAGAGAATAGAGTTGCTGTTTGGTTTTCATTTTTCGAAAACCTCCTTATAAAAGAATACAAAAGATCCGCGAGGAAACACCCACGCGGACCATAACACAAAACAAACAGTTACAATCTCCCTACGCTGGTATTATCCAAATCAGGTTAAAGGGTTCGGCAGCACTTGCCGTCTCAGCCGTTGTTCACAGCACCCCTGAGCACGTTTATCGACGCGTATTCTTTTGTTCGCAAGAGATTGTATCACAAAAATCCGGGTTTGTCAAGAGTCTCTTTTCAAGAATCAGCAAAGCAGCTCCACGATGGACGGTGATTTCCCCGTCTTTACCGCAAAACTCGTTGCTCACACCCAAAGGGTAGTGATCTGTCAGCACAGTACGCTCCAGCTCGTAGGACAAGCCCTTCACGGTCACCTCAGCTTCCCCGCCCCATGCAAACAGAGAGAGAAAGCCGCTATCGCTCTGCGTAAAGGTAACGCTTCCTTGCCGCAGAAGGGTGATTTCGCAGCCCTTTCCAAAAAGCGTTCCCATCCCCCCTTGATCGGCAAGCCATGCCAAAAGCTGAAAATTTGCCACCGTGTGACTGATGCGCTCCCCGCCCAAGCCGCCATAGAGAGCAAATTGCTTATACCCTCTTGCCAAGCCTTCGCGGCAAGCCAGCATCATATCCGTTTCGTCCTTGCGCGTGGGGTGAAGGATCAGGTTTTCCTCTTCAGGGATGTACCCCAAAGAATCAAAATCTCCCAAGATCAGATCCACATGAATCCCCCGCTTTTGCAAGGCTTTCAGGCCCCCATCGGCAGCGATGACCAGATCGGTGCCATCCGGGCAAAAGGCAACAGCGTCATTGTCACCCGCACCTACGATATAACAAGTCTTCAAGATTGCTCCTCCTGATAGGCGGGAATCGTCACCCCATCTCCCGTTTGCTTTACGGTCACCTTAGCTGTCAGATTCAAATCCAGACGCAGTTCATTTTCATTGGGGGTGTAACCGGGGGTGTACGCCGCAGTTTCGTAGAGAGACACGTTCAGCTTCACCGTCACGGATTGCACTTCACCGTTCTGCACAACGTAGGTATAGACAACGTCGCCGTAGGCTTCCTTGTCCCGATCCGGCACCCGAATGCCTGCCAAGGTATAAAGATCTGTTTTCCAGATCTCCTCTATCAATTCCTTTTGCCCCGCGTTGGCCACCAAGGTGTACAAAAATCCGCCGTTGGTTTCCAGAACGGTAAGCTCTTTTACCGCTTCAAACGAGGGCATGGGTACGTAGCAATAGGGATATGCGTCAAAGAATTCCTCCGGCGGAGTCTCGAAATCGTATACCTCTCCGCTTTCGATATGCTTTTTTACACCGTCGGCGTAATACTCCTCGCTATTGTAGGTAGAAGCCAACAGTGTTGCAGAATACTTTTGCCATGCGATCTCATCCGCTCTGTCGTAGCAGGCGTTGCCTTGAATGAAGTACAACACTCCTACTTCCCCGCTATCGTCATCCGAGAAGGAAGCCTCCATGAGGAAACCAATCTCCCCTCTCTCCACCGCAGAATACTGCTCATGAAGAGAAACGAGGGTGTTATAAACACCCTCGTCGGGCTTCTGCTGACAAGAAGTCAGCAGAAGCATAGCTACAATCAGACAGGAGGTGATCTTTTGATACACCTTCTTCATCATCTGCCCACCTTTTCTCCCGCAATAAACTGCTCAAGCTTGGTTACAATGTTACGCAAGGAGCTGACGCGGCAGTAATAACTACCCGTACCGTTGATGGTGTAGTAGGCACGGCTGGAAGACACACGGTAGAATACGTATTCTCTCTCGTCCGTAGTGGTCTTGATTCTGATACGCATATATTCTTCCGGAGTATCTCCCTCTGCAGGCTCGTAGACATCACGCATGTAAAGCTTCACCACGGAAAGATACAGATAGCGGAAGCTTTCCTCGTCCATTTCCTTGTCGCCCCAAAGAACGGAGGAAATGCTCTTGCCATCGGCAGTCACCTTGAACAGATATTCCGTGCCACCGTAAGTGATGGCCATTTCTTCCATCTCGTAAACGTACATACCCACCATGGAGTGATCTACATATTCCAGCATATCCCATTCCAGCCAAGGAGCAGTTTCCTTGGAAATTCTTGCTACCAAGCCGGTGCAGAAGGTGAACACTTTTCCATCACCATACAAATCACCGGTGATGGTGGAATATGCATAGTAACAAGCATTTTCCTCGTCATAAGCGGAAACGTACAGATCCGTTACGAAGCCATCGTAGGTATACGCAAAATGCATAGCAGGCTTATCCAGACCGAATGCCTTCAGCATTTCCATGTTGATAACGTCATCTTCGTCCTTTTTGTGCTCACTGATTCCCACCTTGGCAACGCTGTCGCCCTGCAAAGTGGCAAGTCCGTTGATAAAGTCTGCAAAGTTGGTGCTATCCATATACGCATAGTTCTTTCCCTGAGGAATGAAGGAAAGCGGAGACATCAAACGCCACAGACCGGTAAAGGCATCGTTGGGGACTGCATCAACGCCGTCGGCCATAATACGAACCTCATCCATTACCAGATAGCCGATCTTCTTGGGCATTTCAAAGGTGATCTCAATCATCACCACAGGCTCATCCGCTTCAATACGGAAGGTGTATTCCTGCACCGTATTTTCTTTATGACCGGAGAAATCCAGACCGTGATCTGTCAGCTTGCGATAGTTTTCGCCGTCATAGGAATAACGGATGCTCACCGCCTCGGGAAGAATGGCGGCATATTTTGCGTTATCGGAATCCAACAACAGGCCAAAGGTGCAATCATAAACACCGTCGGAAGCAATGTTGGTCACCGCCGCACGAAGCACAAAGGCTTCACCGTCACTGCTGGCAAGCCCTGCCATGTAAGCGCCGTCGGTCTCCCCCGTCCAGTCGGAATAGGTAAGTCCGGACTTGTTGTAGGTCTTTTTATCCTTCAAAAGCTCCGCAACGGAGGAATTGTTGGAGGAGGTGTTATCGGAGAAATCCAACACGGGCATATTCAGGATCAAAGCGTGAAGATCTTCCTTTTCGGGATCGTTGTAGTAGAAATCTATTTCGACCTTGCCGATCTCGTAGATATCGTTCACGTCCTCAATGCCGTTCACCATCTGCGCCTGGAAGAAACGTTCCACAGGCTGTGTCAAATTGTTCTCAACACTGGAATAAGAAATCAAGAAGATCTGATCGCTGGCGTAGTTTTCGATCACCTTGTTTTCCTTATCCATCTTCATGCCAAAATACATGGCGTAATAGTAGGTACCGGAAGCGGCTTTTTTGCCGATCTGCACCTGATGGACGTAGAAGGTTCCGTCGGAAGCGGGCTTGGTCATCAGCATGTATTCGCAGGTCAGCTTTCCATCCTTGCCAAAGCCGTAGGCGGAATAATCCAGACGATCCTGCAGCTTGCCGGAGGTCACCACGTAACGGCAATCCACCAAAAGAGAGGCGAAAAGCTCGGCATCGTAGGTCAAATATTCGCATCCTTCGAAGTAGAAGGTGCCGTTGGATTCCTGATAAACCAGATATTCACCCGCCTCGTTCTCCACTTCCAAACAAGCGATATCGCTTCTGTTGACCATAGGGAACATCACCACGCCACCGGATGCCAGCACAGTGTTGCCATCCTTATCAAAACCATCCAAGGGACGCATGGCAAGCTCAATTTTTTCCTTGCCGGTAAGCTCCAGAATGGCGTTGGTGAAGATGGATTCGCCTTCAAAGCCATAAATAGCACCATCGATCAAGCGGCTTTTATAGAAGGAGGCGTAAGTGTATTCCAAAGTCTTGCCCTCGCAACGGATCTTGACACCATTGAAGGTATCTCCCGTATTGAAGGAAATGCGCACCCTCTTTGTTTCCTGTCTGTACAAGGTGGCGTAGGTATAAATGCGATAGATGTCGGGAGCCCCCTCCTCTGTCAGCTCTGCCTCTGCGCGATTACAGAAGATGATCTCCACTTTGGGCTCCAAAGCATCCAACACGGTGACAGTCTGCTCATCCAAGGTGTAGAAGGCAGGCAGAGGGGCTTCCTCCTTCAAAAACAGGAAGTAAGACCCCAACAGAAGGGCGGCTACCGCCAGCACGATGCCCACAAGAAGAATCTGATTTTTTATAGTCAGCTCGAAGCCTTTGCGACGGCGTTTGTTTTCATTGGTTTCGGAAAAAACAGAGAGAATCTCCTTCTTTTCCTCCTCGGTCAGTTCGTGGGGATCACGGGGGTATTCAACCTCCGTTTGCTCCAAAACCTCCCGGTTTTCGTTTTGTTCCATGCTCATTTGCTTTTCCTTTCGGGGATCACAGATGTCTGCGGCGAATAAAGACTACCAGACCGGCAATCAAGATCAGCGAAGGCAGTACCGCACAGATAATGACGCCCAGACGGGTTGCCACGTTGGTTTCGATAGCCAAGGCCACGTCATTAATGGTTTTATAGTCGATATCCAGAGAATACCGTTCCACACCCATGGTACGCGCCGCGGAAAGCAACAAAGAACCGTTGCCAAACATAGCGCTGTCCACAGCTTCGCCAAAGGAGGTAGAGCCTACCAGCATAACGTACTGATACTTCATAACCTGATTGGTGCTGTTTTCGTCATCCAGATCCACATAGTCACCATTGGTAGAGAGCAGCATCAAGGGGGAGGTGCCCGTCTCGGACTTGTTCTCCTGGCTATACGCGGAGGTTGCTCCGGCGGCGGAGGTCAACACCTGCTCTACCGTAAAGTCATCCTTGGTGCCGGTTGCAGCAGAATACAACTCCACGCAGTTGGGCATAGCCACACGAATGTCATTCAAAGCCAGATTCTTGATGATCTGATATGCCGCACTGTTATCGGGATTTTGCATATCGGTAACAAACTGTGCAGAAAGGTTCAAGGAGTTAGAGCCGAAGTTTGCGGTGGAATGGCTCACCTGGTGGTACGCCTTATAGCCCATTCCCCACTCCTCCAACAAATAGTCGGAAAGCTCGGGAAGCTGGGGAGTCTGGTCGTCCACCATTACAATGAGGTTGTTAAACTGGTCGGTGTAGTCCATCAGCTTTTCCACCTCTTGAGGGGTGAAGTCTCTGACGGGATCGTTAACAATCATGATCTTGGTGCGGGGATCGATCTCCTGAGTAGACAGATCCACCTGAAGCACCTCAAAGCCTGCGTTCATCAAAAGATTCGCCATGGCAGTAGCAGCCTTCCCTTCATTGACCTGGATAGGCTCACCGTGGCCGGTGGTAAAGCTTACCACCTGAGGCTCGGAAACACAGCTCTGCAAAAGTGCGGTGGTCAAGCGAAGCTCACCGTTGAAGGCCACAAAGGTATTGCTTTCGCTGTCGATCATCATAAAGGCGTCCAAAGTCAACACTCTGGCATGATACTTACCCTCTACAATGATATTGTTGGTGGTCAACGTGGTATTGGTGAGCTCGTTATAGCGGGTAGCCCATTCCGGGTCGCGGGTCAGGTTTTTGTATTCTACCTTGATGCCCTCAAATTCGTAAGCATACTCTTCGCAAAGATCACGTACCAGCGCCAAGGGATTCAAGCCGTTCAAGCCGTCGCCGGCACTGCCGCTGTAAGAATCATACGCATCTCTGTCGGCCAACAGATAAATGGTGGCTTCCAGATTGCCGGATTCCTCCAAGCCGCCCAGCACGTTGCGGGAAACATCACCGATGGAAATAAATTCCTCGGCAGTAAGGTCGATGTTCAGGTTGATAGAACCCGCTACGGAAGAAATAACCAGGTTCAGCGCGATAACCAGCACCACGAAAACCACAGTATAAGCTACGGAGATAGAGCCGCGCTTCAAGCGATTGCTCTTGCTCTCTTGTTGCATTTCATGCTTCATTGTTCATCCTCCTTTCCATTACGACCAACGGCGCTTATCATACACGCGCACCGTCAGGAACACAAAGACTGCCGCAAGGGAGAAGAAGTATACAACGGCAGGAATGCTGAGCGCTTGGTTGGTAAAGGGAACGTAGCGATCCAAAATAGAAAACCAAGCAAGAACGCTTTGCAGCCAAGCAAAAGGAATGGAGTCGATGATCATGGAGATCAACAGCATGGCTACGATAGCGCCGATAGAGGAAACCGCCGCGATCAGCTGGTTCTGTGTCAAGGAAGACAGGAACAAGCCCACTGCAACAAAGGCGGCACCGATCAGGAAAACGCCCAGGATGTTTGCAAAGATGGAAGCGGTGTTAGGCGTGCCGTACATATACAACAGCACGAAGTTAAAGGTGTTCACCAAGAAAGTACAGCCATAGATGGTCAGCGCGGCAAGATATTTGCCCATGACCATTCCCGTCAGAGAAACGGGCGCAGTCAGCAAAAGCTGCTCTGTTTTGGTACGGCGATCCTCCGCAAACAGCTTCATGGTCAGCAGAGGGATCAAGATGGCGAACATAAAGACCATGTATACGAAATATTCGTTTAAGCTCTGGGTGCTTTGGTTTGCCAAGGTAGTGAAATAAAACAGCAACCCGGAAACCAAAAGGAACATACCGCAGAAGATGTAACCGATCGGGGTCACAAAATAGGAGCGAAGCTCTCTTTTATAGATAGCAAACATCAGTTTTTACCTCCTTTGGTAGTTCTTCCCTTGCGCTGTTCGCCTACCAGACGAATAAAGATGTCCTCAAGGCTCAACTCCATGCCCTCGAGACCCACCAGCGGCCAGCCCTTGGAAGCCAAGGTATAGAACAGCGGCTTTCTTGCATCCACACGCTCCTCGGATTCGATGAGGTAGCTTATGCTGTCGGTGTCTCGCTTGCCCAGCACGTCCACGGAACGGATGCCCGCAACCCCCTTCAGGGCCTTCAGCACCTCGTCCTGAGGACCAACCACCTTGGCTACCATTTTACGGGAGCCGTCCACAGCGGTGACCAGATCCTCGGTCTTTTCGTTGGCGACGATCTTGCCCTTATTGATAACCACGATGCGGTCACAAACAGCCTGTACCTCGGGGAGGATGTGGGTGGAAAGGATGATGGTATGCTCTTTACCCAGCATTCGGATCAGATTACGGATGTCAATGATCTGCTTGGGGTCAAGACCTACCGTAGGCTCGTCAAAGATCAACACGCGAGGATTACCAATAAGCGCCTGAGCAATACCCACACGCTGGCGGTAGCCCTTGGACAGGTTTCCGATGAGACGGTCGTAAACGTCTCCGATCTTCACCACGTCGCAGATCTCGCGGATATGCTGTGCACGAGGGAAGGTACATCCCTTCAAGTCGTAAATAAAGCTCAGATATTCCTTGACGGTCATATCCGTATAAAGCGGAGGCATTTCGGGCAGGAAGCCGATGTTGCGCTTTGCCTCCAGGGGATTTTCCAAAATATCAATACCGTTGACACGGCAGGTACCGCTGGTTGCGGAAAGATATCCGGTGAGGATGTTCATGGTGGTGGACTTGCCTGCACCGTTCGGTCCCAGGAAACCCATGATCTCCCCTTCTTCCACACGGAAGGACACGTCGTCTACCGCACGCTGTGTACCAAAGACTTTGCTAAGTCCGTTGATTTCGATCATAACTTATGTTCATTCCTTTCGTAGCCCGCACGGCGGGCGGTTGTTATGGGTTTTGTGCGAAGACACAAAACCGTGGCTGAAAAACGATCCGTTTTTCAGGCCTTTTCTCCTTCGTTTTTGTCCTCGTGCAAAAGTCCCAGTTCGCGAAGCGCCTGCTGAGGAACCTCTGCAGGGCATCCGGTCATCAGCTCGGAAGCATTCTGTACCTTGGGGAAGGCAACTACGTCGCGCAGGCTTTCCGCGCCCACCATCTGCATCACCAGACGGTCCAAGCCAAGGGCCATACCGCCGTGAGGAGGTGCGCCGTAACGGAAGGCATCCAACAAATAACCGAATTTCGCGTGGGCTTCCTCGTCGGAAAGGCCCAACAGCTCAAAGATCTTGGCCTGCAGAACGGGATCGGTGATACGGATAGAGCCGGAAGACAGCTCGATACCGTTCAAAACCAAGTCGTAGCATTTTGCACGTACGTTGCCTTTATCTGTTTCCAAATAGGGCAAGCATTCATCCATAACTGCGGTGAAGGGGTGGTGCATTGCCAGCCACTCGCCGCTCTCTTTATCATACTCAAAGAAGGGGAATTCCACAACCCACAGGAAGGAGAAGCCGGTTCTCTCAATACCGAGACGGTTTGCCGCCTCCAAACGGAGCTGACCCAGCTGTGTCAACAGCTTGTTGGTGTCGCCGTCTGCCATGGCAAGCAGGATGTCGCCATCCTTGCAGTCAGAGATGTTGTAGATCGCCTCCATCTCTTCCTCGGTCATAAACTTGGCAAAGGAGGAGCTGGTCTGCTCTGCACGGCGTACCCATGCAACACCCTTGGCACCACAGCCCTTTGCATATTCCACCAATTTGTCAATGTCCTTGCGGGTCATGCGGCTTGCCGCATCCTTCAAAACGATGGCACGAACGCTGCCGCCCGCCTCCAAAGCGCCGGTGAACACAGAGAAGCCGCAATTCTTCACAGCCTCGGAAAGGTCACAGATCTCCATGCCGAATCGGATATCGGGCTTATCGGAGCCGTAGCGCTCCATGACCTCCTGATAGGTATATCTGGGGATGGGCATGGGAAGATCGATGTCCATGGTCTCCAGGAACAATCTGTGGATGTATCCCTCTGCCATAGCCAGAACGTCTTCCATATCCACAAAGCTCATCTCCAGGTCGATCTGGGTGAACTCGGGCTGACGGTCTGCGCGCAAGTCCTCGTCACGGAAGCAACGGGCGATCTGCACGTAGCGGTCAAAGCCTGCCACCATGGACAACTGCTTATACAGCTGAGGGGACTGGGGCAATGCATAGAAGGAGCCGGGATGTACACGGGAGGGAACCAAGTAGTCTCTTGCGCCCTCTGGAGTGGAACGGATCAAATAGGGAGTTTCGATCTCGATAAAGCCGTTCTCATCGAAATAGTCACGGGTAACCTTTGCCACGCGGTGACGGAACATCAGATTCTGCTGCAATTTACTGCGGCGGAGATCCAGATAACGGTACTTGAGACGAATGTCCTCGGAAGTCTTGCAATCGTCCACGATCTCAAAGGGAGGCACCTCGCTCTCGCCCAGAATCTTCACGGAGTCAGCATAGATCTCCACCTCACCGGTAGGGATCTCCGTGTTGACACTGGAGCGCACTCTCACCGTACCGCACACGGAAAGCACAAACTCGTTACGGCAGGAGGCCGCCTTTTCGAACAACGCAGGGTCGGTGGTATCGTCAAAGGCCAACTGCACGTAGCCGGTACGGTCTCTCAGATCCAAGAACAACAAATTCCCAAGATTTCTCTTCTTTTTGACCCAACCCATCACGCAGACTTTTTCGCCCGCATGATCGCGGCGCAAATCGCCGCAATAGTGGGTGCGGCGGTCGCCGCTCATCAATTCTGCCATCTTTATTCTCCTTCATTTACGCCCAGCGGCTTCCGCTGGCCGGGATTTTCCAAAAATTCCGCATAGCGGTAGCCTTGTGTCTCCGCCTGCGCAAGCTGCTTGCCCACTTTTTTCTTCTTTTTCACCAAGGTCACGTCAAATTCCCCATGGAGAGAACGGGCGTAACGAATGGCGTCCGCGATCTGACCCTCGTCATAGAACAACGCAAGACGTTCCTTCTGACCCAATTCTCCGCGCTGGCAAAGAACGGAGAAGATACGCTCAAAGCCGATGGAGAAGCCTACTGCGGGAACGGATTCCCCGGTAAACTTGCCGATCAAATTATCATATCTGCCGCCGCCTGCGACGGTTCCGCCAAAGGCAGGGCATTCGATTTCAAACACCGTACCGGTGTAATAGCCCTGACCGCGCACCAAGGTAGCGTCGAAAATCACCTCGTACTTGCCCTCTGCCAAAGCGTTGGTCTGCTCCAGAATAGAACCCAACACCTGAGCTTCCGCCTCACAGCCATAGGCGGCCAAGGTCTCCAAACGGAGATCCCCCGTGAGAATGGCGATCAGTTTGTCCGCCGCTTCCTCCGGGAAGCCCTTCTCGCAAAGCTCGTTCTTCACGCCGTCGAACCCGATCTTATCCGCCTTGTCCACCGTGACACACACGGTATCGGAGGCCTCCGCAGGGAAGCCGCACCAGATGATCAGATTGCGCAACAGATTGCGATGGTTGATACGAACCTTGAATTCATCAATGCCCACCGCCAGAAGTGCTTCTGCGGTAACAGAGATCAGCTCTACCTCACAATCCATGCTGTCGGAGCCGAGAATATCGATATCACACTGCACGAACTCGCGAAGTCTACCCTTTTGGGGACGCTCTGCGCGGTAAACTCTGCCGATTTGAATGGTCTTAAAGGGAGTCTCCAAATCATTTTTGTGGCAGGCGTAATACCGGGAAAGAGGCAAGGTCAGGTCGTAGCGGAGACCCAGATCGCACAAGTGAGCAAAATCTCCCGCTTCGATGGCCTTTTCCAGCTTTTGTCCACGCTTTTCCAAGCGATAGATCAGCTTCAGGTTGTCGCCGCCATCGCTGTTTTCCAAATTTTCAAGACTTTCCACCGCGGGGGTCTCAATGGCACGGAAGCCATTGGAACGATACACGCCGCGAATGGTCTGCATCAAGCTGTCTCGAATACTGTTTTCGGAGGGCAGGTAATCACGCATACCCTCGGTAGGTGTCAGTTTCATAAAATTATATCCTTACGTTTTATACTCTGCAAATATATGCGCAAAAAGGCACCGCCGATATTTTCGGCGGTTCCTTGCCGCTGAACTCAGATCCCCCTTTACAGCTTTCAGCCTGCAAAGGAAATGCTGCGATCGTTTGCACGCCAATCCAAGTCGCCACGCTCCAAGGAAAGGATCAATGCCTCGGCAGTAGCAATGTTGGTAGCCGCAGGGACGTTGTAGGTGTCGCACTCACGGATCAAAGGGACTTCCATTTCCATATATTCCTGGGCGTCACGGGTGTCGCAAAGCAGGATCAAAAGGTCCACTTCCCCATAGGAGATCTTGGAAGCCAGCTGATGAGCACCGCCGTGGAAACCGGAAAGCAATTTTTCAATGGTCAAACCGGTAGCCTCGGAAATATACTTAGCCGTTGTGGCGGTAGCACAAATGTTGTGGCGAGAAAGCACACCACAGTACGCCATACAAAATTCAGTAACAAGCTCTTTCTTTTTGTCATTGGCGATGATCGCAATATTCATATTCTGATACAACCTTTCTTGAGTTGTTAGGGAGAGGTTACGCTTTGCTCGGCTTACCGCCGCGCAAAAGATCGAAGGCAACAGAGAAGCATTTTTTCTTTCGTTTCGGACGATCCACGCCCTGCAACAAAGGAACTGTGCACTCACACAGCCGCAAGGCCACGTTGAGGAAAGCAGCCTCATAGGAGAGCAATTTCTCGCGCTCTTTGCCGCCAAACAGAACGGTTCCTTTTTCCTGTCGGGCAGGAAGCTCATCCGAAATGGGTACCACACCCAGCAATGGGATAGAGGAACGGCGAATCATTTCCAAAACGGTGGGAAGCCTGCCATCCTCGGCACAGGCGGCGCGGTAGCAGTTCACCACCAAACGCACACGGTTATGCCCAAGGCTTGCAAGATTTGCCGCAGTCTTTTCTGCCGCGCGGATCGCTGTGGATTGATGGAGAGACACCACAACCGCCTCGTCCGCCTGCATGGCAAACCGACGGTAGTACCCCGACATTTCCGCAGATGAATCCACGATGCAATAATCAAATTCCTTTCGCAGATAGGAAAAAAGCTTCTCTTCACTTCCGCGAGGAAACGGCCTTCCGTCATAACGGATAGGCGCAGGCATGAAAAACAAGGTCTCCCGCTGTTCCACGGGAACGATGGCGTCCTCCGGAGAGCAACGGTCAAACAGAACGTCGCTGCAATCGTAAAGAACGCGATCCTCCATTCCCAAAACCAGATCCATACATCGCATACCAAAATCCGCATCCAAAACGCAAACGCGTTTTCCCAAAGCGGACAAGGCCGCGGCAATGCCGGCGGAAACAGTGGTTTTCCCCACGCCGCCCTTGAAGGCTGTGACAAAAATGACTCTGCCCAAAACGGTACACTCCTCCAAAATAGAGTCATTCTAAATATAGCATTTACTGTTGTTTTTGTCAAGAGGAAACCGCCAAAAGTTGGCGAGAACATTACATATTTTATAAAAAAATCGCATACGGATGACAGGAAAGGAGTTTATTTCCCCATGTACAATTCCGACAACTACCACCACACGCCCTCACGGGCGGAGGAGATCGGAAAATACGTGTCGGAGACCAAAGCCACCGTCCGCGCCGCCGCTTCCAAATTTGGCGTAAGCAAATCTACGGTGCATAAGGATCTGACCGTGCGGTTAAAAGAACAAAACCTCCCCTTGTACCGGCAGGTGCAGGCAGTTTTGCAGACCAACAAAGAAGAACGGCACAAGCGAGGCGGTGACGCCACACGGTTGAAATATTTGGCAGTTAAACGGGTTAGATATTGACAAATACTTGTTTTAGCGGTATACTATGGTAAAGGATTTGACATTTTTTGCACAAGGAAGGAAACGTTATGGCCAAGAAAAGACTGTTGTTTATAGGCAACGCCGCCATCCGCTTTGCAGTGGGAACGCCCTATATTCCCACGCCGGGAGAATCCATTGTTTCCAACGGCAATTATACCTTCGCTCCGGGAGGCAGAAGCGCCTTAAGCGCCATTACTGCCGCAAGGCTGGGATATGACACCGTGCTTTGCGCCCGAGTGGGAGACGATTACTACGGCGACCGTTTGGTGGAGGTGTTCAGAGGCGAAGGCCTTCGCATCGCCAACGTTACCGTAAAAAGAGAATGTCAGACCGGCCTTTCCTTGGAGCTTACCGAGCCGGACGGCACCACCAGGGACATCTTCTTCCCCGGCGCCAACGCTTTCTTGGATTACTCCTACGCAGAGGGCGCCATGAGCTGCTGTCCCGATGCCGTTGTGGCTTCCATGGAAGGGGATACGGATATGATCCTGCGCCTTTCCGCCCTTGCAGAGGAACGGGGGATCCCCTTTTTCCTGGACGGCTCCCGACGCAAGGAAGCCATCCCCGCAGACTTCCCCTTTGAACAGCTGGGCTCCACAGAGCTTTTGATCTTGAACGAATCGGATGCAAAGCTGTTCTCAGGCATCGACCCCAGCAACGAGGAAAATCGCAAAATGGCCTGCTATACCATCCGCAAGCGGTTTGACGTGCGGTATATCGTGCTGCAATTGGGAAGCGTAGGCTCCTTCATTTACGACGGCAAGTATTTCAGCGCCATCTCCGGCCCGGAAAGCGAAGTGGTTGACCCCGCAGGGGCTTCCGAAGCATATACCGCCGCCTTGATCGGAGAGTATCTCCACGGCGGAGACCTGCGCAACGCCGCGGAATTCGCTTCCGCCGTGTACGCTTCCGTTGCCTCCCGCCACGGAGGATATCAAGCACTCCCCAAGAAAAAAGCATAAGACGAAAAAGCAAACCACCGAGGGTGAAGTTCCCTCGGTGGTTTTTCAATATTCAGCAAGGTTATTTCTCTTCGGAAATCTCAATAGGGATAAACAACGTTCCCTTAGTATTCCGCAAACTGATGATCTCGTGAAATTCGGTAGTCAACGGTTGATCTGCACCCACATAAATTACAACGCCGTGATCCAAGGGATACCACATAGCACGAATCCCCGCATCCTCATAAAGGTCATACACTTCCCAAGGAGCGTGTTCATCGGAAAAGCTCTTGTCAACAGGAGCATCGCCAACAAAAATTTTTATGACATACTTTCCCAAAGCAGGATCCAACGCCACGGGACGTTCTCCGTGATATACGACCTCGTCCTCCTCTACAGATTCCACGCGATAACCATAACAATCCGCATAGTCAATCTCTAAGGAAAGAGCATTTCTATTACCGCTCATGCGAATATCAAACAAACCCCATTCCGGAGAATCGGAAAACATTTTCGCAGACACAAGAATACCGCTTACCAAAACGAAAACAACTATGAATGCGATCAATATTCTTTTTTTCATAATTCAAGCACCTCTCAAAAAATCACATTTTATCGCTATCGTACCATTCAACTATCCTCTCGGAAAGCGCATTTAAAATCCATACATTCATCCATGCGGAAGCAGAACGGATTCTGCTTTACCGATCCGTTGTATGAGCCATCGGACTCCCCTCCTTACAGTTTTGGGCATCTTTACAACTTTAGCGTAGCAAAAACATACAAGTTTGTCAAGATGTTTTCAAAATTTTAAAAACCGCCGACTCGTTAAGCCGACGGTTTTTTGACATTATGGTTTTTGACTGCGCAATACCGAGCCGAAGGATTCGGGATGAAGATACCAAATTCCATCCAAGCACAGCACGCGGTAAGTAAGCTTCGTTTCAAAAGAATGAAAGGAACCTTCGAAATATACGGTAACAGAGATCTTGCGATAATCGGTGATGTGCTCCACGGGAAACGCGTACCAAAAAGAATCCAACCCCTCATAGCCGTAATTCTGCTCCAGGGAATCCACCGACAGCTTCTCACTGGCTGTCAGCTCGTAGCGAATGCTCCAGGTGTCCCCCAGATCCGCCTTGTTCTTTTCCGCCGCAGAAGAGAGCAAGCCCTCCAAGGTGACGGTAAAATCGGGATACTGCGCCTGATAGGCGGCCACGAAATCCTCCGGGAAAGCGGCTTGATACACCCCTGCATTGCCGATTCGCAACGCCTCAATGATAGAATCCAAGGGAACTGTCTGGGCGTTGCCACGGCATCCCACGGAAGCGGAACAGCCCACCAAGCAAAGCAATACCGCCAAAAGGAGACATAGTCCTCCCTTAGCCTTCATTGTCTTCGTCCGCCTTGTTCATCCGCATTTCCATCAGTTCCTCACGGGTGATGAGGATCTTACGGGCCTTGGTGGCAGTATCGTAAGAGCCGATGTAGCCCTTCTGCTCCATCACGCCCACGATACGGGCGGCACGGGCATACCCCAATCCCAAACGAGTCTGCACCATGGAGGTGGAGATGTTCTGGGTATCGATGGCCAGCTCCAGCGCATCCAGGAATTTTTCGTCCAGCTTGGGCTCGTCGCCACCCTCTCCCTCAGCCTCAACACGTCGACCTTTGGGCGCACCGCAAAGCTTGGCTTCCTTTTCAATCTGGGAGATGATCTCCTCGTCATAAGAGACGGTAGCCGCCTGCTTGATAAACTGTGTTACGGCAACCACCTCGGATTTACCGTCTACCAATGCGCCCTGCACACGGATGGGCTTCATAGCGCCTACAGGGTAATACAGCATATCACCTCTGCCCAACAGCTTTTCTGCGCCGGTAAGGTCCAGAATGGTACGGGAGTCCACCTGAGAAGCTACGGTAAATGCAATACGGGAAGGAACGTTGGCCTTGATCAAGCCTGTGATAACGTCCACGGAAGGTCTCTGAGTACCGATGACCAAGTGAATACCTGCGGCACGGGCCTTCTGCGCCAAACGGCAGATGGAGGTTTCTACGTCATCGGGAGCAGTCATCATCAAGTCCGCCAGCTCGTCGATGAAGATCACGATGTAGGGTTGCTGCTCACGCTCGGGATCATCCTTGACGATCATGTTGTATTCCACAAGGTTCTTGGCGGCAACCTCCTGGATCAGGTTATAACGCTTTTCCATCTCCACGCAAGCCCAATTCAAGGTACCCGCCGCCTTCTTGGCATCGTTGATAACGGGAACCAGCAGGTGGGGAATGCCGTTATAATCCGCCATTTCCACCTTCTTGGGGTCGATCATGATGAATTTCACTTCATCGGGAGAAGCGTGGTACAACAGGGAGACGATGAGAGAGTTCATACAAACGGATTTACCCATACCCGTTGCACCCGCAATCATCAGGTGGGGCATTTTAGCAATGTCCAGATACACGGGATTACCGGAAACGTCCTCGCCCAAAGCGGTAACCAGCTTACTCTTGTGGTCACGGAAGGTGTTGTTTTCGATCAGTCCGCGCAAACGCACCACGGAGGTACTGCGGTTGGGGATCTCGATGCCGATAGCACTCTTGCCGGGAATATTTTCAATACGCACGGAGGGTGCGGCAAGGTGCAGAGCAATGTCGTCAGCAAGATTGGCGATCTGCTTCACACGGACACCCGTCTCGGGCTGAACCTCATACTGGGTAACAGTGGGGCCGAAGGAAGCGCCGATCACGTGAGCCTTTACCTTGAAACTTTCCAAGACGGTTTCCAATTTACGGCTGACAGCGGCAACGTCGGAAGCGTTGGGCTTGGGAGCATCCCCCTCGCCGGGCGTCAGCAAAGAAATGGGCGGGAATACGTAAGGCGGAGGCAGATTTTCCTTCATCTCCATGCCCGCGACTTCCTCCGACAGTTCCTCCGACAGTTCCTCTGCAATCACCCCTTCGGCAGGCGCAACTGTAGCAGCGGGATCAAGCGCAGCCTCGGCAGGCTCGGCAGGCTGGGAAAGTTCGGCAGACTCGGTTGCTCCTGCAGACTCAGCAGAAGCCAAGTTCTCCTCTGCAGCGGGGGTAGGATGGATAAAGAACTCTTCTTCCTCCTCGATATACTTGGAGGTCGAAGTAGGCTTCTTTTCCTCCGCAGGCAAATTCAGCTCGGGAGCGGGAACGGTTTTGTTCTCCTCATCCTTGCGGAACAGCTCAATGGGAACGCGGGAGAATACCTCCTCCTGCTCTTCCTCGGGGAGAATAAAGCGATGCTGTCCGCTTTGCTCCTCCACGATATGCTCATCCTGCGTGGGAGTGTCCGTGATAGGACGGTCATCCACCAACACCGTGGGAACCTTATGCTTCTTTTCGGGCTGTTCCACCGGCTTCTCCTCAACCGGTTTGGGGATGGCAGTGGTCTTCTTTTTGGGGGGCTCTGCGGGAGCGGGCGCCTTGGCAGGCTTTTCCTCGTCATCATCGGACAAGGAAAGCTCGCGCAGGAAATTCCAGAATTTCTTCAGCGTTGCCAAGGGAGTACTTCCGCAGAACAGAGCGGTACACACGAAAATACCCATGGAGGTCATAACGGCAGTGGGAACCCATCCCACCACACGGGCGGCAAAGGCGCAGAACAAACCGCCCACAGCCCCGGCAGAGGTCAGTGCCATACCGGAAGCGTACAAATCGGATGTATTCTTTACGGCGTCCCCGTAAACCTCATACTGCGAGAAATTGACAGCGATCAAATGTACCAAGCAAAGCGCGAACAGGAAGACCATCGTCAACAAAATGGTTCTGGCCACGTTAGTGCCGCGTTTCTGCGCAGGATTCCAACGCAACACACCGATCAAAATAAAGAACGGTGCAAGATAATAGCCAAAGCCGAAAATGCCCTTCAAAATATCCCGAACACCGCCTAAAAAGCCGGAATCGATCCCCGGGAAAAAGGTGAGAATGAGGAACACGGCGAAAAAGCCTAAGATATAGCGAACCGGGTTTTGAAATCTGCCCGGGGTCTTTTCTTCCTTTTTTTCGGGAGCCTTTTCTTGCGCGGCAGGAGCTTTCTTCTTAGTCTCCTTCTTGCCGGCGGTATTTTTCTTTTTCGTTTGTGTTTTTGTGTTTTTGGTTTCTTTTGCCATAAAATACACTTCCTTACAATTGAATCAAGCAGTCATTAAAGACAGAGGTCGGCAACAATGGCCGCAAAGCCCACCAAAGCGGTATACACGCTGAAGACGGTAAACCCTTTCTTACGGGCAAAAAATTGCAACAGCTTAATAGCTCCAAGCCCTACAACAAAGGCAGTAAGCGCCCCTGCAATACAAGGAACAACCAACTCTGCAGGAACGCCCTCGGAAAAGAAATCCGGAAGCTCCAACACGCAGGCCCCTAAAATAGCGGGCATGGACATCAAAAAGGAGAAGCGAACCGCATCCTCACGAGTAAAGCCGCAAAGTCTGCCCCCCGTAATGGTGGAGCCGGAGCGGGAAATGCCCGGCAAAACACCTGCCATCTGCACACATCCCACCAAGAAGGGGCGGAGCCAGCCTGCGGTCTCTAAATCGATCTTCCCTGCCGCCAAGCGGTCACTGCACCACAGCATACAGCCATTGAAGATCAAAAGACAGCCGATGAGCCAGCTAATGCCGCTTGCCGCCTCCACATAATCGGAAAGCAACGCCGCAGGCACCAAGGGAATGGAGGCCACACATAGCATGAGGAACAATCTTTCCCCAAATTCCAAAGGACTTTTTTTGATTTTTCCGGTGAAGAGCTTACCCATCAGGGTAAAAAAGCCTTTTATAATGAGCCAAACCTCCATGCGGTACATGATCAGCACCGCAAACAGGGTGGCCAAATGCAAGAGAATATCAAAAGCCAGATATTCTTCTCCCTCTGCACCGAAAAAATTATGCGCTAACGCCAGATGTCCGGAGCTGGAAATGGGAAGAAACTCTGCGATCCCTTGGAGAAGTCCATAGAAAATCGATTCTAAAACACCCATGAGTAGCCGATCCTTTCTCGTCTTGGGAATGAAAGCATTGTCAGTTTATGCATTTTGGGGACAGCACATGCCTCCCCCGACTCCCCAAGGATATGGGTATAGTCGGTTTATTATACTCCATTTTGTTTCTCTTGTCAAGGAAAACCGCAAAAAGAACTTTCTTCCCCCCGCCTCCCAAAAATATTTTCGGCACTGCCGCAAAAAATCGCCTTTTCCCCCTTGACAACGCTTACCCCGTGGGCTATACTATCGCAAGCAAAATACCAACAGAAGAAAGGTTGATTTTATGAAAAAGTACGTTTGTGAACTTTGTGGTTGGGAATATGACGAGGCCGCAGGTGCCCCCGAGTATGACATCGAACCCGGCACCCGTTTTGAGGATCTCCCCGATGATTTCGTTTGCCCCCTGTGCGGTGCAGGCAAGGAAGAGTTCTCCAAGGCAGACTGACTAAAAAATCAAAGGAGCCGTGCAGGCTCCTTTTTCATTTTGCTTACATTCTTACTGAAACTTCCCCGCTGGGGAGGATCATAGTGCCGTTTTCCGTTTCCACCACCAGCTCGCCCCGACGGTTCACGTCCAAGGCTTTGGCGGGGAAGCTTTCGCTGCCTCGGATCACTTCCACCTCTTTCCCGATCACGAAGCACTTGTTGCGGTAGGTTTCCATAAAATCCCTCGTTCTCAAGGCTTCCCCTATGACTTCAAAACGGTTCAGAAGGGCTTGCAAAACGGAATCCCGGGAAAGCCTCACCCCCGTTTCCGACTCCACGTCGGAGGCGATGGAAGCGATTTCCTCCGGGAAGGTAGTCTTCCCTAAATTGATGCCGATTCCGATTACGGCGTGGCGAAACGCCCCGGTGGCAAAGTCCACGGAGCCTTCGGTGAGGATGCCGCAGATCTTCTTGCCGTTCATGTAAATATCGTTGACCCATTTGATGGCGGTCTCCCGCCCCGTCAGCTCCTCCAGCACCTCTGCCACGGCAACGGCGGCAAAGGTGGTGAGTAAGGCGCCGTCCTCCCCCTTCACCGCGGGGGTGATTACAAGGGAGAAATACAACCCGCTTCCATCGGGAGAAAAAAACTGCCTGCCCATGCGGCCTCTGCCCCCGGTCTGGCGGTCTGCCACCACGCAAATGTTCCGCTTCCCTTCTGCCGCCAGCAGCTTGGCGCGGTTGTTGGTGGAATCGATCTCGGTATGCTTTTCCAAAAGAAACATGAGCTTCACCTCCCATTTTCTTCATTATAGCTCCCCTTTTCCGGGATGTCAAGTTTTTTGCGCATACCAGCCCCGCTTTTTGCATACAAATGGGATGAAAGGAACGGGATGAAGATTTGAAAAGAACCATCGGTAAAAAGAAACCCGCCCAAAGCGGAAGCACCGCTTCCCTTTTGAAGGCGGGCGGGACAGGCTTTTTGGTTGGCATGGGGTTGCTGCTGGCCTTAGCGGCAGGCGGAGCGTTTTTGGGGCTGAAAAGCGCCGCTCCGGGAGGAATGGCAGCTCCCGCGGCTGTTGTGGCGTTGTTTGCGGGAGGCTATATAGGTGCCTTGCTGGCGGGAAAAATGGCGCAAAAAGCGGAGATGAATCCCTATTTGGGTGGCTTGACCTGCGGCGGGATGCTGTTGCTGTTGCTGGTAGCAGGTTCGCTGTTTTTCACCGACGCGGAAGAAAAAACAGCATGGAGTCGCCTGCTCCCTTTAGGACTTTTACTGCTTTCCACCCTATTGGGAGGCTTTACCGCCGCCGTCCACCGCCCGGGGAATAAGCGGAAGCTGAAAAGGTTAAGAACCGGAAAAATACATTAAAAACCACACCGCCGAGGGGAAACCTCGGCGGCGTTTTCGTTACTTATTGGTTTTGTATACGCTATATTCGTCCCAGATCTGCTCCATTTCGGAAAGACGGGCAACGCTTTCTTCGGGACGTTTTGCGGTAACGGCGGCGATGATGGCGTTGAGCACGGCCATGGGAGCCACCAGGGAATCCACAAAGCAATCATTCTCGTTATGGGCGTACACCGCGGCATTCGCAAGAGAGGCCAAGGGGCTGTAATCGCTATCGGTGATACCCACTACGTAAGCACCCTTCTTTTTGGAGAAATCCAAGGCATCCAAAGTACGGCGGGAATACCGGGGGAAGGAGATGCCGATGACCACGTCCTCCGCATTGACAGAGAGCATACGGTCAAACACCTCGCCGCCTGCAATGGTCTGCACCAAGCGCACGTCGTCAAACAGCTGAGTCAGATAGAACTCCAAAAACATTGCCAGTGCGGTAGCACTTCTGGCGCCGATGATGTAGATGCGCCGCGCGGCGATCAGCTTTTCGGCCACCAAATCGAAGATCTGCACGTCCGTTTCCGCCATGGTCTTTTTGATATTCTCCATATCCGCCCGCATACTGCGGTAGAAGGCTTCCCCGCCGGTGGTGACGCCGGATAGCTCCATACGTTGCAAGGAAGTCAAGGTGCCGCGGATGGATTCCTTCAGCGCCGCCTGCAACTCGGGGTAGCCCCGATAGCCTAAGTCTGCCGCATAACGCACCACGGTGGATTCCGAAGTGCCTACAGTGGCGGCAAGCTTTGCGGCGGTCATGCCTGCGGCGGTAGCGTAATTCTCCAAAAGGTATTTGCCGATCTTCTTTTGTGCTTTGGAGCCGGAGGAAAGACCGGCTTCGATCAACTGCAGTGCGTCACTCATAAACAACGTCCTGTCCTGTTTTTGATTAGTATGCGATGCGCTCCTCGATTACCTTCTTCAAGTCTGCGATCGGAACACGGATCTGCTCCATGGTATCACGGTCACGAACGGTCACGCAGCCGTCGTTTTCACTCTCGAAGTCGTAGGTGATACAGATGGGGGTACCGATCTCGTCCTCGCGGCGGTAACGCTTACCGATGGAGCCTGCCTCGTCGTAATCCACCATGAAATACTTGCACAGGTCTGCGTAGATCTCCTGCGCGGGGCCGGCCAGCTTCTTGGAAAGAGGCAGAACAGCCGCCTTGAAGGGTGCCAGTGCGGGATGGAGGCGAAGCACGGTACGCACGTCGGGCTTCTCGGGAGTGCCGATATCCTCTTCGTCGTAAGCGTCGATCAGGAACGCCAGAGCCACACGATCACACCCCAGAGAGGGCTCTACCACGTAGGGGATGTAATGCTCGTTGGTCTCGGGATCGAAATAGGTCATATCCTGACCGGAAACGTTCTGATGCTGGGTCAGGTCGTAGGAGGTACGGGAAGCAACGCCCCACAGCTCGCCCCAACCGAAGGGGAACATGAACTCGAAGTCGGTGGTAGCGTTGGAGTAGAATGCCAATTCTGCGGGATCGTGGTCGCGGGTACGGAGGTTTTCGTCCTTCATGCCCAGATCCAACAGCCACTGATGGCAGAATTCTTTCCAGTAGTTGAACCATTCCAGCTCGGTGCCGGGCTTGCAGAAGAACTCCAGCTCCATCTGCTCGAACTCACGGGTACGGAAGGTAAAGTTACCGGGAGTGATCTCATTACGGAAGGATTTACCGATCTGCGCTACGCCGAAGGGAACCTTCTTACGGGTGGTACGCTGAATGTTCTTGAAGTTTACAAAGATACCCTGCGCAGTTTCGGGACGGAGGTACACGGTAGCCGCATTGTCCTCGGTAACGCCCTGGAAGGTCTTGAACATCAGATTGAACTTACGGATGTCGGTGAAATCGTGCTTACCGCAACCGGGGCAGGTAACGCCCTTATCGCGGATGTAGGCAACCATATCCTCGTTGGTCATGGACTCCACGACCACGTCGGTAATGTTGTTCTCTGCGTTGTAATCCTCAATGAGCTTGTCTGCGCGATGACGCATCTTACAAGCCTTACAGTCGATCAACGGATCGTTGAAGGTGGTGACGTGGCCGGATGCCACCCACACCTGAGGATTCATCAGAATGGCAGAGTCCTGGCCTACGTTATAGGGACATTCCTGGACGAATTTCTTCTTCCATGCCGCCTTTACGTTGTTCTTGAACTCCACGCCCAAGGGGCCGTAGTCCCAAGTGTTAGCCAGACCGCCGTAGATCTCACTGCCGCTGAAGACGAAGCCTCTGCCTTTGCAGAAGGCAACGATCTTTTCCATTGTTTTTTCTTGGTTTCTCATGGTTTGCATTTCCGTTCGCACGACGGGCTGCCGTGCGCCTTTCTATGTTTTTTGTTTTGAATTTGTGTTTTTTGTCGTGGGGTGCTACCCCACACCCCGGCAGGGGACCCGTCCCCTGCATCCCGTATTGTGAGGAAAGGGAAAGGGTATACAATTTAAATGCGTCGCTTGCCCGGATTCATTCCGGGCAAAAAGACTCCGATAAAGGTTTTTCTCCCAGCGGTTAGCGCAGGAGAAAAATTTGCAACTTGTTGCAAACCCCGTTAGGGGCTCGCGTCCCGCGGAAGGGACGCGGAAGCGGAGGAACAGCCGTCAGGATGTTCCGACGAGAGCGAAGCGATTTATTTGCTCATTTTATTCATCTCGCGCTGTGCCATCACAAGGCGGTAATATCTGCCTTCTTTTGCCATCAGCTCCTCGTGGGTACCCAGCTCCTCCAGCTCGCCCTTTTCAAACACCGCAAGCTTGGTGGCGTTTCGCAAGGTAGAAAGTCTGTGAGCGATGGCCACGGTGGTACGCCCCTTGGAAAGGGCCTGCAGAGCGTCCTGGATTTGACGTTCTGTCTCCGTATCCAAAGACGAGGTCGCCTCGTCCAGAATCAATAGCTTGGGATTTCGCAAAATAGCGCGGGCAATGGCGATACGCTGTTTTTCGCCACCGGAAAGGGTGTTGCCTCTCGCTCCCACGTAGGTATTGTAACCATCCGGAAGCTTCATGATAAAGGTGTGAGCCCCCGCAAGCTTTGCGGCGCGCAAAACCTCATCACGGGTAGCATTGGGCTTGGCGTATGCAAGGTTGCTGTAAACCGTACCGTTGAACAGGTAGGTCTCCTGCAACACCACACCGATCTGGGAACGGAAGGCGGCGGAATCGTAGGAACGGATATCCTTCCCATCGATGAGCAGCTCGCCCTCGTTGATATCGTACATTCGCATGATCAGGTTGATTGCGGTGGTCTTGCCCACACCGCTTCGACCAACCAGCCCGATGAAATCTCCGGGCTTGATCTGCAGACTCAAATTTTTCAGCACATAATCGGGAGGGTTGTAGCCAAAGGAAGCCTCCTTGAACTCAACCTCGCCCTGTAAATCGCCAACCAACGTACCGTCGGTCATCTCCGTCTTCTCATCCAGCACCTCCGCCATCTTCGTCATGGAAATGAAGGTGTTGGAGAACATACGGGGCACACGGGCAAACCAGCGGATCGGCTCGTAAAGAGTAGCCACGTAAGCCAAAAGCGCCGTAAGATCACCCAAGGTGGCTTCCCCGGCGATCACATCGCCGCCCACCATGAGCAACACCAAAAACTCTCCAATTCCCAAAAGGAAGCCGGAGAACGGCACCGCAAGGTTCCAAATCAGCTCCGTTTTCTTGGCGTTATCCGCCAGACGGTGCGCCATTTCGGAAAAACGTTCATGCTCCCGCTGTTCCGTGCCAAATACCTTGACCTCACGGATGCCGGAAAACACGTCGTGCAACAGATTGTTGGCATCGCTGGACAACTGCCATTGACGGTGATACGCTCTGCGGGTGATCTTATTCACTGTCATGAACAAAAATACCAGTAAGGGCGCAGGCGCTATGACCGCCAAGGTCAAAACCCAATTCTCGCGGAACAGGATCACCGCGACGGCAATCAACGTCACCGACTGCTGCAGCAAGCCCGGCACCAAATTTACCAAAAAGCGGCGAAGCTGATCTGTATCGCCGGAAAGCCGGGTGATCAACTCCCCTGCCGAGCGCTTTGAAAGCCCTGCAAGAGAAAGGGATTGGATCTTCTCGTAAAGGATCCCTCGCAGCTTGACCAAAATACGGGCGGACGCCTTGGCCACCAAAATGCGGCGCAGGCAACCGAATATCGCCAAACTCAGACCGCAAGCCACCATCAGC
Organism: Eubacteriales bacterium; assembly: GCA_045612545.1. Taxonomy (GTDB): domain Bacteria; phylum Bacillota; class Clostridia; order Oscillospirales; family CAG-382; genus Coliplasma. Next base: position 112,737 of record JAZKZH010000041.1, read on the forward strand.
AGCACAACGGTCACCAAGCCTCCCGTGCCTCCCGCCTCCACGCCTTCCGCAGGAGACAGATAAGCATCGATCATGTGGCCTTGGATCTTGGGCAGGATCACGCTGATCCCCGAGGTCAAAAGAAGGAACAAGCCGGCTACCAACAGCAACCCGATATTCCCCTTTGCATATCCCAAGAATCTGCCCAAAAGCTTTTTCTTGTCGGCGCAATGCACACAGCTTTCCGCCCCTCTGGGAAAGGGCTTTCCACACTTGGGACATTTTGTGATTTTTGGCTTTTTACCTTCTTTCCCTTTGCGGCAGGCCTCTAACTGACTCACACCGGCCTCAAAGGCAGTACACATACTCATATCGCCGCGGCAAAGCTCTAAATCTTCACCGTCTTGCTTGGTTTCCACAGAAACCACGCCAACTCCACGGTTCAGCTTGATCTCCTCCAAAGAGGAAAGGCTGTATTTCACCACGGAGTCACCGCAAACGAAAACCAAAGTTTTTCCATCGCTGGCACAGGCGCCGAAAACGGACTTCCCGTAAAAGTCCAGATTGAAATCAAAGGCAACCGTTGGATGCATACCATCTTCGGGAGGGAATCCCTCACCGGGTGGTGGAATATGCCCCTTGCGGCGCTTTTTTTCCTTAGGCGGCGCAAAGTAAGTCAACCCCAGCTCTTCTGCCGCACGTTTCCGCGCAGCAATCTGCTCCTGAGGCTCTTGCCGTTTATTCTTTTTTACTTGTGGCGGCATTCTTCTCGGTTCCATCGATTACAAATACAACTCGATCTTACGGTAGCTCTTGGCATCCAATGCCAATACGTCCTTGATGACAAAACGGTTCCCGTCCACGTCGGTAAGCACCACACCGTTTTCGGAGTTTTTGAACATATTCCGATAGGTATCCTGCATAACGAAGGATTTCCTGCCATGGTCCGTCTCTACCTCCCAATAGGAGAAGCCCAGCTTATCCTTCAGAGAAAAGATCTTGGAAATGGCGGGTGTAAGGTATTTCCGCTCCAATTCACTTTGAATCAGATCCCTTGCCTCTCCTTCAAAATCCGAGAGGCTACGGATAATTCCGTATTCCTTTCCGTCCATGTTCAAAACGGAAATATACTCATCGGGAGCGTCAAAGGGGAAGGATCTATGGAACTGTACTCTGCCAAAATCCTGCCACTCAGGCGGCAATTTTTCTGCCGTCAAGTCATCTGTCAAAGGAGGCAAAAATGCACGCATAGCAGGAAAACCGTTCTTCGTGCGCGAGAAAACGGCATTTTCGGGAGTCAGATATGTAATGTCCGCAAGATCCAAAAAACTGTCCTGCTTAATTTCTCCCATTTTTCGCTCCTCCTTTTTTCCTTCCATCTGTTGACAAGCAAATAAACATTTGTTATAATACGAAGTAATCTAAATTGTATTATACTATCTTTTTTCGGTTTTTGCAATAGCTGACGCCGAAAATTTCAAAAAAAGCTAAAATGAAAGGACTGCGAAAACACTATGGCAGAAAAGAAGCTTGTAGAATCCATCACCTCCATGGACGTGGATTTTGCACAATGGTACACCGACGTTGTTCGCAAAGCGGAGCTGGCGGATTATTCCGGCGTAAAGGGATGCATGATCATCCGTCCCTACGGCTACGCTATCTGGGAAAATATTCAGAAGGATCTTGACGAACGCTTTAAGGCACTGGGGCATGAGAACGTGTATATGCCCATGTTCATTCCCGAAAGCCTGTTGCAGAAGGAAAAGGATCACGTGGAGGGCTTTGCCCCTGAGTGCGCATGGGTCACCGTAGGCGGCGAGAACAAGCTGGCAGAGCGTCTTTGCGTTCGTCCCACCTCCGAGACCTTGTTCTGTGAGCATTTCAAGAACATCATTCAGTCCTATCGCGATCTGCCCAAGCTGTACAACCAGTGGGTAAACGTGGTTCGTTGGGAGAAGACCACCCGTCCCTTCCTGCGCACCTCCGAGTTCCTGTGGCAGGAGGGTCACACCATGCACGCCACCGAGGAGGAAGCGCGTCAGGAGACTCTGCAGATGCTGAAGGTTTACGAGGACTTCTACCGCGACACCCTGGCTATCCCTGCAGTCACCGGCAGAAAGACCGAGAAGGAGAAGTTCGCCGGTGCTATGGAGACCTACACCATTGAGCCCATGATGCACAACGGCGTAGCTTTGCAGGGCGGCACCACCCATTACTTCGGCGACGGATTTGCCAAGGCATTTGACATCACCTTCACCGATAAAGACAACACCGTAAAGTTCCCCCACCAGACCTCTTGGGGCGTTTCCACCCGTATGATCGGCGCCATCATTATGACTCACGGCGACGACAACGGCTTGATCCTGCCTCCCAAGGTAGCTCCCATCCAGGTTGTGATCGTTCCCGTGCAGATGCACAAGGAAGGGGTTCTGGAAAAGGCACAGCAGGTTGCGGACACTCTCCGCGCCGCAGGCATCCGCGTGAAGCTGGACAGCACCGACAACTCCCCCGGCTGGAAGTTTGCAGAATACGAGATGAAGGGCGTTCCCGTCCGCTTGGAGATCGGCCCCAGAGATATTGAGAACAACTCCTGCGTGTTGGTTTCCCGCGTGAGCAGAAGCAAGAGCTTCGTTTCTCTGGATGGCTTGGCAGACACCGTCAAGGAGATGCTTACCACCGTTCACAACGAGCTGGTTGACCGCGTCAAGAAGAACGTGGAGGCTAAGACCCATATCGCTACCAACTGGGAAGAGTTTGCAGATCATGCAGAGAACCATCCCGGCTTCATCAAGGCTATGTGGTGCGGCGAGACGGAGTGCGAAGAGAAGGTTAAGGAGCTTACCGGCGGCGTGAAGTCCCGTTGCATCCCCTTTAACGAAGAAAACCTCTCCCCCGTCTGCGTTTGCTGCGGCAAGCCCGCCAAGCATATGCTGGTCTGGGGCAGACAGTATTAAAAATTTCTGCACTCTCGGTGCTGAGTCGTTGACTCAGCACCGAGTTTTTTCGTCTTAAGAGGCTTTTTCGAGAAAAAGCCCCTTAAGAATCCCCAAAAAGCTTTCCATACCGAAAACTGCCGTTTTCGGGGGATGACCGTCTTGACAGCCTTTGCGGCCTATGTTATACTTAACCAAGAAAGGACGTGAAGCCATGCTTGCTTACTATTTCCAGACTCTGCTTTTCTTGGCGCTTTTTGCAATCGTATACGCCCTCCTGTTCCGAGGGGGAGTACAGACTTGGCTACGGCTGAAAAAGGGAATCAGCAAGACCCATATCCGCAAACTGAAAAAGGGTGCGAAAAACTTTTGGTGGTATCAAGCCCTGCACGCCGAGACGGGTATGGGACTGCTGTATCCGCTGAACAAGGGCTTCACCCTGGTTTACACGTTGGCTTTAGGCCTCTCACTGATTTTAGGATGGTGGAAGCCTGTGTCCGCGGTGCTTTGCGGCTTGATGTTCCTGCTGGGGATTTTCTCAGCGATCATGATCGGCTTTGCCTTGATCTGGGGCAACATAGAAGAACACGGGAGGCCTATTGTGTTGCTGGCGCAACGGAAAAACAAAGGCTTTGATTCCGTAATTTTTGACGTGGCAGCAGTTCTCTTCTGCTTGCTGGTGGGATACGCCCATATTCTGCTGACGGCAGATCTGTGGGGGATGGATCTGCGGTTTTGGTGAGATCCAACCGATAGTTTCATTTGAAACAACCAATTGATTCTTGAAATAAAAGAACTCCTATGCTATCATAGAGTCACGCCGGCGATGACGACTACGATAACAAGGAGTTTTTATTATGCAACTGCAATTGGGAAATAAGATCAGAGCCCTTCGCCGCAAGCAAGGGCGCACCCAGGAGGCCTTGGCGGAAGCGTTGGGAGTCACCTCTCAAGCGGTGTCCCGCTGGGAATCCGGGGGAAGCTACCCCGATATGGAGCTGATGCCCGCTATCGCCAACTATTTCGGGGTGACCATGGACGAATTGTTCGGTTACCAAGGTGATAGAGATCAGAAGATTGCCTCCCTGCTGGAGCAGGTGGAGACCCTCTCCATGGAAAACGTATACGACGACGTGAATTTCGACAAATGCATCGCCCTTCTGCGGGGCGGGCTGGCGGAATTCCCGGGAAACGAGAGGCTGACCCACCGTTTGGCGGTGATCCTCACCGATGTCGGCTGGAGCCGGCACAAGCAATGGCTTCACTACGGTGAAGACGGACACATTCAAAACTGCTTTGACCACCACAGAGAAAATGAATATTGGAAAGAAGCCGCCAAGCTGCTTGAAAAGCTGTTGGAGGATTCCAACGACCCGGCTTTGAAGAACGACTGCATCTACTATCTGGTGATGCTCTACCGCAACGTGGGAGACTATACCGCCGCCGTCGCTCTGGCGGAAAAGCTTCCGCCCCTGCGCCACAGCCGTGAGATCATGCTGACCAACGGCACCGACGGCGTACGGCAGGCGGGATATTTAGGAAGCTCCCTTTTAGAGCTTGCCTACCTATTTGCGGAACAACTGATGTATGCACTGGTCAACGACCACGCTCACTACGAGACGGATATGCCCATCGGCAAGGTGCAAGGGGCTATCGCACTCTTTGACCTGCTGGCAGACGGCGGGTGCATCGGCATCTACCACCGCGAGGTGGCGTATCTGTACCTGTACCTTTCCCGCCTGCAATGGGAATACAGGCAGAAGGACGAGGCCTTCGTTTCCCTGGATCTGGCGTTGGAGCAGGCCCGCAAATACGATAGGTTTATGGCAGAGGAAAATCCCCGCTACACCTCTCCCCTGCTGAAGCACGCCGCCTGCAAAGCGGAACGGTTCTCCACGATCCCTCTGGCAAAAGGCCTTCCCGCAAGCTGGCCCATGTGGTGTAACCCGGATTACTCCGCAGTGGAGCAGGAGATCAAAGCCGATCCCCGCTGGGAGGTTTGGGTGAAGAAGGCTATGGAGGAATGAAGTCAAAAAGAAATTTGTTTGTTAAGTGATATACTGATTGCGTCAGCTTGATATTATATACGCCTCCAAAACCGGAATATCACTGCGAAGCAATATCACTCGCAACACCCCAAAGTGGCAGGACGAATACAACTGAAAAAAGCACTTCTTACGAAGTGCTTTTTTCATGGGGTGGGAGACCGGATTCGAACCGGCGACCCTCAGAGCCACAATCTGATACTCTAACCAACTGAGCTACACCCACCATATTGAGAGACCGAAACGTATCAACGCCACCAATCGGTCTCGCGTTTGGCGCGTCTTGGGGGACTCGAACCTCCGGCCTACTGCTTAGAAGGCAGTTGCTCTATCCAACTGAGCTAAAGACGCATGGAATGTGATGGCGTATTTTTGGAGCGGGTGACGGGAATCGGACCCGCACGGCCAGCTTGGAAGGCTGGAATTCTACCATTGAACTACACCCGCACGGCGTACTTCACTGCACAGACAATGTTCACGGACAGACCGCATACGACCGTATACGGTCTATCCGAAAAATGCATCGTTACTGAGCGTTGTTGAGCATCTGGGTAAACTTGCTCTTCTTTCTCGCTGCGTTATTCTTGTGCAGAATACCCTTGTTGACAGCACGGTCAATCATGCTGACTGCGTCGAGGTAGGTCTTGGAAGCAAGCTCCTTGTTACCTTCAGCAAGTGCAGCCTGATACTTCTTGATAGAAGTCTTCATTGCGGAACGGAAGCTCTTATTCTGAAGAGTCTTGGTTTCGGTAACGAGAACGCGCTTCTTTGCAGATTTAATATTAGGCAAACAACTCACCTCCTACTTCATATTTTTGGAACTTACTTATATTAGCACACTTTTTTTCATTTTGCAATAGGTTTTTCAAAAAAAACATATATTTTTTCAAACAGCACAAAATATTAAAAATACAGCAGAATGTGAGTTGTCGAAGATGTACAGAAAACGCACAGATTTGGCTCTGGAAACCCGAGAATTGCACCCCGAAAAGACCCCGACAGACGGGCTTGCGGTGACAGAACGCTCCGTGGGAGATATTAAGATCACCACCATGGAGGTCTCACGCAAGGGAGAGAGGCTTTGGGGCAAAGAAGCCGGTCGCTACGTCACCTTGGAGCTGGGAGCAATCTGGCGGACACAGCCGGAAGCTTTCGAAACCGCAGTCACGATGTTGTCGCATGAGATGAAGCGGATGCTTCCCGCAGGGAACGGGTGTGTCCTGGCGGTGGGCTTGGGAAACCGCCACATCACAGCGGATTCCATCGGGCCAAAGGTGGTAGAGAGGCTATTGGTCACCCGCCACATCAAGGAGGAACAGCAGGAGCTGTTTTCCCACGCAGGGTTCGGAGAATTGGCGGCATGCGCCTTCGGCGTGCTGGGTCAAACGGGGATAGAGAGCGCAGAGCTGGTCATAGGGGCAGCGGAGCGGATTCGCCCTCGTTGTATCATCGTCATTGACGCCTTGGCTTCCCGACGGCTGGAACGCCTGGCTTCCACCATCCAGCTTTCCGATACAGGCATCCGACCCGGTTCCGGAGTTGCAAATCACCGCACCGCATTGACCAAAGAAACCTTGGGCGTTCCCGTAATCTCCGTAGGCATCCCCACTGTAGTGGATGCCGCCACTTTAGCCTACGATCTGTTGGAGGAGTTTGCCTTGCAAGAGGGGCTTTCGTCGGACAACTCATTACCGCAAAAAATCTCGGAAGGCTTGCATGGAGGTACAGGAAAGGATTTCTTCGTCACTCCCAAAGACAGCGACGTACTGATCGCAACGGCGGCAAAGCTGATCAGCACAGCCATCAATCTGGCGGTACACGACGGGCTGACCCTACAGGAGCTGGCGGAATATCAAAGTGGAACGTAAATTCCCCGTGTACTCTATTAAAGGACGTTGCCGAAAGGTGTCGTTCTTTTTTACGTAAAAACTTACAGGGAACACTTGCCATTTGCAAAAAAATGTAGTATAATAGAGTGATATATACTATAATTAGGAATGGTATGCTTTTTCGCAAGGAGTGACTCGATTTGAAACAACCTCTCATCCCCCAAGAAAACATCGTCATTGCCCCCTATACCTCCATGCGTGTAGGCGGCGCAGTGCGCTACTTATACCGCCCCGAAACGGTGGATCAGTTGACCGATTTGGTGCTGTCCTGCCGCAAGGAAAATATTCCCTATCTGGTCATCGGAAATGCTTCCAATCTGCTTTTTCCCGACGAGGGCTTTGCAGGAACCGTCATCGCAACCACAGGAATCAAGGGGCTGACCTTGCAGGACGGGAAAATTATCTCCGCCTGCGGTGTCTCCCTCTCCGCCCTCTCCGTTTTTGCCATGGAGCATGGGTTGAACGGTTTGGCATTTGCCTACGGCATTCCCGGCACTGTGGGAGGCGGCGTTTATATGAACGCAGGAGCATACGGCGGGGAGATCTCCGATTGCTTGGAGTCCGTCCTTGTATTAGATCAAGACGGAACCACCCGTACCCTCTCCCGCGAAGAGCTCTCTCTTTCCTACCGTCACAGCCGCTTGCAGGAGGAGGAGCTGATCCTTCTTTCCGCCACCTTCCGCTGTGAGGTCGGTGACCCTGCAGAAATCAAAAAAGAAATGGACCGCAATATGGCCGCCCGCAAGGAGAAGCAGCCCTTGGAATACCCCTCTTGCGGAAGCGCATTCAAGCGTCCCGCGGGGCATTTTGCAGGAGCATTGATCCAAGAAGCGGGTTTGAAAGGTTTTTCTATCGGAGGCGCGCAGGTCTCCGAAAAGCACGCCGGCTTTGTGATCAACACGGGTGGCGCCACCGCAGACGACGTAAAGGCACTTCTTGCCCACGTGCAAAAAACAGTTCTCCACGAAAGCGGCGTTCTGCTGGAGCCGGAGATCAAGATTCTTTAACCTAACGATTTAAGAAAGGAGCAGTGCAATGTCCTATTCATCCGAGCTGAAGCAACATCTCCAGACCCTGGGTTTTAAAAAAGAATGCTGTATGCTTGCCTGCTCCGCAGGATATGACGGCGAACCCTTTGAGGCGGGTTGCGACCGCTGTTTGGGTTGCTTTTTGCGGGGAGTGTTCTTCCGCTACGGCTATTTGACCCCGCCGGAAAAGGATGCGCTGTTGACCTTTGACTTCTATGACGAATACGCATTTTACGTGCAAAACGTTCTGCAGGAGGCAGGATTTGATGCCAAAGTAACCTCCCGCAGAGGCAAAAAGCTGATCTATTTGAAAAAAAGCGAATCCGTCTCCGACATTGTCTCACTAATGGGAGCTACCAAGTACTCCTTGAGAATCATGGAAATACAAGTAGACAAGCAGGTTCGCGGCGAATTGAACCGCAAGGTCAACGCAGAAACCGCCAACTTAAACCGTACCGCAGGTGCCTCCGCCAAGCAGCTTGCCGCCATTGCCAAGCTGAGAGAAGCCAGAAAGCTTTCCGCCCTCTCGGAGGAGCTGAAGCTGGCGGCAGAACTGCGGGAGAAGCATCCCGAAGCAAATTTGGAAGAATTAAGGCTGTTGTTCGACCCGCCCATCAGCAAAAGTGGGCTGAACCACCGTTTACGCAAGCTTATCGAGTTAGCGGAAGAGTGTAATTAAAGCAACTTTTTAGGGAGTGTTCTATGGCATTCGTTCACCTGCACCTTCACACAGAATATTCCCTGTTGGACGGCGAATGCCGCATCGAAAAGATCCCCGAAGCAGTAAAGCTTGCGGGGCAGACTGCCGTTGCCATCACCGACCACGGCGTCATGTACGGTGCCGTTCCCTTTTACAAGGCTTGCAAAAAAGCAGGCGTGAAGCCCATCATCGGCTGTGAGGTCTACGTGGCTCCCCGAGGGATGGAGGACAAGGACCGAATGGCGGACGGCAACAGCACCCATCTGGTGTTACTGGTTAAAAACAGTGAAGGCTACCGCAATCTGATGGCCATCGTTTCCCGCTCCTTCACCAAGGGCTTTTTCGATGTTCCTCGCACAGACAAGGCCACCTTGGCAAAATTTTCCGCAGGGTTGATCGCCCTCAGCGGCTGTCTCCATGGCGGCGTTGCCCAAAGCATTCTGCTGGGCAACCGTTCCGCGGCGCGGGAGCAGATCCTTTGGTACAAAAACACCTTCGGAAAGGATTTCTATCTGGAAATCGGAAGACACGGGGTGCAAGGAGAGCGCCAAGTGGGAGACGAGTTGATTCGTTTCTCCAAGGAACTGCAAGTACCCTTGGTAGCCACCAACGACGTTCACTACCTCAAGCAGGGAGATCACCAGCTCCAGAAGCTGCTTGCCGCCATCAAAAACGGAACCACCCTGGAAGAAGGCGGCGGTATGGAAGGCTCGCAATATTATCTGAAGACGGAAAGCGAAATGCGTTCCCTCTTCCCCGATCTGCCCGAAGCCTTGGAAAATACCGCACGCATTGCGGAAGAATGTAATTTTGATTTTATTTTCGATACCTATCACCTGCCTGTGTTCCCTCTGCCCATGGGGGAAACCGCCGTCTCCCGTCTGAGAAAGCTGACAGAGGAGGGTTACCGCAGCAGAATCGCCGCAGGACACACCCGGGGCGGCAAGGAATACGAAGAACGCCTCGATTACGAGCTCTCTATCATCGGCAACATGGGATTTGCGGATTATTATCTCATTGTCCAAGACTTTGTCAGCTACGCCAAAAAACAGGAGATCCCCGTTGGCCCCGGCAGAGGAAGCGGTGTGGGAAGCTTGGTGGCCTATTGCATGGGCATCACAGACGTAGATCCCATGCCCTACGGCCTGCTGTTCGAACGTTTTTTGAACCCCGAACGAATCAGCATGCCGGATTTCGACATTGATTTCAGCGATGAACGGCGAGGAGAGGTCATCGATTACGTCACCGAAAAATACGGCAGAGACCACGTTGCCCAGATCATCACCTTCGGCACCATGGCTTGCAAGCAGGCCTTGCGGGATGCAGGCCGCGCCATGGGCTTGACCTACGCCCAAACCGACGAAGTGGTGCGTTTGGTGCCCCGTTATGCCAACGTCACCGTGGAAAGCGCCCTGCAGGAAAGCGACGATCTGCGTAAGCGGTGCGAAGAAGATCCGGAAGCAGACCGTCTGGTACGCTACGCCATGCAATTGGAGGGGCGTCCCAGAAACACCTCCACCCATGCAACCGGCGTGGTGATCACGGACAAGCCTTTGACGGATTACGTACCGCTGGCATTGAACGACGCCATTCCCGTAACCCAGTATACCATGAACATAGTGGCAGATCTGGGGCTTTTGAAGATCGATTTCCTGGGACTTCGTTACCTTTCTATCCTACGTGATACAGAGAAGAAGGTGCAAGCGGAGCAGCCCGATTTTCGTTTGGATGCCATCCCCATGGACGACAAGGCCACATACGACCTGCTTTGCGGTGGAAACTCCCTGGGCTTATTCCAGCTGGAAAGCGAGGGAATGCGGGGGCTTTTGACCAAATTACAGCCCCGCAATCTGGCGGACATTATCTCCGTCATCTCTCTGTACCGCCCCGGGCCTGCATTGTCCATCGAGACCTTCTTAAAAAACCGTAAGCACCCGGAAGAAACAGAATACCTCCTGCCTCAGCTTGCGCCCATCTTGGAAGAAACCCACGGATGTATGCTGTATCAGGAGCAGGTCATGCAGATCTGCCGCAATCTGGCAGGCTTCACCTTCGGACACGCCGACTTGGTGCGCCGTGCCATGGCCAAAAAGAAGCAAGCGGAAATGGAAAAGGAAGCTGCCGCTTTCTTTGATGGTTGTGTGCAAAACGGCATCTCCATGGACAAGGCGGAAGCAATCTTTGACCTGATGAAGGAGTTTGCCAAATACGCCTTTAATAAAAGCCATGCGGCGGCTTACGCCGTGGTGGCATATCGTACCGCCTATCTGAAGGCGCATTATCCCCGCATCTATATGTGTGCTCTGCTGAACACCTTGGGCGGCAACAGAGACAAAATGCCGGAATACGCCGAGGATTGCGCCGCATTGGGAATTGCCATTCTGCCTCCTCACGTAAACCATTCCTTCGCAGAATTCACCCGAGAAGGCAACGATATCCGCTACGGACTTTCCGCAGTGAAAAACGTGGGAAGCTTGGTAGCCATGCGCATTGTGTCCGCAAGGCAGACTGGGAAATTCCGCTCCTTTGAGGATTTTCTTTCCCGCACTGTACCCGGTGTCAACGCAAAAGCCGTGGAGGCTTTGATCAGCGCAGGAGCTTTGGATGGATTGGACGGCTCCCGCGGAAGCATGCTTTCCGCTACGGAGCACGCCATGGAACAGCTTTCCAAGCTCAAAAACAGCCAATCCGCAGGGCAGATCGGAATGTTCGACAACGAAGACCAAGGAAGCGGAATGCTGCAGGTTTCCCTCTCCCCGGAAGAGACCTTAACGGAAGCGCAAAAGCTTTCCGCAGAAAAAGAACACACGGGTCTGTATCTTTCCGGTCATCCCTTGGACAAATACACCTCCTACCGCAAAAGCATGGGCTTCCCCACCATTTCCGAGCTGTATCAGTCCCTTTCGGAAAAACCGCCCCGCACCAAGCAGGAGCGTTCCGTTCTGGGCATGGTAACCGGAAAGCGCGTACGATTGACCAAGAAAAACGAATCCATGGCCTTTGTTTCCATCGAGGATACCACCGGCGAAATGGAGCTGATCCTTTTCCCCAAGACATACGCTGAATACAATGCGCAGATAACGGAAGGCGCTATTCTCCAATTCAACGGCGAAGCAGAGTTGACGGAATCCCGCATAGAAGATGCGCCCATGGAATTGAAGATGATTTTAAAAAATATTTTCAATCCCGAAACAACCCGTATGCAAAATACTGCTACTATACAAGCAACCCCAAAAGGATCCGCACTGTATCTGAAGGCTACGGCGGAAAACAAAAGCAATCTGGACCGTGCCATAGCTTTGTCCAAAGCAATTCCGGGCGAAGCCCGTATTTTGGTATACTTCGAAGAAGAGAAGAAACTACGCGCTGTGAAGGAAGCGACTTGCTCCCCCGACGAAGGGCTGATTCGGTCGTTAAAGCAGCTACTGGGCGACGGCAACGTTGCACTGAAGTGAGAAAGGAGCGTTTTTCATTATGAGTCAAGAGAATAAAACGCCAAATGAAGACTCCGCTGAGCTGGAGCTTCCTATAAATTCAGACTCTCCTGCCGAAAAAGAGGAGCAGCTTTCCATCGAAGAGCTGCTGGAAATGGCACGGGCGCTAAAGGAATCCCCTGTGCCTGCAGAGCCTCCGGCAGAGACAGAAGTTTTCCCGGAAGAGCTATCCACCGATACAGAGGTCATCTCTCCCGACGAGCTGTCCGTCCCCACGGTTTCCGGTAGCGAGGTTGACAAGACCCGCTTGTTTGATACCCCTGAGAAGCCCGCTACGGCAAAGAAGAAGCCCCCTCGCAAAAAGACCAAGCTTGCTTTGACCATCCTGAAATACACAGGAAAATTTTCCGTAAAAGGCGCGTTGTTCATCGTCCGCAAGGCATTGACCTACACCTTAAACGTTTTGCTCACCGCTATCATCGTCGGTGTTCTGGTAGGCGCAGTGTGTGTCATGGCCTTTATGATCTACCTGAACAGCTACGTCAATGCGGAATTTACCGCATTGGACAATTTGAAATATGACTCTTCGCTGACCACCTCCCTTTTTTACTTGGATGAGCACGGCAACGAGGTAGAATTAGCAGAGGATCGCTTATCCTCCAGCGAAAACCGTCTGTGGGTACCCTACGACGAGATTCCCAAGATTCTCATCGATGCCTACGTGGCCATTGAGGACCAGCGCTTCTGGGAGCATAACGGCGTGGATACCAAACGTACCCTCTCTGCGGTATATAACTTCTTCGTTCCCTCCGGTTCCAATTTCGGCGGTTCTACCTTGACACAGCAGCTGATCAAAAACGTCACCGGTGAAAACGATACCACCATGCAGCGTAAGATCCAAGAAATCTTCCGCGCCTTGGACGTCGAAAAGCAGTACGATAAAACAGAGATCATGGAGATGTATCTCAACACCATCTACCTGTCCCAAAACTGCTACGGCGTACGCGCGGCGGCAGAAACCTATTTCGGCAAGGAACTTTCCGAGCTGACCCTGAATGAGTGTGCCGCCATTGCCTCCATCGGCAAATCTCCCATTAAATATGACCCCATTCTGAATCCTCAATACAACCTGGAGCGCCGCAATCTTGTTTTGCGCGAAATGCTGGCGCAAGGATTGATCACACAAGAAGAATTCGACGAAGCTTACGACGCGCCTTTGGAGTTTGCAGGAGACGAAGAAACCGATTACGGCACCGCCATTCATTCCTACTACGTAGATGCGGTGATCGATGACGTTTTGGCCGATCTCATGAAAACCTACGGCTACGACGAAAGAACCGCCTCCTTCCAGCTGTACTCCGGCGGCTTGCAAATCGTCATATGCATGGATCCTCAGATCCAAAGCATCATGGAAAAGGTCTATACCGATGAAAGCTACTGGCCCACTTCCACAGGACTGCAAGCCCAATCTGCCATGTGCGTCATGGATCCCGAAACCGGCAATCTGCTGGGTATCGTGGGCGGCCGTGGCGAAAAGAAAACCGCCCGCGGTTTGAACCGCGCTACCCATAGCCGCAGACAGTGCGGCTCCTCCATCAAGCCCATCTCCGTATACGCCTTGGCCTTGGAAACCGGCACTTATAACTATGTCGGCCCCTGCGATGACGTTCCTATTCTTTACGATGCAGAAGCCGACGCCCACTGGCCCAACAACTTCAACAAGGTTTTCGAAGGCTCCACCAATTTAGCCTACGCCGTGAAGCGTTCCATGAACACGGTGGCTGCGGACACCTGCAACCTTTTGGGTGTGAAGCAGGTGTATGAAAACATTCTGAAATACGGCTTCACCACCTTGGTGGATAATTATACCTCCTCCAACGGAACAGTATTCTCCGACGCCGCAACCTCTCCTCTGTCCTTGGGTTCCTTTACCTTCGGTGTCACCGTGCGAGAAATGGCTCAAGCCTACGCCTGCATTGCCAACAACGGCATTACCACCAAGGCCCGCACCTACACCATGGTAAGAGATGCTATGGGCAACGTGATTTTGGATAATTCCAATGACAGCCAGACCGTTTTGTATTCCGAAGAAACCACTTATATGGTCACTCGCCTTATGCAAAACGTCGTCAATAGCTCTACGGGTACGGGTTACCGTTATATCAAGTTCCACAAGGAGTTTGACGGCCTGGAGGTAGTGGGTAAAACCGGTACTACCAACGATGACAAGGACTTGTATTTCTGCGGCTATACTCCCGATCTGGTGGGTGCTTGCTGGTACGGCTACGACAACAACAAGACCATCACCACCGGCGGTGGTGCGGCGGCTACCCTATGGAACAGCGTTTTCCAGCTGATCTATGAATACTACGAAACCGAAGGTATTCGTTATCAACGCACCTTCGACCAGCCCAACACCATCGCCTACGCGAAGGATACCGGACTCAGGATCTGTACCATTTCCGGAAAGCTGGCCACGGATGCCTGCGATCGGGACATTGCTGTAGTAGTAGACGGAGAATCCTCCGTTGTTACCAGTGATTTCTATTATATCCGCTCCGAAGCCCCCACGGAATACTGCGATAAGCACGTTTCCGTACAGTGGGACACGGTAACCAAGGCTATTTGTCTGCCCGGCTGTAATTGTCCCCAGGAAAACCTGATCACCGTCAGCTTCCGCTTGAAGGAAAAGGAAGATCGTTGCTTCTACTCCGATCTGCGCATTGCGGATACGCAGTATATCTTCATTCCCGTTCCCGAAAATTACGTGTTCCCCACCAAGCGTTCCGTTCCCTTCTTCATCAATCTTTACGATCAATCGGAGGAAGCGGAGCTTAAGGAATACCCCGGGCATACCTCCGGCGCCACCTATCCCTACAACCGCTACTGCAAGGAGCATAGCTCCGGTACCGTCTTCCCGCCCACCATCAATACAGGAGGCACACCGTGATCAAATCCTGCTCTTTGCGGTATGACCGTACCCTCACCCCCGAGGAATGTGCCAAGAATTTAGCGGAAGTCGGCTTCACCCACGTATTCTCCACCTGGGGATTCGAAGACGAGGGTATGCGGGACGTAATCGCCGCCCGCAACCACGGGCTGACTACAGAAACACTTCACGCTGCCTACGGCGGGGTGAACGAGATCTGGATCGACGACGCCGCAGGAGAAGCCAGAATGGACTTCTTCTTGGATTGCGTTCGCGCCGCTTCGGATTTACAAATCCCCACTGTGATCATGCACCTCTCCAGCGGATGTACGCCTCCACCCGTCTCTGAGGTTGGACTTGCCCGCTATCAACGCATCTGTGACGAAGCAGAGCGCCTTGGTGTTGCCGTAGCGTTTGAGAATCTGCGCTACGTCAGTTATCTCCGTGCCATCTTCGAAAACGTTCACTCCTCTGCAAGAAAGTTCTGCTTCGATTGCGGACACGAAAATCTTTACGATGGCGGAGACGGTGTTTTGGAGGCCTTCGGAAAAGATCTGGTTGCAGTGCATCTCCATGACAATTTAGGTCAGCACGACGATCACCTCCCGCCCTTTTCCGGTACAGTCAATTGGGAAAAGCTCTCCAAGCGGCTGAAGACCAACGGCATGTCCTGCCCGATCACTTTGGAGCTCAAGGTCAAAGGCTCGGAAAAGGACTTCCCACGCCACTTGTTTGAGTGCGCCTGCAAAATTGAAAAAATGATTCAAAACGCATAAACAGAAAACCGTAGCTTTCGCTACGGTTTTCTGTTTAAAGTGCGTTGGCGAAGCGTGTTTTCAAGGCAGCAAAGATACCCACCAATGCTGCAGAACCCAACAGCACGAACATCACAACACCTGCGTCCCCGGATTGAGGAGGACGGGAGGATTCCTCGGAAGTGTCTTCGGAAATTTCCGGCGGAACAGCTCTCTGTAGAACTGCGTACGCTCCGTTGCCCGCCAGCGTATCCATCTCGTTGTCGTTTCCATAAACTGTCTCCGTGGAGATATAAAGGCCTCCCAGATCATACCCCTCATTCAATTGAAAACGCAGGGTGAATACCAAGGGTGTCTCCGCTGAGATCACCGTACTGTCAGTGGCATTGACAGCCCCCATATCCAGTTCACCCGGAACCGCGTTCAATCTGTCATCCTTGTAAACACAACACATATTCTCCCAATTCTTGCTCGGAAGCGCAGTGACGCAATCCAGCAGATTTTGCGTTTGATCCACTTCCGTCAAAAGCGTCATCGCCCGGTGATCGTACACCAAATGGCCGTATACGTTTTGCAAATTCGCAGGAGAACCAAGCTCTTGAATGGTAATCGTTACCGTGGCCACGCCTTCTTCATCTGTTTCTGCCACCATATCCCACGCAAACACTGCCCCTTCCGCCGGCTCTCCCACCAAATCTTTCAAGTTCTCTCTTAACGCAACCGCGGGATCCTCATGATAAGGCGCAATGGTGGCGGTACAAATATAGGAAGCGTCATACCATAACATGGCAGGCGTGGAGGTAGGCACTTCAGCAAAATCGACGCCGTGTACTGTGAAGCGCAGTCCTATCCTCCAGGTCTTTGCATATTCAATGGCAGAAGCACAATTTTCGCTGGTATAATTGATCCCTCCGCTTTCCATGGAAGCGTAATCGTTTCCGTAATTCGCCGCCCAAACAAAGCCACCCTTCGGCACCTCCAGAGACTTCGCAGAGCCGTCTGTCAAGCCGTTAGAAATTGCTGTGATCTCATATACCCCTTCTTTGTTCGTAGGCGCAAACCCTACGTGGAGCCACCAGCCGCCTGCCGTATCCTCCCGGGTAAATACGGTGCCTGCCCCCTCCACAGTGCCATCATTATAATGGGTCACCCAAAAAAGATGATCTTCTCCTATTGTGTGGACTCCATAGCTCTGTTCTGTCGCCAAAGCCCATACTGCACCGCACAGAACGCATAGTACCACGGCCTGCAGGAGTGCAACAATTCTTTTTATTTTCATTTTTGTTCCCTTTCGTGATTTACATAAATGCACCGCATATTTTACGTGCAAGCATAGTGTTCCACAAAAAGAAATTTTCATCTCATAGAATTTTTTGACACAAAAAAAGGACTCCCCAATAAGGGGAGTCCAAAATTTGTTTTTTTGCAAGGAGCGGAAATTAACCCTTTACCTTGATAGCAACTGCTGCGCCTACGATTGCAAGCAGACCCAGAACTGCGAATACCAGAACGCTTTCGTCACCGGTCTCGGGAGTGGTGGGAGCGATCAGCTTAATATCTTCGCAAGTGTAGGTGTTGTATGCATCAGCAGTGCCGGACCAGTTGGAAGGCATCTCATCGCAAGCAGTCATGTGGAACGCATTGTACTTCGCGTCTTCACCTTCGCCACAGTAAGGAGTGGAGTAGGTAACCATCAGCTTGAAGGAGTCGGTGATGTTCAGAGTAGACTTTGCAATTGCGATCTCCAGGTTGATGAAATCATCGCCGATTTCGGTAGCAAAGGTCAATTCATCGGTAGCAACCTTCTGACGGTGAGGAATGAAGTTTTCGCCATCCCACAGCAGGTCGTAGAAGGTACGGGTTTCCATACCGTCACCCAAAGCCCAGATACGGAAGTTGGTAGCGCCGCTCTGATCCCATTTTTCGGGGTTCAGTGCAGTCTTGAAATCAACGCCCTGGTTAACCTTAATGGTCAGATAAATGTTCTCATCATCGCAACGAACGGTGTAAGCTGCCTCAAGATCCTCGATAACGGGAGCAGTGGCACTCTGCCAGATACCGTCGGTGAACCAAACAGCGTTATCGTAAGCGGAATCATTCAGCTTACCGTCAACCTTCAGAGTCTCGCCATTAGCGGGAATCTCGGGTTCAACGGGAGTTTCGGGTTCTTCGGTCTCAACAGCAGTACCAAAAGTCATGGTGCCGACGGGAGTTGCAGAAGCAACATCGGTATGCCAATCCACATCAGTTTCAAGAAGAACGTCGCCAACCTGAATCTTAGCTGCTGCCACAAAGGTGTCGTTATCGCTGGTGCCGCAGTACAGCAGGAAGCCATCGGCAGGAGCGGTCAAAGTCTTTGCAACGCCGGCACCCTCAACAGCAGTAACAGTGTAAACGCCATCAACGTTCTCAACCTTGATCACAACGTATCCGGTTGCGTCAAATGCGGCAAAATCAGAACCACTCTGAACGTGAGGATAATTCATGGAATCATTGCCCTCACCGGTAATAATCTGTCCGTTGTATGCATTCCAGGAATACAGGTTTACGTGAGAAATGGTTGCAACGTGCAACTCAGTGGGATCGTCAACCTCAACGCCGGTGTTAACTGCGATTTCAGAAGCGAACCAGAACACGCCGCTGCCCTGCGCGCCAACCATGTCGATCTTTACGTAACGACCGGAAACAGCGTTTTCAAGAGCTACCTTCACCCACTGAGGATCGGAGCCGCCAAAGGTGGAAACGCTACCCAGCTCGGTATAAGTCTCACCATCGGTAGAGATGGAGAACACGATAGAACCGGGAACGCAAATGCCTGAATGACCTGCGGGCCATACGTGGATAGCGACCTCGGAAATATTGTTGTAAGTTTCTTCCAGATCCAGAATCATAGTGAAGGTGTCATCATCTTCAGCCTTTCTGCGATCTGCGCCGTACCAAAGGGATTCGTCATACTTGCCGGCAGGCTCGATCTGGCCGTCGGTAAGATTACCGGTGTAGGAAGTCCCGATTTCGGTATCACCGGTCCAGGTCTTGCCAAGTGCTACGTTAGTTACTTCAGCAGAAACGAACATTACGCCGCAGAGAGAAGCAACCAATGCAACGACAAGAAGAGTTGCAAGAGTCTTTTTCATGTGTATTTCTCCTTTATTGATTTTAGTTCATGCTTATGATAGCACAAAAACCCAAGGTTGTAAAGTATTTTCACCCGTTTTTTTCGTTTTCGGCATTTCGCTCACTTCGTCGTTCATTTTTTGTTCAAAAACCACAAAAAAGGCTCCCCTTTTACGGGAAGCCTTTTATTGCTATTGTGTTACAGAAGTAAGCAGATTAGTTTCTAACCTTGATTACAACTGCTGCGCCTACGATAGCCAGAACACCCAGGATAGCGAATACAAGCACGCTTGCGTCGCCGGTAACGGGGAGGTCGGGGGTATCGGAGGGTTCTTCGGGCTCGGAAACTTCGGGTTCAACAGGAGCGTTGGGATCAACTGCAACAACAGTCATCTCGTCCAAGTCGATATCGAACTTGTCGCCTGCCTTAACGGACATTGCAACAACCTTGCCGGTCCAGTTCTCATAGCCAGCTTCGGGGTTGGAAGCGGAAGAGTGAACAACCAGCGCGATCTGGTTCTCACCAATGGTAATCGCATTTGCATTACCGGGAGTGATGATTGCATTCTGAACAGCTACGTAGCTACCGTCAGCCTGCTTCTCCAGCAGAATGGTGATTGCCCAGTTGGGGTTACATGCCTTGTATGCCTCATCAGAGGTTACGATGGTGATATCTTCGCCGCCGATCTTACCATCAACGTAGTCGATGTCCCAAACGTAGCCGTAGGGATAATCAACGGTGTAGTTGCCATTTTCGCCCTTCTGCAGGGTGTCTTCCCAATGCTTGGGTCCTTCGGGCTCGGAAACCTCAGGCTCGGAAACCTCAGGCTCAGAAACTTCGGGTTCTTCGGAAGGTTCGTCGGGCTCGGAAACCTCAGGTTCGCTGGGTTCTTCGGGCTCGGAAACTTCGGGTTCGCTGGGTTCATCAGGTTCAACGGGAGCGGGATTCTCGTAGGTGAAGCCTGCGTCCTTAACGGTAACGTTGCCTGCAACGCCGCGGAGAG
>JAZKZH010000042.1:0-57821 GCA_045612545.1 Eubacteriales bacterium
GGATGTCCTCCTGGGTCACAGGGGCAAACTCGGCGGTGTCGGCCAGGTCTTCCTCGGAGGCCTCTGCCTCACTGCTCTCCTCGGTGCTGCTTTCGTCACCGGTGGAGGGCTGTTCGGTAGCGGTACCGTAAACGGCCGACTCGGAGGACCAGCAGAACTTCTTGTTGCCGTCGGTGAGGGTGTAGATAAACTTTACGTAGCGAGCTTCTACCTCTTCCTCCAGAAGCAGGGTAAACAGCTTGCCCTTCCATTCGCCGGAGGCGGCCAGATCCTCGGGAGTTGCTTCACCCAAAGCGGTGAAGGTCTTGCCGTCGGTGCTGACTTCGATGGCGATGGTGGAGCCTACGGGGCTGGGAATGCCCCAGGTGCCGCCCCAAAGGTCAGCCTTGAAGGCTTTCAGCTTGAATATCTCTTCCAGATCAATGGTGAGGGAGGTGGTGCCGCTGGAGTCAGACCAACAGCCGATGGAGGTTTCGTCACCTGCAGCGGCGAAGTTGCCGTCGGTACGCTTGCCCAAGGGCTTGCCGTTGTTGTCTGCGTCCGTCCACTTGCCGTCGTAAATACCGCCGGTTACTTTGTAGGACTTGTCCTTGGAAACCAAGGGGTATTTCTCGCCGTCAATGGTGATAGAGGTATCCTTTTCGGGAAGCTCCAGACCCTGCTCGGCGATCTTTACTGCGCAATCCTGCAAAGCGGCTACGGTTTCCGCGGGGAGGTTTGCGGTGTAGGTGTTACCGATGGGGTTGATGCCCAGATATGCTTCCAGCCAGGTAGCGGCGATCAGGTAGCTACCCTCGCAGGAGTGGTGGCCAAGGTCTTCGGCCAACAGGTTGATATCGGGATACAGCTCACGGCAGATGTTGAATGCGCCGGTGACGTTGGCAACGGGCAGATCAAAATCCTTTGCCAAGCGGGGATAGTTACCGTAGTGGCGCTGGGTGCCTTCATCTCCGGTGGAATAGCGCATGTACAAAAGTGCCTGGGCGCCGTTGGCTTGGATCAAGGGCATGAGCACGTCCAGCGCAGCCTTGGACATATAGTAGTCGGCACTTGCCGCGTCCTGCAGAACCACGTAGTCGTACTTGGTGGTGTTCAGCTTGTTGCGGAAGGCCTTGCCTCTATCGTGGCTTGCATCGGCAAACTCGGAAAGGTATGCACTGCCGAAGGTGCAGTATTCTACCACGATCTCCTTGCCTGCGGCGGCTGCCATAGCCTTGAACTTGATGGGCGTGCCGTTGAAGTAGGTGGTGGAGTTGCCCACGAATAGGAAGCGGGGTGCATCCTTAGAGGGCTCCTCGGGATCGTTGTAACGAATGGTCAGAGTCTTTGCCGCCTTGTCGTAGCTGCCGTATACGGGATAGGTGGTAGACATGGTAGCGTTGTACAGCATTGCGCCTTCCATAGCGGTGTTGAAGCAAGCCTGCACACCGCTGGTACCGGAGGGGAATGCGATCATAAAGCCGCCTGCGGGAATGCTGACGTAGCTTTGGCAGGAACCGTTGGTTCCGTCGGGGTTGGCAACCAAGTCGCCGCCGGCTTCGATGAGAAGGCCGTCTTTGTTAAAAATCATCAGCTTGGAGTAACGGAAGCCGTAATCCTCTGCACGAATCGCGCGGGTGCCGTTCGAATCGTTGGGGTACAGGGTGATACCGCCTCCCGCACTTACATCAAAGCCCTTGATGTTGTAGGTGCCCTCGTGGTCGTAGCCACTTGCAGTGGAGCTGACAGCGGGGATCATGGGAGCTAACAGGGAGAAGATCAGGAGAGATAACAGAAATTTTTTCATAAAGAACTCCTTGCATTTCTTTTTGCTTAGTATACTCGTTTTTTTACGTCTTGTCAAGAAGAAAGGGAGGCTCCTCCTTCAAAAAACAAAAAGGTTGCATTTTTTTAAAGAAATTACGATCTACCTATTGAATTTTTTGAAAAAAAGATTATAATATTTCTGTAAAACGGAGAATGCGGAATTTTGGGCATTTTTCGTGAAAGTTTGCACCCCGAAAGGAAGCAAGTTTATGGAACAAAAAGAGAGAAGAGTTGGTACGGTTTCCCGCGGAATCCGTTGCCCTATCATCCGTCAGGGAGATGACCTCGCCGCCATTATTTCCGATAGTGTTTTGGCCGCCGCAGAAAGTGAAGGCTTTGAGCTTCACGATCGCGACGTGATTGCCGCAACCGAATCCATTGTGGCACGCGCTCAGGGCAACTACGCCCACGTAGATGCCATCGCTGCCGATGTTCGTGCCAAGCTGGGCGGAGAGACTGTGGGCGTGTTGTTTCCTATTCTTTCCCGTAACCGTTTTGCCATCTGCCTGCGCGGCATTGCTAAGGGCGCAAAGAAGATCGTCCTGATGCTCAGCTACCCCTCCGACGAGGTTGGTAATGAGCTGGTAAGTTTGGACAAGCTGGACGAGGCAGGGGTGAACCCCTATTCCGACGTACTCACTCTGGAGAAGTACCGTGAGCTGTTCGGTGTGAACAAGCATGAGTTCACCGGCGTGGATTACGTGGAGTATTACGGCAACCTGATCCGTGAAAGCGGCGCAGAGGTGGAGATCATCTTCGCCAACCGTCCTCAGGCAATCCTGCCCTATGCGGATCATGTCCTCACCTGCGATATCCACACCCGTGCGCGCACCAAACGTATTCTGAAGGCGGCAGGCGCTAAGGTTGTCTGCGGTCTGGACGATATTTTGAACGCTTCCGTGGATGGTAGCGGCTGTAACGAGCGTTACGGTCTGTTGGGCTCCAACAAGTCCACCGAGGACACCGTAAAGCTGTTCCCCAGAGAGTGCAAAGATCTGGTGCTGGACGTTCAAGCAAAGATTTTGGCGGCAACCGGCAAGCACGTAGAGGTCATGATCTACGGCGACGGCGCTTTCAAGGATCCCAAGGGTAAGATCTGGGAGCTGGCTGACCCGGTGGTTTCTCCCGCCTTTACCGATGGGCTCATCGGTACTCCCAACGAGTTGAAGCTGAAGTATCTGGCTGACAACGACTACAAGGATCTTTCCGGCGAGGAGCTGAAGAAGGCTATTTCCGATAGCATCCGTGCCAAGCAGGAAAATTTGGTGGGTAACATGGCTTCCCAGGGTACTACTCCCCGTCAGTTGACCGACCTCATCGGCTCTCTCTGTGACCTCACCAGCGGCAGCGGCGACAAGGGCACTCCCGTGGTCTTGGTTCAGGGCTATTTCGATAACTATACAACGTAAAAAGCAGTAAATCCCTCTCCGAATTCGGAGAGGGATTTTTTGTATCGGTAGCTATGCGCGCGAAGAAAAATGCCAAGATCTTGCGATTTTTTGCCAATTTCGTGGCGTTTTATATTGACATCGGGCGAAAAACGATGTATACTACTGTCAAGAACATCGGAGGCGAGAAAAATGGCGAAAATGAGTGTCAGCTATAAAAAAATGTGGGTGTTGCTGGCAGAACGAGAAATATCGCAAGTGAATTTCCGTAAGGATTTGGATATTGCGCCCGGAACGATGACCAAATTGCGCAGAAACGAAGAAGTGGCGCTTTCGGTTCTTATAAGGGTATGTGAATATTTGGATTGCAATATCGGAGATATTTGCGATGCTATCAAAACGGAAACGGATATTTAAAAGCTATTACAAAATAATGCGGAGGATAACGATATGGCATTCTGTACTAACTGCGGTGAAAAACTTGCAGAAGGGACCAAATTCTGCGCAAACTGTGGGCATGCAGTAAACAACAATTCAGCGAATCAAAGGAAAACGGTTTACGATGGAGAAATTCACAAATGTCCCAATTGTGGGGAAACTCTATGTGCTTTTACCGGCGTGTGTCCTGCCTGCGGTCATGAATTACGAGATACCAAAGTTTCCGGAAATTTGCTTGACTTTGTTCGGAAAATCGAAGAATGCGATCGTTTGATACAAGAAAGCGCAGATTTGCGCAAAACGGGTTGGGCAGCATGGAACAGCACTCAAAAAACTTGGTGGGTGATCCTCAATGTGTTTACTTTTGCAATCCCCATTCTGGTTAGTTATTTGATCATGCCGATGATTCGGTATTTTGGAGTGCCGAAACTAACGCCGGAAGAAAAAAAGAAGGCAGAGTTGATCGAAAATTTTCCCGTTCCGAACGATCGAGAATCGGTTTTGGAAGCGTTGATTTTCGCACGATCAAAAGTGGAGTTTTTAGAAACCTCCGGCAAGGATGGCAAGACACCGTATTGGATGCGCTTATGGGCAGCAAAGGCAGAGCAATTGTTTTCTAAAGCGGAATTGCTGTTCCGTGGTGATTTGATCGCTAAGCAATCAAAAGAAAGCGTATCGGCAAGTCAGCGGCGATACAGAAAAAAGCTTTATGTGCGAGCTGTAATTGGTGTTGTAATGATTTTGGTTGTCTTAGTAGTCAGTTTTGCTATCGCGGGACGTGATGATCAAAGACTCGATGGTTTGATTGCCCAAGTTGAACTTGCAATGAGCGAAGGCGATTACGAAAAAGCAAAAATCACAGCGTTGCTGATTGTAGCTGATGAAACAATGACACCCAGACAAGCGGAAAAATGGGAGGCGGCGCGGCAGGAGCTGTTGGGAAAGATTACTCAAAAACAACTTGAAGTCGGAGAATTGATCTGTATTGGACTTTCCTCTGATGATATGCTTGATTTGACAGCTGAGATTGCGTTCTCTACACTTCAAAAGAAGGGTTTTGTTGATATTTTGATGCTCCCGGTGGAACCTGGATTAGGCGGGTTGTTTACATCGGAAGGAGAAATCAAAGAAATCTCTGTCGATGGCATTTTGGAGTTTGAAGCAACCGAGGTGTTCTCGAAAAAAGCAAAAATCGTTATCACGTACTATTCAACGGAAGGGACATAATGGAGGTATACTTATGGGATTATTTGACAAGAATAAAAAAGCCGGTGGTTTCATGGATCAAATCCGATGTGACGAACCCTCTTATTTGATTTGGAAATGGCATCCTGCGGGAGCGCAAGCCGGAGAAGGAAATCGGGAGAATGCTATTCGTTGGGGTTCTTCTCTGCGAGTGAAAGACGGCGAGGTTGCGGTTTTTGTTTATAAGCAAAGCGGAAACGTTTATCAGGATTTCATTGAAGGGCCTTTTGATCAGTCAATCAAAACCGCAAACCTTCCCGTTATCGCAAGAATTATTGGCCTTGCTTATGATGGAGGGACACCGTTTCAAGCCGAGGTATATTTTATAAATCTTGCCAAAGTTATTCAAGTGAGATTCGGTGTTCCGTTCTTTGACGTTTACGATCCCCGTTTTCCCGATTTCGGTGTTCCCACGGCTGTAAGAGGAACGATCAGCTTTGGTATCAAAGATTATAGAGCGTTTATAAAATTGCATAGGCTTATAAATTTTAGCCTTGATGATTTCCAACGCCAAATTCGGGATGCAGTTAATCGTTATGTGAAAGATATTGTTGCCAACACTCCTGCGGCTCACAATATTCCCGTTGTGCAAATCGAAAGTAAAGTGGCGCAAATTAACGATGCGGTGGAGTTCGATATAAAAGAGCGTTTGGCGGATAATTTTGGCGTGGAAGTGTCCGGCGTGGATATCGGTGCGATCGAGATTGATAAATCCAGCGAAGGCTTCCGTCAGTTGAGAGCGATCACTGCGGACATCACCACGGCAACGATCCAAGGGCAAACGGCGGCAAATATTGAAAACTATGCGGAGACTCTGCGTATTCAGCGGGAAGAAGCGCAATATGCTCAACGTAAGGCTACGCAAAGTGCAAATCTGAATGCTTATCAAATTGAAAAGCAAGCGGAGGTTGGCGTTGCTGGGGCGGAAGCACTTGGTAAAATGGGTGCCAACGGCGCAGGAGGAGTTGATCTTGGCGGGTCTGCTGGGTTTAATCCCGCCGCTATGATGGCGGGTATGGCCCTTGGCGGGGTAGTCGGGCAGAATATTGCCGGGACGATGAATCAAGCAATGTCTACCGCAGTTCCACCTCCCATTCCGGGAGTCCGTTACCATGTAGCAATCAACGGACAGCCTGCTGGGCCGTATGATACTGCTGCATTGAAGCAAATGATTGTAAACGGAACGTTAACGGCAGAAAGCCTTGTATGGACGGAAGGGATGGCTGCATGGGCGGCTGCAAAGACGATTGCAGAGTTGCAAGCATTGTTTGGTGCTGTTCCTCCTCCGCTTCCTCAAATGTGATATACCAAAAGGGCGAGTCAGATTCGTGACTCGCCCTTTGATGATGAATGAACAGTTCTTTCCCTTTGTAAGGGTAGAACAGACCCCAAGGAGAGCCTTCATTTTTGCTTCGGACGGTGTAAACGCCTTTCTCTCTGCTCCCTTACCCCAAATACGGATCGAAAAACTCCTTCAGCTCCCTCAAATAGGTCTCTCTGTCGGCGGGGAAGCACAGACCGTGTCCTGCGCCGGGGATGATCACCAGCCGTTTGGGAGCGTTGCAGGCGTCGTAATTCTCCTTGCTCATTTCCGCAGGGACAAAATTATCCGCGTTTCCGTGGAGGAAGATCACGGGGAGGTTACATTTCTTCATGGAGTCCAAGGCGGAGCGTTCGTCCGGGTCGAACCCGCCGAAGATCTTCGCTCCCAGCCTTGCGAAGGGGTAAAGCAGGTCAGCAGGGAGCTTCATATCCCGAATCACCTTTTTGATGATGGCCTCGGAGGAGGTATACCCGCAATCCGCCAGCACACCCACCACGTTTTTTGGCAGGTCGTAGCCTGCGGCGGTAAGCACCGTAGCGGCACCCATGGAAATGCCCGTGAGGATGATCCGTGCTTTGGGGTCGATTTCCCGCACGATAAAATTCGCCCAGGTGGCGCAGTCCCGGCTTTCGTTGACGCCGAAGGTGATCACCTTGCCCTCGCTGTTGCCCGCGCTACGATGATCCACCAACAGAGCGTTCCGCTCCAAGGCAAAGCAACGGAAGACACCGCCGCTGAGATCTCGCACGGAATTGCCCTTGTAGCCGTGCATCAACAGTTCGATGGGCGCGCCGGGAGCGTATTCATAGTACCGTCCCCGCAGGATCAGTCCGTCAAAGGAGGTTACGGAGACCTCCTTGCAGGGAAGCTCACCTGCACGCTTGATCCAATCCGCCATCTCCTCCTTGTAGGGGGCAAAAATGTCGCCGTAGGGGAGGGATTTGAGACCTCCGCCTTTCCTTCGGCTCGGGGGATAGTAAAAAATACGGAAGAAGCAAACGTACGCGGTAATAAGTGCCGCCAAAAGCAACAGCAGGATAACGCCTGCTACGATCCAAAGCCATACCATAAAAGCACCTCTCTTGGCAGGAAAATCATTCCTCGCCCTATTTTACCACCGATTTTTTCTTTTTGCAACTTGTTTCCGCGATTTTACGTTATTCACGGCAATTTTGCTTCCACGAGAAAAAACAAAAACGCCATGGGAAAAACACAAAGCCACAGCGTTTTTGTTCTATATGAAAAGGAAATAGAGACAACAGGTTTAAACCTCAAAGCCTACCAGCATACCGTGGCGCTCGGCGTAATAGGAGCAAAGTCCCCGCAGGGCGGATATGGTGATAGGGGCTTCCGGAAAACGTTCTTTGATAAGGGTTGCGAGTGTTTCCGCCCCGGAGAGGTTGCCGCAATGGGCAATACGGAGCTTGCCGCCCTTGTATCCTTGCCGGAAAAGCATGCTTGCCAAGGTCTGCAGAGATTTTTCTCTGCCCCGTACCTTGTCCAAAAGCTCCAGAGTTCCCTCATCGCTGGCTCTTCCCAACGCACGGATGCCCAAGACACCCGCGGTTTTTGCCGCCAGCTTGCTGACTCTGCCGTTGTTAGCAAAATTCTGCAGAGATTCCAGCATAAAGAATAACTCGGTTTTGTAGCTTGCCAGGGCTTCCACCGTTTGGGTCAGGGTGTTGCCTGCCAGCAGAAGCTCTCTTGCTTTTTCTGCCATGAGGGTGATCTCCGGCCCTGCAGAAAAGGAGTTCAACACCTCTACGCGTCGGTGGGGATAGGCTTCCTCATACTGTTGTTTTGCCACCAATGCGGAGTTGTAAGAGCCGGAAAGTCCGCCGGTAATGGTGAAGCACAGAATTTCCTCCGCGTCCCCAAAGGCGTTTAGCCAATCATCAACGTTGGGGCAGGAGGTGGAGGAGGTGCCTCTGTAATTGTAAAGAGCTTCCGCCATGGCTTCTACGTCCAATTGATCGTCGTCTACGTATTGGGTGTCCTTGGTGACGATTTTCATGGGGGCGAAGGCAAAGGGGATTCCTTCCATTGCTATCAGATCGGCAGAAGAGTCCAAAACGATTTTAGCTGTATTCATGGTAATTTCTTCTCGTGCCCAGCACACTGTGTGCTGTGTATTTTTTTCGGAGCGATTGCACGCTCCGCAGGATGGTAAAGGGGTGCTGCAGAATTTCCGAAGACTCACGCCTTCGTTGGGGGAGGAATCCTGCAGCAAAAAGGGGGGGGTGTTCAGCACACTGTGTGCTGAACACGATGGCATTATAGCACACTGTGTGCTGAATGTCAAGAGGAATCAAGAAAAAACTTTTTGCGACGATTGTGAGGCAAAAAAATCCCCCGGCAAAAAGCCGGGGGAAATATGGCAGATAATCGAAATGATTAGTCAACCAGGGTCAGACCAACGTACAGACCGAAGTTCTTGCCGCCGGTGATACCGCCGCCGAAGCAGATATACTTGTCTTCTGCATCGTCGTTCTGGTAATCAACTTCCTCGGGGCAGCAGGAGAATGCGTAGCCGATGATCGCGCCTGCTTCAGCGGTGAAGTTTGCGCTACCTACCAGTGCAGACCACGGAATTCTCTGTTCGTAGTACTCGAAGTCGTAACCGGAAACGCCGATCTTGAATTCGAAGCCTTCCTTGGTGGTCAGAGAACCGAAGTGGTTAGCGTTGATGGGAGAGCCATCGGGCTGAGCGGAGATGGTCCACTCGGTGCCGTAGCCGGAGTTAGCAGCTGCGCTCCAATCCCAGCTTTCGCCATCAGCGGGCTGGAACTTGGGCAGGCAGGGGTTCTCGCAAACGATCGCGGTCATAACGTGACGGCGATAGAAGATATAGGGCTCGGTAGTAGCGAAGTCGGTGTTGTCATAAGTTCTGGGGCCGCCAACCATTACTTCTACACAGGTGTAGAGGTAGTCTTCGTCCCAGCTCAGATACAAAGCAGCTTCGTAAACGTCCAGACCTTCGCCGATGGAACCGATGTTCCAGTGAGCCTTCAGTTCATCGTAGTCGATAACGGTAGCGTATTCGCCTTCGTCGATCTTACCGTCAACCTTGGGTGCGGTGGTAGCCTTACCGATGGTCAGCTCCTCATAGGGGTTTTCTACGAGTTCTTCGGGTTCGGGCTCTTCGGAAGACTCCTCTTCAGAGGATTCAGCGGGCTCTTCGGAAGACTCGGTAGCTTCCTCGGAAGACTCGGTAGCCTCTTCGGAAGATTCAGCAGTCTCGGAAGACTCGGTTGCGGGAGCAGAAGACTCTGCGGGAGCAGAAGACTCTGCGGGCTCTTCGGTTGCGCAAGCGACCAAGGTAAACAGCATCATAACTGCCAAGGTCAGTGCAAGAAGTTTTTTCATCTTGTTTTCCTCCATGATTTTTTTGAGGATCGTATGCCAAAAACAAGAAAGCGGCATACATCCAATTTTTGAGTTACTTTAATCATACCACGGAACAGCATTTTTTTCAATCGCCAAAGTGCAATAATGTTGCCATCTCTTTTCGTGCGTTTTGCCTAATTATAATGCCTTGTTTAGAAAACGGCAAAAGCCCAACGGAAGAACCTCTCGCGTCGGGCTTTTGCGTCACATTTATAGATAACTGCGGATATCTACTGCCAGCTTTTCTTCAAGGTTGATCAGCCGTTTTGCGATATCCTTGGAGGATTCGTCCGCCGCCTTGTATTGGTTCAGATAGCGGTTTAAGGATTTCACACCCATGTTACAGCCGTCGGTGATGAGATCTGCCACGGTGGCGTCGGTTTCATCAAGCCCCAGCTTCATGCCCGCTTTCATCTTGGACATCCCTTTTGCGATGGGGTTGGGATCTTTTCCTTCGTCGCCGTATCGGTTCAACAGCGCCTGTACCTCGTCGTCCAGCTTGTCATGCTGTGTGCGGCAATCCGAGAGCAGATTTTTCAAGTGTTGAGATCGTACCGCACTCATCACGTCTTCGATGGAGGAGATCCCCATTTGGATTCCCGCGTCGCATTCCCTCAGCAACTTAACAGTGTCTTTTTCTACCATAAAAGCATCCTCTCTCTTTTTTCTTTGTTTAAGAGTAGGATACCCCGCAAGGGTGATTTTTAATCATTCCGTTACGTCTATGGTGATGGTAATGGTTTTGCTTTCGCCGTTTACATTGCGGAAGGTGATCTTGATCTCGTCCTTGCCCTTGTAGCCCTTCATTGCCAAATAGATCAGCTGGCCGTCTTGGTTCAATCGCACCGCGCCGTAAAGCGGGGTGGCCGCAAACTGCACCGTGCAATCGGGAAGCGCACCGATCTCCACGTCCACCCGTTTGCCGTTTTGCACAGTGACGGAGTGGTCGGTAAATCCGCTGAGATCCGCAGGCTCCTTGATGCGAGGGTCGTAATCCAAAGTGCCCTGCACGTAGGCCACGGTTGTCTCGTAGATCGTTTTGTGGTAGGGCGTTTCATCCCCGCGGTAGATCACGTAAGCACCGGGAATAGGCCCTTGGTAGTAGGCGTTGACGGAGTTCATAAAGCCGTATTCATATCCCGTGCCCAAATATTCCAGATACATTTCCGTGGATTCCTTGCCCTGCTTGTTAGGCTCGATCTCGATCTCGACGCCTACGCCGTAAAGCTTTGCCAGCTCGGAAATGGTGTTAAGACGGGTGGGCTCGGTGGGGTTGAACATATAGTTGGGCTGCCAGCAGGTGATGTCAAAGCCGTAATAGTGGTTGTGCCAGATACCGTTCAAGTAGGAGTAATAGGGGCACCACAGAGAGAGGTAGCCCAGGCTGTGAATGTAGTCGTTGAAGGCAATGGCTGCTTCGATGTCGTGGGCAGGGTCGGGGGCCCAGTGGTTGGGGCGGAGGTTTTCCACCTGCCAATAGAAGCCTGCCAGATAAACGTTTTCGTAGTTCTTGGCATTGAAGGCGCTGACGGCTTCATCCACCATCCATTTCAGGCACTCAATATAGTCCTGCGCCGTTTTGATGGTCTTGCCGTTGAAGGTGTCGCCGATGATGGGACAGTTCACGGAGATGAAGGCAGGCGCTTTTACGGAAGTGCCTTTTTCCTTGTTGATTCTGCCCTGCGCGGCATCCATGGCATCCATATTGACGCCCGCGCGGAACACCTCGGAAAGGAACCAGGAGTAGCCTTCGTTGCGGTTTGCGTACCAGCTGAGGGTACCGCGGGTGGTAAAGCCGATGGAATCAAAGAGGGTTTTGTCCGCCTTTCCGTTTTCGTCCACGGTGGTGAGATAGTGGTAAGCGGTTTCCTCGGTAAGCACGTGGTAGTCCTCGCAGACCTCGCCGTAATCGTCACCCACGCCTGCCCAGAGGATATCGCTGATGCCGAATTCCTCGGGATCGGGGTATTTACCGTAAGGGTTATCCTTCTGCTCCACGGCGGGGACGGCGGACGCGGGGTTCTTGGTGCCGTAGACCTGGAATTCACCCATGTAGACCGAGCTGGAAATGGAGTTATCCGGCACGGTGGGGAAGGTGATCCGCACGTATCTTGCCAAATAGGTGCCTGCAAAGGCACAGTTACGGGTATCGTTGACTCGCTGAGTCTCGCCGTAATCCGGGTTATGCTCCGCAAAAACGGTGACCCAATCCGTGCCGTTTTCGCTGAGGCTGATGTAATAGACCGGCGGGGTGGCAACACCCCAGGTGTACTTATCCCAGAAGGAGATCACGCATTTATCCACCGCCATCACGGCGCCCAGATCCGCTACTACGTGACGGCCGGTGCCGCGGTAGAACTGGAAATAAGAGCTTCCGTGAAGCTCGCCGTCATTGAGCAGGTACAGCTTGTCTCTGCCGCTGTTGCTATGCCCCACAAAGAAGGGATCGAAGTGCTGGATCTGGAAATCTACGCCGGAGAGGGCGGCTAAGTTCTGGTAGGTGTTGTAATCTGCATCGGTGGGCTTGGCAGATACGGAGGAAGCGCCGGTGTTCAGGTTGTATTCATAGAAATCGCTGATGGTGTTGCGGTAGTCCACCGCCTCGCCCGCTACGATCTCCAAACGACCCTCGGGAGAATATTCGTAGGCCATGATCTCGTCCACCAGCAGAAGACCGCTGCCGGAGAGGTTAAAGACCACCCGCAGGTAGTTGGCCTGCAATGCCTTGGGGAAGGCAAAATAGTAGAGATACTTGGTGGTGGGCTCCAGATCGTCGGGGGTATGGATCTTTCCCACATCTACAAAGGTCTTGCCGTCATCGGAGGCCTGCACGGTTACGGTGACGGGCAGGTAATAGCCGTAATCCTTGGTCATGGCACAGCCCACAGACAGATCGTGGATGGAGAAATCCTTTTCCCGCAGGTCAAAGGTGACCTTTACGGCCTCTCCGCTGCTCCAACCTGCGTAGGTGTTGCTTCCGTATACCAAGTCCATTTGATTGCAGTCGGTAAGGCGGCCGCCGTTGGCATCGGGATATTTGCTGTCAGTGGGACGGTTTACGGTATAGGGAAGATCCATAAACACGTTGTTGGCTTTTTGGTTTCTGTCGATCTCTTCAGTCATAAAGCTATCGATCAGCGCAACCTTTTCGCTGAACACGAAGGGAGGCGCTTCGCTGATCTCTTCGGTACTGCTTTCTTCCGAGGATTCTTCCGGCGGAAGGGAAGGGATGGCAGGCTCAGTACTGCAGGCCCATAGAGACAAGGCTGTGCCGAGGGCAAGCAGACGGATGAGAATTTTTTTCATAACGGACGCTCCTGCTTGAGAAATTTCTTTTTTTCAAGTATACCATACATTTTGGGAAAAGAAAAGGGTTTGTGTTGACTTTTTGAACAAAATGTGATATAAATATTACGAAGACGGAAGGAATTGCGTGGGGGCAAGGCCTTGGTTTGCGTTTTTGAAAGATCCGCCTGCCTGCGAGCAGGCTGCGAAAGAGACGGACATATTTTTATGAGCGTTACACTCAAGGAAGTTTTGACGAAGAGAGATCTTCGCCGTTTCGTGGATTTCCCCAACAAGCTTTTTGGGAAAGATCCCAACTACGTCCCCTTTTTGGCGGCGGACGAAACGGAGACTTTTACCAAAGAGAAGAATCCCGCCTATGCTTTTTGTGACACCAAGCTGTTTTTGGCTTACAAGGACGGCGTTCTTGCAGGCAGGATCGCAGGGCTGGTGAATCACGCCTACAATAAGAAGTGGAAGCAGAACGCCATCCGCTTCACCCGCTTTGATTTTATCGACGATTTCGAGGTTTCCGAAGCCCTCTTTGCTGCAGTGGTGAATTGGGGCAAGGAGCAGGGCTTCACCCGTATCATGGGTCCCATCGGTTTTACGGATATGGACCACGAGGGAATGCTGGTGGAGGGCTTTGACAAATTCGGGATGTCCATCACCTTCTTTAACCATCCCTATTACCTCACCCACATGGAAAGATTGGGACTCCAAAAGGATATCGACTGGATCGAGTTCCGCATTTCCGTGCCGGAAGCGCCCAACGAGCGTATCCGCAGGATCGCCTTGCATCAGGAAAAGAAATACGGCTTGACCCGCGTGGTCTATCACGACCGCAAGGTGCTTTACAAGGAAGCCTTCGAGGCGTTTGAACTTATCGATAAGGCCTTCTCCGTGCTGTACGGCACGGTGCCCCTCACCCCCGAGGTGATCAAGCATGTCATCGACGGCTATATCCCTCTGGTGAAGCCGGAATATATCTGCTCCGTGAAGGACGGAAACGGCAAGATCGTGGGCTTTGGAGCATTGGTACCCTCCATTGCCAAAGCACTGAAGAAAAGCGATGGCAAGCTGTTTCCCTTGGGAATCTTCCGCCTCTTGAAGGCACTGAAGGGAAAAAACGATACTCTGGAGATGTATTTTGTGGCGGTTGACCCCGCTTACCAGATGAAGGGCGTGCCCGCCATCATCATCGACACCCTGACGGAAATTTTGATCCAAAACGGGGTGAAGTATTGCGAGACAGGCCCTCAACTGGAGACCAACGGCGCAGTCCACAGTATGTGGGGGCAGTTTGAGAAGGAACAGCATAAGCGCAGACGCTGCTACGCAAAGGGAATCTAAAAGGAAGGGCTGAGTTTGACGACTCAGCCCTGTTTTCATATTATCCCTTCGTTCTTTTTACCCATGCCGTCCAGCGGGGATCGGCTTGGATCTCGTCCTTGACTAAAGAATATTCCTGCACGCTCCACCAAGGCCAATCCTCCGCCAGACTTTCGCAGGGATCATAGTCCTTGGGCGCCGCGCAGCCGGAAACGGGGGTCAACCGCAACAGCGGGGCGTTGTAGGAGATGTTTTCTTTTCCGCATAAGGCTTGATATTTTTTCATTTGCTCCAAGGCGCTGTCCAAGGCTTCAAAGGCCTCGTCGCGCCTGCCGTCTAACCAAAGGTACAGAGACATGAGGGTGTAGATACGGGCGATATAGCCGTGGTATCTGCCGTAAACCCCTGCGGTGCATACCAGATCAAAGGCGCGGACGGCGTTCTTCAGGCTTTCCGCTTTTTCGCCGGGGGTCATGTTTTGCTCGTAGGACAGCACCGCGGTAAGGATCAGCCCCGCAAAGGCGCTTGCCGTCTCTAACAATGCTTCACTGCACCTTTTGGCTTTTTCGCGGCCATCGCATGCGTTGATCTTCAAAAAAGGCTTGGATCCGCCGATGCCGGGGGCAGTTTCCGCGATGGAGAGGGCTTTTTCATATTCTCCCGTGTTCAGGTAAAGCTGGGTCAGCTCCGTGACGATGTTGTGCCGAAGTTCCCCTTCCTGCACGGTGGCAAGGAGCTTTTCGTACAGCTTGATGGCCTCCTGCCATTCTGCGTAGCTTTTATGGCGTTTTACATCGTACACGTTGAAGCCCTCCTCATCGATGAGATGGAATTCCCCGTACCGTACATAGCCTGCGTTGTATAAAACGGAAGCCAAGCAATACATCAGTTTTTCATTTCCGGGGAACTCAATGAGGGCTTCTCTTGCCAGACGGAGGCATTCGTCCATGCTCACGTCCACGCCGTTGTTTTCCCGGTTCATGGCGGTGATCCGATTTGCCATTGCCTCGATCTTCTGTGAACGTTTGTCG
Organism: Eubacteriales bacterium; assembly: GCA_045612545.1. Classification (GTDB taxonomy): domain Bacteria; phylum Bacillota; class Clostridia; order Oscillospirales; family CAG-382; genus Coliplasma. The sequence continues at coordinate 15,237 of JAZKZH010000042.1, forward strand.
TCATAGCCGAATAGTTGATCGATGGCAACGCCGAAATAATTTGCCATGGAGGGCATAAGTTCCATATCCGGGTAGCAAATGCCCTTTTCCCAACGGGAAACCGCTTGGGCGGTGACACCCAGGGCATTTGCCAAGTCTTCCTGGGTTCTGCCGTCTCTGCGGCGGAAGGCCTTGATCTGTTCTCCTAATTTGATCTGCATAATGGTTTCGTTCCTTTTTGTGTGTTTCATATGTTCACCGGTGTGCTTTTATCATAGCAGATGGAGAAAAGGAAATCAAGAATCAATTTGTTGTTTGGTTTTCAATCATTTGTTGAACGGTTGGGTTCTGAAACGGCTACGTGTCACCCTGAGCAAGCGCGGAACATAGCACTGATTGTTTGGCACAGCAGCACGTCTCTGCGCGCGCCGAACCTGAACGAGTGGCGTAAGCCCGAGTGAAGGGCAAAAAATGCCTGCATTTTTTGAGGGTATAGTCGTCCCTTTCGCTACAGCCCTTCCCGTTCCGCCTGTTACTTCAAAAACAGTTCTTCCCACCACGGAAGGGTACATCAGACTCTTCTTAGACCCCTCGGCCTGCAAGCAGGTCGAGGTTTTGCTCCATCCGCTTTGCTCCTTGCGCAAAACTTCGACTCGCGCTTTCCGCCATCCGGACGCGCTCGCTCAGGGTGACATTTCCCCGCGCGTCGGGCAGTTGAATTTCATCCAACTTTTGCGCCCTTGCTTTTTGAAGGTTGGTGTGGTATGCTGAAGGGGCAAAGAAGACAGGAGTGCTTTTTATGCTATATCTTGCGGAGAATTTAAGGGCTTTACGTTTGGAAAAGGGAATGACTCAGGAGGAGCTGGCGGAGATGCTGCACGTTACGTCCCAAAGCGTTTCCAAGTGGGAGAGAGGGGAGACCTACCCCGACATCACCCTTTTGCCCGCCTTGGCAAACGTTTTTGAAACCGGCATTGATTCTCTGATGGGGATGGATAAGATCCGCGCCGAAAAGACCTTGTATGACATCCACGACCAAGCACACCGTGCCATGGGTGCGGGTGCGTTTCTTGAGGCGGAGAGGATCTATCGTGAGGCATTGCTGATCTATCCCAACAAGCCCGAAATGCTTTTGGGCTTGTCCGAAGCGCTTGCCGTGAAGGGGGAGGCAAGGGAAGCTATTCGGTATGCGGAAAAAGGGCTTCCCCTCTCGGAAAACGAAAAGCAAAAGGCCACTCTGCGGGCAACCCTGTGCTTTCTGTATCTGCAAAACGGGGAGCGGGAAAAGGCGCTGGCGTTGGCCTCCGCCCTGCCCCATACCCGTGAAAGCCGGGAGGTGGTGAAGCCCAAGGTGGAGGCTTGCCCTTCTGCGGAGGAGCTGGGGCGGGAGATCCGGTATTTGATCTTGGGAGAGTGAAGATTCCCCTATGGGTTGAGGTCTCTCAAATGCCCGTCTCTTGCAAAGCGGAGCGTTTTGGGGTATACTGCTTTTGTCGGCCGGCGAAGAATCTTTTTTGGGAGGAATTGTTATGAACTTACAGATCGGAGCGCGGATCAGGATGCTTCGTAAAGAACGGGGCTTGACCCAGGACGCCGTGGCGGAATACGCGGGCGTTTCCTACCAAGCGGTAAGCAAGTGGGAGACGGGAATGACCACCCCAGACATCGCTTTGCTGCCTGCCTTGGCGGAATTGTTCGGTGTGCGGATCGACGACCTGTTTTCGGTGGACCGCGCCGACGAATGGGAACGGATGAAGAGGATGCTCTTTCACGAAAAGCTGACGGAGGAATCCTTTGCCTACGGAAAGCGGGTGCTGGAGGGGATCCTGGCTGAAGAACCAAAAGATATCCGGGCTAAGAAATGCTATGGCGAGCTGTTGCTGAAGCGGATCAATGAAGACACCCTGGAGGGTCGCCGTACGGTGGAGCAGGTGCTGGAGGAAGCTCCGGGGGATCTCGATGCCTTTTCCCTGTACCGCAGACTTTGCCCGGGAGGCAGGGAAGCGGCAAGAAGCGGGAACGACACCTTTTTGCGGGTGTGCAAGCCTTACTGCAACGGAGAAAAACAGCGGGAAATGCTGGCGGAAGCCATGCTGGATCAAGGGTATTTTGGGGAGGCGGAAGGTGTGATCGCAAGCATGGAAAGCCCCGCCCTGCGGGAGATCTTCCGGGGAGAGCTTGCTTTGGCAAGGGGAGACCGGGAAGAAGCAAAGAATATTTGGCTTGCTATTCCTGCAGGAGATCACATCGGGCAGTACCAAGCCGGGGAACGGCTGAACGCCTTGGGCGAATACGATCTCGCCTTGGCTTGCTACCGAAATTCCTTTGCCGCGGCGGAGCTGCCCAGAGACCTTTCCCCCTTGTATTCCGCGGCGTTTTTGCTTACAAAGCTTTCGCGTCACGGGGAGGCGGCGGATATCTGGCGCGCCATTTTGGAGGTGTTGGAGACTGACCACGGCATCACTCGGGGAGAAACGGCGGAGTGGGCAAAAAGAGAGCTTGCCGCTTTGGAGGCAATGTCGAAATAATTCGCAGTGTTTTTTGAGGGTCGGGGGGGCTTTTCCATGCGGCATCTCGGAGGAACCGCGTCCGCACGTATTGAAATATCTCCAAAAAGAAGCCGTTTGTTTTTCCGAAACGGCTTCTTTTTCTGTTGCATTTTTTCGGCGGATATGGTACAATGCCGTTTGGGAAGGGAGGGATCTCCGTATGAAAACCAAAACCGAAGAAATGTACGCGACCATGAAGCCCTGGCGGCTGTTTTTCGTGGTGGCGTTGCCCGGCATGGTGAGTATGTTTGCCATGTCCGTATACAGCATCTTTGAGGGAGCCTTTATCGGGCAGAAGCTGGGTGAGGGGGCTTTTGCCGCAGTAAACATCGCCTTTCCCTTGGTGTTGATCAATTTCTCTTTGGCAGACCTTATCGGCGTGGGCGCTTCCGTACCCATTTCCATCGCTTTGGGCAAGGAGGATAAGGACACCGCCAACAACGTGTTCTCCTGCTCCGTGCTGATGATTTTTTGCGCCTCCGTGTTGATGGGGAGCGTGATGTTCTTTGCCGCTACTCCTCTCTGCCGTATGATGGGGGCGGACGATGTTCTTCTGGAGACCTCCGTGCGATATTTGCGTACCTGCGCCTTATGCAGTCCTCTTTCCTCCATCTTCTTTGCCATGGATAACTATTTGCGGATCAGCGGCTACGTGAAGACCAGCATGGTGATCAATATTTGCTCCAATCTGGCGACCTTGGTACTTTTGACCTTCTTCCTTTTGGTGCTGGAGATGGACGTGGTAGGCTCCGCTTTGGCGGCTTCCATTTCCATGAGTGTCTGCGCCGCGGTGGCCATGATTCCCTTTTTGGCAAAAAAGACTCTGCTTCGCTTTGTCAGACCCCGCTTCCGTCTGTCTATGTTCAAGGAAATCATCGCCTGCGGGTCGCCTGTATTCTTGAACAACGTGGCAGGGCGTGTGACTTCCATTTTAATGAATATCTCCCTGATGGCTCTGGGGGCGAAGGCCTTCGGAGAGGGAGGCGGTACCACCGCCGTGGCGGTATACGCCGTATTGATGTATGCCAGTGATCTGTGCTGGCCTTTGCTGTACGGCATCAGCGATTCTCTTGCTCCCTCCATCGGCTACAACTGGGGCGCGGGGAATTACCACCGCGTGAAGGCAATTGTGAAGTGCGGCTTCATCGGCACCTTTACGGTGGGTATGCTCTCCACAGCCTTGCTGTTCTTCTTCCCCGGCGCAGTGGCTTCCTTCTTTGTGGACGCCAAGGACGTCAGACTTCTGGAGATCTCCACTTACGCCATCCGTCTCTTCTGCTTTGCCTATCTGTTCCGCTGGCTGGTGGTTTCTTCGCAAAGCTTTTTCAGCGCCATCGAAAAGCCGGCGCTTGCCACTGCTATGGCGGTCGCCGTGGCTTTGGTGTTCCCCGTAGTATTGCTGGGCGGTTTTTGGTCTTGGGGGCTGGATGGCATTTGGCTGAATTTCGTGGGAGTGAACGCTTTGGCGACGATTTTGGCGGTTGTTTTGCTGCGTGTTGTGGGAAAAGAGATCAAAAAGCGTCAACAGCGGAGCGAGAAGATTGCCGCGGAGGGAAAGGAATGATCGTATGAAACAAAAATGGCTGAACGCCCTGGGGCTTCCCCCTGTCCGCAACGCGAGGGGGCGAGGAGAGATGATTTCCTCCTATGACAACCCGGATTATACCTTGGAATTGTACCGCCAGCCCCTTGGGGACGGTACCTTTGGACGGGTGATGATGGCGCTTCCCAAAAACGTTTCTTTCCCTGCACCTGCCGTGGCAGTGCCCTTCTACCACCCGGAGGGGATGTTGGGGTATGACCCTGCCACGGGAGAGGAGCTGCCTTTCTATAAGAACATCGAAATGATGGTGCATTTGGCAAAAAGAGGGTATATCACCGTTTGCGGAGATGCTTACCATTTGACCTATCTCCAAAGCGAAAAGAGCAAGGACGATTTCACCCGCTGGAAAGATGCCGCCGCGGCGTTGAAGCGGGATCACCCCGCGCTTACCGGCATGGGGAAATTGGTTTCCGATACCCGTGTGCTTTTGGACCTTCTGGAATCCGACCCTCGTGTGGAGACTTCTCGCATGGGGATCGCAGGGCATTCCTTGGGTGGAAAAATGGCCTTTTACACCGGCTGCTTGGATGAGCGTGTGAAGGTGATCTTGGCCAGTGACTTCGGTTTTGGCTGGGCGCAATCCAACTGGGATGCTTCTTGGTATTGGGACGGGCAAACCCCTTCTCTGGCAGAGCAGGGGCTGGATCACACCGCGTTGCTCGGCGTTTGCTCTCCCAAGCCCTTTTGCCTGCTGGCGGGGGAGTATGACGACGCCTCCTCCGGGGAGCAGATGAACAAGACAGAGGGCTACCAAGCCCACCCCGAACGGTTGCTTTTGATCCACCACGGAAAAGGACACCGTCCTCCCATGGTTGCCTTGGAGGCGGGGTATGACTTTTTGGATCGGTATTTGAAAAACTGAAAAAATGCAGCCCTGCGCCAAACAGGGCTGCATTTTCTTACGCCAAGCGCAAAATGACCAGATGGGCGGAGGCGGGAAGATTGCCGCCTGCATAGGGAGTCAGGGTGAGAGAGGTGGCGTTTTCTGCGGGGTTACGCAGGGTCAGCACGGAGTTGGCCGCCGCAGTGGTGACCAGCACGGTTCCCGTCATGGGAGAGGTGCCTGCGGAACGTCCGGTGAGGGTATACCCCAGCTCCGTGCCGTTCAAGGTGAGGATCAGCTGTCCTGCTTCGGTAACGCTTGCCTGAAAGAGGATCAGATAGGTGCCCGCCGCAGACAGCAGGAAGGAGGAATCCGAAAGCCTGCCGATGTCCGTGTTGGCGATGACGCCGTTGCGGGGGAAGCTTACGTCCTCGCCGGGAGGGATGGGCGCAGAATTATCGGTGGGCATAAGGGCGTAAAAGTCCGCATAAGACAGCGCACTGCCGGGCAGACCTGCGGGACCTTGAGGGCCTGTTGCACCCGTTGCACCTGTTGCCCCTTGGGGCCCTGCGGGGCCTTGCTCACCTTGGGGTCCTGCGGGGCCTTGGGGGCCGGTTGCTCCGATGGGGCCTTGCGGACCTACGGGGCCTTGGGGCCCTTGCGCGCCGGTTGCGCCCGCAGGCCCTTGTTCACCCTGCGGTCCTTGTTCCCCTTGAGGCCCTTGGGGGCCGCGAGGACAGGTGATGCAAAAGCAATTTTCACTTTCGCAGTTGCATTGGGTTTGCTCTGCCGCCGCGGAAGAATTGCAGCAACAGCGATTGGAACGCGTAAAAGGATTTTGTTTGTTCAAAAGAACGCCTCCTGAATGTTTTTTGGGGGATACAGTACAGTATACGTTCCTTGAAAGCAAAATGGCACGAAGCTCCCGTTTAACGGGATTTTGCTCTTCTGCGGACAAAAAATTCTCCCCGCAAGAAGAAAATTGTTGCAAAGCGAAAAAAAGCGTGATATAATAACTTGAATAAATCCTTTGACACAAGAGAGGAGCTGGCAATGGCAATGAAAATGACCTTCCGTTGGTACGGAGAAGGAAACGACCGCATTAAGCTTTCCGACATCAAGCAGATTCCCGGGGTAGAGGGCATCGTTTGGGCGTTGCACCACAAAATGCCCGGCGAGATCTGGGAAGTGGAGGAGATCGCCGAGGTGAAGCGTCAGCTGGACGAATACGGCTTCAATATGGACGTGGTGGAGTCTGTGAACGTTCACGACGATATCAAGATCGGTCTGCCCACCAGAGACAAGTATATCGAAAACTACAAGACCTGCATCCGCAATCTTTCCAAGTTTGGGGTAAAGGTGATCTGCTATAACTTCATGCCTATTTTTGACTGGACCAGAAGCAATCTGTTCCATCCTGTAGGAGACGGCTCCACGGCATTGTTCTACGAAAAGAACATGATCCAGGATGATTACAACGCCATGGCCAAGTACATCCTTGATTTTACCGAGAAGTACAATATGTCCTTCCCCGGATGGGAGCCCGAGCGTATGGCCAAGCTGGACGAGCTGTTCAAGGCCTTCGAGGGGGTCGACCACGAAAAGCTGTGGGCGAACTTGAAGTATTTCCTGGAAGCTATCATGCCCACCTGCCGTGAGTGCGATATCAAAATGGCCATTCACATGGATGACCCGCCTTGGGATATTTTCGGCTTGCCCAGATTGCTGGTGGACGAGCCTTCCATCGACAGATTCCTCAAGATGGTGGACGATGAGTACAACTGTCTTACCCTTTGCTCCGGCAGCTTGAACGCTAATCCGGATACCAACGTGGCGGATATCGTCCGCAAGCATTGCGACCGCATTGCTTTTGCTCATATCCGTAACGTGAAGCATTTCGAGAACGGAGATTTCCAGGAGGCAAGCCACAGAGATTGCGACGGGGACACCGGCATTATCGAGATCTTGAAGGCTTACCACGATTGTGGCTTTGAAGGCTATATCCGTCCCGACCACGGCAGACATTTGTGGAGCGAAGGCCCCGGTAACGTGCGTCCCGGTTACGGGCTGTATGACCGCGCCTTGGGAATCATGTATATGCTGGGCGTTTGGGATTCCTTGGAGAAATATCACGGTAAGGAGACTGCGCAATGATGAATCTTCCTTTGAATATTGATTACAGCGGCAAGGTTGTGGTTGTTACCGGAGCAGGCGGATTGATCTGCGGCGCTATGGCAAGAGCCTTTGCTCAGTGCGGCGCCAAGGTTGCCGCCCTTGACCTCAACGAGGAGGCGGTGAAAAAGCTTGCCGAGGAGCTGAAGGCGGAGGGCTTTGTCTGCGAGGGCTACAAGGCCAACGTGCTGGAGACCGAATCCCTTGAAGAGGTACACCGGGCGGTGCTTGCGGATTTGGGTTCCTGCGACATTCTGGTAAACGGCGCAGGGGGCAACAACCCCAGAGCCACCACAGACAACGAATATCATCACGAGGCCAAGGAGGGAGGCAAATCCTTCTTCGACCTGGATTCCTCCGGAGTGGACTTCGTGTTCAAGCTGAACTTCCAGGGTACATTATTGCCCACGCAGGTGTTTGCCAAGGATATGGCAGGCAAGAAGGCGGGTTGTATTTTGAACATCTCCTCTATGAACGCCTATACTCCTTTGACCAAGATTCCCGCGTATTCTGCGGCCAAGGCGGGCATTTCCAACTTCACCCAGTGGCTTGCCACCCATTTTGCGGGGACGGGTATCCGTTGCAACGCCATCGCTCCCGGATTCTTGGTGTCGGCGCAAAATTACAAGCTTCTTTTCAACGAGGATGGAACTCCCACCCCCAGAAGCGCAAAAATTCTGAACGGCACCCCCATGGGCAGATTTGTGGATGCAGAGGAGCTGTTGGGCGCAACTCTGTTCCTGTGCGATGAACGCTCCGCCTCTGCCATTACCGGCGTGGTGCTTCCCATCGATTGCGGCTTTGCCGCATACTCCGGCGTATAAGTTAATTGAAGGAGAATACTATGGAAAAATTCATCCCCGTGGTGGTGATCAAAGAACTTTCCGAAACGGATAAGATCCTCACCGCTTTGAAAAACAACGGCATCAACACCGCCGAGATCACCTTCCGTACCGCCTGCGCGGCGGAGGCCATTCGCTACGCTGTGGAGCATTATCCCGATATGGAGATCGGCGCAGGCACGGTGATCAACGGCGCGCAGTGCGAGGCTGCCTTGGAGGCAGGGGCTACCTTTATTGTATCTCCCGGCCTTTCCGTGGAGGTGGCAAAGATCTGCGGCGCAAAAAATATTCCCTATTATCCCGGCTGTGTCACACCCACGGAGATCATGATGGCGCTGGAATTGGGAATCACCACCGTAAAATTCTTGCCTGCCAACGTGTACGGCGGTCTGAAGGCGTTGAAAGCCCTTTCCGCCCCCTTCCCCCAGGTGAAATTTATTCCCACAGGCGGTGTGGACAGAAGCAATATCGACGAATTTTTGGCCTTTGACAAGATCGCCGCCATTGGAGGAAGCTTCTTCGTCAAGGAATCTTTAGAGAAAATGATGGAAGGAAAATCCTGAAAAACGGATCGCTTTTCGGGTATTACAACCGCCCGCTGCGCGGGCTACGAAAGGATAAAATAATATGAAAACAGTTATTACCTTCGGCGAGCTGATGCTCCGCCTTGCCCCCAACGGGTATTACAGATTCTTCCAGAACGATCAGCTGCAGGCCACCTTCGGCGGGGGAGAAGCCAACGTAGCGGTTTCCCTTGCTAACTTCGGTCTGCACAGCACCTACGTAACCAAGCTTCCCAAGCACGCCATCGGACAGGCGGCGGTGAATTCCCTCAGATATTTTGGCGTGGATACCGACGAGATCGTCCGCGGTGGCGACCGTGTGGGCATTTACTTCTTGGAGAAGGGCGCTTCTCAGCGCGGCTCCGTTTGCATTTACGACAGAGCCCATTCCGCCATTCAGGAAGCTTCTCCTGCAGATTTCGATTGGGACAGCATTTTTGAAGGCGCGGATTGGTTCCACTTCACCGGTATTACCCCCGCTTTGGGTAAGAATCTGGTAGAGATCTGCCGCCAGGCTTGTATTGCCGCAAAGGCAAAGGGTGTGAAGATCTCTTGCGATCTGAACTACCGCGGCAAGCTGTGGACCCGCGCCGAGGCAAGGGAAGCCATGACAGATCTTTGCAGGTACGTGGACGTTTGCATCTCCAACGAGGAGGATGCCAAGGACGTGTTCGGCATCGAGGCGGAAAACACCGCCATTTACGGCGGCAAGCTGAACCACGAGGGCTATAAGTCCGTGGCAAAGCAGTTGGCGGACAAGTTCGGCTTTGAGAAGGTTGCCATTACCCTGCGTTCCTCCATTTCCGCCAACGACAACGATTGGGCGGGTATGCTGTACGATGGGGAAAACTACTGCTTCTCCAAATCCTACCATCTCCACATCGTGGACCGCGTAGGCGGGGGCGACTCCTTCGGCGCAGGCTTGATCTATGCGTTGTTGGACGGCAAGTCCTCCCAGGGCGCCATTGAGTTTGCTGTGGCGGCCTCCGCGCTGAAGCACTCCGTGGAGGGAGACTACAACCGCGTCAGCGTTTCCGAGGTGGAAAAGCTGGCAGGCGGAGATGGCTCCGGCAGAGTACAGAGATAAGAAAACATTGGCGGCGTGAGAACGCCGCCAATGCTCTTTTGAGCAGAGAAAGGGGAAGGGCGATGGCAGATACAGAACAGACGTGGGATGAGCGTTTACAGATCAATACCGCAGGGCGGGACGATATCCTTTCCGACGAGTACCGTTATCCCTATGAGCCGACACCCTATTGTGTGTTGGAGCGCTTGGCGGAAAGCGGTCTGCTTTCCGGGGAGGATACGGTTCTGGATTACGGCTGCGGAAAGGGCAGGGTAGGCTTTTTCTTGGCGAAGCAGACGGGGGCAAAGTGCTTGGGTGTCGATTACGACCAAAGAATGCTTGCCTTTGCATTGCACAACAAGGAAAACGCCGCCTTTGGCGACGGGGTGGACTTCCTTTTGACTTGTGCGGAGGCCTTTGAGCTCCCAAGCGATATCGATCGGTGCTATTTCTTCAACCCTTTCTCTGTGCAGATCCTTCGCGGGGTGATGGCTAAGATCTTGCGATCCTACTATGAATCTCCCCGGGAAATGCTTTTGCTTTTTTACTATCCCTCGGACGAATACGTGGGCTATTTGATGACGGTGGAGGAATTGTGGTTTGAGGACGAGATCGATTGCCGCGACCTTTTTGGGAAGGATGACGAGAGGGAACGGATCTTGATCTTCCGCTTGCCGGGGCATACAAGCACCTGCGGGTAAAGGATACATATACTATGGAAGAGAAGCTTGCGAAGTCCTTTGCTTTTGCGCCCTCGTTTTGCACGAAAGCCTCCCGTGCGCCTTCATTTTTTGATGTGATTTTTGGAGAAAATAGTGAGAAAATGAAATGAATATGAACGAATAAGTGATTTTTTTGCAAAAAGAACTTGACATTGCAATCTTTTTATGGTACGATAACCATGTTCATATATCACATATTTGGGCGAATTTCCTTTTTTGAGAACTCTCTTTTTGTGGAGAATGCCGTTGTTGCTCGCCCTCACCGCCGGTTTGGGGTGTTGGGTGGGGTTCAAAAAAGGTGATTTTGCTCGAATATGGATACACTCAAAACAATTATTCATAATGGAGGAAAAGTTATGAACAAGAGACTCACATCCGCTCTCGCGCTGGTTATGTGTCTGGTTATGGTAGTTTGCACTTTTGCATCCTGCAGCACCGATCCTGAAGTTGTTCCCGCAACCTTCAAGCAGGCTCAGTACAACACCTACACCACCACTATGCCCAGCAACTGGAACGAACTGACTTATGCCGATAACAACGATACCCAGATTCTGAGCTACATCAGTTCTTCCTTCTTCGACTACGACTATAAGTTCGAAGGCGACGTTAAGTACAACGCCGACGGTTCCATCAACAAGGCTGGCATCGTAGACGGCGCTTACACCACCAACTACTCTGCAGCAACCAAGCTGGAGGATGTTACCTCCACCGTTGACGCAAAGTGGGGCTACACCGCAGAACAGAAAGAAGAAGGCGGCTACGCTTGGAAGATCACTCTCCGCGATGATCTGAAGTGGGATGACGGCACCCCCATCAAGGCAGCTGACTTCATTTACTCCATGCAGGCTCAGCTGGACCCCAAGTTCATGAACTACCGTGGTAACACCTACTACGATACTCTGAGAATCAAGAACGCCAAGGAATACTTCTTCTCCGGCGCTCCCATCTACGCTCCCGTTGTTCCTGCTTACGGCGAAGGCGAGACTCCCGATTACTCCTTCGATATTGCCGCTAACGAGGTTTATCTGAACGTTTCTACCGAAGGTATGACTCTTGCCGGCTATTCTCTGAACGAGCTGATCACCGATTACGTTGGCACCGAAGAGGCTCTTGCAGCTCTGAAGGTTATTGCAGATGGAGCTAACGAATACGGCTACACCTTGATCACCGAAAAGAACGCCGAGACCGCTTTTGCTCTCGTTGGCTACGCTTTGGCTCCCTTCGGCCTCACCTGGAGTGATCTGGACGAGGATTACAAGAACGAGCTGTACAAGGAAGCTCTGTTCTACATCTCCGGCTACGGCGATGAGGTTGATTGGAACACCGTTGGTATGTACGCCATCGAATCCGAGAACGCAATCGTTGTTTGCTTGGATGTAGCTTTCAAGCTCAAGAACGATGACGACCTGTCCTACATGGCAGCTTACTATATGTCCAGCCTGCCCCTGGTACACAAGGAAAAGTACGAGGCAGCTAAGATCGAGCCCGCTGCAGGCGCAACCCTCTGGACCTCCAGATACAACTCCTCCCTTGAGACCACCGCAAGCTGGGGTCCCTACAAGCTGGTTGAGTTCGAGGCCGGCAGCCACTACAAGCTGGCAAGAAACGAGCATTGGTACGGTTGGAACATGGAGCAGTACAAGAACCAGTACAACGTTACCTCTATCTACTGCCTTAAGATCGACGAGCCCTCCACTCAGTGGCTGAAGTTCCTGAGCGGTGAGGTTGACGATGGCGCTCTGACCACCGACAACGCAGCTGAATACCTCGACTCCAAGTACGTTGTATTTACCTCTACCTCCACCGGTACCTTCGGTATGCAGCTCTTCAGCGACCTCGAGACTCTGAAGGCAAGCGGCAACAACAACGGTATTCTGGCTATCCAGGAGTTCAGACATGCATTCAACCTGGCTCTGAACAGAAGCGACATCGTTGAGAAGATCTGGCCCGGTTCCGCTACTCCTTGCTTCGGTCTGCTGAACCCCGCTTACTACTACGATATTGAGAACTCTCCCAACCTGGCAGACGGCGGTCAGTACCGTAACACCGTTCAGGCTAAGGAAGGTATCCTCCGCGCTTACGGCTTTACCCAGGGCGCAGACGGCAAGTGGTCTACCGGCGACCTGACCGGCCTGTCTCTTGACGAGGCTTACGAGTCCCTTACCGGTTACAACCCCACTCTTGCAAAAGAGAAGATGAAGGAAGCTATCGCAATCCTCACCGCTAACGCTGAGGAGTACGGTTACGATTCCTCCAAGAACATCACCATCGTTTACGGTTCTTCTTCCGATAACGACAAGCAGAGATTCCGTGCAACCTACCTCCAGGGAGTTCTGGACGATTTGACCAAGGGCACTGAGCTGGAAGACAAGATCGACATCGTATTCGACGCTTCCGCAGGCGCTAAGTGGTCCGACGCGTTCCGTTCCGGTGACACCCAGATCGGCTTCGGCTATGGCTTCTCCGGCAACGCGTTCAACCCCTTCGACATCATCGGCGCATTCACCGACTATGAAGATTCCCTGAACTATCATATGTACTGGGATACCTCCAAGGTTGATATGACTCTCACCATGCCCGCAGGCGACTACGCAGGCGCAGGCGAGACCATCACCATGAGCGTTCAGAACTGGTTCTTCTGTCTGAACGGTCTGGCAGAATCCGAGGAACAGCCCAAGACCTACAACTGGGGCGCAGGCTTTGCTCCCACCGAAGTAAGATTGACCATTCTGTCTGCTTTGGAAGAGCTGGTTATCAAGGAAAGCCGTTCTGTTATGCTGATTGCTGACTCCGGCGGATCCTTCTTGGGCGCTAAGTTCTCCTACTTCTCCGATGTAGAGAACGTGTTCATGGGCTTCGGCGGCCTCAGATATATGGAAGTTAACTACACCGATGCTGAATGGGCTGAGTTCGTTAAGGCAAACAACAACGACCTTTCCGCAGAGTACAAGAAGTCTGAGTAATTTTTTGGATAATATAGATAAGTAATATTATTCATATCAAAGCAAACGGCGGTGGGCAAATACGCCCACCGCTGATTTGCTCATTTATTGCATTTTGTGATATTCTGATTTTACCCCGCGTTTGTTTTTATTGCTTAGGTGTACGAAAACGCCTTCCTACAGCGTTCCGTTATGGGAACCATTCTTGAGAAACTAAAGCTGACCATAGCCTTTCGGACATCCTGCGGGATCGTCCGAGAATCAAAACGGCATTGTTTATGTCAATGCATTTGCTGCGAAAAACGCTTTTCGTGGCCTTGAACTTGGAAATTAACACAGCAGAGGAGAAATCCCTATGTATATGTTTAAATATGTGATGAAACGTTTGGGCTTAATGCTTCTTACGTTCTTCATCATCGTTACCATGTGCTTTACGCTGATAAAGCTCTTGCCCATCCCCACCAATGCTCTTCCCGGTCAGGATCCCTATGTCGTCGTGAAAACCCTTGAGGGCAGAGGCTGGATCACCAACATCCGTCCCGGACTCAATGGTACCTTTGAGTACGACCGTGTTCCGATTCTGATCCAGTATGGCAACTACATCAAGCGTATCGTTACGGAAGGCGACTTCGGTATCGCCACCACCTACGGCGAGTATATGAATATGCCCGTTTGGGACGTGTTTACCAGTCATCTGCCTCCCACGATTCTGATCAATATCTATTCCACCTTGATCGGTGTGCCCATCGGTCTGGGCTTGGGTATTCTGGCCGCGCTGAAGAAGAATAAGTGGCAGGATCAGGTGATTAACATCTTTATCATTCTGTTGATCTCTCTGCCCTCAATTGTTTTGGCGTTGGGGTTGCAGTATCTGTTCTGCTTCAAGCTGGGCTGGTTCCCGCTGACCATGTCCACCAGTGACGACTACTTCACGTGGGAAGTGTTCCATTCTATGCTTCCCGCAGTGTTTGCACTATGCCTGGGCTCAATTGCCGGCTATGCCCGTTACACCAGAGCGGAGCTTTCTGAGGTGTTGACCGGTGAGTTTATGCTGCTTGCCAGAACCAAGGGCTTGACCAAGGGGCAGGCAATTTACCGCCACGCTATGCGTAACTCCATGGTGGTCATCTTCCCCTCCATCCTCAGTGAATTTGTCGGGGTGCTTTCCGGATCTCTGATCATTGAGAAGATGTTTACCATCAACGGTGTGGGCGGATTGTATCTGAACTCTATCATCTTCCAGGATTACGATTTCTTTATGCTGCTGTCCTGCTTCTATACCTTGGTCAGCTTGACTGCTGCCATCGTAATCGACATCAGCTACGGCTTTATCGATCCGAGAATCAGAATGGGGGCGAAGTAATATGGCGAATACCACAAACAAATACGACAACATCCCCGCCGAGAAGTTTCAATTTGCGAAGAAAACAGATTATTCCCACGATAAAAAGCTGGATACCAAGCCCGTAAGCTATTTCCAGGGCGCTTTCCGCCGCTTTGCCAAGAATAAGGGCGCGGTGGTTGGCGGTATCGTTATTCTGTGCTTGGTGCTGTTTGCAATCATCGTTCCCTTCTTCACGCCTTTTACTCCCGGCTATTACGACATGATTTACAATTATGTCACCCCAAAGAACCAGCTGTTCGTTGACGCGGGCATCGATTTCTGGGATGGCTGTAAGGAAAAGGAAGCCAACTACGTGGGCTTTTTGAAGGATCAGGCCATTGCCCAGGAAACCGGCAGAGAGGTCATCAAGAGAAACGAATATACCGTTAGCGAAGACGGCTCTGCTTATTCCTACCGTTACAACACCTACTACGGCGTTGGCTTTGGTAAGTATAAGATCATTTCCATGGAAAAATACAAGGCCATCCAGCAGTATCAGCTCGAGACCGGCAGACAGGTGTTGTATCCCATCGTAGAGGTTTCCAAGAGACCTACTCTGGAAAAGAACAAGTACGATGCCAACATTTATTACGTGGCTCAGGATCCCAAAGCGAAAACCATCCGCCCCAAGACGGATGCCGACGGCAAGGTGATCCCCAACTACTGGAAGTATACCGAGGAGACCAAGGGTAAGACCGTTGCAGAGTACAACTCTCTCAGACTTGAGGGAGAAAACGGCATCACCGAAAACGGCGAAACCTATTACTACGCTTACGGCAGAATCGTGGACGGCGGCATTGAGGTCAGAGCCGAATACTACGAATACTACACTTACGAGCATACCATGGAAAAGAAGGACGGCATCAGTGAGCCCAGCTTCCTCTTTGGTACCACCGACACCGGTAAGGACATTTTTGCTTGCTTGGCATACGGTGCAAGATTCTCCTTCATTTTCGCTACCCTGGTTGCTGTTGCGAACTTCCTTGTAGGCGTGATCTGGGGTTCCATCTCCGGCTACTACGGCGGTAAGATCGACCTTTTCATGGAACGCATTGCAGAGATTTTGGGTGCTGTTCCTACCATGATCGTTATCACCCTTCTGAAGTACCATATGGGCGGTGACACGCCCCAGTGGTTGGTGCTGTTCATCGCCTTCTTTGCCACGGGGTGGATCGGCATGGCTCACACCACCCGTATGCAGTTCTACCGTTTTAAGAACCAGGAGTACGTTTTGGCGGCAAGAACCTTGGGTGCCAATGACCTCAGAATCATGTTCAAGCATATTTTCCCCAACGGCTTGGGAACCATCGTTACCAGCGTTGCTTTGGTCATCCCTGCGATGATCTATTCCGAAACCAGTCTTTCCTATCTGGGCATTATCAACTTGGAGGCAGGCGATATCACCAGCGTGGGTACCTTGATCGCTGCAGGCCAGAAGTCCATTACCGCAGATGCTATATTCGTGGCGCTGTTCCCCTGCCTGTTCTTGGTTCTGCTGATGCTCAGCTTCAATCTGTTCGGCAACGGCTTGCGGGATGCCTTCAACCCGTCGCTGAGAGGATCGGAGGATTAAACTATGAACAAAGAAGTAAAATTATCGGTTAATAATCTGAAGATCTCCTTCCGTACAGACGCAGGTAAGGTGCAGGCTGTGCGTGATATCTCTTTTGATCTTTACAAGGGCGAGACCTTGGCCATCGTTGGCGAATCCGGCTCCGGTAAGTCGGTAACCTCCAAGGCTATTATGGGTATCTCCGCGGTGAACTCCATCCACGAGGGCGGCGAGATCCTTTACGACGGTCAGGATCTGGCGCGTATTCCCGAGGAGGAAATGCACAAGCTTCGTGGCGACAAGATCGCTATGATCTTCCAGGATCCCCTTTCTTCCTTGAATCCCATCATGCGCATTGGTAAGCAGATTACCGAGGCCATGCTGTTGAAAAACAAGGCCAACCGCAAGGAAGGCAGAGAGACCTTCAACAAGCTGCTGGAGACGCTGTCGGAAATGATCACTGCGGGCTTGGCTACCGGCGCTCACATCGATGTTCCCGCCGGCAAGGTTGCGGAGTATATCAAGACCTTTGACGCCTTCAATATCGAGGCCATTAAGCTGGAAAACAGCTATAATGCTGCCCGCACGGCGGCAGAAGAGATGGTTGCCATCATCGAGGATTTCCTGTTCCTGACGGAAAAGAAGCAGAAGGTGGACGCAGTTTCCACACTGAATCTCATTGCCCGTAAGCTGGACGATATCGACGATAAGTATTTCGTGTCGGATTTCGGGGGAGCTTTGGAGGCTCACAAGGCAGAGCTTGCTAACGCGAAGCGTTTGGAAAAGGAAAAGGTCACTTTCGGAGATTCTGTGAAGAGAGTGGTGCTGATGAGCGCTCCCAAAAAGCACGCCTCCGAAGAAACTGCCCGTATTCTTAAGGGTGTTTCCGAGACGGCTAAGAAGATGCTTGCTCAGACCAAGTATAATTTCTTCAGAATCGGCTACTATATTTACAAGAACCCTCAGACGGATCTCAGCCGTATGTCCGTAGAGGAAGCCAACGAAATGGCTTACAAGTATCTTACGGATGACTTTATGACTTCCTTCATGGCGCTGGAAAAGATCGGTGTGGAATATTCCCACGCTCAGATGCTTAGCAACAAGGAGAAGGCCATTGTCGCTTTGCAGGACGCTATCGCGTTCTTCAAGAGAGGCGGCTTCTCTGCCAAGGAGGCCGATGATGTTTGTAAGAAGCTGATCGCTTCCGTTTCCGCTGCTATCGACCGCCTTGCTGTTGTCAAGGACAGCGTGGCGTATACCTTTGGCGGCGCTTTGGAGAGAGAAATTGAAAAGTATTTCTTCTATCTGAAGAACAACCCCAAGGAAGAAGCGCGCTTTGTAAAGCAGACCGCAAAGAGAGAGAGACTGATCGCCAAGGGCAAAAACGTGGATTGGGAAGTTATCCCCAAGTCTGTTATTGAGCCCGAGGTGCAGATTGAATCCATCGTTTCTGTCATCTCCCGCGTGATGAACAAGTTCAAGGCAGACGTGGAGAATGCGGCAACCTTCGACGCGGACAAGCGTTGCTTGGAGATCGTGGATTACTTGAAGGAGAAGGCTTCTCAGGTGGTATACACCCTGACCAAGCGTATCGCCAAGGAAAAGGCGATCAAGCTTATGGAAGAGGTTGGTATCCCCGAGGCGAGACTCCGCTTCCGTCAGTACCCCTTTGAATTCTCCGGCGGTATGCGCCAGCGTATCGTTATTGCCATCGCTTTGTCGGCAAACCCCGACATTCTGATCTGTGACGAGCCCACCACCGCGCTGGACGTAACCATTCAGGCGCAGATTCTTGAGCTGATCAACAAGCTTAAGAAGGAGCGTGATCTTTCCATCATCTTCATCACCCACGACTTGGGTGTGGTTGCTAACATGGCGGATAGAATTGCGGTTATGTACGCGGGCAAGATCGTTGAGTACGGTACCGCAAACGAGGTGTTCTACAATCCCCAGCATCCCTATACCTGGGCTCTGCTTTCCTCTATGCCTGACCTGGATACCAACGAAAAGCTGGACGCCATTCCCGGCACTCCTCCCAACATGATCTACCCGCCTGTGGGCGACGCATTTGCAGAAAGAAATAAGTACGCTTTGGAGATCGACTTTGAGATGCAGCCGCCCATGTATGAGGTGTCTCCCACCCACTATGCGGCAACTTGGCTGCTCCATCCCAATGCTCCTAAGGTAGAGATCCCCAAGATCATTACCGAACGTATCAAGCGTATGGAAGAAAGAGGAGGCAATCATGGAGAATAACAACGAAGTTCTGTTAAAAGTAGACCATCTTTGCCAGTACTTCCGTATGGGGCGCAAGGACCTGAAGGCTGTTGACGACGTAAGCTTTGAGATCAAGAAAGGCGAGGCCTTCGGTCTCGTAGGTGAGTCCGGTTGCGGCAAGACCACAACGGGGCGTTCCATCATCAAGCTGTACGATATCACCTCCGGTAATGTCTATTTCAAGGGACAAAGAATTGGTGCCGGCACTCGTTCTTACAAGGACGCCATCAAGCAGGCAAAAGCAGATTTTTCTGCCAAGAAAATCAGCGAAGCGGAGTATCAGACCATCGTTACCGAAAACAGGGCGTTGATCCGCAGTGCAAAAACTGCTCACAAAGACGTGGACAAGCAGCACGCCGCCGCAATGGTTGCCGCTTTGAACAAAGAATATGAAGAAAAGTTTGCTGCAGCGGCAGGGGATCAGGAACAGCTTCGGGCGCTGAAGAAGGAATACAAATCCAAGCTTCGAGTTGCCAAGAAGAGCAAGCTGATCACCCGCATTCAGATGATCTTCCAGGATCCTATCGCTTCTTTGGATCCCCGTATGACGGTTCGCGACATCATTGCCGAGGGCTTGGTGATCAACGGCGTTACCGACAAGGAATACATCAATCAGAAGGTCTATGAAATTCTGGAGACCGTAGGTCTTGTTCGTGAGCACGCAGATCGCTATCCTCACGAATTTTCCGGCGGTCAGCGTCAGCGTATCGGTATCGCAAGAGCGGTTGTTATGGAGCCGGAGATGATCATTGCGGACGAGCCTATTTCCGCATTGGACGTATCCATTCAGGCTCAGGTCATCAACCTGCTGAACGATTTGAGAGACAGACTTGGGCTTACCATTCTGTTTATCGCCCACGACCTTTCCGTGGTGAAATACTTCTCCGACAGAATCGGCGTTATGTATTTCGGTAAAATGGTTGAGCTTGCTGATTCCGACGAGCTGTTTAAGAATCCGTTGCATCCTTATACCAGATCTCTTCTGTCTGCGATCCCGTTGCCGGACCCTGTTTATGAAAAACAGCGTACCCGTGTGACCTACAATCCTCTTGCAGAGCATGACTACTCCACTGAAGGACCGTCCTTCAGAGAGATTACCCCCGGTCATTTCGTTTACTGCAACAGCGCAGAGGCCGAAAAGTATAAGCAGATGGTAAAATAAAGAAACGGACGGATGAGAAAGTGACAAACGAAAAGAAGTCTCTGGCGGTGAAATACGCTGTTTGCGTCGGAATTGCATTGCTGGTTACGGTTGCCGTATTCTGGAGCAAGGGCTTTTTCACAGACAGAGCAGAGGTCAATATTCAGATCCTGTCCGATGGCTTTTATGTTTCCGGGATTTTGCTGACGATGTTTGCCGGCTTGCTGTATATAAGCGGGGAAGGCATATTTATCGGTATCGGTTTTGTGCTGAGACACGTGGTGTTGACGTTCCTCCCCGGCGGCAGAGCCAAGCAGGAACGCTATGCGGATTACCGCGAGCGTAAGCTGGGCAAGCTGAAAAAGGAAGGAGACCACTGCATATTGGTGGTGGGCTTGATCTTCCTTTCTCTGGGAATCCTCTTTTCTGTAATCTGGTATTCCTGTTTCTACCAAATGCCTATTGCATAACGGTTTCCTAAAAACCAAAAGAACTCCTTGTGGCACCTGCCGTAAAGCGGGTGCCACAGTTATATTTGCCTGCGGCAAGTTTGCATTCCACAAGACGAAGGAGCCATATGAAAAAGCTTTTGATTACCGGCTTTGAGCCATTCGGCGGGGAAGCCATAAATCCTTCCTGGGAGGCGGTATCATGTCTGCCGCCCGAAATCGGAGAATACACCCTTACCAAGCTTCTGCTTCCGGTCACCTTCGGCGGCGGGGCGGCGTGCGTGCTGAAAAAGGCGGAGGAGCTGAACCCGGACGTCATTCTTTGCGTCGGGCAGGCGGGGGGCAGAGATGCCATCACTCCGGAGCTGGTGGGGATCAATCTCCGCCACGCTTCCATCCCGGACAACGCGGGGAACAAGCCTCAGGATGAGCCCATTCTCCCCCAAGGCGTGGCGGCGTATTTTTCAACCTTGCCTGTGAGGCGCATGGCGGAAGCTGTGAATGCCGCAGGGGTGCCTGCCAAGGTGTCCTATTCTGCAGGAGCCTACGTGTGCAACGATTTGCTGTATACCTTGCTTTCCCATTACCAAAACAGCAAAACCAAAGTGGGGTTTGTTCACATTCCCTATGCCACGTTGCAAAAGAAAGAACCCTCCATGGAGCTTCCGCAGATGGTCAAGGGTTTGACGGTAGCCATTGAGAACATGGAATAGGGAAGAACAGTAAAAACAGCTCTCGGGAAGCGTTCTCTCGGGAGCCGTTGTTTTTATTGCATGATTTTAATAAACCTAAACAACGTGGGAAACGTTGCTTTCATTTTTCGGAACAGGTCTGCCGAACCACCGCTATCGTTGCAAGGGTGTCACCAAGCTGAACCAAAACCGCCGCCAGCAAGGTGATTTCATCGGCCGTCAGCTTGCACGCGATGGCATTGGCGATTGCCGTTACGGCGCTGGTCAATTCAAGAGAGGCCATGGCCATCAATGCCTTTTGTGCTCAATCTGCTTCTCTTTGGATGCTTCTCCATGATTATGCCCCCAATCCCGGTATAGTATCATTGTATGCGGTTCTCGTTTGTTTGGATACAGAGCTTACTCTCGTGGAATATCTGAAAATATTTACGGCCTGTTGACTATGGAAAGGACTTGTGCTATAATTTTAATAAAGCAAAATACGTTGCAAGAGGGAAATGTTATGTTTGATTTTAAAGGAAAAATCGCCGTTGTGACCGGTGGCGGGCGAGGCATTGGAAAATGCATCTCGGAAAATTTTCGCGAGGCGGGGGCAACCGTTTGCGTGATCGACCTGCTGGACAACGATTATTTTGTGGGTGACCTTGCAGATAAAGAAACTCTTGAACGCTTTGCAGAAAAAGTAATTTCCGAATACGGTCACGTGGACTACCTCATCAATAACGCGGCGCCTCTTTCCCGGGGGATCACAGACGCTACCTATGAGGATTTTGAATACGCCCAGAGAGTGGGCGTGACAGCCCCGTTTTATCTTTCCAAGCTGTTTGCACCGTATTTTTCCCGGGGCGGAAGTATTGTCAACATCTCTTCTTCCCGCGATCGTATGAGTCAGCCTCAGACCGAAACTTATACGGCGGCGAAGGGCGGAATCTCTGCGCTTACTCATGCAATGGCGGTGAGCTTGGCGGGGAAGGTGCGTGTGAATTCCATTTCTCCCGGCTGGATCGACACCAATTACACCGTTTACGAAGGCGCAGACGCCCTCCAACAGCCTGCGGGCAGGGTGGGGAATCCGCCCGACATTGCCAACATGGTGCTGTATTTATGTTCCCCTATGGCAGGCTTTATCACCGGGGAAAATATTTGCATCGACGGCGGCATGACACGCCAGATGATCTACCACGGCGATCATGGCTGGTCGCTCACTTTATAAAAACGGAAGGAATTGATTCTGTGAGAACTATAAGAATTGGAAACGACGACGCCTCCGTGATCTCCCTGGGCTGTATGAGAATGTGGTCTACGGACGACAAGGGCATCGAAACCATTATAAACACCGCGTTGGAGTGCGGAATCAACCACTTTGACCACGCAGATTGCTATGACGCCGGGGAGTGTGAACGGCGTTTTGGCAAATACCTTAAGCGCAACCCCGGTGTGCGAGACAAAATGCTGATTCAAACCAAGTGCGCCCTTCACGACGGACAGTATGATTTTTCCAAAGAGCATATTCTTGCTTCCGTGGAGAAAAGCCTTTCCCGCCTTGGGGTAGATTACGTAGACGCCCTTTTGCTTCACCGTCCGGACCCGCTTATGGAGCCGGAGGAGGTGGCGGAGGCCTTTGACATTCTGGAAAGCAAGGGAATGGTGCGTGCCTTTGGCGTATCTAACCACAACCCCATGCAGATCGAACTGCTGAAAACCGCAGTGAAACAGCCCATTGTTGCTAATCAGCTTCAGTTTTCTATCACCGAAGCGGGAATGATCACCTCCGGCACCAATGCAAATATGAAAAATCCCGAGTCGGTGATGCACGACGGAAGTGTGCTGGAGTATTCCCGTATCAAAAACATCACGATCCAGACGTGGTCTCCGTTCCAGTACGGCTTCTTTGAGGGGACCTTCTTGGATAATGAGGATTTTCCCGCGCTGAACGCCAAGCTTAGAGAAATTGGCGAGAAATACGGTTTCACCAATGCAGGGGTTGCGGCGGCGTGGATCCTGCGCCATCCCGCAAATATGCAGCTGATTGCGGGGACCATGAACCCCGCACACTTGAAAGAAGTTTGCAAGGCGGCGGATGTTCGCCTTACTCGCGGAGAATGGTACGAGATCTACCGCGCCGCTGGCCATTGCTTGCCGTAATATCTTTTGCACCGGTGAAAGACTTTGACATAAAAATGAAACCTTCAGGCAGAGGGTTTCATTTTTTATATTGTTTTTATCAGATTGAAATATGAATTTTTCACACAAAAGTAAAGAAAGCCCTAAAACAAGGACTTCCTTTGTATCAACGAATGTTGATAAGTATGGTGCGAGATGACAGGATTTGAACTTGCAGCATCGACGTCCCAAAGGGACGTCCGAGCCTCGTTTCTACTGCTTTCTCATCATTTCTAATGCGTTCTAATTAAAAATACGCCCTCTCCTGACCTCTCGTGCACACTGTTTCCGTCTGCTCCGTGCGTGGAAGTGGGATTATATGTGGTCAAAAAATTACTCCCCCGAAACGATGATTTTCATCTCGGGGGAGCTTTGCTCTTGTATGTTAACTCTGAATCAGGAGTTTGTCAAGGCCTTTGACGGATTATATAAATGTCAATGATTGCCCCGCAGTAGAAAAGAAAAGGCTTAAAAAATTATAAATATCTGTGCAAACACATTGACAATTATCTATGTATCTGCTATACTATGTATAGATAAACGTCTATGGGAGGTATTTCGAGTGGACGAAAGAAAAACGGCGCTCATATTTAAAGCCTTTTGCGATGAAAACCGCATTCGCATTTTGAAGATGCTCCGTGGCGGCGAAAAGTGCGCTTGCAAATTGCTTGATGAACTTAACGTTACCCAACCCACGCTGTCTCATCATATGAAGATCCTTTGTGACTCAGGCATTGTGGTCGGTCGCAAGGAAGGCAAATGGATGCACTACTCCATTTCAGCAGAGGGAGCAAATGTCGCGGCAAATTGCTTAAAGGAACTTACTTCCGTAAATTGCGGATGCGAAAACAAGTCGTGCTGTGAAAAGTAAGGCAAGTCAAATCTTTTCCGCACGACTTCCTTTAGAGTCTATATATAGATACATTTGAATGTGTTTATATCCGAAAGGAGATTTTTATATGCAAATCTTAAAAACAGCGTGGGATTTCTTTCAAACAGAAGTCCTCGGTATGAGTTGGCTTAATCGGCTAATTGGAACAGTATTGAACGCTTGCGGTTTGGATACCACAGGCAGAATCGGCGGCAGCGTTCAGTTTTTTATTTACGACACCATCAAGATTATGGTTTTACTTGGTGTACTGATTTTGATTATCTCGTATATCCAAAGCTACTTTCCGCCGGAGAGAACAAAAAAGATACTCGGCAGATTTCACGGTGTCGGTGCAAATATCGTAGCCGCTTTGCTCGGTACGGTGACTCCGTTCTGCTCCTGCTCATCTATTCCGTTATTCATCGGTTTTACAAGTGCGGGACTGCCGCTTGGCGTAACGTTCTCGTTCCTCATTTCTTCCCCGATGGTGGATCTCGGCAGCCTTGTTTTGCTTATGAGCATTTTCGGTTGGAAGGTCGCTCTACTCTATGTGGTACTCGGTCTTGTGATTGCCGTGATTGGCGGTACGTTGATCGAGAAGCTGCACCTTGAAAACGAGGTGGAAGAATATATCCGCAATGGTCGCTCCCTTGATGTTCCACAGGAAGAACTTAATTTCAAAGACCGCTTGAAATATGCTTGGGAGCAGGTCGTTTCCACCGCTAAAAAGGTATTTCCGTATGTGTTAGTCGGTGTCGGTATCGGCGCAATTATTCACAACTGGATTCCCGAGGATTTCATCGTCAAAGCCCTCGGCAACTATAATCCCTTCGGCGTTATCCTCGCAACCATTGCAGGTGTTCCGATGTATGCAGACATCTTCGGCACGATCCCGATTGCCGAAGCTCTGCTTGCAAAGGGCGCTTTGCTCGGTGTTGTGCTGTCCTTTATGATGGGAGTTACAACGCTGTCTTTACCGTCGATGATTATGCTCCGTAAGGCAGTAAAACCGAAGTTGCTCGGCATTTTTGTAGCGATCTGCACGGCGGGAATTATCATCGTGGGTTATTTCTTTAATATCATTCAACCGCTTATTATTTAATTTCAGGAGGAATTTACTATGGGACTGTTTGGAAAGAAAAAAGAAGAAAAGAAGACCTGCTGCTGTTGCTCGGCGACTACGCCCAAAATGGTAAAGGGCGAGGACGAATGCCGCGTTAAGGTTCTCGGTGCGGGATGCAAGTCCTGCCACGAGATGTACGAAAATGCAATGGAAGCGGCAAGCGGACACGGCTTGTGCGAAGAGGTAGCGTATATTACCGATATGCCGAAGGTCGCCTGTTACGGCGTGATGAAGCTTCCCGCACTTGTCATTGACGAAAAGGTCATCTCGCAAGGCAAGATCCTCAAGGCTGACGAGATTGAAAAGCTGATGAAGGAAGCGGGGCTTTAATGAAAACAAAAATAGCCTTTATCTGTGTGCACAATTCCTGCCGCAGTCAGATTGCCGAAGCACTCGGAAAGCATCTGCGCGGAGGTGAGTTCGACTTTTACTCGGCGGGTACGGAAACCAAACCGCAGATCAACCGAGACGCGGTACGGCTGATGAAACAGCTCTACGGCATTGATATGGAGCAGACGCAGTACAGTAAGACCTTTGATAAAATCCCACCGCCCGACGTGGCGATCTCCATGGGTTGCGACGTTGGCTGTCCCTTCATCGGCAGAGAGTTCGATGATAACTGGGGCTTGCCCGATCCGACGGGAAAGAGAGACGAGAAATTTATAAAGGTCATCAAGGAAATTGAAAAACGTATACAAGTACTGTAAAGTGAACAAGAAAGTCGATGAGGAATCGAAAGAAACCTCATCGGCTTTTCTATATTAGCAACAGCGCGTTGCTTGTAATTCGTGATCAAAAATGTTATAATAAAACCACAGAAAAAAAAGGCGGTGGCACGATGGAAACCAAAGATATTATCCTTGAACTCAGAACAAAGCATGGGCTCTCCCAGGACGAGTTTGCCGAAAAGGTATTCGTCACCCGTCAGGCAGTTTCTCGTTGGGAGAACGGCGAAACGATTCCCAACACCGAAACGCTCAAGCTCCTCTCCAAGCTGTTTGACGTTTCCATTAACACGCTTCTCGGTTGTCCCCGTGAGCTCGTCTGTGAATGCTGCGGTATGCCTCTTAAGGACACCGACATCAGCCGCGAAAAAGACGGTACGTTCAATGAGCATTACTGCGGATGGTGCTACGCCGACGGAGATTTCACCATGGACTTTTGGAAGCAGTATATTAACCTCGGCGGCAAGGAAAAATTCGAGGAATTCAAACAGCAGATCATCTCTGAATTCAACACCCTGCTTCATATTGAGGGACTTCCCAAGGTCGAAAGCCTTAACGTGCTGTCAGGAAGCTTTATCAATCTGGAATATACGCTGCCAAACGGACAAAAGGTTAAATTCCTTGACGATAACGCAACCTACCTCGGCAATCAGCTTGAATGTGAATTCGGCGGCGACCGTTGCTTCGGTATAGCCGCCAATATGGACTTCCTCTTGGTCTGCACCTACGAGGAAAACGGCGAAAACCCCGAGCTTGTTATTTATAAAAAGAGATAAAAATTGCCGATGAGGAATCAATCGAAACCTCATCGGCTTTATCATTTCCGTAGGAACCGATATATTAGTACCAATGTCAATGATTGCCCCGCAGTAAACAAAGAAAAGACTTCACAAAAAAGAACGGAATGAGCGAGCGTTGTTGGGTTGAAATAATAGTGAAAATATGGTATAATAAAAACAAGTAAATAGTGACTTTAAGCTTTGGGATACTTACTTCGAAACTGACAGGCTCGTGGTAACTTCCGGCGGAAACGTTCTTATGGTCACAGACTCGTCAAACGAGATTATGTCGTTTTTTGCGTCTGTGATCATTTTATCGCAGACGCTCTTTTTGTCCTATTTACAAATGACATAGGAGGAACAACTATGTTTTCCAAACTTAAACTGTCGCTTGGTAGGATCAACTACAAGCTATTTCTCGCACTTCTCGTTCTCGGACTTGCACCGCCGGTCTACACCACCGTGCGCGTCTTCTTCCTCGGTCAGCTTCCGGGCGAATGGTCCTTCTCCATCGCAGGTCAGCTCTCTTGGGTGAACCTCATTTACGAAATCATAAACGAAGCCATCATCCTGCCTCTTTTCTACTTTATCGGCAAGGTCAAGGATGACAAGAACGCCTTCTCAAACCGCGTGCGAACCGGTATGCTCTTCTCCCTCGGCATTTACGCCGTCCTCTCTGCCGTCATTATGATCTTCGCAGAGCCCCTTCTCAACCTGATGGCAACCGATACGAGCATCATTGACGCTTCCGCAACTTACATACGCATCGAGAGCATCGCAAACGTCTTCTCCATTCTCACGCAGTTTGCCCTCGTCGCTTTGGTAACGGTCAACAAGAGTAAATATCTTTACGCTCTCACTGGTGCAAGACTCGTGCTGTGCCTTGTGTCCGACGCCTTCCTCGTTTCTACCTTGCCCATCTCCGCAAACCTCGGCGTAAACAGAATCGGCTATTCCAACATCATCGTCAACGCTCTGCTTCTCGCCGTATCTCTGATGCTTCTTGCAAAAGAGAGCATCAAGGTGTTTGCAAAAGCCAAGCTCGATTTCGCTTGGCCGAAGGAATTTGTCAAGATCGGCGGAATTTCGGGCGTAGAATCCCTGGTTCGCAACGTAGCGTATATGGTGATGATCTCCCGAATGGTAAACGTCGTGGGCGAGCAAGGAACCTATTGGGTGGCAAACAACTTCATCTGGGGCTGGCTTCTTTTGCCCGTCCTGCAGCTCAGCGAGCTTATCAAGCAGGAGACCGCAGCCGACAAGGAAAACGTTCGCAAAAACACGATTGGCTACTTCGGTATCACCGCCATCGTATCGGTACTGTGGTGTGCAAGCATCCCTCTCTGGAAGCCCTTTATGACGAATGTTCTGCAGTTTACCGACGTGGATAAGCTCTTCGAGCTGGTGCTCGTTCTCCTTGGCTTCTATGTTTTGTACGCCATCCAGAACGTCTTTGATTCCATCTTCTACGGGCTCGGAAAGACGAACTATATGCTCTTTGAGTCGGTAGTGACGAACACGATCTATTACGGTATCGCTTTCGTCCTTTACGTTACGGGCGTGTGGACGCCGACGCTCATCGGCATCGCTCTCCTCTTCGGCATCGGCAACGCCTTCGATAGTATCGTCTCCCTCGTCGCATTCGCATTCCTTCTCAAAAAAGAAAAGATCAATATTCTGAACGTCGAATAACCTTCAGCCGCTGAGGAACCAAATCCTCAGCGGATTATTTTATGTGTGCCGTCAACCGTTGCCCCGCAGTAAACAAAGAAAAGGCGCAATCATTTCCATCATCAAGGCGCAGATGCATTAGAACACACATGATGGAAATGATCGCACCGAATAACTGTGACGAAAAAACGAAAAATGCTGAAATCGCAGGATTTCTCCGTCGAAATCTATTGTAATTTATCACAGTTTGTGCTATAATGAATCTATGCTATAATGCTATGATTATATTTTTATTTATGAGGTGTCATACAATGGCTGCAAGCTATAAGAAACTCTTTAAACTTCTGATCGACCGCGATATGAAAAAGAAAGAACTCGCCGAAAAAGCCGGCATCAGCATCGCCACTATCACCAAGATGGGCAAAGACGGCGCCGTTGTTTCAAGCGATGTGCTGGTGAAGATTTGCTCTGCATTGGGTTGTACGGTCGATGAGATTATGGAAATTGTTCCTGGTAATAAATAAGTCAATAAGTCCGTTTTATGGGACACATAACGTAATATAATACAATTGCGCTGGTATGATTGAATATAAATATCAATGCATTAATGGAAAGAGTGTAAGTCAATGAATAATAAAGCCCCGAAAAAGCTTCGAGTGTTTGAGGCGTTTGCCGGAATCGGTGCTCAAGCCTCCGCATTAAAAAGAATGAATATTAACTATGAAATTGTTGGCATTAGCGATTGGTTTATTGATGCTATAGAATGCTATGCAGCAATTCATTGTCACGATAAAAAGATATCGGTACCTCAAGATATAGCTGAAGTAGACGCATACTTGTCGAAATTTACTTTCAGCGTTGATTCGGTCAAGCCATACAACATAAAACGTTTGACGGAAGACCAACGACGCGATTTGTATCGAGCAAACAAAAAAGCCAATAACTATGGCTCTATCACGGAGCTTAAAGGCTGTGATATGCCCGAGACGGATTTGCTGGTTTACAGCTTTCCCTGTCAGGACCTTTCTACCGGTGGCTTGGGCAAAGGAATGAGCAAAGGTTCTGGCACCCGTTCCGGTTTATTATGGGAGATCGAAAGAATCCTAAAAGAGCTCAATGAACTCAATCGCCTTCCGGAGTTCCTTCTTCTGGAGAATGTTAAAACAATTAAAGCTGCTACAAATATTGACGACTTAAATCAATGGTTGTCTTTCTTGGAATCCATAGGTTATCAAAATGATGAATGTATGATTCTTAACTCACTGGATTTTGGCGTTCCGCAAGATAGAGAAAGAGCTTTCATTGTTAGTCACCGCGGAAAAAAACTTAACCTTGGCGAGAGCATTAGTAAGAAAAAACAGCCACGCTCATTTAACATACATGATTTTATTCTTACTGATTATGATAGTGATCCGGTTTTGAGAATGGAAGCTGATGTAGCGCAACTTAATAAAACTCCATCCCGTGATGTTATGTGGGATATAAACGGAATTGATCCTATAACCAGTGACACTACTGTGCGAACCATCACCTGTAATATGGATAGGACCCATACTGCTGCTTTATTTAAATACGATGGTATCAAGGGAGATACCTATCGCAGACTCACTCTGAGAGAAGCCTTTTTGCTGATGGGATTTAATAAAGAGGAGTATTTATCTGCGGCAAGCCTTGGATTCAGCTATAGAAAATTAAACAAACTTATTGGTAATTCTATCGTAGTAAATGTCCTTGTTGCAATTTTTGAAGCAATGTTCGGAGACGAGTATAAGAGGGATAAGAAATAATGAGCATTATTAGGTTGCCTATAGATGTAAAATCTCTGTACTTCAATATTAAAAATGATAACAAAACCGGACATACCGCTACAGTTGCCACGCCCCTTAAGCAAGGTGCTTCTGTCCGCGAGGGGCTGTCGAGAATAATGGAAATTCCCGAAAATATAAACTCTTTTAGCCGTGAAGAATTGATTTCAAAAATCCTGGCAAAATCGAGAGCTCAAGCTAAAATCGTAGGCTTATATGTTTTTGACAGATTATCTGTTAACGGTGTTGAACTGGATGAATATGTTTCATTTTGTATGTACATAAGAGAAGAAACCGACCCGCAAAATGTACATTATGGACGACAGAAAATCCACTATCCCTCATCACTGAGGTTTGAGGATAATCATATTACAATTGACAATAGGCAAGTTCTTCGTGCTGTTTCGGAACACCTACACAATTACGCTTTTTTAATAGAGGCTTTTGAATACGATACTGATAGCCGCATTTTAAACTTTGATGCAACCATTGTCGGAGAGCCAAACATCCCGTATTCAAAAGTATTTATAAACAGGCGCGGTGTAGGAAACAAATTCACATCTCATTTCACAGAGGTTTCTGACATTTATGATACAGAAATCATTTCCTTGCGTGAAAAGTACGGATATGACGCTGTAACACCCGAAAACTTTAACGAAATTATCGCCGAAAATACTGCAATTGCCCATTCTTTGACGATTAACTTTTTGAAGAGTTCCAGTGCTGAAAACATTCGAGTATTAAAAGAAGAATACCCGTATGCATTATACGATGTCCAGTACACAGAAAACGGTGTTCGCAAGTATGCTATTGTAAAACAAACAGCAACAAAATCCAAATATTTTAACCTTCCGTTGTCGAAAATACAGTTTTGTAACGATTTTTCAAATCAGACTCTTTTACTGCTTGTAACAGATATAAACGGTGTGCCGCAGATACATAAGTACAGTATTAATGAGTTAAATAGGTTGAACAAATCCATTAATTCTATTACATACGAAGATAGGAATTGACAAAATGAGTGAATTAGTTGAAAGACAATTTCCAGCAAAGGCTTTGTTAACTGGATTACGAGCTATAGGATACAATTTTTCCACCGCAGTGGCGGATATCATCGATAACAGTATCTCTGCAGAAGCCACTGAAATAAGAATTTTTTCTGACCCATTAAATCAAGAACCCAATTTTTGTATTCTTGATAACGGGTATGGTATGTCCATGTCCGAGCTCGACAATGCTATGCTCCCTGGCTCCGATCGTGAGAATAAAGAGGACAGTAAATTGGAGCTTGGACGTTTTGGCTTAGGTTTGAAATCTGCATCCCTCTCTCAGTGCAGGGAGTTTACCGTAGCGAGCAAGAAGTTCGGTAAAATAAGAGCTATGTCTTTCGATTTGGATGTAATTGAAGCGTCAAACAAATTGCTCTTGAAGCAACTCACTAACGAAGAAATTGAACTGCTTCCCGAAATAGACAGACTTAAATCCTACGAAACAGGAACACTTGTTATTTGGACAAAGTTTGATAAGATTGAGGGGCTCGCCAAAAATTTTGAGGATAGTTTTAGAGCGGTAGTTGCTGATTCAAAAAAACACGTTGAATTAGTATTCCATCGTTTCTATAACAAGATCAGCATTTATTATAACGAAAAGAGAATTGAAAGAAGAGATCCGTTTTTGCTTGGATCTGTTGGTAGACAGCAAACTGGCAGAACCTCAACCATTAATATTGACGGATCGGAAATAACAGTTATACCCTACACATTGCCTTTTGCCAACACCTTAACGAGTGATGAAAAGGCTCTGCTTGGTAATCCCAAGAGTATTTTTGATGAGCAGGGCTTTTATCTTTACCGTAATGAGCGGTTGATTTCTTGGGGAAGTTGGATGCGAATGGGGATACGCAGCGAGTTAAATAAGCTTGCGCGTATCCAGGTGGATATTCCGTCTTCTTTGGATTCGGTTTGGATGTTGGATGTTAAGAAATCCTCTGCAAAAATTCCAGATAAGATTAAAGATAGAATCAGAATGGCTGTTGAGGATTCTATAGTGCGTAGCAAGCGCACAACCAAATTTCCGGGAGTGAAAGAACAATCCCAGGAACACAAAATTTGGGACCGAATCAATGAACATGATGGAAAGATACGGTACCAGATAAACCGAGAGTCTCCTGCTATCGCAACGCTTGCTGCAGCACTTGGTGAGAACGAGAAAAAACTGTTGGAAATCGTGCTGTCTCAAATTGAATGCTATTTGCCTAAATATTCGATTGCAAATGACAATATGGACTCTTTAACAATTGTTAATTCCGGTGCTGATGCAGAGGAAGAACACCTTATCGATGAAATCATTGAAATCATAGCATTGTGTGATGACGACAAAAAAGCAAAAACCTTTGAAAGAATTTTTATGGTAGAGGGTTATCAAGTATTACTGAAACGCAAAGATGAGATAAGAAGGAGAATATTCGGAGATGACTGATGTCCTAACAAGATATTACGATGTAATCAAAAGAACATCCGGGGCCATTTACCAGATGTTTGACGGAGAAAAATTAACACATTCTGAGTTGATGGAAGAAGCAGATCGCATTCTTCCTAAAACTCTTCGCAACCCCGAGGCTCGGTCTATGCCGGAATACTCTGCAATTTTGCAGTGCGTTGTTGATCTTTATGAGGCCGAAGTCGGTATTCAAACCTATACTCCGACTACTCTGGCGAAAGATAAGGCATCGAAATATTGGCTTTATAAAACCAAGCCGACTATTCCTCATCCTTTCTTTGAGCGTTATAAGCTTTATTTGAGTAAGGATGGCTTTGCCCAAAAATCCATCGAAAATATCGAGGCAACCTGTGAGGAAATTTTGGCGCATTGTGCGAATCCGAGAACCCCTTCTGCCGTTGACAAAAAGCGCGGTCTTGTTGTGGGTGACGTGCAATCCGGTAAAACCGCAAACTATCTCGGTCTCGTAAACATGGCATACGATTATGGCTACAGAATTGTTATTCTTTTAGCCGGAACTACCAACTCACTTCGTACCCAGACTCAAAAAAGAACTGATAAAGGTGTTATCGGTGCAAAAAGTGATTCTATCGGTAATAGCGTGGAACACATTGGCGTTGGTTTCAGCACACACGAGCATTATGTTGTTCCGTTTACCAACCAAACAAACGATTTTGCAAGGTTTATTCAGAAGAACTTAAATACAGCTATTGGCGACCTTAACAAACCTGTAGTTCTGGTTGTTAAAAAAGTAAAAAGTATTTTGGAGAGCGTCAGCGAACGTCTGCAATCTGAACTTAGTGAAAAAGGTCTGGACTCTAAGAGCATTTTAATTATTGATGACGAGGCGGATAACGCTTCTGTAAACACTGCAAAGCCTGGCAATGATCCGACAACAATTAACAGAGCTATTCGCGCCATTTTCAATAAGTTCCCTATAGCCAGTTATGTTGGATATACAGCCACTCCCTTTGCTAATGTTTTCATTGACCCTTCGGACGAAGATCCGGAGAACCTTGACCTTTTTCCGTCCGATTTTATTACGCAATTGCATGCTCCTGATAATTACTTTGGTGGCAGAAAAGTATTCCCTAAAGATTCGGATTCTCTTCCCAGGTGCTTACGCCTGATTAGTGAAGAGGAGCCCTTATTCTTGCCCGTTATTCACGATAAATATACGCAGTACTTCGGTCTGTCAGAATCTTTGAAAGAAGCGATACATAGCTTCTTGATTAATAACGTTGTTCGCACTCTTCGTAATCAACCGACTAAGCATCGTTCCATGATGATTAACATTACTCGTTTTAACGATGTTCAGACCGAGATTTGGTATCGGGTACAGGAGTATATTAAAACTCTTGCCGACGCTATTGAAGAACTTAGCAATAAGAGTGTAGATGCTTTTATTGCTGATAAAAATATGCGAAAAATATATGAATTGTTTACCGAGTCTGATTTTTATAAAATTGTGAGAGACGGTAGCGATGAATATAACACTTCTCCTATTTCTTGGAGTGAAATACAAGCCGGTCTTTACGATGAAATTAAGAGCTTTAATACGGTAGTTATCAACTCCCGTAACGGTAAAATGACTCAACTTGACCCTAATGGCAAAAACAAGCGTTTTGATTATGAGGATTACGAAAACGAAGGCGCTCGTGTTATCGCTATT
This sequence comes from Eubacteriales bacterium, assembly GCA_045612545.1. Taxonomy (GTDB): domain Bacteria; phylum Bacillota; class Clostridia; order Oscillospirales; family CAG-382; genus Coliplasma. Next base: position 49,301 of record JAZKZH010000042.1, read on the forward strand.
GGTGGTATGGTGCTTTCTCGTGGCCTTACTCTTGAAGGTTTGATGACCAGCTATTACAGCAGAAATGCCGGAACGTATGATACTCTTTTGCAGATGTGCAGATGGTTCGGCTACCGTCCTAAGTATGAGGATTTGTGCCGAGTATATTTGACGCAGGAAAATATAGATAGGTTCGATGCGGTTTTGGATGCTGTTGAAGACTTGAAGACACAATTGTCCGAAATGGAACGACAAGGAAAATCACCTAAAGATTTTGGTCTTATGATAAAAGAGTCTCCTGATACGCTTGAAACAACGATGCTTATAACGGCACGAAATAAATTGCGTGGAACAGATACAATTGAGTGTCGCCTCAATTATGGTGGTGTTTATGCTGATACTTCCAAACTTGCGCGTGAAGTAGCAGTTAATAACCATAATACAAAAGCTGTTAATTATTTCATTTCAAAGATAGAAGAACAATTCAGTTGGCATAATGGGCGTTACTTTATGGCACAGAATGTCAAAAAATTTGATATTGCTGAACTTGTTAGAAAGCTTAAAATCCCATATGTTAACAAGAAGTTCGATACAGAAGGTCTGTCTGAATATATTGAAAACAGTGAGATTTTCCCATACTGGGATGTAGTTATTGCAACTGGTGATAGAAACAGACAAAATATGCCTATCGTTATAAATGGGGAAAAATTGCCGTGTGTGCAGCGTCGATTCCATGTTAACGGAGCAAACGACGCGTATATTCGTATTGGCGGGAATAATAATCGTGTAATGGATCCAAGTGTTTTCGATGCTGGCCTTTGGCTTTCCGATAGTCAAAGAAAAGATATTCTTGCTATTAAAAATAATAACGCACCCGATGGTAAGACTTATTCCGAGCTTAGTGCTACAGACTATCTCGCTCGAAGAACGTGCCCTTTGTTAGTAATTTATCCCATTGAGCTCAAAGTGGACAGTAATGATAGCGATGGATTGAAAGGGACAATTAAGCACGAAATTGGTGACGACACACCTCTTATGGCTTTTGCTGTTGGTTTCCCCAAAAAAGAATCTGGAGTTACCGTGACCTACCGCGCAAATAAGATCAAATTAGATCAGTTGAATGCTAACTTGGAGGTAGACGATGATGAGGAAGGAGTGGAGGATGACGATGATTGATTTCGAAGCTAAATATTCGGAGCTTTCTGCTGAATTGGCAGGAAACCAAAAGAAGATCGAAGCCAAATCAGCATTAGGGGTTTATTATGGCCTAAGCAAAGACGGTAATATGCGTCTTGCCTTCATGTCCGTTTCTCCTGCTCCAAAAATCGAATCAACCAAGATGTTACGTGTGACACAGGGAGAAGAATCAAAAAACGTTTATTGGACGTGTTTTGATTTGCTGCAGCCGGATGCTAAAAAAGTGTTTTTTACATTCTGCGAAAACTTAATAGAGGCAGTATCGGACATAGTAGATGAGCAAAAGGCACTTGCATCTTTAAAAAAGCGATACATTACTTGGAAAACCATGTTCAAGCGCGACTCTGGAAGCACTATCTCTCGTGAAAGTCTTCAGGGTTTATACGGCGAACTGTATTTTCTCAAAAAGTATATGCTTGACAAATATACTCCGGATATTGCTATTTCTGCTTGGAGCGGCCCAGATGCCAAAAGCAAAGATTTTGCAGTAGGCGATGAATGGTACGAGGTTAAAACCCCCGGTGCGAATGCAACTACTGTAAGAATATCGTCTTTGACACAGCTATCTTCTGCCACCCCCGGACATTTAGTGATTGTTAAGGTAGAATCAATGTCCGATCAGTTTAATAATGGTGAAGCCAGTGTAGGAGATTTGTTCAAGTACATACTCGGCAAAATAAACGATGAAACTTTAGAAGGCATTTTCTTGAGTAAGTTAAGCGCCTATGGCTTTGATGCATCGGATGAGAGTTTTATGGCAAAATTCGATGTGAAGAGCTTGAATCTTTACAAGGTAGATGCGAATTTCCCACGGTTAACGGAAGCGGACGTACCGCATGTTGAAATTTGCGATGTAACATATTCGCTGATTATCAACTCGCTTAAGCCTTATTTGGAGGAATGAACTGATGGATTTAATTGAGTTTAGGCAAGAATTTATTAATGAGGATGTCTTTGCGGAAGCGGTAAACACCAACCGTTATCCCGAGGTTGTTTTTATTGATCACTGTGTTGATATCCTTCAGAATGATTATTCACTCATTAGCGATATGACCCACTCGTTTTTTGCATTTAAAGAAGGCACAAGAGCTTTCAAAAATATGCAACTCGATGCGTCTTATCTTGATTTGGCGGCAGGTACACTCAATCTGTTAATTGCAGACTTTAATGAGGGTGAAATCAAAAATATTACTAATACAACCATTGATAATAAAACCAAGCTGCTTTTGAGCTACTTGGAAAACACCTTGAAGGGGTTCTTTAAGGATGCCGAACAATCTGATCCTGCAGTTCAGCTTGCAAGAGAAATCCGCCGTAACATCGATTCGATACACACTGTTCATCTTTTTATTGTCAGTACCGATAAATTAAGTACTTCTGTAAAAACACTGGAGTTGGAAGATTTCACATTCGGTGCTTACACATTTAAGGTCGTTAGAGATGTACTCGACATTGAGAAAATATTCCGTTCCAAAATGGCTGGATTCGAAAAGGAAGACCTTGTTATTAACTGTAGCGATTTCGGCATCAAGGGTATCCCGTGCATCAAAGCAGAAATCGAAACCGACCAGTACGATTCTTATCTTGCAATCGTTCCCGGTCCGTTTTTAGCTGAGATTTATAAAAAACATGGCCCCACTTTGCTTGAATCGAATGTCCGTTCCTTCCTGAAATTTAACGGTGGCGTTAACAAGGGAATTCGAGGAACCATTTTGAACGAAAAGTCGCGTTTCTTTACGTACAACAATGGTATTTCTACTACTGCAAAAAGTGTAGAAACAACTATGGGCGAAGAAGGACTACTCATAACTGCGTTTACAGACCTTCAAATCATAAACGGAGGTCAAACAACGGCTACTTTAGCGGCAACGAATATAAAAAACAATGCCGACTTGTCCGGTATATTCGTTCAAATGAAGCTTACGGTTTTGAAAGAAGATAACCCGGAATTGATCCGCAACATCGCTACATATGCAAATAGTCAGAATAAAGTTAAAACCGCAGACCTTAACTCGAGCCATCCCTTCTATGTACGAATTGAAGATTTCTCAAGAAAAATCTATGCTCCGTTGGCAAGTGGTCAACTTGTACAGCAGTTGTGGTTCTTTGAACGTGCGCGTGGACAGTATGAGCAACCGCTTATGCAGATGACTAAAAAGCAGCGTGACGACTATAAGCTTGTTCGTCCCAAGGATAAGAAATTCACGCTTACAGATCTATCCAAATATATGAATGCAGCCGATATGTTACCTCACTATGTTTCCTGGGGTGGTGAAGTTAACGCTGCACACTTCCATAACAATATGCTGAAGCAGTGGAATAAGGATAACAGCGTTTTCAATGAACTTTTTTACAAGGAACTTATCGGTAAAAAGATTTTCTTTGCTTATATCGAAAACACCATATCGGCACAAGAATGGTATCAAGAACGAAGAGCATACCGTCCGCAGTTGGTCGCGTATACTTTTGCAAAATTGGTTTATGAAACACGAAAAGCTAAAAAGAACATCAACTTCAGAGGAATATGGGATACGCAGAAAGTGGAAGATGCTTATTATCCAGATGTTGCCGCAATTGCTAAAATGGTCTTCGATACCATATATGACGAAAACAGATCCACTGCAAACATAGAAACTTACTGTAAAAAAGAAGAGTGCTGGTTGATTCTGCAGAAAAAGCCATACGAATTAACAGATACAATCCGAGAAGCTCTTGTGACTCAGGCCGATTTGGCAGTGGAAGCGGTACAGGCAAAAAAAGAGCAAAAGATTATTAGCGGTATATCGGATGAAATTAATATTTTTACTAAAGGTTCTGCTTATTGGGAATCTATAATTGCTCGCGGAACCGAGCAAAAAATATTGAATTATGCGGATGTACAAATGCTTCAAAATGCTATTAATTATTGTAACGGTCTTTATGCTCAGTTATCCAAGTTTCAACTTAAGGAAATAGGAAGAATAACCGCAATGCTTAAAGAAAACGGTATTGAGTGATGGACAATCGGACAAAAGAAGCCAGAAGTCGAAACATGTCACATATTCCAAGCAAAAACACGAAACTTGAAGAAACTGTAAGAAAATACTTGTTTGCAAAGGGATTTCGATACAGAAAAAATGTATCGAAACTCCCAGGCAAACCGGATATTGTTTTACCTAAGTATAAAACCGTAATTTTTGTTAACGGATGTTTTTGGCATGGTCACCAAGGATGCAAATACTTTGTACCGCCAAAAACGAATACGGATTTCTGGAATGCAAAATTCAAGTATAATCAGGAACGTGATGAACGAAATTATCAAAAGTTGCGTGATATGGGTTGGCGTGTTCTAATTGTTTGGGAATGCGAGATTAGACACGGAAATGCTACGTTAGCGTTGGGAAAACTAAAAGCAGAAATTTTGGAGAAGCAACATGAAAATAGGACAAATATATAGAGCTTCAAATCAAAAAGAAAAACAGGATCCATCCGCTTTAGAGGTTGATGGATATCCAAATTTTTATTACCATACATACATGTCTGGTAAGTCGAAAATTCAATTTCAAAGGGGAGTTCACACCATCGCAAAGATACAATTGGCGGATGGCTCAACCCGAATCCCAGCTATAATTGTTTCAAGCAGTCCACACAAATATAGTGGTGAAGCTACACCCTGGGAAGATATATATGATCCTGATTTCGGTAGAGTGAGATATTACGGTGATAACAAATCAAATGATACTCGTCCTGAAGACAGGCAAGGAAACAAAGCCCTAAAAAATGCATTTTGTTTTCATTCTTCCCCTATAAAAGAGGAGCGCTTGAATAATGCTGTGCCAATTTTATTTTTTGAAAGAACGGCAGCAAATGGTTCGCAAAAAGGTCATTTGAAATTTCACGGGTATGGTGTTGTCGAATCTGTCGAACTTATTACACAGTACGATACAAAAACCAAAGATGGGTATTTTTCTAATTATGTGTTTAATATGTGTGTTTTTACGCTTGTAAACGACAATGAACAGTTTCCGTGGAGGTGGATAAACGCTCGTAGAGACTCGAGTTTATCAAACGAGCAGACCTTGAAATATGCACCTTGCGCTTGGAAAAAGTGGATAGAGAACGGAGATCTAAGTAAAGTCAGAAGACACGTATACTCATCGCAAATAGTTAAACCCAAAGATCAACTCCCACCTGAAGGCAGTCCCGAAGAAAAAATATTAACGGATATATATACCCACTATTCGCAAAGTGACAAACATCATTTCGAGTACTTTGCAATGAGAATCGCTCAAGAAGTGTTTGAAAGCTCTGGTGCCAAGTTCTTGAGCGGCTGGGTAACGCAGAAATCGGGTGATGGCGGAATTGACTTTGTTGCGCGGTATGACATTGGAAGCGGATTGGCAAAAATTAAAACAATTATCATCGGTCAGGCAAAATGCGAATCGATGACACAGCCAACAAATGGTGTAGGCATTGCAAGAACCATATCAAGATTGAAACGTGGATGGCTGGGGGTTTATGTTACCACATCACATTTCTCTGTTCCTGTACAGAAAGAAGTATTAGATGATCAAAGCCCGATTATGCTAATTAATGGATTACAGCTTGCCAAAACAACACAAAATATCTTGTATCGAGAAGGAATCACATTAGAAGATTATCTTTTGCAAATGGATCGCGAGTATTTTGAATATTGTAAAAATCGTCGTCCAGAAGAAATATTACTGGATTGACATTTGGTTTCATTGCCAAATAGATATGTAAATATTATGACCGAAGTAGTAGCAGCCCTGATATGGGACAAAGATAAATTCATGATCTGCCAGCGGCCGGCGCACAAGGCGAGAGGACTCCTATGGGAGTTTGTTGGCGGTAAGGTTGAGCCCGGCGAAACAAAAGAGCAGGCGCTCATCCGTGAGTGTCAAGAAGAACTTGCCGTGACACTTACTGTTGGTGACGTATTTATGGATGTTATCCACGAATATCCCGATCTGACGGTGCATTTGACATTGTTTAACGCTACCATTGCCAAGGGAGAGCCTCAGAAGCTGGAGCACAACGATATCAAATGGATCACGCCAAGCGAGATATCTAACTACGAGTTCTGCCCGGCGGATAAGGAAATGCTAAAAAACATAATGAAAAGAGCGAGGCAAGGAAGGGTTAAATGAGTATTGAAGTAACTAAACCTTTTATATATGAACAAGCAGATCAGATAATAAAAGGACTTTATGGTTCGGGTGCAAAGTTTCGTGACGGTCAATATGAAGCAATCGAAGCAACAATGACTAGAAAAAGAGTTCTTGTAGTTCAGCGTACGGGTTGGGGAAAAAGTCTCGTTTACTTTGTTTGTACTAAGCTGATGCGAAAAGAGAGTAAGGGAGTTACTATGGTGGTTAGCCCTCTCCTTGTGCTAATGGAGAACCAAATTGAAGCTGCCACAAAAATGGGATTGCGATGCGATGTTTTAAATAGCACCGTTAAAGATAGACGATCGGAGATTTTGGATTCTCTGGAGAACGATGAACTTGATCTTATTCTTGTAACCCCGGAGACGCTCTTCAGTGATGAGGTTCAAAAAAGGCTGAAAAATATTAAAATAGGACTTTTTGTTATTGATGAAGCGCACTGTATATCTGATTGGGGGCACGATTTCAGACTCGAGTATTGTAATTTGAAGAGTGTTATTTCTTCACTGCCTGCTACAGTGCCTATATTGGCAACAACCGCTACAGCTAACGATAGGGTAGTAAGTGATCTTGAGAAACAACTGGGAAACAATGTATTTGTTTCAAGAGGACCTCTTACAAGAGAATCTTTATCCATACAGATTCTTGAGATGCCTGATAGGATTACCAGATACGCGTGGATACTAGAAAATATAAATAAGCTTCCCGGCAGTGGTATTATATATTGTTTAACACAGAGAGATTGCGATTATTTAAGTGATTTTTTGAAGAAGAATGGAATAAATGCAGAGGCCTATTATTCAAGAGATGGTGAAGATGGAGCACTTTTAAACAAAGACATTGAGGAAAAATTCGGAAGAAACGAAATAAAAGCTATTGTTGCAACAATAAAACTTGGTATGGGGTATGACAAGGGGGATATTGCCTTTGTAATACATTATCAAATGCCCTCTAATATAGTTTCTTACTACCAGCAGATTGGACGTGCCGGAAGAAATATTGACAGGGCATATACGTTTTTGATGTTTGGCAAAGAGGATGAGGATATATTGAACTATTTCATAAATACCGCATTTCCCAGTGAAAGGGAAGCCGCGGATATCATGGAATACATTTCGAATAATGATGGGGTGAAACTGTATCAAATCAATTCTGCATTGAACATAAAAAAAGCTCGTTTGGATAAGGCAATTTCTTTTTTGATGCATGATGGCTTTATAAGAAAAGAAAAGCAGACGTATTATGCTACCCCGAAACCGTTCGTTTACGATAAAGAACACTATGATGCTGTTACTGCTACAAGAATCAGAGAAATGGAACAGATGAAGAAACTTGCAACAACTACTACTTGCTACAGTAAATTTGTTGTTGAATGCCTTGATGATCATAGTGCATATGAATGCGGTCACTGTGCCAATTGTTTGGGACGCGATATACTTCCTTCCAAGCCCTTGATGGAATCACTCCATATTGCTGAAACATACATAAACGGTTTGGTCCTTGCTATTGAGCCTAGAAAGATGTGGGTATATTCTGAATATACCGGTAATAAAAAGATTCCCGTTCCAAACAAGCCCGGAGTGTGCTTGGCTAAATATGGCGACCCCGGATTTGGCGAACTTGTAAAAAGAGATAAATACAGCACAAATAAGCGCTTTTGTGACGAATTAGTTGGCAAAAGCACAAAAGTTTTAAGGCCTATCGTAAGCGAAAACAATATTAGATATATGACGTGTGTACCATCGCTTCGAAGTGATATCGTACTTGATTTCTCAAAGCGGTTAGCAGAATCTCTTGGGTTGACTTTTGTTGAACTTCTAAAGAAAAGCAACACGAGACAGCAAAAGGAAATGCAGAATAGTTCCTATCAGTGCGGGAATGCAGTTAAATCTTTTAGCTTGTTGGATGGAGTGGAAGTTCCTGACAAAGTGTTGCTTGTTGATGATGTTGTGGACTCAAGGTGGACGCTGACAGCTTGCGGTTATTATTTGAGTCAAGGCGGATGTGGAGAGATTTACCCATTTGCTTTGGCAGACAGTAGTCAAAAGGAGGATTAAATATGAACTCAAATTCAAATGCAATTTTCACTCTGTGCAGTCATTTGTGTGTGGGAGATAACGTTGTTCCTTTGGAACCCAAAGAGTGGGGTGACCTTGCAAAAAAATTAATGGAAGCGG
>JAZKZH010000043.1:0-53036 GCA_045612545.1 Eubacteriales bacterium
GTATCGACCACTCTCGTCCAGTCAAAGGAGAAGCCTACGCGCTTGAGCTGAGCGGTAAAGCGCTCGATATTGTTATCGGTCACCTGACGGGGATGGATACCTGTCTTGATAGCATAGTTCTCCGTGGGAAGTCCGTACGCATCAAAGCCGATGGGGAACATGACGTTGTAGCCCTGCATTCTGCGCTTGCGGGAAACCACCTCCAAGCCGGAATAGGCCTTGATGTGACCCACATGCATACCGTGGCCGCTGGGATAAGGAAACTCTACCAGCGTATAATACTTGGGCTTTTCGGAGAAATCCACCGCCTCAAACAGCTTGGCTTCTTCCCATTTCTCCTGCCACTTGGTTTCAATATTGCGAAAATCGTGTTTCATAAGGATTTACCTTCCTTAAAAATTTGATGATCAAACGCCCCAAATGCGTTCCAGATTGTAATATTCTCTGCCCTCACGGGTGAAGATGTGCACCACAACGGAGCCGTAATCCATCAGCTGCCAAATGTTGTTGCGGTAGCCCTCGATACGAAGAGGATCCATGCTCAATTCCTGCTTCACACGGAATTCCACCTCGTCAGCCAAGGCGTGAACGTGGGTATTGGAGGTTGCGGTGGCAATGACGAAATAATCCGCCAAAGCAGTCTGCGCCCCAACGGGAATTAAACGTACGTCCATACCTTTTTTATCTTCCAGCGCATTGACGGCCGCTTCTGCCAACAGTCTTGCCTGTTCAGCTTGTATTTTTTCGTTTTCCATTTTCAAACCTATTTTCCTTTCTTCAGGAGAAGTAAATAATGATTCCGTGCGCTGACGGTATTGGGATCCACCGTTTTTCCGTCGGATAGCAAATCGCGGATGGTAATATCAAAGGAACGCACCAACGCCTTGTTCAAGGCACGGGATTTATCCTTCATGGCGGCATATTGCTTTTCGTAATACTCCCGCAATCTTACGCAAGCCGGGAACGTACGCCCATCTTCGATATAATCTGCAAAATAGATCACACATTCCAAGGGCTCCATGTTCTCCCGACCGGTGGTATGCCATCGAATGGCGGAGACGATCTCCGGGGCAAGCCCGTATTCCTTCTCTGCAATCAGCGCCGCGGTGCGTGCATGGAGTAGCTTGGGCGCCTCCAGCTCATCTGAGGTGGCTGTCTGCCCGTAGGTTTTAAGCACCTGCAAATGCTGTTCCACGGTGTACTCTTTGGTATAATCGTGGAACAAGGCGGCCAGAGAAGCTGCCTCGGGAGAGATCTCGGGAAAATGGCGGGAAGCCAACGAAACGGCGGCTCTTACCACACCCTCGGTGTGGCGCATCCGTTTTTCGGAAAGCTTTAGGTCGTTTCTGACTCTTTGAATGTCCGTCATCTGTACAGCCCCTTTTCTGCGATATAGCGGTTGACCTCCTCCGTGCAAAGGGAGGAATCACCCCCGCGGAATGCGGTGGAGGATGCGGGAATAGCGGTGAACTGCAGGGGGACGATCTGCACCCCGTATTCGTTTCGGAGTTGCTCTGTCAAAGCGGAGATATCTCTGCCGCTGCGATTGGCCAAGGCCACAATAAGATGACTTCGCAAATATTCAAAGTCATGCCACCGAGGAAAACCCTCCAGCCAATCATCCCCAAAGAACAGATACAGCTGGCTTTCCGGATGGAGCTCCTGCAAGGTGCGAACGGTGTCTGCAGTGTAGCTGACCCCGCCTCTGGCAATTTCTATATCAGATACCACAAAGCCCTCTTCCTCGCCGAAGGCCAGCTCCAGCATAGCGAGACGATGCTCGGAGGACACGCTTCTGTGGTTTTTCAAGTTCGAGATATAATTGGGGATCACGTAGACCAGGTCAAGTCCGCACTCCTCGCGGAAGCACTTCGCCGCGTGGATATGCCCCTTGTGCACGGGATCAAAGGTCCCGCCAAAAATTCCGATCTTATTCATCCCAGTTGTGGAATACATTCTGAACGTCGTCGTTCTCTTCCAGCATATCCAGCATCTTCTGCATCTGAACAGCCTGTTCCTCGGAAAGCTCCACGTAGGAGGCAGGAACCTTCTCCAGATCTGCGGAAAGGAACTTGTAGCCCTTGGCAGACAACGCCTCGCAAACAGCGGCGAAATCGGAAGGCTCGGTATATACCTCAAAAGCACCCTCTTCGGTGATGATATCTCCGGCGCCTGCCTCCAAAGCCTCGTCCATCAGCACGTCCTCATCCACGTCGCCATCCTCGTTATCCACAACGATGACGCCCTTTTCGGAGAACATGAAGGATACGCAACCGGTGGTACCCATGTTACCGCCGAACTTGGAAAGAGCGTGGCGCACTTCGGGAGCGGTACGGTTACGGTTGTCGGTAGCAGTCTCAACAATGACCGCAACGCCACCGGGACCATAGCCCTCATAGGTAACCATTTCGTAGGCAGCGCTGTTATCGTCGGAAGCTTTGTCGATGATGCGCTTGATGTTATCGTTGGGGACGTTCAAGCCCTTGGCCTTGGCGATCAGATCGCGGAGCTTGGTATTGGAAACGGGATCAGGCCCGCCTTCCTTTACCGCCATAGCGATCTCCTTGCCGATCTTGGTGAAGACCTTTGCTCTTGCGGCATCGGTCTTCTCTTTTTTATGCATAATATTTTTCCATTTGGAATGTCCGGACATACGTTATTTCTCCAATCTGTTTACAGGTAATTTTTCGTTAATTGCTCTTCGGTCACCATTCCGACGAGAGCGAAGCGATTCTGTTTACAATTCATTTGCGTCGCTCACCCGGATTCATTCCGGGTGAAAAGACACCGCCTTGGTTTTTTGAGCGGAAAGCTCAAAAAATTTTGCGGTTTACCGCAAAACCCCGTTACGGGGCCCGCGTTCCGCGGAAGGAACGCGAAAGCGGAGGAACATCCGTCAGGATGTTCCGACGAGAGCGAAGCGATTAAATTTCTTCGGTTCTGCGAATTCCCAGCAGATCCAAGCCGTTGCCGATCACGGTGTGAGTTGCGGCAGCCAGCTTGATACGGAAGGTACGGGTCATGCCCTCCTCGTTCAAAATACGGCAGTTGTGATAGAACTGGTTGAACAATGCGCAAACCGCCAGCAGATAACGGGAGATCACGCTGGGCTCGTACTCGTTGAGCGCGCGCTTGATCACATCGGGGAACTCGGCAAGCTTGCCGATCAGTGCATTCTCCTCGACACAAGGCTCGTAGCCTTGGGTGTCTCCCTGGGGAGCGCCGCCCTTACGCAGAATGGAAGCGGAACGGGCATAGGTATACTGCACGTAGGGACCCGCATTGCCCTCAAAGGACAAAGCATCCTCCCAGTTGAAATCGCTATCCTTGATACGGCTGTTGGAAAGGGCGTTGAACACAACGGCGCCCACACCCACTGCCTCGGCGATATCCTTCTTATTCTCCAGCTCGGGGTGCTTTTCTTCGATGACGGCGCCGCACTTACGCACAGCCTCTGCCAAAAGATCATCCAACAGCACCACGTTGCCGGTACGGGAAGCCAGCTTTTCGCCACCCACGCTCATGGTACCGTAGGGCACATGAACCAAGCCCTCTGCCCAAGCGTAGCCCATTCTTCTCACCACAGAGAACCATTGGGCAAAGTGCAGGCTCTGGCCTGCGCTGGTAACGTAAATACACTTGTGGAAATCGTATTCCTTTTTTCTCCAAATGGCGGCCGCAATATCACGGGAGGGATACAGGGTAGAGCCGTCGCTCTTAAGGATCAGACAGGGAGGCATGTTCTCTTCGTCAAGACGAACCACGGAAGCGCCGTTGTCCAGCTCCAACAATCCCTTAGAACGGATCTCCTCTACCACCGCGGGCATTTTATCGGAGAAGAAGGCCTCGCCGTTGTAGGAATCAAAGGTGATTCCCAACAGCTTGTAGGTCTTTTCATATTCCCGCAGAGAGATCTCCTTGAAATACTGCCAGATCTCCAGAGATTCCGCGTCTCCCTCTTCCAGCAAACGGAAGGCGTCTCTCGCCTCCTGCTTCAAAGCCGCATCCTCGGATTCAAGGTTGCAGAACTTCACGTAAAGGCGCACCAGCTCGTCAATACCGCCCTCTTCCACCTGCTCCTTGGAGGACCAGTGCTTGTAGGCGTAGATCAACTTACCGAACTGCGTACCCCAGTCGCCCAAGTGGTTGATGGCCACGGTTTCATAGCCGCAGAAATTCAAAATATTGCGAATGGCATTACCGATAACGGTGGTGCCCAAGTGACCCAAATGAAATCGCTTTGCGATGTTGGGGGAAGAAAAGTCCAGACAAACCGTTTTCCCCTCGCCCTCCTTAGAGGAGCCGTAGCGGGGGTCGGCAAGAATGGCTTCCACCACCTTTACGCTGGAAGCGCTGTCGTAGAAGAAATTCAGGTAGCCGCCCACAGCCTCGGCGCGGGCAAGTCCCTCCACGCCCTCATAGCAGGGGGCAAGCTCAGAAGCGATCATGGGGGGCGCTTTGCGCAACGTTCTGGCAAGCTTAAAGCAAGGCAACGCCAGATCTCCCAGCTTGGGATCGGAAGGCTTTTCGAACAATGCGGCGACCTCATCTCCGGAAAGGGTCAACCCCTTAGCCGCAAGAATCTCCGCCGTTTTTTCCATCAAAACAGTTTTGTTATCACGCATCTCAAAAATTCCCTTATACTAATTTATTGAAAGGATGTTTTTACTCAGAAAGTTATTATACCATAGCAGGGTCGAAAAAGTCAAGACAATGCGCATGGAAAAACGGGTGTTTTTCCTTGGTTTTTTCCACTTTTTCATCTCTTGCCACTCAAAAGGAGGCATTTCGCATGCTTTTACACGCCGTGTCTTTGGGGGAGACACTGTTTTCCATCGCAAGCCTTTACGGCGTTCCCACCAAAAATCTTTCCGCCGACAACGGGATCCTTGCTCCCCAACAGCTTCCCGTTGGAATGGTGCTGTTGGTGGTGGAGCCCCTTGCTACCCACACGGTTTTGCCCGGCGAAACGCTCTATACCATTGCCCGACGGTACGGCATTTCCCTGCGCACGCTATGGCGAAACAACCTATTCTTGAAAGGCGGTGCGGAACTCGTTCCGGGCGACGTTCTTTATCTGGACGTCAAGAAGGAGCCTCTGGGCGCCTATCCCGTGGGCGGGTACGTGTACCCCTATGTAAAACAGCCGGTGTTGGAGCAAACCATGTCCTTGATCTCCGGCATCATGCCCTTTACCTACGGCTTCCGCCCGAACGGGAGCCTGATTCCCTTAGGCGACAATTCGATCATAGACACCGCCTTCCGCTACAGCGTTTCTCCCATCATGCATCTTTCCACTCTCACGGAAAGCGGAAATTTTTCCACCGCCTTGGCAGAGGGACTGCTGGCGGATTCCGCCGCACAGCAAGCACTGACGGAAAACCTTATTAGAGAACTACGAAGAAAAGGCTACTACGCCTTGGACGTGGATTTTGAATTTTTGGGTGCTAAAAACGCCGCGCCCTACGCAGGCTTCCTCTCCCGCCTGCGGGAACAGTTGAACGCCGAAGGCTTTCCCGTGCTGGCGGCATTGGCGCCCAAAACCAGCGACACCCAACCGGGGACTTTGTACGAGGGACACGATTACGCCGCCATCGGAGAAGCGGTGAACTCCGTTCTGCTGATGACCTACGAATGGGGCTACACCTACGGCCCTCCCATGGCAGTCTCTCCCATACAGCCGGTGCGCAGAGTGGTGGAGTACGCCCTTACCCGTATTCCCGCCGAAAAGATCTTCCTTGGGATCTCCAATTACGGCTACAATTTCACCCTGCCATACGTGCAGGGGTTGTCCGAAGCAGACTCCCTTTCCGTGGAAGAGGCCATCCGTTTGGCGGGAGAAAGGGGGGCCGAGATCCAATACGACAACACGGTAGAAGCCCCCTTCTTTGTTTACACCGAAAACGGCGAAGAACATAGGGTGTGGTTTGAGGATGCCCGCAGTCTTTCCGCGAGACTGCGTTTGTTGCCGGAATACGGATTGCGGGGAGCTCTCTATTGGAATTTTGACCGCCCCAATCCCCAAAACTTAGCGCTGATCAACCAGCTTTTATATTCCACAGCCATGAATTTGTGGTAAAGCTTATCGATTGTGGTAAAGTTTGACGGCAAAACGCCTCCTTTTCCATTCTGCCCCATTCCGCCCCCTTAACCGAGGGAAGACACCAAAACAAGCCTCTTTCCTTGGCGCACCTTCGACAACCCCTGCGGGAAGCGTGGAATATAATTGTATTTGCCATCAAAAAAGCAAAGGAATGGAAATCACCATGAACGTTACCGTCGCAAAACGTCTCCCCGGCCGTCGGGAGGCACTCCTCGCCTTCTCGGGAGGCTTTCTTCTATCCATCGCCCCCTTGGGAGAGCAATGCAACCCCTTCGGGATCGCCCTTATGTGTGCCACGGACGTATGCCGTCCCTTGGTGCTGTTGGGCTGTCTTTGCGCCCTGCCCTTCGCCGTGACCGGAAAGCTCTTGCAGTTGTTGTTGCTGATCGGCTGTTACTTTCTGTTGGCAGTGGCAGAGCGGCAACGGTTCGCCCCCACTCCCAAGGAAAGGCTGCAAGCGCTGATCTCCCTCTCTCCTGCAGAACGCCCTGCCAAGAAAGGCTTCCGCATTCTGCTTTGCGCCATCGCCTCTCTGCTTTCCGCCTTCGGGGAGCAACTGTGGCGAGGCTTCTCCCCCGCCTCCGCTCTGATCTCCTTGGCTCTCAGCGTGGTGTCTCCTTTGTTCTGCGGCTTATTTTCTTCATTGCTGAAGAAGGGGGCCTCTGAGGAGATTCCTCTGCTGGGCGGGGCCTTTGCCGCCACCCAGATCCTGCTCCCCCTCTCACTGGCAGGCATCTCCCCCGCCTTGGGTGTGGGAGGATTTCTGACCTTGGCGGTGGCAAGGAACAAAGGCTTTGCCTTTGGGTGCGCCGCGGGACTGCTCTGTGGACTAACCTGCGGCGGAGAAGCCATGGGCGCGCTGGGTGTACTGGGAATGACCTACGGACTTCTTATGCAGGGCGCAGAGCGCTTGGGGCTTTTGCTGGCCTTCATGCTTTCCGTCTCCGGGTATTGGTACTTATCTCCGGGGGATGACGTGGTCACCGCAGGGCTTATGCTGGGCATCACCTGCCTGTGCTTTGAAATGCTTGCGAAAAAGATCCCCAAAAAGCTCCCCGCACCCGTCTCTCCCACCACGGTGCTGAGCGACCCCAAGCTTCGCCACCGCCATCTGCAGAAATATGCCGCGGCCTTTTCCTCCTTGTCCGGGGTGTTCTACACCGTATCGGAAAACGCCGCCCCTCGCTCTGCAGACGAAAGGCTGGAAGGCATACGCACGGTGATCCGCGCCTTCTGCCGCAACTGCGAGGGGTGCGACCTGGAGGAAAGCGAGATCTGCAACTGCTTTGCGGATCAATTGGGCAATCAAGGGGTGATCCACGTACCCTCCCTGCCCCTCCACGTGTACAAGCGTTGCCCCAACATCCGCCCCATGGCAAAGACGGTGAACAATCTGCCCACCCTGGCGGAAAAAGAACGGGAGGAGGGGATCCGCCGCATGGCAACGGAATACGCAGGGCTTTCCTCCCTGCTGGACAACGCCGCAAGGCGAGAGGAAGCGGCAAGCACCAAGGACAAATCCGCCGCCAAGGAGATACGCGCCGCCCTGCGGGAGCTGAAGATCCGTTTTGACGAGGTGCAGGTGACGGGCGAAAGGCTCCGCACCGTGGAGGTGTTCGGCGTAGACCTCCCCCGCATCCCCGTTTCGGCCTCCAAGCTCACCCAAACCCTATCTCAACGGTTGGGTTGCCGCCTCTCCCCGCCGGAATTTGTGCTTCACGACGATTACGCCGTGATGAAGCTTTCCTCCATCCCCCACTTCCGCTTGGAATTTGCCAAATGCACCTCCTCCAAGCAGGGAGAAAAGGTATGTGGAGACACGGTCTCCTTTTTTGAAACGGAGGACGGTTGCTTTTACTGTCTGCTGTCCGACGGCATGGGCTCGGGAAGAGATGCCGCCCTCAGCTCCCGGTTGGCCGCCATTATGATGGAAAAGCTGCTCACCATCGGCGCCTCTCCCGGAGATGCCCTGCGAATGCTGAACAAAGCCCTGCAGGAAAAGGAAAAGGAGGTGTTCGCCACCGTGGATCTGCTGCAGATCGACCGCTATTCCGCCGTGGCCACCCTCATCAAGGCGGGGGCCGCCCCCACCCTGTTGTTCCGGGAGGGAAGCTGTCATCGGTTTGAATCCAAGACGCCTCCGGCAGGGATCATGAAGGACGTGATCGCGGAGAAACGCACCTTCAAGGTGAAGAAGGGAGACGTTTTGCTGCTCCTTTCCGACGGTATTTTGCAGGTGGAGGATGAGGACGGCGACCTCCCTGCCGTCTCCGGCGGCAATGCCCACACCGTAGCAAGCGCCGTTCTTGCCGCCGCAAGGGAACGCACCGAGTGTGCAGACGATATGTCCGTGTGCGCCGTGAGAATCTATTGATTTTACAAAGAAAAATTGCGCTTCCATACTTGCATTACGGGAAATTTTGTGGTATGATGAAGAAAATGTTATCATGCTAAAAGGAGTGTTCCCAAAATGTTCAGAATCGGCACAGTCAACATCGATACCTCCCACGCACCCTCCTTTGCGGAAATCCTGCTGCAGGGCGATACCGCAAGATACACCGCCATTTATAACGACGGCTTCCGCACTGACGAGGAAGTCAACACCTTCATGGAAAAATTCGGTGTCAAGGAGCGTTACACCGACCTTGCCGAGATGGCAAAAAACGTAGACATCGCCTTCATTCAAAGCTGCAATTGGGATCGTCACATTGAGCTTTCCATGCCCTTTATCGAAGCGGGCGTCCCCGTATTCATCGATAAGCCTTTGGTGGGCAATCTGAAGGAATGTAAGATCCTTGAGCAGCTTGCCGCAGAAGGCAAGGTGATCCTTGGTACCTCCGCAATGCGCTATACCTACGAGCGGGACAGCTTCTTTGCCGTGCCCGAGGAGCAGAGAGGCAAGATCCTGCACGTTTCCACCACCGTGGGGGTGGACGAGTTCAACTACGCCATTCACTCCGTGGAATCCATCCTGGGCTTCCTGAAGGGTGACGTCGCCGTTTCCTGCCGCCATCTGGGCTCTTCCATGGTGGAGGACGTTCCTCAAGACAGCTATTTTGTGAAGTTTGAAAGCGGCGCCACCGCTTGCTACCACATCTGCATGAAGGGCTGGCAGCCCTCCACCGCAGTGGTGATGACCCAGAAGACGGGCTTTGTGTACAAGCTGGACGTTAACAAGCTGTACGAAGCCATGCTGAAGCACGTTTGCGCATGGCTGAAGGGCGAGCCCAACGATATGGTTTCTGTTCCCGAAATGACCATGGCCATCAAGATCATGCTGGCGGGCAAAAAGTCCAAGGAAAACGGCGGTTGCGAGGTAGCACTCCAGGACCTGCGTGACGACGACCCCGGCTTTGACGGCTACGCATTCGAAGAATTCTACGCCGCCTCCCAAAGACCCAAGAAATAATGCCACAGTGCAAAGGAGATAAAATACTATGATGGATACCATTAAGATTCTCGACCACAAGAACACCGTTATCGTTGCACACAGAGGCCTTTCCGGCTTGGAGCGCGAGAACACCTGTGCCGCCTTCGTTGCCGCCGGCAACAGAAGCTACTTCGGCGTTGAGACCGACGTTCGTAAGACCATCGACGGCAACTTCGTTCTCTGCCACGACGATCACACCGAGCGCAACTGTATCGACAAGCTGTACCCCGAGGCTTCCACCCTCCGCGCTCTGCAGTCCCTGCGTTACAAGGACATCGACGGCACTTTTGACCGCTACGACCTGATGATGCCCACCCTGCAGGAATACATCAAGATCTGCAAGCGTTACGGCAAGAAGTGCGTTCTGGAGTTCAAGGGCGCTTACTCCGTAGAGGATATGGAAAAAGTGCTGGAGATCATCCGCGGCATGGATTACGCAGACGGCATGATCTACATCTCCTTCTCTCTGCAGAACCTGATCAATCTGCGTCAGGTAGATCCCACCGTCAGCGCACAGTGGCTCACCTGCGACACCAAGCCCGAGACCATCGCTTTGCTGGTTGAGCACAAGATGGACTTGGACGTTTACTTCACCGCCCTCACCAAGGAGATCGTAGAAGACCTCCACAGCAAGGGCATCGTGGTCAACTGCTGGACCGTAGACCGTCTTGAAGACGCAGAAAAGCTCATCGAGATGGGCGTTGACCAGATCACCTCTAACATTTTGGAGTAATAGAGTACATCCCCCGCAATGAAAAATCCCGTAAAAGCAAACCGCCTTTACGGGATTTTTAGGTTTACGGTGTATCCGACAAGCCAATGATGTAGTCTGCGGAAACCTTGTAGAAACGGCAAAGCTTTGCGAGGTCTTCGATCTTCAGCTCCGCACGGCCTGCTTCAATGTGGTTGTATCCCTGCTGGGATTTGTTCAACAGCTTGCCGATTTCGCTCTGGGTGAGATCTCTGTCCTCTCTAAGGGATCTTAGCCTCTCTCTGTAATCCATAAAAAGCTCCTTGCCGTTTTTTCTTATTTTACCTTACTCTTATTTTGAGTATTGACTTTTACTCAAAGATTGAGTATAATGTTAAAAAACAAGAAAGTAGGTGCTTATATCCATGACAAAGCAGGAAGAACTCACCGGGTTGCGCGAATTGAAAGGCCATTATCGATCCATCGAGTGTCTGGAGCGAAAGATTGATACGAGAAGAACGGATCTCGAACACGAACAAAACGCCGAGATTTACAGCAGGGCTCCCCGTTATCCGGAAACGCCGGAAATTGTAAGCAAAGGGCTCCAGAGAAACCCCGGCGCGAGCGAATTTTCAGAGCAAACTCCTCCCAAGTATTATAGTATAATCATGGGTATTTTACACGCAATATTTGTGACGATAGCGTGCACGTGCATCGGGAAATTCTATGCCTCTGCACCGCTTTCCGAAGCTGAACAATCTGACGAGTACCTCGCATACATCGTCATCTTTATAGTTTTCCATAGCGCCGCCATCGCCTCTTTAATTTATTTCGACCAAAAGCACAAAGCAGCTGGTTTCATTGGCTATATTGTACTGAGTGCAATTGCTTTAGGTCCAACAGTGTTTCCCATGGCAGAGCTCGCAGAACAAATTCCTGATTACATTATTTTTACAGCAGTCGGCCTTCCTGCCACTACCGCTGTGCTTGCACTAATCCTCAAAATCGTAGAGCTCGTTCAATTTAGAGCAAAACAAAAAAACGATGTTTGTAAGTATAATGCAGCCTATAATCGGCACGAAAAAGATTTAGCGGAATACAACGCAACTCTCAAACGAGTTACCGCCCAAGTAAAAAAAGAATACCAGCCCAAAGTGGCTGCTATGGAACAGCTTTGCAGCACTCTGCGCAAAGAAATAAATGCGCACAAAGCCGCAATCGGCACCGCAAAAATCCTCCATAAAGAGCACCACGGCGACATTGACTATATCATTCGTTTGATGGAAACCGGTGTTGCCGACAGCATCAAGGAAGCGTTGCAGATCAAGCGTGCAGAAGATCAGAAATCTCAAGCTAACTCTGCCATGTTTGGTGCCATGCTTGAAATGGAAAACCTCCGCAGAAAACAGGAGGAAGACCGCAGATGGGAAGAGCAACGCGCACAATGGGCGAGAAATCAAGCCCAAGCGGAACGTGAACGCGAACGCATTAAACAAGCTAAACGCGCCGCAGACGAATTGGAAAGCATCCGCAAAAAGTTGGAAAACGATTAAAGAGATCTCCTACGATTCTCTGACTTTCGTTCTGCATTGCTCAACAATTGGACACGAAAGCAGTAAAAAACACTCAAGGAGAGAAATATGACAAAGCAAGAAGAACTTGCCGAATTGCGCGAATTGAAAGCCCATTATCAATCCATTGAGGGTATTGAACAAGAAATCCGCAGAACAAGATCAGCGTTCGACGCAGAAGTAGACAAAGAGGTGGATCGGCGGGCACCGAACCACCCCAAGAAACCGGAGTTTTTGGAGCAGGAGGAGAAAAATATTTCCAAAAACGAAACTTCAAAAGGCACTCCTGTTTATTTCGGCGTAATTTTGGCATTTTTGCATATGATGGGCATGATCATCTTATGCATCATTTATAACAACACAGGCTATGTAGGAAACAACGCTTCCCCTTTCGTATTCTTTGTCGTTCTCGGCTTCTTTCAATTTCCGGCCGTTGCATTTTTAATACGCTTCATAACGATGAACAAAGCCTCCGGCATTGCAGGCTATGTCGTTTTATGTGCAATCTCTATGGCGCCCGCGGCAGATTTCTTAGAAGAATCCGCTGCGATTGCAACCTATCTGATGATTGGTTTGCCCGCCGTTATTTTGATTCTCGCGTTAGTTCTGAAGTTGTTGCATTCCCTCCGCGCCAAAGCAAAAATTGAGCAAGAAAAAGCCGATCGTTGTCACGCCGAAGCGAGGTATAAAGCAGCTTTCGCGCGCGCCGCAGAAGAACGCGAACAAATCAAATCACAAGTTCTTCTGGAACTTCAACATAAAAAAACTGCTACGGAGCAGGCATGCGCAACTTTACAAAAAGACGTTGCCGCACACAGAACCGCAATCGACACTGCTACAATTCTCCACAGAGAATTCCATGGCAGCCTCGACTACATCATTCGCTTAATGGAAACCGGCATGGCCGACAGCATCAAGGAGGCCTTGCGGATCAAACGTGCAGAAGATCAAGAATCTGGCCGTTTAATGGGTTGTATTGCGCTTGACCCGAAAAATCCCTATAAAAAGCCAGAAGAAGACCGCAGATGGATAGAAGAGCGCGAGCGATGGGAACGGTATTTCGCCCAAGCGGCGCTGGAACGTGAACGCGAACGCATTGAACAAGCCAAACGCGCCGCAGACGAGTTGGAAGAAATACGCAAAAAGTTAGAAAACGATTAAAGGAACTGCAAGGCTGTCCCGAAACGGGCAGCCTTGTTTATTTTGCACAAAAAACTTTCCAAATTTTCGTTCGCTTTGATTTTTTGCAAAAATATTGCAATTGGGCAAGAAATCATATATAATAGAGCCATTGAGAAAATAATATCGCCGAAGCTTTCGGCGGGAGAGGAACCCTTTACTATGGCTATTATCGATATGAAACGTATCCGCAACATTGCCTTGCTGGGCCACAGCGGCTCCGGTAAGACCTCCTTGGCAGAGGCAATGCTGTACGTATCCGGCGGTAGCGACCGCTTGGGTAAAACTGCGGAAGGCAACTCCAACTTTGACTACGATCCCGAGTCCGTGAAGAGAAAGATCTCTATTTCTGCGGGCTTTGCTCCCGTTATGTGGAAGGACGTCAAGATCAACGTCATCGACACCCCCGGCCATCCCGGCTTTGCGGGAGAGGTTTCTCAGGCACTCCGCGTGGCGGACAGCGCCGTTATCGTGATCGATGCCAAGGCGGGTATTGAAGTAGGTACCGAGCTGGCATGGGACCGCGCCACCGCAGCAGGTCTGCCCAAAGCCATCTTCATCAATAAATTTGACGATAACGAGGCACGTTTTGCCAAGATCCTGGACGCTCTGCACGAGAAGTTCGGCAGAAAGATCTGTCCTCTCACCATCCCCATGATCAAGGACGGCGAGGTTTGCGGTGCATTGGATCTGGTAGACACCGAGGCTCACGTATTTGACAACAAGGGTCAGCACAGCGTTGTACCCGTTCCCGAGGAATCCAAGGAGTCCTTCGACCACTTCCACGAAATGCTGTTGGAAGCCATCGCAGGCACCAACGAGGAGCTGATGGAGAAGTACTTCTCCGGCGAGGATATCTCCCACATGGAGATCTGCAACGCCATCCACGAGGGCATTATTCACGGCGATATCGTTCCCTGCTTCTGTGGCTGTGCTACCAAGCTGTGGGGCGCATGGACCTTGATGGATGCCATCGCAGAATCCTTCCCCCGCCATTCCGCCAAGGGCAACGAGATCTCCGCAGACATGGAAGAGATTGCCATCCAGCCCGACGGCGCACCCGCATTGTTCATTTTCAAGACCGTTTCCGACCCCTTCGTGGGCAAGATGAACTTCTTCAAGGTTATGAACGGTACCGTTAAGGCGGACAACACTCTGAAGAACTCCCGCGACGGCTCCAACGAACGTTTGGCCAAGCTGTTCACCATCAAGGGTAAGACTCAGTCCGAGGTGGAAGCCCTCTCCTGCGGTGATATCGGTATGGTATCCAAGCTGACAAATGCCGCTACCGGCGACACCCTCTCCTGGAACGGCGAAGTCACTTACGCTTCTACGGAATATCCCCTGCCCTTCTACGTGAAGGCGATCCGTCCTCTCTCCAAGGGTGATGAGGACAAGATCTCTTCCGGCGTTGCAAAGCTGTTAGAAGAGGATCCCACCATGCGCTACGAGGTTCACAAAGAAACCAAGCAGATGCTGCTTTCCGGTCTGGGCGGAACCCATCTGGATATCGCTCTCGCTAAGTTGAAGTCCCGCTACGGCGTGGAGATCGCTTTGGATGACAAGAAGATCGCATACCGCGAGACCATCCGCAAGTCCTGCAAGATTGAAGGCAAGCACAAGAAGCAGTCCGGCGGTCACGGTCAGTACGGTCACGTTAAGATCGAGTTCTCTCCCGGCGAGGCAGAAGGTCTGACCTTTACCGAAACCATCTTCGGCGGCTCCGTTCCCAAGAACTTCCATCCCGCAGTGGAAAAGGGCTTGCAGGAATGCATGGCCAAGGGTGTTTTGGCAGGCTACCCCGTGGTAAATCTGGCGGCCAACCTGTTCGATGGTTCTTACCACGACGTTGACTCCTCCGAAATGGCCTTTAAGCTGGCGGCAGGCATCGCATTCCGTGACGGTCTGCCTCTGTGTAACCCCGTACTCCTTGAGCCGGTTGGTCAGTTGCGCGTGCTCATCCCCGACAACCAGGTGGGCGACGTTATCGGCGACCTGAACAAGCGCCGCGGCAAGATCATGGGCATGGATCAGGCAGAAGGCAAGCGCGGTTACAGCATCGTGGAAGCCGAGGTTCCGGACTCCGAAATGAGCGACTACGTTCACGTGCTCCGTGCCATCTCTCAGGGTAGAGGTTCTTATACCTTCTACATCACCGGTTACTCCGAGGTTCCCGGCAACATCGCAGAAAAGATCGTTGCAGAAGCAAAGAAGAACGCTTAAAATTCACAAAAAAACGGCAACCGAGCATTCGGTTGCCGTTTTCCCTCTTTACAAAGCGAATTTTTCGTGCTATAATATCCGCAAAGAACATCTGTTAAGGAAGGTTTTTGTTATGAAGAAACTTCTGTGTATCCTGCTGGCGCTGGTAGCGGCCTTTACCTGCATGGCAGGCTTGACCGTTTCCGCCGAAAAGGCAGAACCCGATATCGATCCCGAATCTCCCTTGTACCAGAAAATGGCGTTGTTTGTGGGCGACTCCATCTGCGAGGCGATTTACGAGCAGCGGGATGCCGACTATAGCTATCGCTTCGGCTGGGGCGGCAGAATCCTTTACAACAACGACATGAGAGGCGTGAACCTGGGTAAATCCGGTGCTTCCGTTTCCGATTGCCGCGGGGCAAACACCATTCTCGCACAGCTGAAGCAGCAGGCCTCCAACGGCAAAAAATACAATTACGTGATCGTTCACGGCGGCGTCAACGACGCTTGGGACAGCTGCGCGGTGGGCGAGATGACCGAAGGCTTTGAAGGCCCCTTCGACATGACCACCTTTGCAGGCGGATTGGAGACCACCTTCCAATATCTGAAGGAAACCTACCCCAACGCATACTACGGCTACATCATCAATTTCTCCATCCCCAACAGCAGGCAGACCAGCCTCGCCGACATGAGTGCTTACTTCACTGTCGCCAAGGCAATCTGCGACAAGTGGGAGATCCCCTATCTGGATTTCTATTTTGACGATGATTTCAACAAGAATGTTATGAAGACTCATACCGATGAGAATCTGTACGACTACATTCATTGCAGAACCTCCGGCTACGAGATCCTGACTCCCCGCATCGAGGCTTGGATGGAAACTCTGCACATCAAGGAAGAGCCTCCGATAGAGGAATCCTCCGAGGAAGAATCCACAGAAGTGTCCGCAGAGGTGTCCACCCCTGCAGAGTCCTCTGCTCCCGCGGCAGATGAAGGCGGTATTCCCGTCTATGCATACATCCTGATCGCCGCAGGCGTTGTCATCGTTGGCGTGGGCGCATTCCTGATTTTCAGAAAGAAGAAATAACATGGATAAAAGAAGACTCCTGACGTGGATCTTAGTGGGCGCACTGCTGCTTTCCTCTTTGATCCCCGTGCTCGCCATTATTTTGAGATAAAAAAACAAATATACATTTTGAAAGGAAAAAAACACTATGAAAAAGCTTTCTCTTCTCTTGGCAGCGTTGATGATCTTCTGCTGCTTCGCACTGGCTTCCTGCGGCGAAGAAGAAACCTCTTCCGCTCCCGAAGCTTCCTCCACCGCTCCCGAAGTTTCCTCCGAGGCTCCCGCTGAGTCCTCCGAAGAGGCTGTAGCTTCCTCTGAACCCGAAGAATCCTCTGAAGAGGAGCTCCCTCTGGTTGGCGAGGCTGAGACCTTCTGGGTCACCCACTTCAACGACGGCACCTCCGAGGGCGCAGGCGTTATCTTCACCGAGACCGATACCGCAGGCGGCTGGTGGATCCACGTAGCATTCGCTCCCGCACAGGTTGAGGATCTGGAAAACGTTTACGAGATCGTTGAAATCACCAACGGTTTGAGCGACGGCTCCGCTACCACCGTAGCAGTTCCCGAAGGCGGCTTCGTTTGGGCTATCAACGTCGGTAATAACTATCCCAAAATCAACGCTGACGGCAGCGGCATTGACTACACCAGCCCCAATTGCAACGCAATGGTTGCTTCCGCACAGCTGTGGAGAGTTGGCGACAAGATGCAGTTTGCCGGTTTGGATCTGGAAGGTCTGACCATCCCCACCGAAACCGAAGGCACTATGTGGTATGACGATGCTTACGTTTGCACCGCTACCTGGGCACCCATCAACGACTAAGTTTACAATTGAAAGTAATACGAGAGAGGGACTTTTTGAAAAAAGTCCCTCTCTCGTGCTCTCTCCCCAAAAACTTTTCCTGTAAGAAGAAGTTAACGGGAAGGCGTCGGGTCGTCGGTAACGCCAAGAATATAATCTGTCGAAACGCGGTAGAAATTGGCAAGCAAAATCAGTTTTTCACCGCTGATATCCGCCTTCCCTAACTCGATCTTGCTATATTGCTGTTGGGTGGTTTTGATCACCTTAGCGATCTCCGCTTGGGAAAGGTCCCTATCCTCCCGCAGGTCTCTGATACGGTACATGGTCATTTCTCCTCTTTCTTTTGTTAAAACCATTCTACCCTACATCTAAAAAGCGTATCGGATTTTACGCCTATCAGGTGTAGAATGATGGTATCCCAAAAGATTGAGAGATAAAAACATGATCGTTTTCCAGGAAGAAATGCTAAATGCGGCTTACAACATCAAATGGTTACGCGCCGAAAACAAACTGACCCAAGCCGAAATGGCCAAGCTTTTGAAAATAACGCCCGCCAGCTTGAGAAGAATTGAACGCGGTGATTTCCCCGAACGGCTTCGCGTGATGGTTCCCTTCCGTATTTCGGTTCAATTCGATATCCGGCCGGCGGATCTGTTTTCAAAAAATTAGGATAGTGCCCAAAAAACTTTTCTTGCGGGAAGAATCGCCGGGAAGTTTTTGGGTCGGGCTGTGTCCGTATGTCACCCTGAGCACGCGCGGGGTGTAGCTGCTATGGCTACATACTGCAATATATCTCCGCGCACGTCGAACTTTTTGCAGTTGAAGAGCGTCAGCGATGAACAGCAAAAAGCGCCGCAGGCGGGGTCTACCGAGAGACTGCTTGCTTAACACCCAAGGTTCCAAAACGACGCTTCGGCGGCGTTTTGTATAGGGCGGAACCGATACCAAGCATGTCGATAGAGCAGTGCGCCCGATGTACCCTGTCAAAGGCAAAGAACTTTTTATCGAAAAAGGACGTAACTATACCCACGTAAAGGTAGATCAAACTTTTAGGAGATCCCTTCGGGGTGCAAGCACCCCTTGGTTTTGCTCCATTCGCTACGCTCATCTACGCAAAACTTCGACTCGCCCTTCGGGCTCCCTCAGGATGACACGCAGCCGCAGACTTGGTCTCCCCACGACAGCAGTCACATTCGGTATTCACAAAACTCACGTCAACTCCAGATACTGACCGAAAACGTAGCCGGTAAGACCATTATACTGAATGAGATACCAATTCCCATCCTGCCCGGTGACGGTGACGGCAGTACCGTTTTGCAGTTGCCCCAAAACCTGCGATTCGGTATTGGGTTGCGCCCTGACGTTCAGCCGTCCGCCTTGGGTACGGACGACTCCGGTGCGGGTGGGGCGGGGATCTACCAGCGGCACGCCGAAATATTCCGCCACGGAAAGAGACAGATTTCTGGCAATGGCTTGAATGTTGTTTTTGATCCATTCCGCATCTGCAGCGTTGTCATGGTAAGCAACCTCCACCAGAATGGAAGGGGCGCGGGTGTACCGCAGCTCATACAACGAAGTAGTGGGCAGCGCCCGTACCTTGGTAGGGTCGGGATAGATGTCCTTGAGGTTGTTGGCGAACAGCTCTGCGGCAGCCTTTCCCCGGACGCTGGTGGCGTAGTAATAAACGTCCGTCCCTTGCTGCCTACCGGGGTTTGCGGTACCGGAGGCGTTGGAGTGGATGGCCAAATGCAATCCGTAATTTCCCGCATTGGATTGCCGTACAGAGCTGCCAACGGTGCCTTCCGGATCATTTCTGGTAAAGGTGATCCCCGAGGCCACTAAGTATGGCTCCATAGCATTGGCGATCTGATTCATATAATATTCTTCGCTTCCGCTTCCATCGTAATAAATGTTAAACTCCTGGGCGGAAGGACTCAAAAACAATTCCGGCATAGGTATACTCCCTTTCTTAAGTCACTTACAGAAAGAATATGTCGGCAGAAAAAAATTGTGAAAAAGCTATTGACAAACGAAAAAAACTATGGTATACTGCTTTAGCAAAAAAGAAGTAAAGCGTTTTTCGGCAGAAAAACCTTTCACCTTGCGGCAAAAGGGTCGGCACGGTTGATATTTACAGAGGTGGCAGAATAGTTCTGTCCATTTGGGTGTCAAGCCATGTTTCCCTGTGCCGTAAAGATGTCGAAAAACTTCTTTACGGTTTCTTTTTTCGAATTTTATTTGGAGGTGCCTACCATAGCAACCGCAGACAAAACACTCGTCAACGAAGCGATCCGTGCCACCGAGATCCGCGTGATCGGTCCCGAAGGGCAGATGGGGATCATGAAAACTTCCGAAGCTCTCCGTATCGCCGGGGATCTGGGTCTGGATCTGGTGGAAGTTTCCCCCGATTCCAAGCCTCCCGTGTGCAAGATCATGGACTACGGCAAGTATCACTTTGAGAGAGAAAAGAAGGAAAAAGAGCAGCGTAAAAAGAAGCCTTCCGTTGAACTGAAGGAGATCCAGCTCCGTTGCCGGATCGACACTCATGACTTCAACACCAAGCTGAAGCACTGCATTGAATTCCTGCAAAAAGGCAACAAAGTTAAGGTAATCGTACGCTTCTTTGGGCGCGAGATGGCGCACACCGAAGTAGGTTTGGAGCTTTTGAACCGTTTCGCCGCCGGATGCGGAGATATCGTGTCCGTTGATAAAGCCCCCCTGCTGGACGGTCGTAACATGACCATGATGCTCAGCCCCAAGAAGACTGATAACAAAAACAAATCGAAAGGAACCGAAACAAATGGGTAAGATGAAGACACACAAGGCGTCCGCAAAGCGTTTCAGCTTTACCGCCACCGGCAAACTGAAGAGAGGACACATGAGCACCCGTCATAACACCGGTCTCAAGACCTCCAAGCGTATGAGATCTCTCCGCAAGACTGCTTACGTTTCCGCAACTCGTATGCACGACTTGAAGAGACAGCTTCCCTACCAGTAAGAAAAACGGAGGATTTTGAAAGATGGCAAGAATCAAAGGTGCATTGAACACCAAAAAGAGAAGAAACAAGACCCTGAAGCTGGCTAAGGGCTATTGGGGCGCAAAGAGCAAACACTTTAAGATGGCTAAGCAGGCTGTTCTCAAGAGCGGCAACTATGCTTACATCGGCAGAAAGCAGAAGAAGAGAGACTTCCGCGCTCTCTGGATCACCCGTATCTCTGCACAGTGCAAGGTATGCGGTATCAACTACTCCCGTTTCATGAACGGTCTGAAGAAGAGCGGCATCGAGCTGAACAGAAAGATGCTTTCCGAGTTGGCAATCAACGACAAGGAAGCTTTCGCAAAGCTGGTTGAGACTGCAAAGGCAGCCCTCGGTCTGTAAGATCGTGAACATTTTGCCAACCGTTTTTTAAAAAAACTGTTGACAAGTGTCGAATTCTTTGGTATAATCATTTTGTTTGAAACTAAGTAGGCGAGCAATCGCCTTCCACAAGGGAGTGAAAATTACAGATGGCAGAGATCCACGTTAAGGAGAACGAAAGCATTGACAGCGCTCTCCGTAGATTCAAGAGATCTTACCTCAAGAGCGGCGTTCAGGCAGAGCTTCGCAAGCGCGAGCACTATGAGAAGCCCAGCGTAAAGCGCAAGAAGAAGTCTGAAGCAGCCAGAAAGCGCAAGTTCAGATAATCAGGATTCTGATCGAAAAAGTCTCTTTTCCAAGAGACTTTTTCTATTTTTCTGAGGATTTTTCTATTTTCGGTTGTATAATAGGCAGAACGGGAAAATCCGAAACGAAAGGAAAATGAACGATGAAAAAACTGTTGTCCCTGCTTTTGCTTGCCCTGCTGTTGACAGGATGCGCACAACCCGCTCCGGAGCAAACTGCTCCGCCCGTCGCCTCTGTGTTGGAATCGGACGTCCCTGCGGTACCTTCTCTGCCGGAGGATCAATCTCCCGAGCCCGAAGAATCTGTCTCTGCGGCGGACCCCGAAGCGCCCGAGGCGTCCGTTCCCGCTGAGGAGCCCGACGAGCCCGAATGTCCCGCAGATCCCGATGCCAAGCCTATAAGTTACTTTTGGGAGTGCAATTTTGACGTAGGGAAAAGCTTTGCCTACCAAACAGAGTTGGAGGATCCGGACGACAAGGATGCCGTCATGGACGCCTTCAGCGCCAACAGTACCCATAACCAATTCAATTACAAAGTTCCCATGACGCTGCTGGCCAACGCCGAGGAATGGAACGCATACTTTGCGGATAAGCCCCTGCCGAAGCAATGGGAAACCCCTTCCTTTGAAAGCTACCACGTGCTGGCGCTCCATTTCTTCACACCCAGCAACGGAGACCGCCACCGCATCTCCTTCGTCACCTTCCGCGAGGGCGTTCTGACGCTGACGATCCACCAGACCGAGGTGGGCCGCGAAGAGGCAGAAGGCAATTACACCGCCGTCGTCCTCCTTCCCAAAACGAAAGAGGTTTCCGAAGTGAAAGGGCAGGCCCTCGTCTTAGCCCCCTCTCTCAGAGGAGACTTGGGAGAGCTGCTGAGGATCACTCCCGCCATCACAGCTCCCTCCTGCAAGCTGGACGAGCCCGGCTACAAGCAGGACGGAAACGAGCTGGAAGCGCTGTTCGCCAAGGCCTCCAACGCCAACCGCCTGGAAAGCGGCGAAGACGAGGTTCCCGCATTCTTTTTGGAAACGGCGGAAGCCTTTGAAGGCTTCTGCAGTGAAGTGGGAGCACGGCGGATCAACGGAAAGCCTGAGGATCTGCAGGCGTTCTTTGAGGAGTACAGCCTTTGCGCGCTCTATATCCCCGTGATCCATCACCATACCTACGTGTTGAAAAGCATGGAGTCAAAGGGCGGTGCTTTGCGCTTCCTGGTTGAAAAGAGCTACAACACCCTCCAGGACGTAGAGGAGGGGCAAGTGTTCTTTATCGCCCTGCCCAAGGACACAGCAAAGATCTACGACAGATTTGAGGCAGGCTGGGCTTCTTAAAAAAGCGAAAGCCTCTCTATGGGGCCCCGAGAGCACACGCTCTCGGGGTGCCTTTTTATATTTTTTCCGTTTTGCTATTGGAAAAAGCAAGGTTTTCCTGTATAATACTTTCCGAAAAGAAATATCGCAAAAAGGAGTTTTTGGCTATGAAGAAATTGGCATTGCTTCTGGCGCTGTGTATGCTTCCGCTGGGACTTTTGGCGAGCTGCAACGGCACCGAGGACGTCACCTCTTCCCAACCCGAGCAGTCCGCCGAAAGTGAAACCGTCTCTCAGGAGGAAAGCACCGTGAAAACACCCGACGCAAACGCAGAAAAGGTTTGGAATGACCTCTACGCCGATAAAAGCGCAGGTCTCACCGGTCCCGATTCCATCTACGAGCTGTCCGTTTACCAAAACGGCAACAAAGTAGATGCCGTAGTTTCCCCCGATGCAACCAACGACGTGCGCTACCTGTTCGCAGGGGAAAGTGCTACCCGCGCCGTGGTCCCCGCCGAGGGCTATATGCTCACCCTGCCCGGCGTTGCCACCGCAGATTTCTCCCTGGGCAAATATCGCTCCCAGTTCAAGAACGATCAGTATTGCCTCACCGTCACCTATGAGGATCAAAACCCCTACGGCGACAATCAAAGCGGTTACGATCTTTACATGAGAGAATGGCTGGTAGAGCAGATCGACGATCTGAACTTCCTTTCCAAGAACCAGATCATGCGCACCCGCGCCGTAGAAGAGGTAGTGGTCGGCGATTACACCGTTAAAACCTACTGCATGAAGATCAATCTTGGCTCTAAGATCCAGTTCCCCTATTACCAAATTGCCATCATCCGCCCCACCGCTTCCTACGAGTATTTCTATCTTTTCGTCATGAAATCCGACGAGAAGATGCTGGAAGAGTTTGATGCCATGATCGCAAGCTTTGCGGAGATCGACCGTGTAGGCGTTCCCACCAACGGATTTACCTCCTACGAGGTGAAGGCGAACCCCAATTGGAACGCCGAGACTGCCGCTTATTACGAGTCTCTCATCAACCGTACCGACGTGGGCTTTGGCGCATTCCATCAGGGCAACACCGATGAATATACCGAATGGCTGTGGGGCGAAGAGGCCATCAACGCCACCCCCGACGTCTATATGACCTACCTCCACATCGGCTGGTACGACGACCTATCCTCCCCTTCCGAGGTGATGGAACGCGCCGCAAAGCACGCAGGCGGTGACGGCAAAAACGGCAAGCCCGTATTCAACCTGACCTACCAGTTCACCGTGACTAACAACGCCACCGGCGGCGTTTACACCCCCATGTTCGACATCCTCAGAGGCAAGCTGGACGATCACTTCCGTGAGTTGGCGCAGGCTTTGAAGGAATACGGTAAGCCCGTGCTGTTCCGTTTGAACAACGAGATGAACACTGACTGGACGGACTACTGCGGTATGATGACCCTCATCGACCCCGACATCTTCCAGATGACCTGGCGCCGTATGTACGACATCTTTGAGGAAGAGGGCGTTGACAACTGCATTTGGATCTTCAACCCCATCTCCACCTCCTGCCCTTACAGCAACTGGGGCGAAGCACTGTGTTATATGCCCGGCGAAGACTACGTACAGATGCTTGGCATCACCCATTACCAGATGAACAACGGTACGAACGGTGCCGCTCCCGCTTCCTTCAAGGCTATGTATACCGAGACTGCGGAAAAGATGCTCCCCTATTTCGAGAACCATCCTTGGATCATCGGTGAGTTTGCTTGCGGCGCAGGCGGTGAGGCGTACTACGATTGGGGCAAGAACGGCTACGTCTTTGCAGACCTGGGCAGAAACGCCGATCTGCAGGAGCAGTGGGTGCGTGGCATGCTGGATTGCTTCCGCAACAACCAAAAGCCGGAAAACGCCTTCTGCAAGAACATTAAGCTGGCCATCTGGTTCTCTGCCAACGACTACGCAGATGCCGACGGTGACGGCAAGTATGACGAGATCACCAACTATCTCAAGCTGGACGAAGGTGCCATGGGCGCCATCAAAGCCATCGGAGAATATCTGAACGAGAACTAAGCAGCGCGAACCGCCTCTTTGAAAAAAAGGGGCGGTTTTTCATCCAAAAAACATTAACCGATTCCAAAAAGTTATACTATATAAACGAAAGCTTTCAAGAAACCTCCCAAGGAGTCCTCTTATGACCTCAGAACGCGCCTCCGCGCTGCTATCGGAAAATTTAACTGCCATCTACGGCTACGCCTTCGGCAAGCTCTACAACAAGGACGACGTAGATGACTTAACGGGAGAAATCGTCTGCCGTGTGCTTTCTGCCGCAGAACGGCTGGAAAAGGAAGAAGCCTTTTGGGGCTTCGTTTGGAGAATCGCGGAAAACACCTTCTGCGACTACCTCAAAAAGAAGAAGCAAGGCCCCATCCCCGCAGATGAGCTTCCTACCACGGAACTGTCCCCCTCGGCGGAGGACAGCTATCTTTCCGCCGTGGAAGAAACGGACGCACTTTACCGCCTGCGCAGAGAGCTGGCGTTGCTTTCCAAAACCAACCGCGAGGTATGTGTGGCGTATTACATGGGAGGAAAGAGCTGCTCCGAGATTGCAAGAGAACAAGACATCAGTGTAGAAATGGTGAAATATCACCTGTTCAAAACACGGAAATTGTTGAAAGAAGGAATCGGTATGACAAGACAATTAGGCGAAAAAAGCTACAACCCCGGTGTGTTCCGCGTGGACTTCTGGGGCGATCGCAACGAATATTGGAAGCTGTTCCAACGCAAGCTCCCCGGCTCCATCGTTTTGGCGGCCTATTACACCGCCATGACGGCCCAGGAGCTTTCTCTGGAAACAGGCGTCCCCATGGCATACTTAGAGGACGAATTAGAGATCCTCACAAGGGCTGGGGCACTGAAAAAGGACGGTCAGCAGTACCGCACCAATTTACTGATCTTAACGGACGACTACGAAAAGGAGTTCGTCTCCAAAACCATCCATATCTACAAGCCCTTGGCAGAGAAACTGTTTGCACAAGCCAAGGCATTGCTCCCCGCTGTTCGCGCTTTGGATTTCCGCGGGAACGACTATGACAACAACCGCTTGCTGTTTGCTCTTCTGAATATCACCTTCACGCAGGGCTGGTTGAAAGCGAAGGAGGTTTCCCCCGTGGGAGATTTGCCTCCTCTGCCCTCCGGGAACGGGGTGGGCTGGGTGTTTGGATACGACAACGATTATACCAACCACCACTTCATCGGCGTAACCATGCAAACCTACAACAAAGCTTGGAACGCATGGTATTCTGCCGAGAATTACAGAGTGCTGGAGAGCGTCCAGTGTTACGATCACGCCTGCTTCCCCGCAAAATCCGAGGCGCTGGGAGATGCCATTTTGGGCAAGGAATCCGCCCAGGAGGAATGGATCTTATCCTACTTAGCCGAGGAGAACATCGTCTTCCGTGACGGACGGTTCCTCACTCCCAACTTCCCCGTATTTACAAAAGCTGCCTTTGAGGAGCTGTGTATCCTGCTGGAGGATATGATCCGTCAGACCGCAGATTGCATGATCCAAATTTCGGAGAAGGCGGCAATCACCTTAGCGGAGCACGCCCCTCCCACGGTGCGGGAACAATGCGCCCCCATCGCAAAGATCCATCACCGCATGAACGTGGCTGCATTCTTGCTGGAGTCTTTGATAGAAGAAGGCCTCCTCACCCTGCCTGCAGAGAAAACTCCCCTTTGTATCTGGGGCGTGCGGGAAACGTATTAAAGCAAAAGAGAACCGAAGGATTGCCCTCGGTTCTCTATCTTTTTACTCTTCGATTTTCGCCTTGCGGGAGAAGATGGCGCAGATCTTTTCCGGTGGGAACTTGGGGGTGCGGTCGTAGGTATACAGCCCGTTTTGCTCCTGCTCGATATCCGTGAGTTGGGTGTAGCAAAGCCCGCAGATACGGGGATGGTCCAGGAACACGTCCATACAGCCCTTGAGACGGGCAAGGAAGTCCTCCTCCGTCTGAGGAATGCCGCCGTAGCCCCAGCCTCCGTTCACTGCCCAGCCGATGCCACCGCATTCGCTGATGAACACGGGAAGCCCGGGGATGTAACGCTGTCTATTTTCAAAATTATCCGCAGGCGCGCCGCCATTGGCAAAGGCAACGTAACGCTCCCGCAATGCCACAGGGTCGCCCAAATAATCGTGGAGATCGTAAACGTCTGTCACCACGTGGAAATTGCCGCTGGTATCGATGCAGGGGCGGGTGGGATCGATGGCCTTGGTGGTATGATAGACCAACGCCAGAAGCGGATCGTACTGCTTCCGCCCCGCCTGATCCCAGGTTTCATTGAAGGGACACCAACCGATCACAGAGGGATGGTTGAAATCCCGCTTCACTTCTTGGATCCACTCGGGCAGGATGCCGTAGATGCTCTCCGGGCGGGAGTGATCCAATCCCCAGTTGGGATATTCACCCCAAACCAAATACCCCTCTCTATCGCAATGGTAAAGGAATCGTTCCTCAAACACCTTCTCGTGGAGCCTTGCGCCGTTGAAGCCCAAGGCCTTGGAAAGCAGAATATCCCCGTGCAACGCCTCGTCGGAGGGGGCAGTGTAAATACCCTCGGGATAGAAGCCCTGATCCAGCACCATGCGCATAAACACGCTCTTGCCGTTCAGCAGGAATTTATCCCCTACAAAAGCCACGCTTCGCAGGGCAAAGTAGCTTTCCACAGCGTCTTTACCATAGCAGATCTGCAGGTCGTACAATCTGCCCTGCCCTACCTCCCACAGGTGGATCTGAGAAAGGGGGACGGCGATGGTAAACGCTCCCTGCACACTCTCTACGGCGGCAGAACCCACTTCTTCCCCTTTGTAAAAAGCGGTGACAGTGAGATCCTCACAGCCTACGGCAGTGCCTTGGATCGCCAAAACACCATTCTTTTCATCGGGATAATACCGAACCTCTTGCAGATAGGACTTTGGGGTAAATTCCAGCCAAACCGTCTGCCAAATGCCGGTGGTGCGGGTATAATCACAGCCATGGGAATGGTATTCCTCGCTTTGCTTGCCGCGAGGGATCATAGGATCACGCTCGTCATCGGTGACAAACAAGGTCAGCACATTTTCCCCGGCAGAAAGATGCTGCGTGATGTCAAAGAAAAAGGATACGTAGCCTCCGCTGTGTCTGCCTGCTTCCACACTGTTCACAAACAAAACGCAATCGTGATCTACGGCGCCGAAATGCAAGAAGACTCTCCCTGCAAGCTGTTCCTCCGTGATCTCCACGGTGCGGCGATACCATGCACCCAAGATGAAATCCTTGTGTTCCACCCCGGAAAGCTTGCTTTGGGGGCAGAAGGGGACGGTGATCTCCCCGGAAAGGGCGTGATCCTTCTCGGCATAGCCCCGCGCTATGCCCGATCTGCCGTTATCGATCTCAAACTGCCAAACACCGTTCAGATTCTGCCAAGTCTCGCGCATCCATTGAGGGCGAGGATGCTCCGCTCTGGGAATGTTGGTCATAACGCAGTCTCCTTCCAAGGAATCAAATAAAATACCGTGTCCCATGCGGGCACATAAGGCTTCTTGCGGAAATACAGCTTGCTTCTATAATCCAGCCGCTTCATCACCAGCGGCAAACGGATCAGATCCTCCGCCCGATGGTAAGCCGAAACACAAAGTGACGGTCTGCAGGCGGTGATGAGATTTGCCGCACCTTGCAAAACGGGCAGATCCTCCCCCTCCGCATCGATTTTCAGGCTTCCAACGGGAATCCCTTGGGAGTGAATATAGGGATAGCCGCACACACTGTCCAAACTACGGACGGCAACCTCCCCCTCCCCCATCTCCAAGCGTGATCCTCTACCGCTGCCGCTTTGAGAGGCGCAACCATCCTTATCGCCGCAGGCGGCCAGAATACATTCTACCCGCGCGGGGTCAGTATTCTTTTGCAATTTGCGGAAGGTTTGGGGATTCGGCTCGAAGGCCAAGATCCTTTGGCAAGAGGGATTGGCTTGCAGGTAGTCAATGGCAGTATCCCCATCGTACGCCCCCACGTCCAAATGGGTAAGGCCGTGGGAAAAATATTCCTGCGGAGGCTCGTTGCTTTCTCCCGGGTGTTCCAAATATGCAATATCTCCCGTGAGATGATACGCCAGCACACGGCGATAGAGATCTTTCGAAAGCTCATCCGCCAACCAATCGTAAATGCGGTCAATGTCCGAAGCATTTTCTCTCACCATGGCGTGATCCAACCGCCCGGCTCCATAAACGGGTACGGCAGGAGATACCAAAAAATGCTTTTCTCCCACCGAGCGCAAGAAATCAAAGGCTTCCCTTCCCTCCAGTCCAAAGCAAAGCACGGCGGCAATACGCCCCTCCCGCGCTTCTATATCGGCAAGAGATTCCACGGGAAACCCTCGGAAGGTGCGTTCCCGCACAAAGCCTTGGGAGGCGAACACACCCTTTACAGAAATACCCTCTGCAGTGAGATCATCCAAAATCTTATCCCCGCCGTCCCCCGTACCGTAAAGGTACACGGGCAAACCGCAGGATTTCAATCGTTCGTACACCGAGGGCAAGCGTAGCAATTCCTTCGTAAGCAAGTTACAGCTCCTCGGCGTTGTGGGCTTTGAAGCCCTGACCAAACACAGCGGAAACACCCGCTACGATCAAAAAGGCGTTGGGATCCACAGAGGCCACAACCTCACGGGCGGCAGGCAGCTGCTTGGGGCGCATAACACACATCAGCACCTTGCGCTCCTTGCCGGTATAAGCACCATAGCCTTCCAGGAAGGTACCGCCCAAGTTCAGCTTATCCAAAAGAAGGTTTGCCGTCTGCTGAGGGTCATTGCTGACAATATAAACCATACGGGCTTCATCCGAGCCGTACAGCACGTAGTTCACCACGAAGGTGGTGATCAGAATTCCGATGGTGGCATACAGACCAATATCCAGATTGCCCAGCACCACAACAGAAGCGCCGATAATGATGACATCCAGCACAAAGAAGATAATCCCCGTCTTTACATGGGGGAAGCTGAGTCGCAGCACCTTGGTGATGATATCCATGCCGCCGGAGGATGACCCCGCGCGGAACAAAATACCCATGCCGGCGCCCAGCAGGGCGCCGCCTGCCAAAGCGGCAAGAACCGGATCGTTGGTCAACGGATGGTTTACGAAAATATCAATTAAGGGAGAAGACAGCACCAAAGCGTAAGCGGTCAACGCAAAGAACCGCCACCCAAACTTCCACATACCCAAAATCATAACGGGAACATTCATCAGCAAAGACAGCATACCCGTACCGATGGGCAGGAATTCGCTCAAAATCTGGGCAATACCCGTTATACCTCCTGCGGAGAGATGATTGGGATCAAGAAACAACCCAATGCTGGCGGCGTAAATCACCGCCCCCACCGTGGTGAGAAAAACCTTCCCCAGCTCATGGCGGACAGACTTCTTTTTATCACAAGCTTCTGTGGACATAAAACGTACTTCCTTTTTTCTTTTCTACCTATACTATACCCCAAATTGCAAAAAATGTCAATGAAAAATAAAGTGGAATTGACAAACGAAAAAAAATATGATACTATGAAACCATCAAAGATAAAGGAGCTTCGTTATGTCCAAACCCACCGTTTTGTCCTTTGGAGAAGTGCTTTGGGATCTGTTCCCCGATTCCCGTGTGATCGGAGGAGCACCCTTCAATTTTGCCGCCCACCTCAGCAAGCTGGGGGCGGAGGTTTCCTTCGTTTCTGCCGTAGGGCAGGACGAGCTGGGCGAGGCCGCCGCAGAACAGGTACGCGCCATGGGCATGACGGATGTCTATACCGCCCGTTTGGAGGGATTCTCCACCGGCTTTTGCAAGGTAACCTTGGAAAACGGCACACCTTCCTATGATCTCAAGCGGGACGTGGCCTATGACCATATTCCTTTCCCGCAAAACGCCCCCAAATCCGCAGACGCCTTGTACTGCGGCACTCTGGCCTCCCGCATGGAGGATTCCTTCGCCACCTTGAAAAAGCTTCTGGCAGAGGTGGAAACAAAAGAGGTGTTCTTCGACGTGAACATCCGAGGCAACGATTGGTCTGCGGAGCTGTTGCGCACCGTATTGCCCTACACCACAGTTTTGAAATTCAGCCGCGAGGAATCGGCCGTATTGGCGCAGGCCTTGGGCATTACCGGAGAGGATCTCTGCGTATCCATGTGCCATGCCTTGGCCGCAGAATACCCCAAGCTGAAGCAAATTTTGGTAACCTTGGATAAGGACGGCTCCTTTGTATATCTCACCGCAGAGGATCGCGTCCTCTATTCCCCCAAACCCGGTAGCAAGGCTGTTTCCACCGTTGGTGCGGGAGATTCCTTCTCTGCCTGCTACGTGTACAACCTTTTGACCGGAGCCGATACCGAAACCTGCCTGGCAAGAGCCACCGCCCTCAGTGACTACGTGGTGACTCAATTGGGAGCCGTTCCTTCCTATCCCGCGGAATTGATTGCCAAGATCAAATAAAAGAACCGAGTTGTTGCAAGAACTAAGAAAGAAATGGTTGCAGCTATGGCTGTTTTGCTGTGGAAAACCAAAGAGAAAGAATACGCTCTGCCATTTGAGGGAACGCCTCTGTTGGCAGAGCTTCTTTGCCGTCACGGGTTGGCGATCCCTTCGCCTTGCGGCGGCAGAGGGGTTTGCGGCAAATGCGCCGTTGTTTTGGAGGGCGCCGTATCCTCGCCCGACGAGAAAGAAGCGCAGTGCGGACACCGTTTAGCCTGCCGCGCCGTTTTGTTGGGAGACGCTTGGGGCAAGCCTTTGGCGAAACGTGACTTTGCCGCAGTGGAGGGGACGAGCTATCTCCCCCGCAAAGCCTTGGCCGAAATTTCCGCCGCCGTGGATATCGGCACCACCACCTTGGCTGTGCGGGTATTCCGCGAGGACGGCTCCCTTTTGGGAGAAGCCGCAGGGATGAATCCTCAACGAAGCTACGCCGCCGACGTGATCGGCAGGATCCACGCCTCCATGAAGGGCAACGCCAAGGAACTGCAAAATGCGGTTTCAGAAGGAATCTGCCGTTTACTGGAGAAAGCCTGCGGCAAGGGAGATTGCACGCCGAAGGATATAGCCTCCTACGTAGTGACGGGAAACACCGCCATGCTGTATCTGCTCATAGGGCGGTCTCCCGCTTCTATTGCCGCCTACCCCTTCCGTTCTGATACCCTATTTGGGAACACATGGGAACTTTTCGGCAAGCCCGCCTACCTGCCCCCTTGCATGAACGCCTTTGTAGGAGCAGATATTACCTGCGCTTTGTTGGCTTCCGGAATTTGTGAAAAAGAGGAAATTGCCCTGCTTTGCGACGTTGGCACCAACGGAGAGATGGCTCTTTGGAAGGACGGCAGATTGTACGTCACCTCCACGGCGGCAGGCCCTGCCTTTGAGGGAGCAGAGATCTCCCGGGGGTGCGGCTATATTCCCGGAGCGATTGACCGCGTTTGGGTGGCCGGCGAAAGGCTTTACGCCCACACCGTGGGAGAAAAGCCCGCCGTAGGAATCTGCGGCTCGGGACTTTTGGATGCGGTGGCTTGCTTTTTGGAATTGGAAGAAATAGACGAAACAGGTGCCATAGTGGGAGCGTCCCTACCAATTGCAGGAGAGATTTCTATCACCCAAAAGGATATCCGCGCCCTCCAGCTGGCAAAGGCCGCCATCGCCGCAGGGATCGAGATCTTGCTTGCCCGTGCCGGGGTGAAGGAGCAGGAGATTGCCGCCGTGTATCTGGCGGGCGGCTTCGGAACCCATCTTTCCCCGGAAAGCGCCGTGAAGATCGGGCTCATCCCCCGTTCCTTTTTGGGGAAGACGATCCCCCTGGGGAACGCCGCCCTGCAAGGGGCCTGTATGCTTTTGGAGGACCCATCTTCGAAAGACTTGTGCCACGGCATCGCCGCAAAAGCCATTCACGTAGAGTTGGGCGGAAATCCGGAGTTTAACAACGCCTTTATGAAGCATATGCTGTTTTGAACAACGAAACGAGGCCGAGTCAAAAGACTCGGCCTCAGGGTTTTTATTGCTCCAATTTTGCCAGTTCGGGATCGATCACGTCCGCTTCCTTGTTCGTCTTCTTGGGAGGAGGCGCCACAAACTGCACCTCGTCGGGAGTGAAGAAGCGAATGGTATTATCATCTACGGTAAGCACCTTCACCTTTTTGGTCAAGAAGTTGCTTTCCAGCACGGTAGCCTTGCCCTTGGGAGTATCCACGGTGCTGTTCACACGGGGCATGGCGGCATTTTCGCGCTCGTAGGTATCCTGCTCATAGCGGAGACAGCACATCAATCTGCCGCAGGAGCCACTGATCTTGGAGGAGGAGAGAGAAAGATTCTGCTCTTTTGCCATTTTGATAGACACCTGCGCAAAATCCGCCAAGAAGCTCTTGCAGCAGAAGGGTCTGCCGCAGATACCCAAGCCGCCGCACATCCGCGCCTCGTCACGCACGCCAATCTGGCGAAGCTCAATACGGGTACGGAACACAGAGGCCAGATCCTTAACCAGCTCTCGGAAATCCACTCTGCCCTCTGCGGTGAAGTAGAAGCAAAGCTTGGTGTTATCGAAGGT
The DNA here is from genome assembly GCA_045612545.1 of Eubacteriales bacterium. Taxonomy (GTDB): domain Bacteria; phylum Bacillota; class Clostridia; order Oscillospirales; family CAG-382; genus Coliplasma. The sequence continues at coordinate 32,611 of JAZKZH010000043.1, forward strand.
ATATTCCACGTCCACAAGCTGCATTTCCAGCTTGTTCTTGCGAACCTTTTCCAAGAATACGGGCTTAGCGGCGTCTTCCAACTCGCGGTTGGCGAGATAATGAACCGTGTCTCCCTCCGTTGCTTTGCGAAGCACAGGCTTCAAGGGCTGAACCACTTCAGTTGCGGGAACCATGCGGTTACCCATGAGGACATCGCCGTACTCTACCCCACGAACGGTCTCCACGATGGCATGATCGCCATCTGCAAAGGAAATACCGCCGGGAGAGAAATAATAGGTTTTCCCCGCACCGCGGAAACGAATGCCCACTACCTCAAAGCCGTCTTTGATCTCCTCCGGCTCTACGGCAGGCGCAGGCGCTACGGTTGGAACAGGTTCCTCGTCCAAGGTGAACAACAGGCCATCCGCACGCAATTGCTCGTCGGTAAACTCCTCCGATTCCGAACGGGCGGGGGCGGGACTTTCTTGCAAAACACGCTCGCTACGGGGCTTCCCGTGGGAAACGGGCTTTCCCTTTTGCTCTCCTTTGCGGGGATCCTTGGGTTTTTCCTTGGAGGGCTTAGCTTCCTCTGCGGGAGGAATCAAATCTTCGACAGGACGAGCCTTGCGATCGTGCTTTTTATCGTGGTGACGGTCTCTGCGTTCCTGCTTGCGCTTACCGGACTGCTCCGCGGGATGCGCATCTGCCTTGGGTTCTTGGGCAGGTGCGGCTTTCTTTTCTTCCCGAGCGGGAGCCGCCTCCTCCACCCGCAAATGCTCTCTGCGGTCTTTTTTCTTGTCGTGATGGCGCTCCTTGCGTTCGTGCTTTTGGGGCTGCTTTTCGCCTTTTGCTTTTGCAGGAGCTTCTCCCTGGGGAGCATCCGTTTTTTTGCTGATGTGCTCTGTCATATCCGCACCGGGATACGCCACCCGCACAAAGGGGCGCTTAGGCGCTCTGGGCGCATTGGCCGCAGGTGCATCCTTTACCGGTCTTTTGGAGGAGATCTTTTCCTCTCGATTGCCGGTCAAATCCTTGATCTTTTTTTCTTCCATGTGTCTTTCCTTCTATAATATGGATGTGTAAAACTCATTGATTGGTCGCCGCCCAAAGACCCGTAGCAAGGCCGGTCATCACAGCATTGACATTTCCGTTGGATTCCAAGCGTTCTCTGCACGCAATTGTCACGTCGCACATAGCAGAAATCGCTCGCTTGGTGGCCTTGGCGTCAAAAGCCTCCAGCTCCTCCCCTGCCAAAAGCAAGGGCTTCCCCCCGCTTTTCGCCAAAAGCAGGTCGGAAAGAAGCTGCAAAAAAGCATCTATCAAAGGCAAGAGAGTATCCCGCTTATGCTTCGAGGCCGTCAGAAGGCCGATGAGACGGTACTTGTCCCCATCCAATGCCAAAGCAAGCCATTCCTTGGCAGTTTCTCTGCGCATTACTGCATCCCGTTTCAGGAACGCTTCCGCTTCCCCCCAGCTTCCATGAGAATAGGTTACAGCAGCAGAAAGCTCCGAGGCGGTCACCCGCGGGAACATCAGCTTTAAACGAGATTCCAAAGCGCCCACTTCCATGGGAGACATACGCACCGTTTGTCCACGGGAACGAACTGTGGGCAATAAGCTACGGCGAGAATCGGTGAGCAAAAAAATCACTACGCCTGCAGGCGGCTCTTCGAACACCTTCAACAGTGCATTCTGGGCAGGAGGTTGCATCCGTTGAGCGTTGGAAAGAATAAAAATATTCTTTTCCCCGTCGGTAGGAACCCAGCCCGTCTCCTTGATCAGGTCGCGCACTTCACCAATGGCAATCGCTTTGTCGCCTTCGCCGTAAAGATGCACGTCGGGATGATGCCCGCTTTGCACCATGCGGCAGGAACGGCAAACCCCACAGGGCTTATCTTGGGAATTGCATAGCAAGGCAGAGGCGCACCAAAGAGCAAATTCTCGCTTCCCGGAACCCTTGGGGCCTTCTACGATAAAGCCGTGAGAGCAGGTGCCGTTTTGCAACCGCCGCAGAAAATCCGCCCGTTCCGGCGCAAGCGACCGTGAAAAATCCATGCACATACCCTCCGTTTACAGTTTCTCTTTCTATTGTACCACATTTTTTGCCAATTGGGAAGTGTTATTTCAAAAAAAGAAAAAAATAATTTGACTTTTCTGAAAAAAGTGCTACAATAGAAGAAGAGAATCTTTCCGGAGGCATTTTATGAGCATTATTATTGGAATCGATATCGGCGGCAGTACCACGAAGATCGTGGGATTTGACGGAGAAAAGCTGTTATCCCCTTTGATGGTACGAGCAACAGACCCTATTGCTTCCGTTTACGGCGCTTTCGGGAAATTCACATCCCAGCATGGCATCTCCCTTTCTCAAATCAGTGAGGTGCATATCACAGGGGTAGGCAGTGCATTCGTAGAAGAATCCATTTACGGGCTGAAAACTATCCGCGTGGAGGAGTTTACAGCCAACGCCAAGGGCGGCCTCTATCTTTCCGGCTTGGAAAGAGCCGTGATCGTCAGCATGGGTACGGGCACGGCTTACGTTTATGCTGACAGATTTGGCAGCGAATACTTAGGCGGCACCGGCGTAGGCGGAGGAACCCTGATGGGGCTTTCCAAAAAGCTCCTCGGAATGTCCGACCCGGAGCAGATCGCCATTCTGGCGGAAGAGGGAGACCTTGCAAAAATAGACCTGCGGATCAACGATATCTCCAAATCTGCCATCAACTCTATCCTTTCCGACAACGCCACCGCCGCAAACTTCGGTAAGGTATCGGATCTTGCCTCCAGGGAAGATATTGCCTTGGGTATCTTCAACATGGTATATGAGACCATTGGTATGCTGGCGGTATTTGCGGCACGCCAAAAAGAGCTGAAGGAGATCGTTCTCATCGGAAATTTGGCGGGTCTTCCTCATGCCCACGTCACCTTCGAGCAGCTTAACCGTATGTTCGGCATGCACTTTATCATTCCCGAAATGTCCACTTACGGTACCGTCATCGGCGCAGCGTTGACGTGCAACCCGCGCACTTAAAAACGTTTTATTCACAGGAGTCTATATGGCAGAAAATACCCGTTGGAACAAAAAAATCTTCGCCATGCTGTTGGAGCAGGCGAAGGGTGTACGCTCTTGGCGACAGTTTGCCTCCGAGTGCGATATCAGTTACGTACAAATGCGAAAGCTGGCGGCCATGGAGCAGGAAAACCCGCCCCGCCCCAAGCTGATCCGCAAGATCACCGCCAATGCTTTTGGCGACGTGGATCTGGAGGATCTGATGTTTGCCGCAGGAATGGGGCACCCCGAGGTTTCCGCCGCCGGAAAGAAGGGAGAGGAAACGGTGTACGATCGTTTCCGTTCCCTTCCCGCCAAGGATCGCCGCACAGTGGAGGAATTCATCGAATTTCTGTATTCTCGTTCACATCAAGAGCAAGAGAGCTACCAGGAGAATCAATAAATCGTTGTTCTCCCCATCTCCATCGGTCAAAAGCAGAAAGCCGATGGCGATGAGCAGCAGATCCTCTATTTTCAGATCATGGAGAAAGGAAAGATCCAAAAGCCCTTTACGCTTTGGTTCTTCCTTGCAGGGCGGCTGTTCAGGGAACACTTCCCGGAATGGCTCCCGCAAGACTTCATGGGCAGGCTCCGCCGTCCGCTCGGGAGAAGGCGCAGGGCGGTTCATTCCGTAAAGTTGTCCGTCGCTTTTGATTCCACCCATTTCACGGCTATACACAAAAACTCAGCTCCTTTCTCCACGATTCCCAAAGCTTCCCAGCAGGGAGGCCACCGTGGCGATCTGCATAAGATCGTCGATGCGCTTTCGTTTTCCCTCTCCCACCAAAGGGCGAAGAGCAAATAACAGATCCAATCTCGGATCCTTTACCCCTGCTTTTTGCGGCGGAGAAGGTTGAGGCGTGCTTACAGGCAGACTTGGCGATTCCTCTCTACCGCCTCCCAGCGAGGAAACAATGGAAGAGATCTTGGCAAGCGCCTCCGGATCGGCAAGCACCGCCTTCAGTTTCTCGTTAAAGTTCTCATCCATGTCGCTCAATGCCCCTTCTTGCGGATCAACTCGTAGATCTCCCGGCTTTTTTCCTCGCCGGCTCGGTCCAAAAGCGCCTTGGCCTGCTGAGGAGTGAGATCCTTCAGGCTTTCCCGCAGGCCATCCATATTCCCCAAAAGAGCTGCCGTTTTTCGGGGATCTGCCCCCACAGCGGAGGCGATCTGTGTTACCAGATCCCCCAGCTGACGGTCGTTCAAGCGGGACAATGCCCCGGGGTCAAAATCCATACCGTGATTATTTCTCATACAATGCCCTCCCAAATAACTGCACACGAAAGGAAACGTCCTCCATGTATAAATGCAAGCCCGAACGAAATCCCAAGCAAGCCTTACTTTTGATCCTCTGCAGTGTTTTCCTTACCATCGGCGCATTCGCTCTTGGTATCCTTTTGGAAGAATACAAAGGCGCCATCAACCTGGCCGCCATGCTGATCGCCGCAATTGCCATCTATATCGTCATTCGCTTCACCATGACGGAAATGGAATATACGCTGGACAACGGCAGCTTTGTGATCACCAAGATCGTGGGCAACAAACGCACCGTGCAGGGGTCCTTGGATCTGGCGGAAACCATCGCCTTAGTGACCAAGGAAGAGTACAAAGCCCAGGGCTACAACAAAAGCTACAATGCTTTTTTCAATTACTCCCAAAACATTAAGGGCAAGCACTGGTTCTTTGTGGTTGGATTCGCAGGCAAACGCGCCGTAGTAGAGTTTGAACCAAACGACGTCTTTGTTGCCATCATGAAGGATGAAATTGAAAAAGCCACGAAGGAACCCAAAAATCAGCCTCCCCAAGATGGCGCTGACAGCGGAATTCTGATCTGACGTCTATAATTTTACAATGCGCCCGTGATACGGGCGTATTCTTTTGTTAGGGAATCCCAGGTCAACGGACCCACAATGCCATCCGCCGCCAAGCCGTAGTTTCGTTGGTAACGGCGGACGTTTGCCTCGGTAGCAGGTCCGAATACGCCGTCCAATGCCAGCACGGGCATATCCAAGTCCACGGTGGAAACGGTATTCAACAGCGTTTGCAGCCATCGAACGTCCTCCCCCATAGACCCACGCCGCAAGGGCGTTCCGGGGTAGGGGCGCAGGGTCTCTGTCTCTCCCCCGCCCAAAGCGTAGAAGGTGGTAACAATGGCATTCCAAGTGGCCTCGTTCACCGTACCCGTCTGTACCAACCCATAGTAATTCTGGAACTGTCTTACCACCTCCGCAGTTTCGTCGCCGTAAACGCCGTCTACCTCCACCGAAGGGATCTCTTTCTCACCCAATTCGTGGGAAATGTACTGCAGATACCGCTGCATCCTCAGCACCTCCGTGCCACGGCTTCCCTGCTGCAACACCCTGCCGGGGAAAGTATCGGTTTGCGGGAATTCCCCTTCGCTCCCCAGCTCTGCCAGCTTTTTCACAGCCGTGTAGATATATTGGATCCTACGCCAAGTTTCCCGATCCACCTTCCCCGTTTCCTCAAGGCGGAACAGCCGTTGAAAGCCACGCACCGCCAAGGCGGTGGTCTCCCCATATCTGCCATCGGCAGGCAGAACAAAGGGAATGGCGGGAAAGGCAATGGCCACCCGATTCAGCCGATTCTGCAGACGAAGCACGCCTTCCGAAACGTCCCCCGTTTCCAGCTCACCGGGGAAGGATTCCGGTGCCACCTCCTGCACCTGCGCGGTGCGCAATTCGATCTCGTTGCCGTAATAATATTGCAGGATTTGCAAGGGGGTATAGTTCTTTCTGGCAAGAGAAACCGTTCCCCATTGGCTCATGCCGTCGCAAATGGTGTTGGCACCGTCGCAATATTCCGCAAACAATGGCTCTAACTGCCGCTGTCTGGCGATGTAATTGGTAAAATATCCGTCAACCACCGTGTCGATGGCCTCAAAAATGCCCCTCTCGTGAACGTAATACTGATCGTAAGCCGTAGAGCTGGTGATATCGAAATCGTACCCTTGGGAAGGATACCACTCGGTGTAAATACGGTTCAACGTCAAGGATACCTGGGCAATGACGTTGGCGATCAAAGAGCTTGTAGGCCAATTCGGATAGATTTCACTGCTGGCCACATTCTTGATATAATCGATAAAGGGCACCGTTACCGTCTTTACGTTGGCACCGGGAGGGCCTAAGTGCACCCGAATATTTTCCGGAACGACGACCTGCCGAGGCACCTCCGTCACCGCCGCAGGCAGAGCATCCTCCTCGGGAAGCCGCACGTCGGCGCGGTTGATATATAACTGATGCTCGGGAATGATAATGATTCGTTCCAGCTCGTTTGGGGTAGCCGTCAACACCTCCATACGGACAGTCTGCTTGGTGATCTGATTGGGGAAAATCTGTTCTCCGATGATGCTCACCGTGATAAAGCCACGCAAAACGATGCGTAGATCCACCGTTTCGTAGGGGCGCTCCCTGGGGTTGGGGGTCAGGGTGTTGGCCACGGAACCCGTGGGGATAGAAAACGATACGAATCCCGCTTGATTGCTGATCCCCGTCTGGGATCCCCGACCGCTTCCCGTGAGGATCACCGTTGCACCCTCTAAGATACCGCCCTCCGCCGTGAGGACGGTGACTTCCAATGTTCCTCTGCTCTCTGCCACTATGCATTCGCTCCTTTCCCTTGTTGTTACTATATGCGGGAAACGGCGGGAATGTGAAAGAAGGCTGCTTTTCCGAGCAGTTTTTATGAGCCGTCCAAACGAACATGGGACGCCGTGGACGTCGTCCCATGTTTTACTGCATAAAGAACGCTGCCGTGTTTCAGGCAGCGTTTTTGTTTTGCTATTTTCTTACAGCTTTTTCTTGGCGAACAGGTAGGTCTTATCGTACATTTCACGGTAGAGAGGGTTTTTGCTCTTCCAACCATTGGAAATGCAGCCCTTGAAGCGGCTTCCGTGGTAGTACATCTTGGAGGTATTCATATAGCCGGTTTCCGCGCCAACCTCCAGGTATTCGATGAATCTCCGAATATGCTCGGGATGGTCGACGTTGCCGTCGGCATCCTCTCTGATCTTCCAGACCTCCAGTTCCACGCACATACCCATCCGCTTGGCCTCTTTTGCCGTGTCGTACAAGCGGGATTTGGGGATGGACAGATCGAACATATAGTTGGGCTGCATACAAGCGATGTCGAAGCCGTAATCCTGCCAATGCTCGTAGCCCAAGGCGCGGAAGTAAGGGATCCAGAAGCACTTATATCCCTTGGACTGCACGTATGCGCAGGCAAAGCGGGTCAACTCCTCCTCGTAGCGATCCGTGGGGTTCAAGGCCTCCTCGAACCAATAGAAGCCTCTCAGCTCCGTGTTGCCATACGCCCCTGCTTCATAGCGGGAGATCATGGAATCGATCATCCAGCGAATGGCTTTCTTGCGACTGTCGGGATTGTCGAACACCAAATGCTCCCCGTTCACCGTGCCGAAATCATCGTACCCGGTGAAGGTATACAGAATGGTGAAGTACACCCCCACGGTGTGGTCGGGGTTGCCAAGCGCAGTACCAACCTTTCTTGCGGTGGCGTTCAGCGCATCCAGGTTCTTCCCGGGAACGAAAACGCTGTCCATGTATTTCTGCCATCCTTCGGCGTGCTGTCCCTCAGGGCTGTAATCGAAGGAAACGTCCGGCAGGAACAAAAAGCCATCCATAAAGGTGTCCTTGACGTTCCCTTCCTTGTCCAAATACGCCACCAAGGGGAAGTAATCCTCGGGGGTGCGCAGCCCCTGATCCTCGTCCACGGGACGGTAATTGTAGGTGAGCAGAATGTTTTTGGAACCCATCACGTCCTCCGGCGGGAAGGCATTCACCTCCGTAGCGCCGGGATATTCGTTGAAGATCGGCTTGCCGTCCGCCACAGGGAGGGGAACTCCCGTCACGTCGGTACAGCCGTAAATTTCCAGCTCATCGATATAAACGTGATGTACCACGTCGATGACCACCTGCACGTACAACGCCTGCACGGGGGAAAATTCCCCACCAATGGGAATGATCCGCAGGTCACGAGGGGTACGGGTATCCGCCTCGTAGACGGTTTGGAAGCTCTCGCCGTCGGCGGAAACGCGGATCTTGGTGTAGCGGGGAGAACGCACGCCCACAGCATCGTCGCGGCAGGTATTCATGCAGAAGCCCTCCACCGCGCAAAGACAGGGCAGCTTGAAGGTGATGCTTCTGCCGCCACCGCCATGGATATGGAACCACCGGGGGTTGGGATAATGACGGTCGGGAGAATATTCTCCATCGGTGAGCAGGGTGCAATCGGTGTCGTAATTCCGCTCTGCACGCTCCCCGGGTCTCGCGAAGAAGTCCTTCTCCTCGATGGCGTGGATGGGTAACCCCCGCAAAAGATTGACCTTCTCCTTGGAAGGAGTCTCACAATAGAGGGGCTCGCATTTGGTGATCGGCTTGTTAGTGTAGTACATACAAATCTCCGTTTTTTCGAAAAATCGAGGGAAAACCAAGACGGTCTCCCCTCGAGAGCGAAGTGTTTGCGTTTTTCGGTAAGAGCGAAGCGGCCGTTATGCCATTTTGGCAAGCATTTCCTGGGTCACTTCGGCCAACATCTTCTCGCCTGCCAGGAACTTCTCCAGCTCCTCACAAACGTGCTGACCGATCTTCTTCAAGCCGTTGGCGGCAAGACCTGCCAAGTGGGGGGTCATAATGCAGTTGGGCAGGGTGCGAAGGGGGTGATCAGCCGCCGGAGGTTCGGGATCAAACACGTCCAGACAAGCATACTTCAAATTGCCCGCCTTCATGTGGTTGTAAAGCGCCTCCTCGTCAATGAGGGAGCCTCTTGCGGTATTGATAAGGATAGCATCCTTCTTCATCTTTGCCAAGGTCTCGGCGTTGAACATATGGTAAGTCTCGGGGATGGATGGAGCGTGGATGGAGATGATGTCGGATTGCTCCAGAATCTCCTCGAAGGTAGCCTTGCGGCAACCCCAGGAAGCGGCAGTTTCATCGGAAACGAAGGGATCGTACAGCAGAATATCCACGTTGAAGGGCTGCAGCAGCTCGATGTAATGTCTGCCTGCCCAGCCGCCGCTGATAACGCCAACAGTCTGCTCGTACAGCTCGCGGATGTTCTCTTTGCCCTCGGCCCACAAGCCGTTATGCAAATTTGCGTTCAGGTTGTAGAAGTTCTTGGAAGCGGAAATGGTAAAGCCCAAGGCCGTCTCGGAAACACCCATGGACAGCATGGGCGCGCTGGATGCTACGCGGACACCCTTTGCCCACAAAGCGTCGGAGACCACGGGCTTTACACTGCCTGCGGCGTGGATAAGGATCTTCAAATCGGGGCAAACTGCCAAAAGCTCCTCGTCCAGAGGGGTGCTTCCCCAGGAGGTAACGCAGACGGTAGCGCCTTCCAAAAGGGGCTTGACACTCTCGATGTTGTTGCCGCCTTCGTTCATCACCACTTCGCCGATCTTGGAAAGTCTGTCAATGGTCTTCTGGTTAATGACCATGTTACGGGTACCGGGATCCATAATAAGCGCAATCTTTTCCATAATTTTCATTCCTTTGCGTACATTCGTTTTTTACAGTATAAAACAAACGAGGCATTTTGTCAAGAAAAAGAAGGGAGGAATGGGAGGTTTTTTACGGTTGAACAGTTTCCGCCAAATTGATCACGCGCTTATGTAATCGCAACGCCATTGCCTGAAATTGCGCCGCGCCTCCCGCAGGGCTTTTTACGTAAGTTACTACAACGTCTGCCTGCTGAACCATCCAGCAATTCCGCCGATGGATGGCGAATCTGCGGGGAGCAGATTCCAGCCCTTCCGGGAAGACAGTCTCCGGCTCATGCTGGCCGCTTTCCTCCGCTTTTTCAGGCAAATACGCAAGTACAACGGCACATTGCACGTTAGGATGCTCTTTTTTCAATCCCGTAAGGGTGCTCTTTGCCATAGCATCAAAGGCGCCTTGGCTCCCGACGTAAAAGCGATCGGCGCCCTCTTTTACAACCAATTTCCGAACCAAACTCTCCAACGCAGGTAACACCATCTGCGGCGCATCCCGGTGCCCGAAAAAAGTCACTGTCATATTTTTCTCCGTTTTTTAGTTTTGCACCCATACGGGTGCATTTTTATCTTATCACGGAATTATAATAATGTCAATGATTTTGCTCTTAAATAGGCGCAAAGGAGGACTTGGATGAATCACGAAGTGGAAAAGCGCGTTGGCGCAAACGTCCGCGCATTGCGTATCAAGGCGGGACTGACCCAAGAAGCCCTTGCCGCAAAGCTACAATTGGCAGGATGCGACGTGACCCGCAGCGCCATTGCTAAGATCGAAGTGGGACAACGCCACCTCTACCCCGACGAGGTGATCCTCCTGCAGAAGATCTTAAACACGACCTTTGAAGAGATCTTCTCCATAGAAGCATAAAAGACACGGCTTTTTGTCAGCCGTGTCTTTCCTTTTATTTCGCAAAACAATTTGCGTACCCGTTTTCCTCAAACAGCTTGCCGCTGTCTGTGAAGAAGGCTTCCTCCAGCGGGAACACGCCGTTTTGCAGGGTGGCGAAGCGCAATCCCTTGGGAAGCAGGGTCTTCAGCTCCTCCCAGCGGGAATAGTTCTGATCGCCGTTGATCTCCACGCAACCCACCTTCATCCCCGCAAGGGGTGCAATGCGGGCGGCGAACTGCTTGTTCCATTCCGCCAGCAAGGGGTTTACCGTGAGATCTGCGCACAGGCACTGACCACCCGCTCTGTGGATGGCCTGCACCATGCGGAAGGAAACGGAAAGGGTCTTTGCGATGGGCTTGAGGGCAACCGCCTTGTACCCCATCTGCAAACGCGCCTCCACGTCTGCCAAGGAGTGAGCGGATTCGTCTGCATTGAGGCAGAGAGGAATATCTCCTACGTAGGTCTGGTTCTCGGGAGCAAATGGCTCCTCCAGCAAAGCGATGTAAGGCAGGGCGCCCATCTTTTCCGCCGCCTCCAAAAGGGCTTCCAAGCGGGAACGGCTGTCGTATCTGCCGTTAGCGTCCAAATAATACAGGATCTTGCCGTCCTTGGTGTGGGGTGTCTCATAGCAGGAGGCCATCTCGTGAATCTGCTTCAGACGAGAAATATCCCATTCCAGCATGGCCTTCATATCCGCTTCCCCTGCGGGAACGCCGGGGATGGATTTGCCGATCTTAATCTTCAAAAGAGAGATACCGCTGTCCAGATGGCGCTTGATCTCCTCTTCCTCCACCGCGTAGGACAGCAGAGGGATCTGCGCCAGGGCGGTGTGGCGGTGGGACATGGCAGGCTTTACGTCCTCGGGAATCAGTCCGTCGAAGGAGGTGATGCCGTTTTCCTTGGCGTAAAGCATCCAAAGGGCGAAGTCAACACCCACCAAGGAGTTCAAGACGAAGGTCTCCGCCACAGGTCTGCCGCAAACGGAGGCAGCGTAGGAAATCAGCTCGGGAAGGATGCCGCCGATCGCCTCCTCGGGCGTGACGAAGGAGCTACCCTCCAAAAGCTTCAAGGCTCTGCCGGTGACCATCATCATCATGGCGGAGGAAACGGCGGGGGGATTGTCCCCAAACACAGCCGCGTCCGACCAAAGAACGCTTTCCACGCAGGGACAGACCGCAGTGAAGTTGTCACTTTCCACCTTTGCTACCGTCTGCCAAAGCTCGGTTAAATATCTCCCCTTAAAGCCAAAGGGGGCGCGGAGGGGTTCCCGCACAAATTCCAGATCCCCTTTGCGGATGTTAATCTTTTTCATTTAAGTACGCCTCAATTACGCCAATGGCAGGCTTGGGGACGGCGCCGTTCAGCGGTCTGCCGTAACGGATCAGCTCTCTGGCATAGGTGGAGCTGATGTGCGCCATACTTCCCGAGGAAGGCAGGATCACCGTATCAATGCCGCCAAGCTCCAAATTGATGGTTCGAAGCTGAGCTTCGTATTCAAAATCCGTGCCGTTTCGCGCACCTCGCACCAAAACGGGATTCTCGAACTGCTTCACAAAGTCAGCCAAAAGCCCTTCCAAAAGCACCACCTGCACCCGCTTGTCGGGGAAGCATGCCCAAATGGAATCCAATTTCACACGATCGGGCAGGAGCCCCTGCTTTTCCGAATTGCGGCTGATGACGATGACCACCTGATCAAACAGCTCCAGGGCGCGGCGTACCAAATTCTCATGACCGCGGGTAAAGGGATCAAACATCCCGGAAACAATGGCAGTGCGCATGGTTATGCCTCCTCTGCTTCTTCTCTGCGGTATACGGAAACGTAGCTTTTTCCGTAGCGGTGCAATTTCTGACGGTAGCCCTCCAAGGGCGCGGGGATACCCTGCTCGTCGCTTTCGCAGATGATAATAGCAGTTTCGGAAGGAAGCTCCGCTTCCACCAACGCCGCCAGGATATCGTCCATCAAGCCGGGAGTATAGGGAGGATCCAGCAAAATCAGATCAAACTGCTCTTTTCCCTTGGCCATGCGGATATAATCCTTCCAATCCGCAGAAAGGATACGGCATTGGGGCATAAGCTTGGTCTTTTGTGCATTTTCCTTGATGATATTTGCGGCCTCGCGAGAGGCGTCGTTGATCACTGCAAACTCAGCTCCGCGGGACAAGGCCTCCAAAGCAAGCTGTCCGCTTCCGCCAAACAAATCCAGCACCCGTCTATCGTGAAGCTCAAACTGAATTGCAGAAAAAATACCCTCCTTGGCCGCCTCGGAAGTGGGACGGGTGGTAAGCCCTTCCAATGTGCGAAGCTTCATGCCTCTGGCTTTTCCGGTGATAATTCTCATAATTGCTTCCTTTCCTTCTCGAAGTAATCGTAAATATTGGCGGCTGTGGCAGGGTTGATCCCCTTCACCTCGCAAAGCTCCTCGACGGTAGCTTGCTTCAACCGCTCGTAAGTGCCAAAATGGATCAGCAAGGCCTTGGCCTTAGCCTCTCCAACGCCCTTTATGCTCACCAGATCGGAGCGTTTTACCGTCTTTCGCCGTTGCAAATCCATGCGGGACAGAGCAAAGCGGTGAACCTCCTCCTGGATCTTATACAAAAACACAAACACGTCCTGACGCTTATTCAGCGAAAGCTCGTTTTCTCCGTCCGTCAAGGTACGGGTTTTATGGTAAGCGTCCTTAACCATGCCCAGCACGGGAATGTCCAGCCCTTTTTCTTGCAGCACGGCTTTGGCGGCGTTCACTTGGGCAACTCCGCCGTCCATGAGGATCAAGTCGGGATATTCCCAGCCCTGCTTAGCATCATCGTGGGAAAAACGGCGAGTCAACGCCTCGGTAAGAGACCCTATATCGTCATTACCTTCCCCTTCCTTGATGTGGAGGGTGCGGTATTTTTTCTTGGCAAATTTTCCGTTCTGCAACACCACCATGCCGCAGGTGGGATGTTCCCCACCGCTATGAGAGATGTCATACGCTTCGATGCGTTCCGGAAGCACTTCCAAGCACAAAAATTTAGCAAAAGAGACCAGAAAATCGTTCTGCTTCTCTTCTTCCGCCCGCTTATGAAGCAAAAGCTGCTTGGCATTTTCCGTTGCACGGTCTGTCAAGGCGCGGAACTCTCCACGCTTGGGGCAATACAACTGCACCTTACAACCCGCCTTTTCGGAAAGCCACGGGGCGAGCAAGTCGCTCCCCTCCTCTGTCAGCTCCTCGGGCAAGCAGATCTTTCCGGGAACAAAGCCGCGAATGTGGTAGATCCGCTGGAGCAATCCTTCCCAAGCCTCCGGATCCAAAATCTCATCCGCACCAAAGAAGAAGGTCTCTCGATCGGAAATAGCGCCATTGCGTACAAACAGCAAGGACACGGCACTGCCCAGATCGTCACGGTAGACACCGAAGATATCCGCTTCCACATCCGGGGCAGCAACGATCTGCTGCTTGTCCCCGATCTTCTTCACCGCGCGAATACGGTCGCGGAAGGTCGCGGCACGCTCATATTGTTCCGCCTCGCTACACTGCTCCATCTGGGCGGTCAACTCCTTCAGAAGTCCGCTGTAATCACCCTTTAACAACCGTTCGGCACCTGCGACAAGGGCGCGATACTCCTCCTTGGAGACCTGCCCCTTGATGCATAGCCCGCAACATCCCCCGATGTGGTATTGCAGGCAAGGCCTTCCTTTCCCGATATCTCCGGGAAATTCTTTTTTGCAGGTAGGCAGGCCGAAGGTCTTCGCCGCCGTAGCCACGATCTCGTTTGCCACGTGGGCGGAGGAAAAAGGACCGAAATAGCGATGGTTACCCTCCGTACGGGAATACACCACCGAAAGGTTTGGATATTCCCCTTTGGACAACCGAATATAGGGGTAGGCATCGCTGTCCTTCAATTTGATATTGTAATGGGGCATATATTGCTTGATAAAAGCGTTTTCCTGCAACAATGCCTCCAGCTCCGTGGCGGTGTGGTACACCTCAAAATCATGCACCGAGCGAATCATCTTTTCCGTCTTGCCGAAATGGGGCACCGAAGGAGAAAAATAACTGGTAACCCGATTCCGCAGAGCTTTGGACTTCCCTACATAGATCACGGTATCCGCTTTATTGCGCATCAAATAGACCCCGGGGGTCAGGGGCAACAATTTGGCTTTTTCCAACAGTTCTTCTTTCGTCATACTCCCACTATCTTCGGCAAAAAAACAAAATCCGTCCGACACTCCGAACGGATTTTACCTGTTTCCGGTACATTGGTATCAATACGGCCGAAGTGCGATTCCAAATCAAGCATCGGCAACGCAAGTCCATCCCTGCGCAAAAACTGAAGTGCTTTAGTCCTCCAGCTCTGCAATCAACTGAGAAAGACCTGCAACAGCTTCCGCCTCGTCTGCACCCTCAGCGCTCAAGGTGATCACATCACCCTTGGAAACTGCCAGAGAAAGCACACCCAAAAGGCTCTTTGCATTGGCCTTGCGAGTGCCGTTTTCCACCCAGACGGAGCTTTTGAAGGTGTTGGCCTTCTGAATGAAGAACGTAGCGGGGCGCGCATGAAGTCCCTTTTCGTTCCGGATGGTTACATCTTTTTTCGTCATAACACGTACTCCCCTATGGTTTGTTACATAATGGTATTATACCAAATATTTTGCGTGAAATCAATATCGCCTTCCCCGAATCCGCACAATGCTACGGAAAGGTTTTTGGTCAATTTGCACGATTTTCCTCTACAATATGCACCCCGGTGATCCGCAAAACAAAAACCGCTTCTCCGGTAAACACGGTAATGCTGTTTCCGGGAATCAGCATAGTTCCATCGGCGAGATAGATAAAGCTGCCTGCGGCGTATCCTGTAGCGGACACTGTTCCGGCAATATCAACGTCACCGTTTTGCACCTCCACGGTATGCCCATCGGCAAGAACCAAAGAATCGGTAGCGGCAGTGCGGCTCACGGTGAGCACGTCCCCCGTCTTTTCACCCGATTGATTAAAAAGCACTGTGCCGGCGGCCAGATATGCGGCATGATTGCCATCAAGATCCTCCACCGCAAAGGAATAGGTCACTACGCAAGAGGAATCCTCCTCAAAGAAGGCAAGGAGCTTCCCGCGCAGAAAGAACGCGGTAATTGCCAGAATGATTACCAAAACGATCAGAACGTCTAAAAAGTTGATCCGCTTTTTCTTGGTCTTTTCCATAAAACGCTCCCCCTTTTAAGACTCTGCTACCGTAGGTTCGGCAATGCGGGCAACGGTAAGGATCTCACCTTCGCCGGAAAAACCTGCCACCATAGCCTCCACGGTCATGCCCGCGGCGATTCGGTTGCCCTCCACGAAGTATCCTCCGTTTTGAAGCTTCACGGTGACGCGCACGGTCAACACCACGTCGCTTTCCGTGGCAGAACCGGTTTCGGCATAATGATACTCGCCGTCTTCCACATAGGAGGTATGAAGGTCAAAGCTTTTTTCCACAGAACGGGACACCTGAGAGGAAATCACTTCGCCTATGATGATCCCGGAATCGGAAAACAACTCCTTCGCCTCTGCAAGAGCACCACTGTAATTGTTATCCACCTGCTCAAAGCGAATGGTGTATTCCACCACAGCCATTTCCGTTTCACCCCGCGTTGTCACCCAATAGCTTACCGCCGCCACAGCAATGGCGATCAGAAGCAGAAGGGCGATATCAAACAGGGGAAGGCGGAATTTCTTTTTCGTTTGTTTGGAGTCATTTCTCATATCCATTGCCATTCCTCCTCTTTGGCTTGTTCATAGCCGAATAATGTACCCGCAAGCGACGCTACGGGGCAAATGCAGAAGAATACACCCAGAATCCGCAGATCCAACCAAATGTCGGAAACCGCGACGCCGAGCAAGAACATCACGGCGGAAGCCACCACCGTACCGCACAAAATCGTACGTCCCTTTTCCTGCCCACTCATAATATCCCGCAGGGTGGTAAACAATCGCTGTCCTGCCAGGAATACGCAGAATACGAACAAGAAGAGCAACAGGATACCGCCCTCCAAGATCAAACGGGTATAGAAGCCCACCGTGTTGCCATCCAGATACAGCCCCTCCGCCATAGCGGCAGTGGCCAAGGCACCATTCCCCGAGCCGATCCCTGTCCAAACGTAACGCAGGGCAAGCTCTCTGGCAGCTGTGGAAAAACCTGTAGCCAAGCTGCCCAGCTTATCCCCAACATAGACCGTTGCCACCGAGAAAGCCGCTCCTCCGGTGAGCATAGTTCCCACCCAAGCACCGCGGGCAAAAACAGCGTACAGGAGAACAGCAAGGAAGATTCCGACCGCTAACCACAAGGATCCGATGAAATACGTGTTGGCAAGAATCAAAAGCAAGAGTACCAAACCGCTACGCCGTTTGCCGAGCATCAAAGCGAAGGGTGTCATCATCATCAAATAAGTTTTCAACACAGAACCGCCCATGATCACAGGCAACGAAATGCCGCTGAAAATTCCGGGAAGGGACACTATGGACAAGAGCGTGCCTCCCGCGGTGATGGCTAAGGTCAACAATCCGCCGTACACGATAGCGGAAATATATTTTTGGAGCAAACGCTCCGTAGTAATCAAATTTACAGTCAAGAACCAAATGCACCCGAACAGAAGCATCCGTTTCAAGAAAAACACGTCTCCGGTATTCCAAGCAGACAATCCGCACACGCCCACCGTCAATGCCATGAACAGTTCAGGCGCGCAGAAGTGAAGCACGCGCTTCAGTCGAATCAGCTTGAACCAATATCCCAAAAAGGCCAGGACTACAAAAAACGCAGTATAACGCAAAGGCACAACGGGCAAAAGCACCACTGCTGTCAAAAGCCCCATTTCCGGAACTGCGGGAATGCAAAGGCAAAACGCCACGCCCAAAACAAGCAACAGCACCAAATGCGGTCGTAGCAGCAAGGTTAGAACGCCTGCCAAGGTACCTACCACAAAGGCGATACCGCCATGAGCCGACGTTTTTTCCTCATCTCCTCGGAAAGCGCCCTCATCCATGCCCAAAATCCCGATGAAAAGGCGGCTGAACAGACGGCTGCCTCCCAAAAAGGTATTCATGGGTTTGCCACAGAACAGCAAGAGAAGCGCCAATAACAGAGAGCCGGCCGCCGTGCAAAGATCCATGGGAGAGGACTCTCCCAAACCCAAGCCTATATATTCCTTGGCCAAGAAAATACCTGCGGAATACATGGCAAACACCAGCAACGCGATCCCAAAGAACCGCGCCTTGGTATGAAGAAAGGCGTGCCGCAACCCGTCCCCACGAGCAAAGAAAACACTCCTGCTCGCACCGACAGCGACCGCCTTCTTGACGGGCTTCAGTACCGCCTCGCGGAATCCCGTCTTTTCGGAAATATAGGAGGCCGCGCCATTGCGGAAATCCTGATCCACACGGTCTGCGGTACAAAATACCTTGGAAACGATTCCCCGGCGGAAGGACCAAGTACATCTCGCCGACAGGCGGGAAGTGCGCGACAAAAGGAAACTACCCGCGCCATTACTGCGGCGGGAGCTTTTCTTCGCCTTGCTTTTGGTTCTCTTGTCGGAAGAGGTCGCCATGGCAGTCACCCTCCAAAAAGCTTACTTTTGCGTTTCCCCTTCGGGGAACGCCTTCTCGTAGAGGTCGGGGCGCTTGCGCTTGGTTCGCTCCAAGGCCTGCTCCCGTCTCCATTTCTCTTGCAACGCATGGTTGCCGTTCACCAATACCTCAGGAACCTCCAGCCCCTCGAACACACGGGGCTTGGTGTACTGAGGATGCTCCAGAAGGCCATCGGAAAGGCTTTCCTTCTCGTAGCACTCTCGGTTGGCAAGAACGCCATCCTGCATGCGAGCTACACAATCTACCAAGATGGCAGCGGGAAGCTCCCCGCCGGTGAGGACGTAATCCCCCGCGGAGATCTCCTCATCCACCTCTAATTCGATAATCCGTTCATCAATACCCTCATAATGCCCGCAAAGCAAAATCAAGCGGTCATAGGAGCAAAGCTCCTTGGCCTTTTGCTGGGTCAGCACCTGCCCTTGAGGGGAAAGGTAGATCACCCGAGTGCTCCCCTCCGCCTGCGCCTTAACGTGGCGGATGCAATCCACGGCGGGCTGGCAGGTCATCACCATGCCGTAACCGCCGCCGTAAGGGGTATCGTCCACCTTGCGGTGCTTGTCCTTGGTAAAATCACGGATATCCACGCAGTGAACGTCCAAAAGCCCCGCCGTTCTGGCTCTTCCCAGAATGCTGGCGGAGAAAATGGACTCCATCATCTCGGGAAAAAGGGTCAGCACGTCAAATCGCATACCGATCATCCATCCCTTCGATGAGAATGATTCGAATTTCTTCTCCCGGTACTACGGACACGATCAAATCCGGCACGGGAGGAAACAAAAATTCCATTCCGTCTTCGGCAATATGCCAAAGAAGTCTGCCGCCCTTTTCCTCTACCTCGCGAATCACACCCAGTTTTTCCCCCGTAGCATCATTGAGCACGGGAGTATCGATGAGGTCATCGTTAAACCAAGTGCCTTCGGGCAGGGTGACGTCCCGGCGGTCAAACCACAAAGTACGACCTGTCAAAGCAGAAGCAGAGGTGCGGTCGGTATATCCCTTGAACACCACGGTTCCCAGGTGGGGAATGTACCGTTCCACCTCCAAAAACCGCTTGCCGTCGGGATCCAAATATAAGCGGGAAACGCCGGAGAGGAATTCCGCATCGTCGCACCAGCATTCAAAGCGAAGTTCGCCCTTCAGCCCGCGCGGGGAATTCAATCTTCCGGCTTCCAAGTAGCGTTTCATCAAAGAATGTCCACGATGACCCGCTTATTTTCCCTGGCCGCTTGCGCACGCATCACGGTACGGATGCTCTTCGCAATCTTTCCCTCTTTTCCGATCACGCGTCCCATATCACGCTTGGCAACGGTAAGCTCCAAAACCACCGTATCGCCGCTGATACGTTCGTTCACAGAAACCTCTTCGGGATGATCCACAATCGCCTGCACCAGGTCGATGAGCATCTGTTTCATCAGATGACTCCGTTCTTCTTCAGCAGGTCACGAACGGTATCGGTGGGCTGTGCGCCGTTAGCGATCCACTTCTTTGCCTTCTCAGCGTCAACGGTGACGGTAGTAGGCTCGGTCATGGGGTTGTAGGTACCGATCTCTTCGATGAATCTGCCGTCGCGAGGATAGCGGGAATCTGCCACCACGATGCGGTAGAAGGGAGCCTTCTTTGCGCCCATTCTTCTCAGTCTGATCTTTACTGCCATTGTTTTGTTCCTCCAATGTTTAGGTTATATCATTTTTTCTTTTTCGTAGTTTATCCGAAGAGCCCTCTCAAGAAGCCCTTCTTCTTTTTGCCGCCACCCATGAAACGCTTCATCATTTCCTTGGTCTGCTCATACTGCTTCAGCAGGCGGTTGATCTCCTCCACGGTGGTGCCGCTGCCCGCAGCAATACGCTTTTTGCGGGAGGAGTTCAGCGTACCGGGATGGGTACGCTCATAGGGAGTCATGGAAAGAATGATGGCTTCCGTTCTGGCAAGAGCCTTTTCGTCCACCTTGGCATCCTTCAAGGCGCCGGGCTTTACGCCGGGCATCATGCCCAACAGCTGATCCATAGAGCCCATGCCCTTGATCTGGGTGAGCTGATCCAAGAAATCCTCCAGGGTGAAGGTTTGCTCTCTCAGCTTACGCTCCATTTCCAAAGCCTTCTTTTCATCGATGGTGGCTTCCGCCTTTTCGATCAAGGTCAGCACGTCCCCCATACCCAAAATGCGGGAGGCCATACGATCGGGATGGAAGGGCTCGATAGCATCCAGCTTTTCTCCCGTACCGATGAACTTGATGGGCTTACCGGTGACGTGCCGCACAGAAAGGGCCGCACCGCCACGGGTATCGCCGTCCAGCTTGGTCAGGATCACGCCGGTGAGATCCAACAGATTGTTGAAGCTTTCCGCCACGTTGACCGCATCCTGACCGGTCATGGCGTCCACCACCAA
>JAZKZH010000044.1:0-117060 GCA_045612545.1 Eubacteriales bacterium
CCCAATACTTACGGCAAGAATGAGATCACTTTCCAGAAAGGTCAGAACACCGCGCCTGTCAAAAAGCAGGTTGTAGGCGTGATCCTGTCCGGTGGACAGGCACCCGGCGGTCATGACGTTAGCTGCGGCCTGTATGACGCGCTGAAGGCAACCGACAAGGACAATGTCCTGTATGGCTTCAAGGGCGGCCCCAGCGGCCTGCTGGATGACGATTACATCGTATTCGACGACGAGTATATCAACCAGTACCGCAACACCGGCGGCTTCGACATCATCGGTTCCGGCAGAACCAAGCTGGAGACCGAGGAGCAGTTCGCTGTAGTTGCTGAGGTTTGCAAGAAGCACGGCATCAACGCCATCGTAATCATCGGCGGCGATGACTCCAACACCAACGCGGCAGATCTCGCTGGGTACATCGCGGCAAACAACACCGGCGTTCAGGTAATCGGATGCCCCAAGACCATCGACGGCGACTTGAAGAACGAGGACATCGAGTGCTCCTTCGGCTTCGACACCGCTACCAAGACCTACAGCGAGATCATCGGTAACATCGAGCGCGACGCCAACTCCGCTAAGAAGTACTGGCACTTCGTAAAGGTTATGGGCCGTTCCGCTTCCCATGTGGCTCTGGAATGCGCTCTGCAGACCCGTCCCAACATCTGCTTGGTAGGCGAGGAAGTTGCCGCTAAGAAGATGTCTCTTGCCCAGATCACCGATTATATCGCAGACTCCGTGGCTACCCGTGCCGCAAAGGGCTGGAACTTCGGCGTTGCCATCATTCCCGAGGGTATCGTTGAGTTCGTTCCCGAGTTCTCCAAGCTGATCGCAAAGATCAACGAGCTTCTGGCAGGGGAGAAGACCGATGCCTTCAACGCACTGCCCACTTGGGAGGCTAAGTACGCCTTCATTGAGGCAGGTCTGACCAAGGAATCCATGGCTGTATTCGCCATCCTTCCCCAGGCGATCCAGCAGCAGCTCTTCCTGGAGCGCGACCCCCACGGTAACGTGCAGGTATCCCTCATCGAGTCTGAGAAGCTGTTCTCCGCAATGGTTGCCGCTAACCTGAAGGCTCGTAAGGCCGCAGGCACCTACAACGGCAAGTTCTCCGCCCTCCATCACTTCCTGGGCTACGAAGGTCGTTGCGCATTCCCCTCCAACTTCGATGCTGACTACTGCTACTCCTTGGGCTACAACGCCTTCATGCTCATCCAGTACGGTTACACCGGCTACCTCTCCAAGGTTTCCAACCTGAGCAAGCCTGCTGAAGAGTGGGTTGCAGGCGGTATGCCCATGACTAAGATGATGAACATCGAGAGAAGAAACGGCAAGGATAAGCCCGTTATCCGCAAGGCTCTGGTAGAGCTGGACGGCAAGCCCTTCCAGTACTTCGCTGCACACCGCGCAGAGTGGGCAGAGGAGACCTGCTTCGTTTATCCCGGCGCTATCCAGTATTTTGGACCCACCGAGGTTTGCGATGCTACCACCGTTACCCTCGCTTTGGAAAAAGGCGAGTAAACCATTTCCCGCAAGGATAATCTTATAAAATGCATTCCGCCGAGAGACAATCGTTTCTCGGCGGTTTTCTCTTGATTATTTCCAAGCGACGTGCTATAATACAACCATAATCGCCAACGAAAGGGATACTGAACATGGAACAAACGCGCCGCCTTTTGATTCGGCATTTTGAATTATATCCCCGGTCACAGCTTACCGATCTCTTCAAATATCTGTTCCAGAGTGCCTTCGGCTGCGAGCATTTGGTCTCCTCCCCGGAGAGGGCTATCGATTACATCCGCCGTGAATTCTCTGAAGCTGATACCTTTTTCGGCAACAAGCTTACCGACTTGGACGGAGACTACTGCCGCGCATCCCTTTCATGCCTGCAGGACGGCCTCTCTCCCGAGACCTTGGGCAAGCTGTTCTGCCGCAGTGCAAAAAAAGAGCCGGAGGGAAAAGCCCGCCTTGACGCAATGCTCCATACCGCGCGAGATTTGATTGCAGAAGGTGCTTTACCCTTTACCCCCACAGACTTTGACCAAGCTCTTGCTTGGTGGGAGTCCAACGGATTTTGCCCCGTGCATCATTCCGAGACCTTCCGCGAGGCATACCGCCCCGCCTACCGCGTCCTTTCCAAAGAGTACGCAAAGCTCCTGCCCATGCTGACGAAGATTGATAGAGCACTAAAGAACGGTAGCTGCACCGTCGCCATCGAAGGGGGAAGTGCCTCCGGAAAAAGTACCCTCAGCGCACTGCTTGCGGAGCTGTACGATTGCAACGTGATCCACATGGACGATTTTTTCCTCCGTCCTGAGCAACGTACCCCGGAAAGATTTTTGGAGATCGGCGGGAACATCGATAGAGAACGCTTCTTGAACGAGGTCCTTCAACCGCTGTCCCGTGGTGAATCCTTCAGCTATCGCCCCTTCGATTGCTCTGTCCAAACCCTGGGGGAACCCATCCAAATCCCCTCAAAGCCCCTGACTGTCATTGAGGGCGTTTATTCCATGCACCCCGCCTTCGCTGAGCATTACACCCTTTCCGTCTTCTTGGAGATTCACCCCGACACCCAAAAGCAACGGGTGGAAAAACGGAATTCCCCCTTCTTTGCAAAAAAATACTTGGAAACCTGGATCCCCATGGAGTACCGCTACTTTTCCCATACCAACGCCTCGGGGCGTTGCACCCTTTCCATCCCGGAACAGCTTTCTCTCTGAAGCAACAAGTCCGCCGATGCCCTCGGCGGCTTTCTCTCTTTATGGGCGTTTTTTCCTCCAAAGCAGTGATTGCTTTTGCAATACTTTTGTGCTAAAATAAAAGCAACCCAAAAGGAGGATGTTTTATGAACACCATCAGTGAAATTATCGCCTCACTGCGAAAAAGCAAAGGGATGACCCAGGAAGCCTTGGCGAATATCCTTGGAGTATCTCCTCAAACCGTCTCTAAATGGGAAACAGGCTCTACCATGCCGGATATTCTTTTACTGCCCATGATTGCGGAGGTGTTCGGCATTACCGTGGACGCACTTTTCGGCATCAAATCCCTTGAGACTCAAAAACAGTATACCAAGGAAACCTTTTACGAGGAGATGTATTTGGATATTTGCCGAGGCTTTACCGACTTCTGGCGTGATACGGAGGATGCCTTATCTCCCGAGGAGCGTACCGCAATTCATAAGCAATACCTCCTGGATCATCCGGAGGTAAATTCTGCCATTCTTGCAAATTACACGGGAAACGGCGTTTACGCCAATAGCGAGCTTGCGGTGATCTTCCGCAGGGAAGAATCCACGATTCAGGATCTGCTGGAGGATGAAAATGCCTGGACGGTGCTGAAGCGCTTTGCCGACGGGGAGACCCGCGCCGTGTTCCGTTTTATCGTCAAAAACCCCTGCAAATCCTTTACTGCTTCACTGCTTGCCGCAAAATGTAATATCGATGTAAAGCTTGCAGAGCGGGCATTGAACAATCTTCTTTGCATGAATCTCCTTTCCCGTAGCGATGTGGACACCGGGGACGGCATCATTTATGCCTACCACGCTTGGGGTACCCATAAGCTGATATTGATCTATTCCATGCTCTCTCTTGCCTCACGTCTTGGAACCTACATGGAAACCTATCGCGGTTTCAGAAATTGATACCATGACGGGTGTACCAACAGGCTGGATCAAGCTGATCTGTAAACGGCTTGCCTTTGCCGTGAAGCTCAGAAGGATCTGCAAACAAAAAGGCTTTACTTTAGAGATGCATCGGAAGCTTTGGTGGCTTGGCAAAAACAAAAGCGGCAAGATCAACTTCACCGTCACCGCCGGTGAAAAGCGGTATAGCATAAAGCTGATCGGCGTTCGCAACCCCGTCATCCTCTACGGCTTCATAGACGAAAATACTTACGAGATCAAGGACTATACCTTTGCCATTGTCAGCACCATGGACGGCATGGAATACGTTCCCAAGGCCAAAGAATCCTACCGTTTTCCTGCGGATACACACCCTTGCATCGTTATGGTGCCTCATAGTGTCAAGGTTACTCTTCGGGAGCATAACGAAAGAAAAGCCCGTACGGAGATTGGCGCGCAAGACCAAGCCCCGGAAGGGGAGTTCTTCTTCGGAGAAAACTTTCTGCAATTCTTAAAAGCGCAATGAACAAAAGCCGTCACACCGACGGCTTTTCCTCTTGCAATCTCTCCCGCCGGGAGACCTGCCGTTGAAAACACGGGTGTTGCAGAAAACTTCTTTCTGTGCTATACTACTCTCGAAAGAACACACAAGGAGGCACCCCATGCAAAACATCGGCAAACGCATCAAAGATCTGCGCAAGCAAAACGACCTCACCCAGGAAAAGCTGGCAACCCTCTTGGGGGTGACAGACAAGGCCGTCTCCAAATGGGAATGCGGCGCTACCATGCCCGACCTCGCCCTCATAGTCCCTCTGGCGCGGCTTTTGCAGGTAAGCACCGACACCCTGCTGGGGATGAACCCGCCGGAAAATGACCCCCGCAAGCAATACTTTGATGCAGAATACTTCGAGTATTGGAAAAAGGACGACCACGAGGCAGATTATCTCATCGCCAAGCAAGCCGTATCGGAATACCCCGGGGACTACCGCTATCTTCATTGGCTTGGATCCGTGGAATACTACATCGCCTTCCGCCACCAAGACCAAGCCGAATTTCTCGCCGCCATGGATGAATCCATCCGCCACAACCTGCAGGTATACGAAAACGCCCCTGACGAGGATCTCCGTAACTCCGGCCTGTGGACGGTAATCTGCGCCTACCGTTACAGCGGCAGAACAGAGGAGGCGAAAAAATACGCCATGCTCTACCCCGAGGGCAACCCCACCACCCGTAACGATGCCTTGGAGATGTGTCTTGAGGGAGAAGATCTGCTGGTTCTCCGTCAGGAAATGATCTCCGATGCCTTAGCAAACCTTTGTAACAAGCTGGAAAAGCATTGGCGGTTTGAAAGCCCCGCCATTCCCCGCACTCGCGAGGCTGTTCTGGCTACCAAAACCATCATCGAAGCCATCATCCCCGACGGAAACTACCTCTATTTCAGCTATTGGATGCAGTTCGTACACAAAAGGCTTGCCCAGATCGCTATTTTCGACGGTGACCACGACCTCGCCGTAGAAGAACTGAAAATAGCTCTGCATTTCACCAAGGAACGAGACCGTTCCGTGACGGGCGGCAAGCACCCCTATACCTGCCCCATCTTGGATCACTATTACTACGACTATTCCGACTGCAGACCTTTGGGCAGTATCGAAGCCTGCTTCAAAGATGAACTCCGTGACGACAAATGCTATGAGCCTATCCGCGATAGGGAAGACTTCAAAGCGCTGTTAGATTAACTCCAATTTGCACAGCGCATAGGCTCACCCTTAGCAAGGGGAGCTGTCAAGGCGAATGCCTTGACTGAGGGGATTGTCACCCGCGTAAAAGAACTTACTAAAAAACAACTCCGTGGAAACCATCGTCTCCACGGAGCTTTTTTCATTCAACCACCGTAAACAGATCCTTGGGATCCTTCCGCTTCTTCTGCCGCAAAGGATCCCCCTCCTTGGCATACCCCAGGGTGATCACCAAGCGCACGGCACCCTCCACGCCGCAGATCTTTCTGATCTCCTCGTCGGAAAGCCAGCCGAGAATACAAGTCCCCAGCCCCTGCGCGGTAGCCTCTGAAGTGATGTAAGCCGCCAGAATGCCGATATCCATGGAACGGTAGTCGTTCCCCTTCACCTTGGCACCCAGCGCCGCCGTGGCGACGTAGGGCTTCTCGGAGATCACAAGCTGAATGGGAGCATCCTCCGCAAACTTGTTCATTCCCATTCCCTGAACGGCTTTCGCAACCTTCTTTGCGGCTTCTCCCTTGCAGACCGTCACCAAATAAGGCTGACCGTTGCACGCCGAGGGGGCAAGCCTTGCACAGGCTAAAATTGCATCCAGCTTCTTCTGCTCCACTTCCCGTGCGGGATCGTAACTGCGGCAGGACTGCCTGTTTTCCGCGATCTCTGTAAAGTTCATAACCATTCCTCCGTTTTGTTCATTGTATCATACCTTATCGCCAAATACAATATTTTTCTTGCAATTTCGAAAAATGTATGGTATGATAAAATTTATAAAGGAGGAGAAACCATGATTTACGACTTTCATCAAGACGGGTACCTTACACTTGCATTCTGGGCGTTAATATGTTCGCTTTTGCTCGCTTTCATGGTTTGGCTGGGTATTCCTCTGGTCAAGCTTCTTCGCAAAGGTGCGGGTAACTTCAACAAGATCGAAGCGGGTATCACATCGGGAATCCTTCTTGTGACGCTGATTCCGTTGGTGTTTTGCTCTATCAACTTATCTTATTCTTCCGTCAAAGTCTACAATCTACATACGGAAAATTACTTAGTCGAAACAGGAATCCTTTCCGAACTGACAGCAAGTAGAGACGATTACCGCGATACTGTCCAATACGAAGTTTCCTTTGCGGTAAATGATATTTCCTTCCAAAACAACAATCTCGTTGTAGACGAACAGCTTATGGAAAAACTTCGCCAAACGGAAAATAAGACCGTAAAGATCGCCTACGAGCTTACGGAGGACGGCGTTTTCGTCTATTTTATCGAGCTGATCGATTGAACTCAAAAACGCAACACCACATTCTCACGAAAGGAGCACGCAATATAATGAAAAACATCCGATTATTACCCAACCATGAGGAGATCCGCAAGAATTTTAATGCGAAGTTTGTTTATACCCAAGCCGAATTTGAGCTTCACTGTAAGAATTGGATAGAAATGGCTTCTGCCCAAGGGCATCCCCTGAGCTATGATTGCGTGCTTCTTTGGGATAAAATGCCTTGCTACCAAGCTATTTCTTTTGACCGCGCACTGGAATTCTTGAAGAACATGAACGGCGACGTATACGCAATGTCTGAACCTGCCAAAGAACACGGTCAAGGGTTCACCATCGAGGGGACCCGTTGTTTGGGAGTGGTGATTCAAGTGAACGCTGTTACTTTGGCAGAACGCATTGAATACGAATGGTACGAGGGCTGGAGATTGGGCGCCATCGACCAATATCCGGATGATGAAATGCTGCCCGGAGACATCTACGTTTTTGATCCCTCCATGGAGCACCTTCTTGTATTCACCCACGAAAACGATTTCTGGGATCTGGAATCCACACAACCCATGGTAGCCGCAAAAAGCCGTTTCTGTATGTGCAAAGGCTTCAAGCTTCCTCCCAAATCCACTTACCAAGAAGTTAAACAAGCCATCTCCCGAAGTCCCAAGCCGGGAACGGTTTTGACTCTGGAGTTTTCTTATACCTGCAAAAAGTATTTCCGCGCCTTCACTGTATGTAAACAGCTTGCGTCCAATCGCCAAGGCTACGAATACTGGTTCGACCACGCACCCGAGATCCGCTACACTTCTATCGAAGCGTTGGAATCCGCCAAAGCCTTCTACGAAGATTCCTTGCTGACCGTTGCGGCGGATATGAATACCCGCTTTGAGATCCATTCTGTGAAAAATTCCCCCAAGTCTTAACCAAATAGGAGACCAACCATGAAAACCATCCTTAACCAGCTCACTCTTGAAGAAAAAGCCGCCCTTCTCACCGGCGCCGCCTCTATGGCAACCGCCGAGATCTCCCGCCTGGGCATCAAGGGCAAGAACCTCGCGGACGGCCCTCACGGCGTTCGCAGCAATAGAGAGGACAATTGTACCCATTTCCCCAACCTTTGTTGTTTGGGCGCCTCCTGGGACGTTGAGACCGCCTATAAAATGGGCAAGGGCATCGGCGACGATTGCATTGAGCATGACATACAGATGATTCTCGGCCCCGGCGTGAATATCAAGCGCACTCCTCTCTGCGGCAGAAACTTTGAGTACGTTTCCGAAGATCCCGTTTTGGCAGGGGAGATCGTTGCGGGTTATATCCGCGGAACAGAGGAGCAAGGCGTTGCCACCTGCTTGAAGCACTATGCCATGAACAACCAGGAGAAATACCGCCTGGACGCCAGCGTAGACGTGGATGAACGTACCATGCGCGAGATCTACCTCCGTCCCTTTGAGATCGCCGTGGAAAAGGGCAACCCCACCGGCATTATGTGCGCCTATAACAAGGTGAACTCCATTTGGTGCTCCGAGCATAAACAGCTTCTTACTGAAATCTTGAAGGATGAATGGGGCTACGAGGGCATGGTGGTCTCCGATTGGGGTGCCGTCCATAACATCTGTAAGGCAGTTGCCGCAGGTCTTGATCTGGAGATGCCCCATAACTGGCAGATCCTTCCCCAGTTGAAAAAAGGCTTGGAAAGCGGGGAAGTTACCATGGAACAGATCGATGCCGCCGTGGAACGTGTCCTGCCCTTCGCTACCCGCGCCATTCCCGAGAAGAAGCCTTACGACAGAGATGCCCAGCACAGCTTGGCCCGTGAGATCGCCGCAGACAGTATCGTGCTTCTGCAGAACCGCGATCAGGTTCTTCCCCTCAACTCCGAGAAATACAAGAAGATCGCCGTCATCGGCGAATACGCCGTCAGCCCTCTCCTTTCCGGCCAGGGAAGCGCCGAGGTACTGCAAACTGCGGAATATACCGACTCCCCCTTGGAGGAGCTGAAGAAGCTTCTTCCCGAGACGGAATTCCTCTACGGCGAGTATTATCAAAAAGCCGCCTATTCCAAGGAAATGCTCTGGCCCAAGCTGGGGCAGTTTATGGATTTCGTCAGCCAAGCCGATGCGGTGCTACTGTTTGTTGGTGCCCAGGAATCCGAGGATACCGAGAAGTTCGACCGCCGTACTCTGCGCATGAACCCCAACTACGATATGTACGTAGAGGCCGCCATCCGTACCGGCAAGCCCACCATCGTTGTCTGCCAGTCCGGCGGTGCGGTGATCTTTGATGAAGACACCCGTAACGCCCACGCCATTCTGCAGATGTGGTTGGCAGGTGAAGCCGCAGGCGGTGCCATCGCCGACGTTCTCACCGGCAAGGTTAACCCCTCTGGCAAGCTTTCCGAGACCTTCCCCAAAGAACCCCGTACCGATCTGCAATACCCCGGCAACGGCCATTACATGGAATATACAGAGCGCTTCCGCGTGGGCTACCGCTACTACGATCTCCATCCGGAAGAGGTTCTGTTCCCCTTCGGCCACGGGTTGTCCTATACCTCCTTCGGTTATAGTAACCTTTTCGTGGAACAAAAAGAGGATGGCTGGCAGGTTTCCTTTGATGTGACCAACAACGGCAACCTTTATGGCGCAGAGGTAGCTCAGCTCTACCTTTGTGACCCTGTTTCCACCGTGCCCAAGCCCGTCAAGGAATTAAAGAAGTTCAAAAAGCTTCGACTCGCTCCCGGTGAGACCCAAACCGTTACCTTTGAACTCACCCAGCGTGATCTCTCCTACTATAATGTGTCTCTCCACCGTTGGGTAGCCGAGGACGGCAAGTATCATATTCTTGTTGGTTCTTCCTCCCGGGATATCCGTCTGCAAGGCACCGTCTTGCACACCAACGGTAAGGACTATACCATCCGCCGCGTCGGCGTGGATATGATCGGGTAATTCCTCCATGAAGCTTTTTGCGCCTTCCTACTACAAAGACTTTACCTGCATTGCAGACCGCTGTCAGCATAGCTGTTGTGTAGGTTGGGAGATCGATATCGATCCCGATACCCTTGTCCGCTACGAAACCATGACCCACCCCTATGGCGACGACGTCCGTAACAGCATCTCCTACGGCGGAGATCCCCATTTCACCTTGACCGCGGATGATCGCTGTCCCCATTTGGCGGAGAATGGTCTTTGTAAGCTTATCTTACAAGCAGGGGAGTCCTCACTTTGCGAGATCTGCCGTGAGCATCCCCGCTTTTACCACGCCACCGCTCAGGGCATGGAGGTGGGCTTGGGGACGTCCTGCGAGGAAGCCTGCCGTCTCATCCTTGCTTCCGAGGATTACGCAAGCTTCATATTCCTTTCCGAGGACGGCGAAGAAGACCCCGAAGTCTGTTTTGACACCCTCCCTCACCGGGAACGTCTCTACAAGCTCCTCTCGCAAAAGACCCCTCTTGCAGAACGTATCGCAGAGATTCAAAGATTTTACGACGTTGCCCCCAAAAGCCTTTCCGATTCGGACTGGCGCAACCTGCTTTGTGATCTTGAATACTTAGACGATACCCACAGGGAACTGTTTTCCTGCTATTCCTCCGGAGCTATTCCCACGGATGAACAAGCCTTGGAGCGCACCCTCGCCTACCTGATCTTCCGCCATCTCACCCCCGCAGAAGACTACGAAGAGCTGAAAGCAAGCCTTGGCTTTTGCCTGTTCTGTATGCAGTTGTTATCCTCTATGATGACAACCCATCCTCACCGCTCCGCAGAAGACCTTGTCCGCATCCTCTCCGAGGAGCTGGAGTACTCCACGGACAATACCGACACCATCAAATCCGTGTTTTTCTAAACCAAAAAGCACTGTCGAATGAACCCTCGACGGTGTTTTTTCTTTGGAAGTTGTAATGAACTTGTAAAATTTTCATTTTCCTATTGACAAAACTGGTTTGTTGTTGTAAACTATAGACGGTTGGTAACGATAAACCATTTTGGAGGTATTACATGAAAAAAATCGTTCTTGCTATTCTTGCTCTCGTCCTGCTCCTCACGTCCTGCCAAAGCCGTATTCCGGAGGTTTCTACGGAAAGCAGTACGGTAAGCGCTTCCGAGGCCACTCCCACAGGGAACTTCGAAGCTCCCTTTCCCGTTTCTTCCTTAACGGGGAAGTCCCACGAAGACCTGCTGGCAGAACAGCCCTACGTCGTTTATTACAACGATACGCCCATGGAGTCCCGCCTGGATACCCCTCCCGTTCTGTACCTGAAGGTCAGCGGCTACGAGACCCTTCTCGCCTATGATAAAGCCACGGGAAACTTCTCCTCTGCCTGCCGCGATCCTTTGTGCGATCATGAGAGCTGTCTGTGGGGTGCAGGCAAAGCCCTGATCTACCGCGGCGCCAACGGCCTGTTCTTCCTGGAGGAAGATCAAGGCGTCTCCACCCTTTACGCCACGGATTTCTTTGGCGACGGCGGAGAGAAGCTGTACAGCTCCGAGGATCTCATCTCCCATCCCGTCCAAGAGGGAGATCATCTGTATTTCCTGCTGGAACGTTTAGACGAGGAGACGGACACCATCAAAGGTACAGTATGCCGTCTCCACCTTGTTTCCGGCGAGCTCGAAGAGCTTCTGACAGAGGTAGATCTTTACTACTTCATGCCCATTGGGGGAAAGCTTCTTTACCAAGGTAAAGACGGCTTTTCCCTGTATGACCCCGCAGCCAAGGAAAGCACCCCCTACGGCGATGGCGCTCTTCTTCCCGTCGCCCTGATGGAGGATGACTTCTATTACCTTCGCGACGGAATCCTGTACCGCAAAAGCGAATACGGCACGGGAGACGAGGAACGTCTTACCGATCTTCCCGTGGTGGAATTGATGTTCGGTGGAGAGTCGCTGTTTTTCTACGGCATAGACAACCTGATCTACCGTGCGGACCGTGATTTCTCCGAAGTCGTCGTCCTCCACGATCCAAAAACGGAGTCCTCTATCTATTCCGTAGCTATCCACGGGGACCTTCTGTACTACGTATACTCTACCGGCAAAGGCGTCTCCCGCAAGCATTATACGGTGATGATGGATCTTGCCACAGGAAAGACCTTGCAGGTGATAACGTGACGGCACTTCTTTCTGTTCAAAATCTCTCCAAATCCTATAAGCAGGTCAAAGCGTTGCAAGATTTCTCCTGCGACCTGAACGTTGGCATCCACGCCCTTTTAGGTCCCAACGGAAGCGGCAAAAGCACCTTGATGAACCTGCTTACCCAAAATCTGACTGCCGACGGGGGAGAGATCCTTTTCCGCGGAGAAGCGATAGATTCCATGGGCAGACGCTACCGTGAACGCATAGGCTTCATGCCCCAAAATGCCGGGATCCCTTCGGGATTCACCCTGCTGGAATTTTTGATGTATATGGCGTGCTTGAAGAACGTTTCCCGCAGAGAAGCTAAGGCGCAGGCCCAACGACTGATGGAGCAGGTAGACCTGGCGGACTGCAGAGACCGTAAGGTTGGCACCTTCTCCGGCGGGATGAAGCAGCGGGCACTCCTTGCCCAGGCGCTTTTAGGCGAGCCTGATCTGGTTATCCTGGACGAGCCCACCGCAGGTCTTGATCCTATGCAGAGATTAAATGTCAAAAATCTCCTGGCTTCTCACGCTTCTTCAAAATGTATTCTTATTGCGACCCATATCGTTTCCGACGTGGAGGATCTGGCAACCCGCCTGTTATTTTTGAAAAAAGGCCGTTTGGCCGCCGAGGGCACAGCGGAGGAATTAAAGCGCTCCTTGGATAAGCAATTTTGGGATCTTCCCAAGGAGGAGTTGACCTCACACCACCGTTTGGTAAAGCTGCTACACGCAGGGGCTCGGGTGTGTTCCGAAACAAAGCCGTCTCCCGGTGCACAGCCAGCCCGAGCAGATCTGGAGGACTGCTACTATTACCATTTCGGAGAGGGAAGCTCATGAAATACGAACTGAAAAAGCTTCTTTCCCTACGTTTTTATTTGGTATTTCTTCTGTTTCTCTTGGTGTCAAACGGCGTTTTGGCATATGTGTACACTCCTGCTGACCGTCCCTTCCAAGCCGCCTTGCAGGTGATCTTTTCTGATTACGAAAAAGACCCCGCCGCCTATGACCGAGGCTACGATTCTTACTTATCCGCAAAGACCCTTGCGGTGGAACAACAGATCCAAGCCCTGGAAAAGGGGGAGGATCCCGAAAAATATGCCTTTCGGGATCCCGTTACCCTGTATCCCGAAAGCGGCTATACCGACGGAGAACTGTATGCTGCCCTCTACGCCCGAAAAGGATATCCCGAGGAACTTCTCACCCGTCTGGAGGCAGTTATCCAAACTGCGGAACAGAATCTGCAGGTGGTGACGGATCCTTACAGAAGGGCCTACCTTGCAAGGTTGATCGAAAATTATCGCCCCATGATGGCGCTTCCCGTCTCCACGGCGTATCTCAACGGATGGGATACCTTCTTGGAATACGAAGGCACAGGGTATTTTCTGATGGCGTTAATCCTGGTCAGCGCTATGCTTCTGGCTTCCGCTGATCGCGAAGAAGACACCGAAAGCCTTCTGTTTTCCACAGCAAAAGGACAGCGAGGGATCCTTCTACAAAAGATTTTTGCACTGTTGCTTCTTTCTGTAGCGGGCACCCTACTTTTGGAGGTTTCCGCCCTTGCGGTGATCGCTTTTAGAACTCCTTTGGACGGGAGCAATGCATTTTTGCAATCCTTTTCTTCCTTTGCTTTGTGTCCTTATCCCATATATGTTTACGAATCCGTTTCCCTTCGGGTCCTCTTGCGCATCGCAGTTTCCTTTAGCTTCGGGACATTGCTTTTGCTTCTTGCGAGAGTTCTTTCCAACCGTTTTATGTTTATGGTGGTCTCCGCAGGGAGTATAGCACTTCAGCTTTGGTGGGAGCATCCCGCCGTAGCCTCCGTCGGTTCCCCTGGGGAAACGTTGAATCTCTTCGCTCTCCTCTCGGGGGAAGGGCTCTTGACCCGCTATACCGCCGTGAATCTCTTCGGCGCCTGTGTTCCCGTTGCTTGGGCGATTCCGGCACTTCTGGCGGGGGTCATGTTCCTTTCCTCCTGCCTACTGTTCCTACTGTGGCGGAAACGCAGCGTCCGCCCCCGCCGCAAAAGACGCAGGATCACCTTCTGCTACATCCCCAAAACCCTTGCAGGCTTCGAAGCAAAGAAGTTGTTCCTCCGTTCGGGATTGCTCCTGCCCATTCTTGTCCTGCTGGTCGTTAAACTTCTTCTCCCGCCCCCTCCCTTGACCTATCGTGACCGTTTGTACCGTACCTATATGACGGAGCTGGAAGGGGCGATCACACCCGAAAAGGAAGCGTATCTTGCAAAGGAAAAACAGGACTTTCACGATCTGTTCGCCAAGGAGGCGGAATATTCCTGCCTGTACGAGAAGGGTGAACTCTCCTATGAGGAGCTTGCCTCTTTGCGCATGGAGATCCACTCCGCCCGTATTCGATACGAGGTATTCTTGGAGGTCGAAGAGGAGGTTGCCCGTATCAAAGCTTTGAACGAAGATGGCGTACCAGCCCTGCTTCTTTACGCTAAGGGATGGGAAGCCTTGCTGTTCGGAGCTCCCGACCTCTTGTTCCTTTTCCTTTTGTTGTTACCTTCCTTCGCATACGCCTTGGAGGCTCGTTTTCATTTCCTGCCCATCCAGAACGCTTCCACAAAAGGCAAGGGCATCACGTTTGTGACCAAGCTTTCCCTGTGCGCCGCAGTGACGGCAGGAATGGGGATCCTGTTCTTCCTGGCAGATCTTTTTAAGCTTTCCGCTCTCCATACCCTTCCCGTACCCGAGGCCGTCTTGGCGAGCCTCCCCGGGAAAGGCGGCGCCTTGCCCCTTTGGGGATGCGTGCTCCTTGTATTGCTGTTCCGCACGCTTCTTGCCGTTCTTGCCTGTACGGCGGGCGTACTTCTATCCCGCCGTCTCCGCCACCCTGCGCTTTCCCCTCTTTTGATGACCTGCCTGCTTCTTCCGATCTGTCTATTCGCACTCCTATGAAAAAAGCACCGTCGAATCCAACCTCGACGGTGCAATTTTTATGCTACTTTCAAAAGACGCTTTACGCTCCAATACCCTACGGCGAGAAGGAGACAGCCCAGACAGGCCGCCGTCAGCACCGTGAAAACCGCTTCCCAACCAAAGTGATCTGCCAAGGCTCCCAGCCCGTAGGAGCTTAACGTACTGCCAACGTAGCAAAACCCGTTGAGTACACCGGCAAGCATCCCAGAATTCATTTTTCCCTTCATGAACATAGGGAACATGCTGGTGATCACACTGTTGCCCGTTGCCATTAAGAAGCAAACCAGTGCAAAGCCTGCGAACAACAACGGCAGAAGGCCTTCCTTTAAGCCTGCCGTAATGCCCAACAGTACCACCGCAGACCCTCCGAACAGCGCGCCGCAAAGCAGAACGAAATCCGGGAGCCTCTTTTGCGCCTTCACGGAGAAGGCACTGCCGAACATAGAGACCAAGGGGAGCGCTAAGGTCAACAGAATGGAGAGGGAGTCACCCATTCCGTATTCTTCCTTCAAAATGGAGGGTACCCATCCGGAAAGCCCGTCCTTTACCAGGTTGGTAAAGATTCCGAACACCGCCAGGATGGCTACGCATACAAGAAGCGCCTTTCCCGGTGAGGTTTTGGTTGTTGCTTCCTCGGGAGTGTTCTTGCTTTCCGTCATTTCATTGCGCACCACGCCCTCCACACGCTTCTTCACGGTGAACAGCCAGAACAGTGCCGCCAAAGCAACCGAGACGGCAGAAAGAATAAACACACATTTAAAGCCGTTAAACAAAGCGAATCCGGCACTGATACCGTAGATAGCAAAGGTACCCAGCGCCGTGGTGGTTCCCATGGCCACCACCGCTTTTCCCAGATCCTTGGCATCCAGCGATTCGGAAAGCAACCGCACCAAGCAAGGCCAGAGCAAGGAGGTGGCAAAGCCGTTCAGCATCCACAAAAAGCGCAGGATTTCAAAATTCGGAGCCAACCCAACGCAAAGGTTGATTCCTGCAGAAACCATCAAGGCTCCAAACACCGTTATGCGCAAATTGTATTTCTTGCATAAAATACCGTTAACAACCTGCCCGATGGCGTATGCCACGGAAAAGTAACTGCTTACCAATCCCGCTTGTCCATGGTTCACACCGTAGTGTGCCATCAAAGGTACGATGTTGGCGGCATAATTCAATTTTCCAAGATAAGAGCATGCGTACACCGCCCAGCAGAGAAAGATCAGCGAGGCGGAGCCGTTTTTTGTTGGTTTCATAATAAGTTAGTCAGCTAAAAGATTTTCTACAATCTCCTGCAGATCTTCGTATTCCAAGGGTTGCACAAATACAGCAGAAATGATTCCGTTTGCATCCACCACCACGGTGTAAGGATAAGTTCCTCTTCCGCCCAGTTTGTTATAATAAGCTTCGTTGGGGTCGTCAATGGCGAATTGGATCTTGCTTTCGGGATAATGCTCTGCGATATAGTCTCCTGCGGTGAGCATTACCATGTTGGTGTGGATCGCTACCACAGAGACCGTGTCTTCGTATTCGGAGGCGATGCGATCAAAATAGGGAAGCTCGTTGACACAAGGGGTGCACCAGGTGCCCCAGAAGTTGATCACGGTGATCTTTCCGTCTGCAACCACTTCCTTGAGTGTGGTAGAAATGCCCAAAGCACTTACCTCTGTCAATTTTGCTTGATAACAACGGTCTCCGACCTGAGTGCCGTAGGGGATCTCTTCATATGTGTAATCGTTCCATGCGTAAGCAAATACACCTACCAAGAGAGCAATCATAAGCA
Source organism: Eubacteriales bacterium (assembly GCA_045612545.1). Classification (GTDB taxonomy): domain Bacteria; phylum Bacillota; class Clostridia; order Oscillospirales; family CAG-382; genus Coliplasma. The sequence goes on from JAZKZH010000044.1 coordinate 16,434, forward strand.
CCGCGGAGATACAACGGGTGATAAATTTTGCCTTTTTGGCCTTGCCGCTGGTTGCTTCCTCGGGAAGGGAGGTCTTCTTTTTGGGAAGCCCTTTCCAGGAAATCGCCTTGGTGGGGCATACGTCAATGCATTCGCCGCAGGAAATACACTCGGCGTCGCCAACCTTTTTCACATCCATCTTGCATTTGTGTACGCAAAGATCGCAGTTGGTGCATTTGGGCGCGTCCACTTGTACGCCAAAGAAGGAAATACGGTTGAACAAGCCGTAAAGCGCTCCCAAGGGGCAGAAGAAACGGCAAAACAAACGGAAGACGAATACACATCCCACTACAAAGCTTACCAAAAGCAGGAACTTCCAAGTGAACAGCGGGCCAAGCATGGCAAAATAGCTTTCGTTGAGCTTGTTGGAAAGCAGACTGATGCCACCCTCCAAGGTGCCTGCGGGGCATATATATTTGCAGAAGGCCGGCAGAGGCGTATCCTTAAAGGCGTAGAGAATGGGCACCAAGAAAACAAAGAACACAAGAATAGCGTACTTCAAATAAGACAGTAGACGGGTAACAGGACTCTTCTTTACCTTGGGTGTTTTGATTTTATAGAGAAGCTCCTGGATCAAGCCAAAGGGGCAAAGCCATCCGCAAATGGTTCTGCCCAAAGCAAGTCCGAACAGCATCAAAATGCCAAATACGTAGAAGATCGTGCTTTTTCCTGCGGCAAAGGAGCCCTGCAAAGACCCCAAAGGGCAAGCACCTACAGCACCCGGGCAAGAATAACAGTTCAATCCGGGAACACAGACGGACTTAGTGCTTCCGCGGAAAATCGTGCCCTCTGCAAATCCCCTTGCGTTTGCGTTAAACAGTAAGGCGAAATATAATTGTACCAGCTTGCGTTTGGTGGGGATGATTTTTTTCAGTTTTTCGATAAAAGCTTTCATGGTTCTCACCTCTTACCCCAACCCGATGCATTCGGTGCAAATGTTGATGGCCTTGGTCAGCACGTCTGCAGCACCATCCATCAATCTTCCTACGACAATGAGAAGCAACGCAACCAACGTCAAGCCCAAAAGTAGGGCGAATCGGTTCTTTTCGTTTCGGTTTTGCGTATCTTCACAAGCCTTTACGGAAGGAAGCCTTTTCACCAGCTCCCACTGGCGGTCAAGACTTTTTCTGTTGCTTGAGGAGGCGTAGATTCCATATCCAAAGGGAACGGCAAGGCAGGGGAGCATTACTAACATACAACGAATTACGTAGTCATTGATGGTTACTCCGTCTTGTTGTGCCGTCCATAAGGCAAATCCGAGGAAAACTGCCCCGCATAAAACAGTAAGTGCCAAAAGAATCAAAAGCTTCTTTTTTCTTTGCGCTTGTTCCGTGCGGATATTGGAAAGGGTGAGAACATCGCAAGTTGAAAGATCTTTTCCGTTGATCAAGCCTGCGGCCACAGATCGTTTCCCGTCCTTCAAAACACGGTTGCCGGGCAGAAACAATCCCAATAGTGCCAAAACAGGGAAAAGACAAACGGGAAAAGCAATGGAAGAAAAGGTTTCTATAACCATTTCTCTTGAATAAAGCGGATCGCCGCCGTTATAAATAGAAAGACATCCCGCCATCAGGCACACTCCTGCCGCGGTCAGCGAGAGTGAAAGAGCAATGCCATAGACACGATGAATGATTTGTATGGTCTTTTGGGTCATAAAAAAGCTCCCATCGTTCATTGTTTCGAAACATTATATCACATTTTGTCTGAAATGTAAATGTTTTGATGGAAAAATGAACAAAAAATTAAAATCAAAAAAATGTGATAAAACTATTGCATTTTCATTAAAAATGTTGTATCATACTATGAATATGTATATTTGTCGTATTATGCCCATTATGCCCAAATGAGAAAAGAGGTCCCGATGAAAACGAAAAGTATCGTAAAAAAATGGAAAAACAGCCTTGCGGCTCTGATGGTTCCCGTCCTGCTGGCAGGGGTTTTGGTCACGCCTGTTTTAAGCTTGACCGATCTCATTACCTCTGCAAAAACGGAGAATCCGTTCTCTATCCGAGAGCTGGAAGGTTTTTCGCCGGATTATGAAAAATATTTGAATAACTCCGTTATGTTTCCCTTGCCTTCCGGTATTAAGGATAGCGAGGAGATCTCTGTGATCGTTACGGTGGACACCATCAGTATGATGGACGCCTATGAACGGTCTGGTAAGACTATGAGCTTTACGGAATACATCACCCAAAGTGAGGATGCCAAAGGGATCAAGGCTTCCATTGCTGCGGAAAAATCGGACGTGCTCTCCAATTTGGACGAGAAGGGGATTTCCTATCGTCTGGGAGAGGAGTATTCCACTGTGGTCAGCGGCTTTGAGATTTTGATCAAGGCCGGGGACTTCGCCACCACCTGCAGCGTTTTGGGCAAGGGTAGAGGTGTCATTGTGGGTGAGGTTTACAACGCGGCCGAAACTCAGCTGGTTGAAAATGAAGTGGATGTATTTGACACGGGTATTTTCGACAGCTCCGATGCCGGTTATGACGGCACAGGAATGGTGGTTGCCGTTTTGGATACCGGTCTGGATTCCAAGCATACCGCCTTCTCTCCCGATAACTTTACCTCCAAGCATTTGGGTTTGACTTACGATGACGTGGCTGCTTTGGTACAGCAGACCACTGCTTACGATATTTTGAAGGGCATCACCGTAGATGATGTGTATATCAACGAAAAGGTTCCCTTCGGCTTTGACTATGCGGACAACGATTCCGACGTTTATTCTACGCATAACAATCACGGTACTCACGTTTCCGGTGTAATCGTCGGTAATGACGACACCATTCGCGGTGTTGCTCCCAACGCTCAGTTGGTTTCTATGAAGATCTTCTCCGACGTTATGGACAGCACCCGTACCGCATGGGTTATGGCAGCTCTGGAAGACTGCGTTATTTTGGGCGTTGACGTGATCAATATGTCCATCGGTACCTCTTGCGGCTTCTCTCGCGAAACCGACGAAGAAGCTGTCAACGGCATTTATGAGAAAATTCGTAAGGCTGGCATCAGTTTGATCGTTGCCGCCTCCAACAGCTACAGCTCCTCTTATGGTTCTGAGTCCAACGGTAACTTGGGTCTTACCTCTAACCCCGATACCGGTACGGTAGGCTCTCCTTCTACTTACGAAGGTGCTATGTCCGTTGCGTCTATCAGCGGTGTAGAGACTCCTTATATCAAGTATGGTGAGACCATCGTATATTTCGTGGAATCTGTTAACTCCTCAAGTAAGGAGAATAGTTTCTTTGATGTTCTTCTCGGTGATAAGGATTCCGCCGAGCTGGAATTCGTTCTTGTTCCCGGCGTGGGCAGATCTGCCGACTATACAGGCTTGGATGTCAAGGGCAAAATTGCGTTGGTTCGCCGCGGCTCCAATACCTTTGAGGAAAAGGCGATCATCGCTCAGGAGCAGGGTGCTGCCGGTATCATTATTTATAATAACGTTTCCGGCGATATCAAGATGAACGTGGGTGAAGCTACCTTGGCAGTTTGCTCCATTTCTCAGGATGACGGTGAAATGTTGGCGGCAGTAGGGCGCGGCAAGCTTGTTATCGGCCGATCCCAGACCTCCGGTCCTTTTATCTCCGACTTCTCTGCGTGGGGCCCCACTCCCGATCTTCGCATCAAGCCTGAAATCACTGCTCACGGTGGAAGCATTTTGTCCGCCATTACCGGTGGCGGCTATGACCGTCTCTCCGGTACCTCCATGGCTTGTCCCAACCTGGCGGGTGTTGTTGTGTTGCTTCGTCAGTATGTTATGGAGAAATTCCCCTCCATCGCAAATGATAATAACCAAGTGAACGCCATGGTCAACAGCCTTTTGATGTCCACGGCGGATATCGCTTTCGGTAAGAACGGCCTTCCTTATGCCGTTCGTAAGCAGGGGGCAGGTTTGGGAAGCCTTTCCAACGCCTTGAACACTCCTGCATATCTCACCACCTATGACCGCAACGGCAAGCAGATGGATAAGGCAAAGCTGGAGCTTGGTGACGACCCCTCTAAGACCGGTGTTTACGAAATGACTTTTGCCATTAACAATTTTGGCAACGCTACAGTTTCCTATGATATCGGTGCATACGTTATGACCGAGGGAGTTAGCGATACCAAGACCAGCGCAGGTAAGACCACCGTGACCGAAGAATCCTTCCTTTTGGAAGGCGCTACCATCACCATAGTCTCTGTTTCCGGCGGTACACAGAACGGTAATAACGTCTCTGTTTCCGCAGGCGGCAAGGCAGACGTAAAGGTGAAGATCACTCTGTCCAATGAGGACAAGGCGTATTTGAACAAGTCCTTTGAAAACGGTATGTATGTGGAGGGCTTTGTTACCCTTACCGCTACCGCAGGCACCGAATACGATCTGAACGTTCCTTATCTTGCCTTCTACGGTGATTGGACCGTAGCGCCTCTGTTTGACCTTACTTATTACGATACCAATGCAGATGAGTTGGATGACGGCATCGATTTCGAGGATAAGACCATGGCGGATGCCTATCCTACCCGCCCCATTGGTGGTGTAAGCGACGACTATGTCAGCTATCTGGGCACCTACTATTTCCTGCAGGATCCCGCTGATATGGTGATTGCGGCAAACCAGGAATACATTGCTTTGTCCAATATGGATGGTACCATTCACTCCCTGCGCTTTGTGTGGGCAGGTATGCTTCGTAATGCCGCTAAGATTGAGGTGTCCATATCTAACGCAGTTACCGGCGAGGTTGTATTCACTTGCGTAGATGACATGGTTCGTAAGTCTTACAGCGATGGTGGACCTTCCATCTATCCCTCCAATATTGAGATCGAATTTGATACCGCGGATTATAATTTCGCAAACAACTCCCGCTATATTGTCAAGCTTGTGGGGTATTTGGATTATGGCGACGGCGCCTTGAAGACGAACAAAAATAATGTCTTCGAGTTCCCGTTGAACATCGATTTCCAGGCTCCTGCCGTTACCGACGTTGAATACTATTACGAGTACGATAAGACACTCAAGAAGAATCGCCTCTATGCCGACGTATTGATTTACGATAATCACTATGCAATGAGCGCGCAGTTGGGTTACGTTACCACCGGCGAGGACGAAAACGGCAATCCCACTCCCGAGATGAAGACTTTTGAGCAGTATATGACTCCTGTGTATTCACAGAAGAACAGCACTACTCGCGTTACCTTCGAGCTGACGGATTATATCTTTGATATCAAGAACAACGCTACCAATAAGAATACTTTTGTTGTTAGCGTGTATGACTACGCATTGAACTCCGCTACCTACGAGATTCCTCTTCCCGATGATTTTACGGAATTCTATTTTGAAAGTCTGGAAGACGGTCTTACCCTCAGCCCCAACGAAGTGTACGCTTTGGAGCCCATTGTTTATCCCTATACCCAGTGGTCTGAGCTGCTTAACTATTCTTCCTCTAAGCCCAGCGTTGTGCGCGTGGTGAATAATAAGCTTGTCGCGATCTCCTCCGGTACTGCCATCATCAAGGCGCAGGATCCCAACACCAACGAGAGCGTTACCTTCAAGGTGACCGTTCTGAAGGAGGGGGACGAGGGTTATCAGCGCTTTGACAAGCCTGTTGTCGACGTCTTTACTTTGGACGGATACACCACCTTAAAGGCGTATTATATGGTTAACAGCTCTGATAAAGACATCGGTGATACCGGAAATGTTCGTTTCTTTGAAGGTAACTTCAATCTTTCCATGTATCCTTCCGAGTCCGTCTTGTTGCAGTATTCTTTGGATCCGTTCTTCCCCGGGGATACAACCGTGGAATTTGAATCCGGCAACGAAAAGATCGTTAAGATCGACGCCAATGGTATTGTAACCGCAGTTGGCGAGGGCTTTTCCTCTGTGACCATCAAGGTTATGCAGGAAGGGAAGAGTACCTATTATTCCGAAACCGTATCTGTGGAAGTTAAGGATCCTTATGTCAAAGCTGGCTCCAGCTTGTCTCACTATTACGGCAACGGCGGCTTGGTAGACATTCCCGCCAAGCTCGCGCTCACCGAGATCGGTCAATTTGCCTTCTCTAATTTCGAATATATTATGAAGACCGATGAAGAGCTTGCCTTTGATGACGCAGAGAAATCCAAGGCATGGTTCATTGGCGACAACACCATCACCAAGGTGGTCATCCCCGAGGGCGTTGAGAGAATCAGCTCCTATGCCTTTGCGAACTTGACCGCATTGGAAGAAGTTGTGCTTCCATCCACTCTGGAGTCCATCGACTACGGCGCGTTCTATAACTGCGTTTCTTTGAAGAAGATTACCTTCAGCGGTAAAAATAATCTGAAGATCATCAACCAGAACGCCTTCGAGAACTGCGACCTTCGCGGTACACTTTCCTTGGAGGCCATCTGTGTGATTTCCGACTATGCATTTGCCGGGAACAAAAATCTTTCCGGTATTATCTTGGCGGATACCCTGCAATCTGTAGGTCAGTACGCTTTCGCCGGTTGTAAGGCTATGAAGACGGCTGATATCAAAGCGGATAAAGTGAAATACGGCGCTTACGCCTTCACGGGATGCGAATCCTTAAAGGAATTCCGTGTAAACTCTGCTGTTTTGCCCGAAGGTATGTTCTATCAGTGTAAGGCAATGGAAACCGTTACCATTGGTCCCGAGGTAAATGACGTCGGTGCCTTTGCCTTCCGCGAAACCAAGATCGGATCTTTCGTTGTTGAAAAAGGAAACCGTACTTATAAGGGGCAGACCGCCGATCATATCCTTTCCGCCGATGGCAAGACACTGATCGCCCTTTCTCCCAATGTTTCCGGCGAGTACGCCAATGCGACGGTTACCACCGTTGGTAAGGGTGCATTGTCTCATAACAAAAAGATCACCTCTGCCGTTATGGAAAAAGTTACGATGGTTGCGGATTACGGCTTTGCTTCCTCTACAAACCTGGTTACCGTAAAGCTTGGAAAACTGACCTCTATCGGCAAGTACGGCTTCTTCGAAACGCATCTTACTTCGTTGCCCGCCTTCGCGGATAACGCTTTCATGGGCGATTATGCCTTCTCCCACACTGCATTGAAGTCTGTTACCATTCCCGACGATATGGTGGTAGGGGAAGGAGTCTTCAGCGAATGCCTGAATCTTTCCACCGTTGTTATCGGCGATGATGTTGTGCTTGGAGATTATGCGTTCAGTGTCAATAAGGATAATGCCTTTGAAGTAGAGAGCTTCTATATCGGCGAGGAAAAATATTTCCGTTATAAGTTCTCTTCTGCGCTGACCTCCTTGACCATCGGGGATAACGTTGTGATCGGCAACAACGCCTTCTCCTACGCTGCAAGCCTTGAGAAGGTTACTCTCGGCAAGAATGCGGTTATTGGTAATATGGCGTTCTACAATGCGGCTTCCTTGAAGCAGATCGACCTTTCCAAGGCGAAGAGCATCGGCGATTATGCATTATCCGGCGACGTTTATTACGCTTGCCTTGATACCAATATGACCGTTGCCGCCGTAGGCAAGGACGGCTATTACATCTATTCCTACTATGGCCCCAAGGTCACTTCTCTGGATGTTTCTTCTGCGGAAAGCATTGGCAAATATGCTTTTGCATACTGCCGCGATATGGTAGAAATCAAGCTGGGAAGTGCTATCAAGGAAATTCCCGCTTATGCATTTGCAGGCTGCGCTGCTCTTAAGAAGATCGATCTCAAGTCTGTGGAGATCATTGGCGAATATGCCTTCATGGAATGCGGTTTGGAATCCGTGGATCTTTCCGGTGCCGCAACCATCGATCAGTATGCCTTCGTATCCAACCGCCTTATGGAATCTTTGGTTTTGAATCCCAACGGTTCCACCGTAGGCGAGGGTGCTTTTGCGTACTGTGATCCCCTTTGCGAGATTAAAAATCTCTCTGCTGTTACTGAAATTGGCGATTATGCGTTTGCATACATTGCCCTTACTGAGGCTGACCTTTCCGGTGTGATTTCTCTTGGCTCTTATGCTTTCATCAAGGAAGAAGTCACCCCCTTCAAGGTTACGCTGGGGAACGCCCTCAACAAATTGGGTGATAACCCCTTCGCTATGTGTATCGTTGCTCCCTTTGCTTCCACTGTAACCGAAACCGTTGGTAACAAGGAGCGAGAGGTTGTTACTTATAACTTTGACCTCAGCGATGCTGTGAGCGTAATTGACGGCTCTCTCTACTACAAGAATGCATTGGGCTTGGAGCTTGTGACTTATACCGGCATGGCTCCCGAGGACGTTGTTGTAGCAGATGGTACTGTACGTATCTCCGCATACGCATTTGCGGGAAGTAACGTACAGCGCGTCAAGATGCCTTATATGACCATCGCCATCGGACACAAGGCGTTCTATGCTTGCGAGGACTTGGATTTGGTTGTATTCGGTAGCTATAATGTTCCCATTTTCGAAGAGGAATTTGATCCCACCTACTACGAATCTCTTGAACACGTTCCCGGCGCAGGAGAATACGGCGAATACGTCGATTACGACGGCACCGAGGTGACCATCTCCGGTATGGGCTTGATTCCTTACTTTATGTGGAACGCTACCGGCGGTCAGTATTCCAACGTATTCTACGGTGCAAACTTCGTGGACTATGTGGGTTATCTGGATAACAAGATCATTATGGTGAGCCCTGTCAACGGCGTGGGATACGATTCCTTCATCTGCGACGCATACTTCGGCTACCGCATTGAGGGCCCCGCCGCTCCCGATGATGTGACCATTGCGGCCATTAACGCTATCAATGCTATTCCCGAAAAGGTTACTTACGAGGATAGAGCTATTGTGGAAGCCGCACGCGAAGCGTACAACAAGATCGCAACGCTGGAACAGCAGGCACTTGTTACCAACTATAACGTGCTGGTATCCGCCGAACAGCGTATCGCCGCGTTGACACCTCCTTCTGAGGAGATTCCGGGTGACGACATCGGCGCTTCCATGGGCAATCCCGAAGAAGTTCTGTTGCTCTTCTCTTTGCTTGCTGTCTTTGTTCTGGCCATCTACTGCTTGCAGGGTGTGCTGAAAAAGGAAGAGCCTGCAACCGCTGGCCCTGCTCAGTAATGCCCAAAAGGAGAAATACGATTTTTATGAAAAAAATACTTATCGGCATCTTACTGCCCTTGATTTGTGGGGCGGCGATGCTTCTCCTGTCGGGTTGCGGCGCAGAGCCAACGCCTTACGAAAAGAACGATCAGGAGGGCTACACCGTCAGCGTGAAGTTTGACGCCAATGGCGGAACCTTCACGACCAATTCCTCTGTGATCATGGACTCTTTCAATCCTGCAAATCTTCAAAAAAACGGGGAAGGCATGGCGGAGATCGCCTTGCTTTCTCCCGATGATCCCCTCCGCGGAAACGATTCCTTCGAGGCATCTCGTCCCGGATATTTCTTGGCGGGCTGGTATGCAGTGCGTACAGAGGGCTCCGACGGAACCTATAGCTACGGTGAAAAATGGGATTTTGATTCCAACCTTTTGACCGTTGATACAAACGTTACCCATTCTTCCGCAACCCCCGTTCTCACCTTGTATGCCGCTTGGATTCCACGATTCGAAATCCAATTCTGCGATAAGGAGACCGGTGAGGTACTGAAGACCCTTGATTTCGATCCTATCACCGAGAAGGTTGCGTCTCCCGCGTGGAATACGGAGACCGGCACTCTCGAAATGGCAAAATTCCCCACACGCTCCGGCTATACATTTACCGCCGCTTATTATGACGATGGCTTTACCAAGGTGCTTGACACAGAAACTGTGGTTCATCCCGGCGTTGTGGACTATGCCACCGGTACTGCGATAAATCCCGTCCTCAAGCTATACGTGGAATATACGGAAGGGGAGTGGTACCGCATCTACACCGCGGATCAGTTGGCGGATAACGCCAATTTGAACGGACATTACGAGATCTGCGCAGATCTTGATTTTGCGGATGCCATCTGGCCCACTGTATTTATGTACGGCAACTTCAGCGGCGAGATCAAGGGTAACGGTCACACAGTTAAAAACGTTACTTTCGCACAGACCAACAATTCCAAGGCGAACGCAGGGCTTTTCGGTCAGCTGACAGAGAAGGCCTCTATCACGGATCTGACATTCGAAAATGTCAGCTTTACCATTCAGGCGGGTACCCGCGTAGCAGGAACCAATTACGGCCTTTTGGCAGGTACGGTTTCCGGCGAAGCCGTTTTGGATGGCGTTAAGATTCTTAAATCCGCTTTGCTGATCGATTCCTCCTGCTATTTCGGCGTAGATGATTATTCCATCGGCTTGGTGTGCGGTATAGGCGGCGATGTGATCCCCGGTGCAGAGATCTCCTGCACTGTGGTTGGGGATGACCCCGATCGCTTGAGCGCAACGGTTGAAGGCAATACCGTCACGCTGACCTTTGCCGAGTAATTTTGAATTATAATTTTCATATAGGAAGGTACGAACAAAATGAAAAAGAAACTCCTTTCGCTGGTCCTGTGCGTTGTCCTTTGCATGGGTGTCCTGACGGCATTTACCGGTTGCTCCGATAGCAGCTCCTCCGTAGATGCATTTGTTATCATGACCGAACAGCTTGACGGGTTGTTCAATCCGTTCTTCTCCACCTCCGCAAACGATGGCACTATCGTTGCAATGACCCAGATCGGCATGCTTGCGTCCAAGTATGTAAATGGGGAAGTGCAGGTTGCCTACGGTGAAAACGAGGCTGTTGTCACCAAGGATTATGACATCGTTGAAAACAGCGATGGCACCGTGACCTATACCTTTGTTCTTAAGAACGGCATCAAATTCTCCGATGGTCACCCTTTGACCATGGAAGATGTTCTGTTCAACTATTACGTATATCTTGACCCTGTCTATACCGGTTCCAATACTTTGTATTCTACCGATATTCTCGGCCTTGCGGAATACAGAACGCAGACTGTTGGCTCCGCTTCCGATGACAGCTACAGCCAGATCTCTTCTCAGGCTGCTTCCAGAGCTTCTGCCAGAATCAATGAGCTGATCAACCTGTTCAACTCTCAGGTGAAGGCTTCCTCCACCAAGGAGGTTGGCTATGAGGCCATGAAGGCCGCCATCAACGCACATTCCGTGAGCAACGGCTATAAGGCTGCCATCTCCACCAAGCCCGCAGAGGTTTCCAACAAGAATTTGCTGGAGGACTACGAGTACGCGCTGAAGCTCTTTAAGGAAGAACTTGAAACTGACTATGTTTCTGCACAGGAGTCTTATATCGACGCACCTTACAGCAACTATCAGGAGTTCAAGAACGAGATCTTCTGCTTCATGTATACCGAGGGTTACGTGAAGGTTGAGTACGCAGAGGGTGCAGACGGTAAGATCGACCGTACCAAGATTGAAAAAATGACCCCCGAGTACCCCGAATCCATTACTACCAAGGAAGCTGCTATTGAGTATATCTACAACGATAAGATTGCAAGAGAACTGAACATCATCCTTCAGTATTGGGCAACTGCTGCAACCCTGAACACTGAGTTTACCGCCAAGGCTAAGGAAGTCATTCTCCACGAGAACGTTTCCGATGACGGTTCCCTGGCAGTGGACCACATTTCCGGCATCGTATCTCTTGGCCATACCGACAAGGCAGGCAGCAAGCTCACCGTCAACGGTACTGAATACACCATCGCTTCCGGCCACAATGCCGACGGTACCGTAACCAATGCTTCCGAATACGATATTCTTCAGATCACCATCGACGGTGTTGACCCCAAGGCTATCTGGAACTTCGCTCTCACCATCGCGCCTCAGCACTATTACGGCGAGGGAAGCTCTGTTGCAATGGATATCGCCAACAACAAGTTTGGCGTTGAGTTTGCAAGCTTCGATTTCATGACCGACGTGATCCAGTCCACCCGTAACATCAAGCTCCCCATGGGCGCAGGTGCTTATAAGGTGACCAATGCCGCCAATGACGATAACCCCGGCGAAAGCGAATTCTACACCAAGAACGTAGCATACTTCAAGGCCAACGATTACTTCACCACTGTTGGTGAGGGCATCGCAAACGCCAAGATCTCCAAGATCCGTTACCAGATCGTATCCTCCGCCAACGCTATTGCCGCTTTGGAAGAGGGTAACGTGCACTACATCTCTCCCTCTTTGACCACCAATAACTACGAAAAGCTGGAGGCTCTTGCTTCCAAGGGTATGGTTACCCTGACCACCGATCAGTTGGGTTATGGTTACATCGGTGTCAACGCGGCCAAGGTCAACGATATTAACCTGCGTAAGGCCATCATGTGCGCCATGAATACCTCTTTGGCATTGGACTACTATCGTGCAGGTACCGCTGCTCAGATCTTCTGGCCCATGTCCAAGGTAAGCTGGGCATATCCCAAGGGTGCTGCAGCAAACGATAACAACTTTGACTATCCTCCTCTCGGCACCTGGAACCAGGACATTGCAGTGGCAAATATCGAGAAGTATATGCAGGCTGCAGGTGTCAGCGCAGGCGACTCTGAGCTTTCCGTGAAGTTTACCATTGCAGGCTCCAGCTTGCAGGATCACCCCACCTATAAAGTATTCCGCGACGCGGCAGCTTTGCTGAACAGCATGGGTTGGGACGTAGAGGTAGTTTGCGACACCCAGGCTCTTACCAAGATCAATACCGGATCCTTGGAGGTTTGGGCTGCAGCTTGGTCCTCCTCCCTTGATCCCGATATGTATCAGGTTTATCACAAGGATTCCACCGCTACCAGCACTCTCGCATGGGGCTATAACTACCTGAAGACCAGCGGTAGCGCAGAAGAGACCAAGATCCTCAATGACCTCAGTGAAGTGATCGACGCCGCTCGTGAGACCAACGATCAGGCAAAGCGTACACAGCTGTATCAGACCGCAATGGAGCATATTCTCGACCTTGCTATCGAGCTCCCCGTATACCAGAGAAGCGTTTTGTATGCATACAATTCCAACGTAATCGCTTCCTCCAGTCTCCCCGCAGAGTCTGAAATGAACCCCTATTCCTCCCCCTTGGATCGTATTTGGGAAATCGAATTTGCTCAGTAAAGCGGGTGTGACCCATGCTGAAATACATCATTAAAAGACTTGCCATGGCAGTTCTCATTCTGCTGGGCGTCTCTATGATCATCTACTTCCTCATTCGACTCATGCCCGTGGATTTTATCCAGAGCAAGATCGACGCCATCAATCAGGGCGGCGCAACGGTCAGCGAGGAAACGGTGAACGCCATGTACGAAATGTACGGGCTTGGAGACAACAGCTTTTTGGGGATCCTGAAGGGATACTTCAGTTGGCTCGGCGCTCTGGTTACCTTCGATCTTGGCACCAGCTTCGTCCATGGTGTTCCCGTTGCAGACGTTATTGTTGAGCATATGGGCGTGTCCTTTATCATCGCCCTGATTGCTACCATTTTTGAATTCCTCATCGCGATTCCTTTGGGAATCACCGCCGCCACCCACCAGTACAGTGTTCGCGATTATGTGGTCACAGTGTTGGTTATGATCGGCATCTCCCTGCCCTCCTTCTTCTTTGGGCAGGTACTGAAGGATTTCCTTGCCTTGAAGCTGGGGTGGTTCCCGGCTTCGGGCTTGCTGGACGCTACCGTGTCTCAGGCGGGTATCGCTCTGCTTTTGGACTATATGCGCCATATGTTCATTCCCATTCTCACCATCGTGATTCTTTCCATCGGTGCAAGAATGCGTATGACCAGAACCAATATGTTGGAGGTTATGAACTCCGACTATATCCGTACCGCCCGTGCAAAGGGGCTTAAGGAGAGTGTTGTTGTCAACAAGCACGCCTTCCGTAACACTCTTATCCCCATGGTCACCTCCTTGGCAGGACTTTTGCCCTCCTTGTTCTCCGGTGCCATCATCACGGAGCAGGTGTTTAACCTTCCCGGTATCGGTAACATTGCCTTGGATGCCATGAACCGCGGCGACATCCCCTTTATCATGGGGTATAATATGTTCCTTGCGTTGCTTTCCGTCATCGGCGTTTTGCTTGCCGACTTGATGTACGGCATCGTGGATCCCAGAGTAAAATTGGAGTAAGGAGGTATCTTTGTGGAAGAGCAACTGAAAAACAACACACCCGAAGCGATCGAAGATACCGACACTCCTCTTGATCAAAACGTTCGTCTTATGTCTCCCACGCGCATGGTGGTGCGCCGCTTCTTTCGTTCCAAGCTGAGCATCATTGGCTTGGTGATGATCGTGGGGCTGTTCCTGTTCAGCTTTGTGGGACCTTTGATCTATACCCAGTGGGGAGAGATCGAGTTGGACGAAAGCGGTAAAACCGAGTATGCTACCGCAGTGACTACTTACACTGTCAACGGAGTGGAATACACCGTTCACCAAACCACAGAGAAGTCTTTAAAGGATAATTTCCTTGCGCCTCCCTCGTCTGAGCATATTCTTGGCACTGATAACGAGGGCTATGACATTTTCGTTCGTTTGATGTACGGCGGCAGAATTTCTCTGATCGTCAGCTTTATCGCCGTATTCCTGATCACCCTTCTTGGCGTGTTCATGGGCGGTATCGCAGGCTTCTTCGGCGGGGTGGTGGATAACATCATCATGCGTGTCTGCGATGTCCTCATCTGTCTGCCGGGTATTCCGATCTTGCTGATCATCAGTACCATTTTGGACGCCTCCGGCATCGACGCCAAATATCGTATTTATCTTCTGATGATCTATCTTACGTTTATTTCCTGGCCCGGCACAGCGCGCTTAGTTCGCGGACAAATTTTGTCTCTCCGTGAGCAGGAATACATGGTTGCGGCAGAAGCCATGGGCTACTCTGCTGCCCGTAAGATCTTCAAGCATTTGGTTCCCAATGTTATGCCTCAGCTTATCGTACAGATGAGTCTCAGCTTGGGTAGCATGATCCTCTATGAGGCGACCCTGTCTTACCTTAATTTGGGTGTCAAAGCCCCCTACGCCGCGTGGGGCACTATGATCAATATCATTTCCACCAATCAGGACATTCTCCAGAACCATCTGAACGTATGGGTTCCTGCCGGTATTTGTATCGTCATTGCCGTGCTTGGGTTCAACTTCGTTGGCGACGGTTTGCGAGATGCTCTTGACCCGAAAGCAAGGAGGTAAGCCATGAGCCAAACGCATCACCTTTCGGGCAAGGAAGTCCGCGCTATTGCCAAGGCAAACAAAAAGATCATCAAAAAGTTGGAGGCCTACAAAAACCGTAAAGCCCCCGAATCCGAATATCTCACCGAGATGCAGGATGAGGCCAACATTCTCGAGATCGAAGATCTTCACTCCTACTTCTTTACGGAGCAGGGTGTTGTGAAGGCTGTCAACGGTGTTTCCTTCAGCATCCCCAAGCATTCTACTGTTGGCGTGGTAGGGGAGTCCGGTTGCGGTAAATCTGTGACCAGTATGTCTGTCATGCGGCTTTTGCAAGGTCCTACGGGACAGATCTATTCCGGCTCTATCCGATTCAATGCCAAGGAAGCAGACGGCACCGAGAAGGTCTATGACATCGCAAAAATGCCCATGCGGGACATTCACAAGATCCGCGGTAACCAGATCGCCATGATCTTCCAGGAGCCTATGACCTCTTTGAACCCGGTATTTACCATCGGTCAGCAGTTGGACGAGGTTACCTATATCAACCATCCCGGCTCTACCAAGGAGATGGCAAAAGCAAGATCCATCGAAATGTTGAATCTTGTTGGTATAGCGCTTCCCGAGCGTGTATACAATGCATTCCCTCATGAGCTTTCGGGCGGTATGCGTCAGCGTGTGATGATCTCCATGGCTTTGGCGGCAGATCCTCGCCTCATCATTGCCGATGAGCCTACCACCGCACTGGATGTTACCATCCAGGCGCAGATCCTTGACTTGCTTCGTGATTTGAAGGAAAAAATCGATGGCTCCATTATGCTCATCACCCACGACCTTGGCATCATTGCTGAGATGGCGGATTACGTGGTGGTTATGTACGCAGGCAGAGTGATCGAGCAGGGAACCGTGCAGGAAATTTTCCACAATCCCATGCACCCTTATACCATCGGTCTGCAGAAATCCAAGCCCACCTTGGATTCCAACAGCGAAACCTTGTTTAACATCCCGGGCAATGTGCCCAACCCCATCAATATGCCCAATTATTGCTACTTCCGTGAAAGATGCTCCTCCTGCACCCAAAAGTGCGCCGGTGATTATCCGGGGATGATCCAAGTCAGCCCCACCCACTTTGTAGCGTGTCACTTATACGGGGAGGAACAGAACAATGGCTGAAGAAATGAAGAACGTTACTCCTGTCGCAGATAATCTTTTGGAAGTGCACCACTTGCGGAAGTGCTTCCCTCTCAAAAAGACCATTACCGGTAAGGTCACCCGCGAGCTGATTGCTGTGGATGATGTTTCCTTCTCCCTGAAAGCAGGGGAGACCCTGGGCATTGTCGGCGAATCCGGCTGTGGCAAAACCACCTTGGGAAGAGCCATTCTCAAGCTTCATCAACCTACAGCAGGGCGCATCTTCTTCGAGGGGCAGGATATTACAAACTACACGTCTTCCCAAATGAGAGAGATCCGCAAGAAGATGCAGATCATATTCCAGGATCCCTATTCCTCTCTGCCTCCCAGAAGTACTGTGGGTGGCATCCTTTCCGAGCCTGTAGAAGTACATAACATCGTTCCCAAAAATCAGGTGAAGGATTACGTTTTGGATCTCATGGAAAAATGCGGCTTGCGCTCCTACTATTACGAGCGTTATCCCCATGAATTTTCCGGCGGACAACGTCAAAGAATCTGTATTGCCCGTGCTCTTTCCGTAAACCCCAAGCTGATTATTTGTGATGAACCTGTATCCGCATTGGACGTTTCTATCCAGGCGCAGATCATCAATCTTCTCAAGCGACTCCAGCAGGAGATGGGGCTTACCTATGTGTTTATTTCCCATGACCTTTCTGTGGTTAAGTTTATTTCCGATAAGATCGGTGTCATGTACTTAGGCTCTATGGTGGAGTTCGGTAGCAAAGAGGACATTTTTGCCAATCCTTTGCACCCCTATACACAAGCGTTGTTCTCCGCCATCCCGTATCCTGACCCCGATGTTAAAATGAACCGAATTATCTTAAACGGTGATATTCCGTCTCCGGCCAACCCGCCTAAGGGGTGCCGTTTCCACACCCGTTGCCCCCATGCAAAAGATATTTGCAAAGAGGTAACACCGGAATACAAAGATTACGGCAACGGCCACTGTGCCGCATGCCATTTGCTGAACGAGTAAGGAAAAGCGTTCATGATGAAGAAAGATAAAACCAAAAAAGAAAAAGTTCATTATATCGACGACGGCAGAACCATCGCCGATATGTCCGGCGTTTCCGCAGGAAAGAGCCGCCTGGGGATGGGTACCACCTCTCCCATTGGAGATATTTGGCGCACCTATTGGAGCGCAGTGCGGATGATGCTTTTGCCCACCCTTGTGGCTGTAGGGTTTCTGGCGGTTGCCTTTCTCATTGTTTCGCTGATCTTTTGGCTTGCATAAATTCACGCACTCATTCATCCGAGAGAAAAGTTTGAAAAAGGGCGCCTTTTTCAAACCGGATTTTGTCAGTTCGCCCGTAAGATCCATATAGACTGCCCGCCCCGGCGGGCTACGAAAGGAATACCATAAGAATGAAAAAAAGAAATTACAGAAAGCACGGGATCATAGCCATACTGTTACTTTTGGCTATTTGTCTCCCTCTGCTGGCATCCTGCTCGGATGATGGCGGAACCTCCGGTGACACGAGCTCTGAGGAGAGCGCAGCCGCCGGTGGCACCGTAACCTACACCGTCCATATCGAGACGGCAGGCGGTATGGCAATGTCCGAAACCGACGTATATATCTACGCCGATGGATCTCTTTCTGACATGAAGGACTTTGCCAGAACCGACGAAAACGGCGATGTTACCTTTACTTTGCCCCAAAGCAGCGATTATGCTATCGTACTGACCGGTGTGTCCAAGGGTTACTCGGTAGACAGTTACTATGGCTTTAGCGGCAATTCCGCAAATATCGTACTTACCTCCTCTTTGGTCACTGATGACCTTTCCTCTGCCACTCTCGGTATTGGTGACATCATGTACGATTTTACCGTTACCACTGCGGCGGGTGAGACGTTGACCCTTTCTCAGGTTTTGAAAACCAAAAAACTGGTGATCCTGAACTTCTGGTATACCACCTGCAGCTGGTGCTTGGAAGAGTTCCCTCTGATGAATACGCTTTACGGCGAGTACAAGGATCAGATCGAGATCATCGCTTTGGATCCTTTGGACGGAGAAACTGCCGTTAAGAGATTCCAGGAAGAGCAGGGATTGGATTTCCCCATGGCAGCTTGTCCTTCTTCCTGGGCAAACGTGTTTGGGGTTACCGGCTATCCCACCTCCGTGTTTATCGACCGCTATGGCATGATCAGCATTGTGGAATCCGGCGCCATCACCAGCAAGCGCCCCTTCCTGTCCGCCTTTGATCATTTCCTTGCTGATGTTTACAAGCAGAAGGTATGCACCGGCGGCATAGGCGATTTGTTGACCCAGGTGCTCCCTACCTACACCATGGATTCCTCCGAGAATATCGCCGCGCTGATCAATAAAGGTAATATTGAGGTTACCTACCGTCCTGAAACCGAGGATGAGAATGCCCAATATATCTGGCCCTTTATTGCCACCGAAAAGGCAGGACAGAAGGCTTTGTATGCCTCCAATGTGGGTATTGATTCCACCTACGCCATCATGTACGCCGATGTTACCCTGAAAAAGGGTCAGGCAGTTGGCTTTGATTACCTCGTTTCCTCCGAGCGCCTTTGTGATGTTCTGTATGTCATCGTTAATGACGAAGATGTGTTCCAGATCTCCGGCGTAAGCGAGACGGAAGTCTGGCAGTCCTGCTACCCCTGCGTAGCGGAAGAGGACGGCACCTACGAGATCGCTCTTTGCTTTGTAAAAGACAGCGATACCTCCGAGGGCGACGACACCGTTTACGTCACCAATTTCCGCGCAGTAGATGTCTCCGAAATCGACGTTGAGACCTACCTGCCCCGTCCTGCAGGCACCACCGAGGATGGCGAGACCTATTCCTACGTTGACATCGTTTATAACGAAGCTGACGGCTACTATCACGTGGGTACCAAGGACGGTCCTCTGCTTTTGGCCGATCTCATGGGCTACACTCCCTTCTCTGAGGAAATGTCTGTTTACGAGATCGTATACGAGGGTCTGGCTGATAAAGACAATGTAAGCCTTTACGACAAGGAAGGGAAGAACATGGTGAAGTACTTCTCCTATGCTTCCAACGCTTCCTTGAGCGGTATCTGTACCGTTAACAAAGAGCTTGCGGAGATGTTGAAGCAGGTTGCCGAGGTTGCAGGCTTTGATGGCACTCCCGATGAATGGTTGAAGATGTGTAAATATTATGCTGCATACGGCAAGAATGCTACCCAGCTCCAGGATCCCATCATCGGCCTTTGTCCCGAGAGCGCAATTGACGCGACCCTTGGCAAAGATGTTGAGACCAATTATTTCTACTATGACAGACCCATCATCCCCAGAGGCATGTTTGCCAAGTTCGTTCCTTCTGAGTCCGGCGTCTACCGTTTTACTTCCAAGAGCGATTATAAGGACGGTATCGACGCATGGCTCTTCGACAAAAACGGAAACATTGTCTATACCTACGAGCATGACGAAAGAATGTACACCGATAGCGTGAACTGCTCTATTGTTTATTACATGGAGGCAGGGAAGGAATACTACATCAACATGGCATTCTGGGATGTCTATGCTACCGGTACCATTTATTACGATATTGAATTCCTTGGCACCGAGCTTTGGCATTTCCGCTTGGCGGCTCCCGGTTACTTCACCTACGATGGTGACGCTTCCGGCGAAACTATGTACGATATCATTGCCGGTGGTATCAAGCCTGTTCTCAAAGACGGCTTATACTATGATTCCGCAGACGGAAGCCTGATCTATGCCGACTTTATCGGAGTGACTCCCGTGTTCAGCCATTCCATTGTAGAGATGATCGAGATCGGAGGATTTGATTTCAGCAAATCCGAAACCGACGCCGAGATCCTTGCATACATGAAGAAAAACGATAATGACGTAGCTAAGACCGATGCTTATCTGAGAGAGCTTTGGGGCGAGGAATACGAACAAAATGCTCTGCAGTATCAGTTGGAAGATATTTACGCCGGCAGATACCATGGCAAGGGCGGCGACTATACCGACAAAGTGCGTGCTTATCTGGAGAAGATCGATAAGTCCGAAAATATCGAGCGCAATGGATGCGTTGCAGTGGATCAGCAGTTGGCAGAAATCCTGCAAATGCTGATGGATAAATATACCTTCGCCGGTGTAGAGAATTCCTGGCTGAAGCTTTGCTACTACTACGACTATCTTGGCGCGAACGATTAAAGTAAGGTGATGATTATGACTAAGAAGAACCTTAAAATTTGTTTCCTGGCACTTCTGGTGGTTGCCGCCATGTTGATGGCAGCCTGCTCCTCTCAGGAGGGAGCGGTTTCTCAAGCCGAATCCTCTGAGGTTGTAGAGGATATTACCTATACCGTTACCGTAAAGGACGCCTTTGGAGATCCTTGCTATGACGGCATCGCCGTTCAGTTTATCCAGAACGGTGAGCGCGTTGCCATGCAGCCCTGCGATGAAAACGGTGTTGCTTCCAAAACCCTTGCTGCAGGAGAATACGAGGTTTCTCTCGCTTTCTCCGGCGGGGAAGATCAGTATTATTACAATGGTGTCACCGTGAATGCAGAGATCACTTCCGCGGAAGTGATTCTGTGTAACAAAATCACCGCAGAGCCTCAAATTGTGACCGTAGATACGGCGGATATCGAAATGTATTCCATCGGAACCGGCACAACCTATGTTGACCTTACTCCCGGAACAAGAAATTATTTCCTGTTCACCCCCACCATTGCCGGAAATTATGAGTTTTCTCTCGTTGGCGATACTACTTCTGCCATCGGCTACTACGGTGCTCCTCACTATGTAATGGAGGACAGCGCCGCTACCGTCACGGAAAACGTATTTACGGTTTCCATCAAAGCCTCTATGATCGGCAGCGGAGACGGTGGTACCTCTACTTTGGTGATTGGCGTGGATTCCAACAGTGAAACCTCTTGCGTTGTAGGTATTCGACGTATTGGCGATCCTATCAAAACCATCGAAGATGAACCTTGGATTGTCTATCAGGCTGAAACCGCGCCCACGCAGTATCAGCTTCCCGAAGGCACTGAGCTGAAGGAATTTGATTTTACTAAGAACTATACCTTGGTTTACAACGAATCCGATGGCTTCTACCATTTGGATACCGCAAATGGTCCTTTGGTACTTATGCGTCTTACGGAAGACAGCGAGTATATGGTTTCTTACAAGACCATTTTGGATCATACCGGCGTTACCAAATATTTCTACAACGAGGATGGTTCTTTTGACAAGAAGGAAAAATATTCCGATTGTCTGTTTGAATACATTGCGTGTGCAGATGCCGCTACGGGCGTCTACCCCCTTACCAAGGATCTGGCTTATATTGTGCAGCAGCACGGCGGTTACCAAGGCTGGTGGAAGCCCGATAGCATGGCGTACCTCTTTGTGGACATGGATGGAAATCCGGAGCCCGATATCAATCACGACATCGCTTGGCTTTTGATGTGCTGTTATGCGGAATAATATGAAACAGCACCGATTGATTTTCTTCTTGCTCGTTGTAGCTTTGCTGGTGTTTTCCTTTGCAGGTTGCCGGGAAGCCATCGAAGAAGGCCAAGAATCCTCCGCAGCTTCTCGCGATGCTGTGCAGATTGATTACAGACTTTGCTTCATGACGGAAGGCGGCATGATCTTGCCGAATCTTCTTGTCAAGGTCTACGAGGATCACACGCTTTCCGAGATGGTATATGCCGCCATGACGGACAGGGAAGGGGTTCTTTGCTTCACGGCAGATGACTCTGAATCCTATGTGGCTGTGGTTTACATGGACGAAGCGGGGTATTTCCCGGAATCCTCCTATTCCATTACAGAGAAGGATTCTGTGTTATGCGTTAAAACCGCACCCTATCAGGTGACGGATACTTCCGAGCTTTCCTTAAAACTTGGGCATATTATACCCGACTTTCATGTTACCTGTACGGACGGAACTGTTCTTACCATATCCGACCTTCTTGCTTCCAAAAAAGCTGTGGTTCTGAATTTCTGGTATATAGGTTGCGGTCCCTGTCGCATGGAGTTCCCTTATTTGCAGAAAGCATACGAATCATACTGCGAACAATTGGAAGTCATCGCCATTAACCCTTATGATGGTACCGACGAGACCGCTGCCGCCTATGCGGAGGAGCTTGGCTTAACCTTCCCGGTGGCAGCTGAAGCGTCCTACTGGCAAACGATTATGAACTTGCGGGCATATCCCACCACGATCGTGATCGACCGTTACGGTATGATCTGTTTGGTTCATGATGCCGCGATCACCGATACCGAATCCTTCGAAAAGCTTTTCGCCTTCATCACCTCAGATGACTATGTGCAAGAAAAATACCTAACCATTGAGGCCATGAAACCGTAAGCACATTCCCTTTTCAACATCGCCCTATTGGGGGCAAAGAAAGGAAAATGATCTATATGAAACTCACCAAAAGAATTCTTACCCTGTTCCTTGGGTTCGCTATGCTTCTTTGCCTGGTTGCCTGCGGTGAAGAGCAAAACGAATCCTCCACCCCTGCAGCTGTTTCGTCCGAGAGCGTAAACGAAACCTCTTCCGAAACTTCTGCCGAGGCTTCTCTTCCCGCAGCGGCTAAATTCTCTGTTACTGTAGTCGATCAGGACGGAACCCCCGTTTCCGGCGTTATGGTGCAGATCTGCAAGACCTCTTGTATGCCCGCTATGACGGATGAGAACGGCGTCGCAACCTTCAATATTGAGATCACCGATGGTTATAAGCTGTCTGTGATGTCTTGTCCCGAAGGATATACCTACGAAGGCGAATCTGAAGTGTATCTGGACTACGGTGCTACAGAGTACACACTGACTTTGAGCAAGGGTAACTGATTATGAACAAGAAACTTTTATTTTGCTTGGCATTTTCTTTGCTTTTGACGTTTGCTTTGTCCTTTATGCTGGTGGGTTGTTCTGAGGACCTTCCTTCCGGTGTAAGCCAGGGCGGCGTTTCTGCGGAGCAGAGTGTTCAAACCTCTTCTGAGGTGGATTCTTCCATTACAGAGGAGCCTTCTGCCGAGCCTTCCGAGGAGCCTTCTGCTGAGCCTTCCGAAGAGCCTTCTGCCGAGCCTTCTGCTGAGCCTTCCGAAGAGCCTTCCGAAGAGCCTTCTGCCGAGCCTTCCGAAGAGCCTTCTGCCGAGCCTTCCGAAGAGCCCTCTGAAGAGCCTTCCGAAGAGCCTTCCGAAGAGCCTTCCGAAGAGCCTTCCAAAGAGCCCTCTGAAGAGCCCTCCGAAGAACCTTCCGAAGAACCCTCCGAGGAACCCGATGAATCCTCCGAAGAACCTTCCGAAGAACCCTCCGAAGAACCCTCCGAGGAACCTGATGAATCCTCCGAGGAGCCCGATGAATCCTCCGAAGAACCTTCCGAAGAACCCTCCGAAGAACCCTCCGAGGAACCTGATGAATCCTCCGAGGAGCCCGATGAACCCTCCGAGGAACCCGTTGAGCCCGAAGAGCCCGATGGATCCGGCACTGAGGAGGATCCCTATCTGTATATCCCCGCAGAAAATCAAGCTGTGAAAACGGTAAATATTGCACCCGGCACGTCCGCGTACTATGCAATTTATCGTATCGGCGGTATGGACCTGACCATTCTGTCCGATAACGTTTATATTGTTTACAAAGGAAAGACGTATACTCCCGAAAACGGTGTGCTTTCCCTTCGTATCGAAAAAGCTTTGGCAAGTAGTGCAATTGTGTTGGAAATCGGTAATAATGGTTCCGAGGCATGCGCCTTCTCTTTGATGTTCACAAGTCCCTTGGGTACCATGTCCAATCCCGAAATGAAAGAAGACATTTCTTCGGAAACCGTCCTTTCTTTGGCCGAAGGGGAAGAGATGGGCTATTTCTATCGTTATACTGCCACGCAGGATGGTACGATCCGTTTCTATCACGTCGCAACAAAGAACAGCGTAGTTGTTGTCACCAACAACCGAAGCTGCGCACAGAGAAGCTCCGATGAGCTGGACAATGTGGATGATCAAGGCAGAACCTATTTTGATATCGAGGTTCTGGCCGGTGACGAATTGGTTATCAACATGGGTTCCGTTCCTTCCGGGCGAATCACCCTGAAATATCCCGCTACCGTGATCACTTGGAGCGCAGAGTATCTGTCTTAAAAAAATATTTATAGAGAGGTATCCCAATGACAACCAAAAAAATTTTTGTCGTTTTGCTTGCGTTTGCACTTTGTTTCTCATCCGCTAATGTTTTTGCAGAAGTGGGAATCGCTTCTCAAAAGCTGGATGGATACGCTTATAGCGAGTCTTCTCTCGTTTTAGGGGAGGACAGCTATGTTTTGGATGCCGAATATGCGTATACGGTGTTCTATTTCGAACCCACGGAGGTTGGCAAATATTATTTTACCGTCGCAAACGGTTTGATTGCTGTTGTTAGCTACAATGGTATGTGGGTCACTATTGAACCTACTCCCGAAACTGTCACGGAAGCCATCGCTACTTGGGAATGCAACTCCGTTGGGCAGAGCATTTATCTGGCAGTAATTTCCGGCGACTCTTCTGCCTCCATTTCTATAGAGAAGGAAGAAGTTGTTATTGTGGAAATTCCTTGGACAATTTACGAAAACCAAACCACGCCTCAGCCCTTCGTATTTGAAGGTGATATGGATGAACTGCTTTATGTTGATACCTTCGATGACGTAGTGGATACTGCTGTTTTGGGCAGAGACGGTTATTATCACTTGGGTAGTGCCAACGGTCCCATTTTGTATGCTCATCTCAACGACTCCTACATGAGCATTTCTGCCGCAATGTCTTATGGCCAGGTACGTTATGCAATTATGGAAGGCGATGAGATCGTCGCTAAGATCGATTGCAACGATGCGTTGGCGGAGTATGTTGATTGTGCGGATTCTTCTCTTTATCCTCTTACCCTTGATTTGATCATTATGTTCCAAAATGTTGGTGAATACCGCGATTGGTACGGCGAAGATGGTTGGGTCGGTGGCGAGTTGGAAGACGCATGGATGTTTGCCTGCTACTATCTTGAAGCGGAAGAGCCCACCTATAGTCCTTACGATATCGACTATAACGGTGTTGTTGAGCAAGCAGATCTGGATCTTCTGATGGCGATCCTTGTGGGCAACGAGGAATCCGAGATCCTCGTTGATTTTGATCTCGATGGTGTTCTCACCATCTATGATTGCGTTTTGCTCGCACAACAAATCGCATAAAATGACAAAAGACAGCCTTCTTATGTAAGGCTGTCTTTTTAATCGTCAAATTCGATATTGCTATTGCATTTTCCAAAAGGGTGTGCTATACTTACCTAAACGAACAAAGTTTATGTGAAAAAGGGGCATTGTATGAGAAACGTAACTATTTTACGCACCAAATCCTTCGTGGGCTGTTTTGCCGCTCTTAAGGTCTATGTGGAAGATCCTCTTTCCGAAGAGATCCGAATCGGCGGAGTACCCTGCCGCAAGCTGGGCGAATTGAAGAACGGCGAGGAACGCAACTTCGTGATTGGCGATGAGGAAACCAAAATTTTCGTGATTGCCGATACCCTCAGCAAAAACTACGCTAACGATTTTTATCAGCTTCCCGCAGGAACGGAGGATGTTATTCTCTCCGGTAAGTGTACCTACAATCCCACTGCCGGTAATCCCTTCCGCTTTGACAATAATACGAACGAAGCGGTTTTGAAGAATCGCAAGAAGAACACGACCAAGGGCATTGTGATTTTTGTGATTTCTATTCTTGTTGGTATTGCTATTGGCGTTTTGAGCAATTTGGATTTCGCTTCGGAAAAAACCTTCTCTGCCGATGGCCTTTCCATCACCTTGAACGATAACTTCTACGAGGATACCTATCTTGGCTATACTCAGTGCTACAGCTCCTCCGAAACCCTGGTTTTGGTATTGAAGGAGAAGTTCTCTGCGTATGAAGGCTTAGAAGATTTCTCCCTGGCCGAATACGGCGAAGCTGTCATGGATACCCTGGACTATAATTACGTGGAATGCAACAAGGAGCTTAAGACCCACGGGGATCTCCTCTATTTCGAATATACGGAATCCAATCCTGCTGACGACAGTGTTTATAAGTGCTACACCTTCCTTTTCAAGACAGAAGATGCCTTCTGGTTTGTTGACTTTACCACGATGGAGGAAGATGCAGCCAAGTACAAGGACGATATTTTTGAATGGGCGTCCAGTGTGACTTTTGAGTGATGAATATGTTTTATACAAACGATCCGTATTTTCAGATAACAGAACGCGTAATCCCTTTGCATGGCTTGACCGAAGAGGTTCAGGTTTTCCATATGTCCGACCTGCATCTCATCGTCACCGATGAAAACAGCACAGACGAATGGAAAGCCTTTGCCGACAAACAGAAAAATGCCTGGAAGGGTGTCCGCCTTTCCTTTGCGAATCTTTACGGAGATTCTGTGGATGAACCTCATCTTTTGCAGCCGGAAGAAGCATGGGAAAAATACATTGCCCTTGTCAATGAAAAAAAGCCGAATGTTTTTTTGATGACAGGGGATATGCTCAATGATTTCAGCACAGAGACCATTGATTTTCTTGGGGAAGGTGTAAAAAAATCCGAAATTCCTTGGATGTGGGTGAGAGGCAATCACGAAATCGGTCACGATGAAGCCTACCTTCCCTACGTAGGGGAATCCCCGGTGCAGCTCCTGCGCATGGGCAACCTCTCTCTTTTAGGGATTGATAATTCCCGTAAGAAGGTGCCTCGAGACCTTTTCGAGGCTGTGAAAGCCGCCGCAGAGAAAGAAGCGGAAAACGGGAATATTCCCGTGCTTGCAATGCATATTCCCGTAAAAACGCCTTACAACACGGCAGAGACGTCTATCTTTGATCCTTATTTCCTGTTAGGCGGGGATGATATGGATGCCGAGAGTGCGGAATTCCACGCTTATCTGCAGGAGCCTTCCTGTCCTATCGCCACCTTGCTTTGCGGCCATGTTCACGGACATCACGTGTCCGAATATGTCCCCGGTAAAAAACAGTACTGCTGTTCCAGCGCCATGGTGGGTGCCTGCCAATTGCTTAGATTCGTTCCCGTATAACACAAAAAAAAGACTTCCTAATTGAACTGTAGGAAGTCTTTTTTTACGTTCAAATATATTCGATATAAACTCGCTTTTTCAAAGAACAGATCACTTCGTAATTGATGGTGGAAAGCTTATCCGCAATCTCCTCGATCTTTTCCGGTGTGTCGAAGATCACTGCTTCGTCGCCCGCCTTGCAGGGAACGTCTCCCAGATCTGCCATACAAAGATCCATGCAGATCCGACCAATCAACGGTACTTCTTTTCCGTTTACAGAAACTGTTAAATTTCCCGAAAGCGCTCTGGATAGACCGTCAGCGTATCCAATGGAAAGAACGGCAACCCGCATTTTCGCCTCTGCCTTGAAGATCCCGCCATAGGAAACTGCGTCTCCGGCCTTTAACGTATTCACGGCGGAAACTCTTGCAATCAGTCTCATGGCAGGTTGCAAAACAGTATCTTTGATATAAGGAGAGGGCATAAGCCCGTAAAGCACCAGTCCTGCGCGCACCAGATCCAAATGCATTTCCGGGAATCTTAAAATGCCTGCGCTGTTGCAGCAATGGCGTAATCCCACCTGTACCTGCATAGCGGACAATTTTTCCAACAATGAAGAGAAAAGCGAAAATTGTTTCCGCGTGAAGTCCTCTGTCTCTCCATCACTGTCGGCAAAGTGGGTAAAGATCCCTTCCATCGAAAGGTTTTCCATAGAGGCGATTCGGCTAACCGCTTCCGCGACGGATCCTACATCTTCATTTCCATGGCAGTAAAGCCCCAAACGTGACATACCGGTATCCACTTTTACGTGGATGCGCACTTTGCCTGCCTTGGCCAATGCCAAAGCGTATTCCTCTGTATCTACGGTTTGGATCAAATCCAGCTCCGCCAATTGCTTGGCATAAGAAGGGTCTGTATTTCCGAGAATCAAAATATTTCCCTTGATTCCTTGCTCTCGCAAATCCAGTGCTTCCTCTATGCAAGCTACTGCGAAATAACGGCAACCGGCTTGGTAAAGCAGATTACAGACCTCAACGGCTCCATGACCGTAGGCATCCGCCTTAACCACTGCGAGAACTTGGCATTGGGAAGAAACAAGCTCCTGTAAATGCTGATAATTCTCTTTGATTTTTCGGGTATCAATTTGTACCCGTACTCTCTGTCTCGTCATATTGCTTTATGTAAGACAGCACGTCGTAGGTATATGTGCCGTCTTCTCCTTTCACTTCCAGGCGAGTGATCTTTTCACTCACGGAATCATAATACAATAAAAACTCTCGTTCGTCAAGAGTCAACAGGCGGATATTTTCTGCCCATTGTTCTCCGTCATTGCTTTTGAAGGCTGTCAGCAAATCAAAGAGAGGAACGATTTCTCCCAAAAAAGATTTCGGAACCTTTGTTTCCAAATTCCCGTAATAAGCGGTCATTTCTTCACCGTCATACAGAACCTTTAGCCTTCTTAGCGTATCCGGCTGTGTAAATTTGCATGCAAATCCATTTTCCTGCACCGTGATTTCGGCGGTAATTCCATTGGCAGATACGGTGATCTGGGCAACAGAGCGCAACGTTTCCTCAGGCTTTGAGGAAATCGCTTTGCAACTGCATAGAAGAATACATAGCACGGGAATCAGTAAGAGTTTTTTCAAAATACCGTCGTCTCTTTTCTGTAGCAGATAACGGACTTAACCCAAAATCTTACCGATCTCGGCGGGAAGATCCGAGGGCAATACGCCTCGTGCTCCCATTTGTTTCGCCAATCTTTCGCCGGCAAGACCGTGTGCGTACACGCCGATACAAGCGGCATCCAAGCAGGAATGCCCTTGGGCAAGCAGGGAAGCGATTACTCCCGCAAGCACGTCTCCGCTTCCGCCCTTGGCAAGTGCATTGCAGCCGCTGGTATTGACAAAGAGATTCCCTTCGGGGGAGGCCACCACTGTTTTATGGCCCTTCAAAACCAAAACGCAACGGTGTTTTTTGGCAAAATCGGAAGCGACAACCAATCGGTTGCTTTCGATTTCCTCTGACGAAAGTCCGGTTATGCGGGAAAACTCCATAAGATGGGGTGTCAGAATAAAGGGGGCATCCAGTCCGTCCAACACATTCTTATGCAAAGCCAAAAAATTTATGCAATCCGCATCGTAAACAGCAGGAACTTTAATTTGAGGCAATAGCTTGGAAAGCATATCATCCCTTGTTCGTCCCAAGCCACAACCGCACAGAAAGGCGGTAGCAGAAGGATGGGGGAGAGAAGCGGGCTTGATCCATACCGGTTCTGCAAGTCTTGCCTGTAAAGTAGCTCGCAGAGCACCCTCGGCCGCCACGTTAACCAAACCTACGCCGCTTCGCAAAGCACCAAGCGTTGCCAGATATGCAGCGCCGGGCATATCGTCGCAACCGCAAAACAACGTTAATCTTCCAAAACTTCCTTTGTGGGAATCCTCTGCTCTCGGCAAAAGATTTTTCAGAATCTTGCCGTCAATGGAATTTGCCATGTGTTACACCTTCCTTCCCAAACATTGTAACACAACTTTCTCTTTATTTCAAGAACAGGGCGTTATATTTTGGAGAAATCGAAGGAGATCATTCTGCTCAGGCAAAATAATTCTGCCTTCTGCGTATATCGGCATAAGATAATTGTATTGATAGCGGAATCCAAACAAACCGTAAAAAGCATCCGTTTCCGTTGGTAGTAAATCACGAAGCACCGTTTGTCCGCAAACGGCCGAAGCATAGGAAGCTGTATCCGAGGAAACGGTAAGAACGTCTCCCCAATATCCTCGGTGATGAATGGCGGTCATATTACCGTTTGTAGCCACGTTGTAAATTCTTCCGCACCCGGGATTTGTAAATTCTGCTGTGTTACTTCCGGTTCCGTTAAATATTTTCAGTGTGTGTTTGATTGCGGCGTAAATTTCTCCATCCTCCGTATAAAAAACGTCAGACAACTCTCCAAGCTCCTCAAAGCATCTCTCCAGATCAAAACTGCCTACTTCCTCAAAGTCCCTATTCAGAAAATATACCCGATTTGCAAAACGCCTGCAGGAACAGTGTGCCAGAGCAAGATAACCGTTCTCTCCCATCGCCGTAAGTACCCCGTAAGCTCTAGCGGTTGGACGGGTTTCCAGAAACCTTCCGCAGGAAGAATATACATAAACCACGCATTCTCGACCATCCACTGCCGCAAATTTCTCGCAATCTATTGTCGAAACAGATAAAGCCGGAGTTCCGCCCGGCAACCGAAAGGCTACCGTCTTGCCATCAAACATACACAACACCTCTGTTTCGCAGTATATGCAAAAAAGATGATGGGAGACACTTGCTTTTTTGAGAAAAAATGGTATACTGAGATAAAGAAGCATTGCAAGGAGAACTCCGATGTTCAAAAAAATGATTGTTATCCCTTTGTTGCTCTTTTGTTTGCTGATCCCTGCAAACGGTGACGTAAGTGCAGAGAGCGTAAATCTTGTGTCAGGTATGGCATATACCGTTGAAAACAGCGTCCCCACCGATCATTCTTATTCCAATTTCTCCGAAAACGGGATCACCTACGACAAAGAGGATGGCTTGGGAATTGCAGGTATGCTCACTGATGGGAAGCGTGCCAAAAGCGGACTCAGCGACAGTGCATGGTACCGATCTTTCCGCTCCCGTTCTCGTATGGTAACCTTCTCGTTTGAAGCTCCCGTTGCGGTGGATGGTTTTTCCGCGGGCTTTTTTCATGATATCGGCGCGGCATATTACGCTCCTCGATATGTTAATCTGTACCTTTCCGACGATGGCGAAAATTGGTTTCTTGCGGGAACCTGCACCCCTTCCTTTTCCTTGAACGCATCGGCACGTCGCTTCGACGCCAAGCTTTCCGTCGAACCTACCGTAGCGCAATATGCTCGCGTGGAATATTGCTGTGATATTTTCGGCGTTTGTGACGAGATCGAGATCTACGGCAGCACCACTTTGTCCGGAACAGAAAAGACAGTGACCCCCGAGGCCGCAGAAGAAACGGATTTTTGCCCCTCCTTTGAAGGCATTTCCGACATTATCAAAATATATAACGGATATTATCCCTCCAACCAGTCTCTTGCCCAAAATACCGTCCAGGAGCTTTTACCCTACGTAGCATATCTTTCCACCGATGGGGAAGCTATGGATACTATGTTCGATGCTGTAGCATTTGTACCTTGTGTCTCCACGAACTTCACTTATCCATCCGGCGGTACTCTGGTTAGGTCCTCCAAATATCCCGCGGCTGTTATGAGCGACTGGATCTATTACACCGATCTGTTGTTTGCGGAAGGCTATGATCTGGACGCTTTGAATACCGCTGTTAAGCAGGTGTATGAGGAGCTTGGCATCCAAGGTAAATTCCCCGTGCTTCTGACAATGCCGTACGCAGGCATTCCCACACATGCCTTTGGCGATCTTAACGGCGATGGAACGGATGATTACATTCGCACTCCCCAAGAGCGCGTCAATGCGGTCAAGTGGTACGATGAGTACGTTACCGACCGTTTTGAAGCTGCAAATTTCTCCCATCTTGAACTTGTTGGCTATTACTGGTACAGCGAGGAGGTAAATTATTCCTGGTCTGACCATGAGGCGGAATTTACCATTCTTGCAACACAAGCCATTGAGGACGGGGGAAAATCCGTGCTGTTTGACCCCTTCTATTTGTCAACCGGTTTTGACCATTGGAAAGAGCTGGGCTTCGATGCTGCCGTTATGCAGCCTAATTTGGCTTTTACCCAGGATCGTCCCTATTATAACGCGGAAATGCTTTGGGAGTTTGCGGAAACCATCAAGACCTATTCTTTGGGCGTGGAGATCGAAACCAACGAGCCCTCCTATTTCGCAAATGCAGCCACAGCCGCAGAATCGGCCTATAACTATGAGCATTATCTTTTTGTAGGAGCAAAGACCGGGTATATGGACGCCCTCCATACCTTTTATCAAGGCGCGGGACCCGGTGCGTTGTATAATTTTTGCTATTCAACCGGGGGAGGGGGGAACGAACGTCGTCTCCGCAGGCTTTATGACGTCACCTATTCTTTCATCAAAGGTAATTACGACAATCAGCCTCCTGTTTGTGAGATTCCGTCGGAAGCTTACGTTTCTGCCAATGAGCGTTCCTCCGTTGATATTTCTATCATGGACAATGATTCCTTTGCGGGCGATTTGGTTGCGAATGTGATCTCCTGCAAGGGCGGCAGAGCTCAAATTTCTGCTACCAAAAAGAGTCTGATCTTTATTCCTGACGATGGGTTTACGGGAGACGCTGAGGTGATCCTTTCTGTTACCGATGGTCAAAACAGCGCTTCTGAGTATACAATGGTGCTGCACGTGGGAGTAGAGCCTCCTGCCGTTTCCCAGGATCATTCTGAAGAACCCGGTGCCTCTCCCGGCATTAAGCTTCCTTGGTGGCTTCTGCTCGTTGTATTAGCCGCAGGTGCTCTTGCAATTGTCCTGGCATTACTCCTTCCCAAGAAGAAAAAATAAAGTATAAGACCCTTTGTGCGGGAAGCTCAAAGGGTCTTTCCTATAACTTGTTTTACGTCGTAGCTTCGCTGTCACCAAGCCCAAAACTGACAGTGATTGCTTCGTCTACCATGTGCATTGTATGATCGTCTAAATGGCCCATTTTTTCCTTTAGCCTCTTTTTGTCAATGGTGCGGATTTGTTCCAGCAGAATAATCGAATTCTTGGCAAGTCCATTGTGAGTTCCGTCTCCGGTTGGCTGACCTTGAACCTCAATATGCGTTGGGAGCTTGTTTTTTCCGGTTTGGCTGGTAATCGCAGCTGCGATCACAGTTGGACTGAAGCGATTTCCCACGTTGTTTTGCACGATCAAAACGGGTCGTATTCCGCCTTGCTCCGATCCTACCACCGGGCTGAGATCAGCGTAAAAAATGTCACCTCTGCGAACGGCACCCCGTTCGACGTTGTTAGGCTGTCCTTTCAAGATAAACACTCCTCGTTGTCCTTGGGGAACCAAATTCCCAAAAACAGAATATGTGGAAAAGCAGGTGTCTGTCACATCCTCCTCCTTGGGTATTTTAGCCCGGGCATTTCCTTTGTATTCAAAGAAAAAAGCCATCCGCAAAAGATGGCTTTGTGTGTTTAGGATTCTTTGTGGGACGCGTCAATACGCTTGGCGAGATTCCAATCCTCGTATTGCCGCAGATAAAAATGATTTTCCGGATGGCTGATTACGTGAACAGCGATCTTCTCAGGCGTGACGAAGATTCCGTCGCAGGTTTGCGGATTGATTGCCACGCGGAAGTGTAATCCGGTTCCGCACAAATAAGTTACAGTAGCATACTGCGTTTTCTTTGCGGAAAGGATTTGAGCATACCCCAATGCACCCTCATAATACTTTTTAAAGGTTGGCTTGCCGGAAATGGTGATATAAAAATGCATATTTTGAGGATCCGCTTTGGTTTCATATGCGTCGAATTTCTCACCGTCTTCCAAGAAGTGGTCAATCTTAACGCCTCTGACAGTAAAAGAATCCTTGGGGAACGCCTCCCTCAAAATCTTTGTCAATTCCAAAGCTTGCTCCCGCAGGGTTTGTTCCTCTACAAGCTCCTTGTAGTGATCGATGATTCTTCCTTCCATCAGGAAGATCTCTGCTGTCTCCGAAGGAAACTTCTTATTGTAGGCGGTTACGGTGTAGTAGCCCGATGTGGTGTCAAATCGAACGTTTTCAAAATGGTTTCCTTCGCCGTAATGGGTTTCGATGTAATCGTTCAACATGGCGCTGTTGTCGAATGCTGTGAAAGGATTTCCCATATAAAGAAAAGAGAAAACCAAATAACACAGAAGGATTCCGCAACCGATCACGGAGGTTTTGACTTTTTTGCGCTTCAGCAGTGCAATTGCCACAGAAACGGCCACGAAGCATCCTGCCGCAACAAGCAAATAGGGCATGCATTCCATCGGCGTGCTTTCTACCAAATTCAGTGCCAGCGTCATTCCGAAAATAAACAAGAATCTATGCCATGTTTTAGCGGGAATGAAGCAGGCAGCCGCAACGCAGAGCGGATATAGGGGAACTGTGCTCCATATACCTGCTGAAGCCCGCATGTTGAGGGCTGCAAAGCAAGAAAGAGCCGCCAGTAAAAGCGTGTATACAAAGGACATCAGAGTTGAGATCTCTTTTTTGTTTTTCAAATGTACGTCCATTCCTTTCGAGGAGATATTATCTGTTGTAAGGATTGGTGAGATGAATCAACAGATCCATATCATCGTCCTGCTGGGATCGATTGTTCTTTTCCTCTCCGCACAGTGTACATTTGTGGGTGATCACAAATCCCTTTTTGGGATGGGATTCCACTGCGTAGGGCCTCATCAACCCGCGGCATTCGCATGCTCGATCTCCGGGAAGCATATCCACGTGAAGAGACCACAAACAGAACGGGCAGTGATTTCGGGAGGAATAGACCAGCGGTGGTACTTCTTTTTGGCAGTGCCCGCAGATAAAACCGCTGTCGTTTTTGGTAAATCTTTTGTTTTCCACAAAAAAACCTCACAAAAATTTACAAATTGTCTTTACTTTTGGGTGGTTGTGAGAGTATAATATGCAAAGATGTTTCTATCATCCTTGAACAGTATAATACATCTTTATAAAAAAAGCAAGAACGGAAGGTGAAATTTTGAAAAAGAATGCAGAAAAAAACTGTCCTCTGAACCCCCGCTTGGGAAAGGTGGGCGGCCAGGCAGTTATGGAAGGCGTTATGATGCGTTCTCCCAAGCAAATGGCTACGGCTGTGAGACGTACCGACGATAAGACCATCGTGGTTCGCACCCAACCCTCGACAACGGTTCGGAATAAGTATAAGTTTTTGGATCTTCCTTTGATTCGCGGCGTTGTGAATCTTGTGGAGATGTTTATTCTTTCTTTCTCCACTCTGACAGCTTCTACCGAGATGATGGGGTTGGAGGATGAGCTTCAATCGGAAGAGCCCTCCAAGTTTGAAAAATGGTTGGAAAAGCATTTCGGCAAGAGCCTTTTGAATGTGATCTCCGCCATTGCAATGGTTTTGGGTATTTTGTTGGCAATGGGTTTATTCGTGGCCTTGCCTGCCTTTATTACAAATCTGATCTTCCCGGATGATCTGGACGGCGATTTCTGGATGAACCGCCTCAAGTGTTTGGTGGAAGGCGTTATGAAGGTGCTTATCTTTGTGGGATATCTGTATTTCACTTCTTTGATGAAGGATATCCGTCGCGTTTATATGTACCACGGCGCAGAGCATAAAACAATTTTTTGCTATGAAGCAGGGTTGGAATTGACGGTAGAAAATGTGCGTAAGCAAAGCCGCTTCCATCCCAGATGTGGAACCTCCTTTATGTTCGTAATGGTGTTCCTGTCCATCATCGTGTCCATCGTATTTATTCCCAACGTTTGGGGATGGTTGCGCGTCCTTCTTAAGGTGTTGTTGCTTCCCATTTGTGTAGGCTTGGGCTATGAATTTATCCGTTTTGCAGGTAAGCATGACAACGCTTTTGTCCGCTTGCTTGCTGCTCCCGGTCTTTGGATGCAACGGATCACCACGCGTGAGCCCGACGACGACATGATCGAGGTAGCCATTGTCGCCACCAAGTCCGCACTGATCGAGGAGTTCTCAGATTTTGAGATTCCCTTGGAATCCGAATATTTGAAAAAGAAGGAAGAAGCAAAGGAAACGGAGGTTGAACCCAATGCTGGTGAGGGAATACAGAACGAGACTCCGTGACATTCTTGCGGAGATGAATCCCGAGGATGGGAACGCAATAGCAGATCTGTTGCTTTGTGCTGCTTTGGAAACGGACAGAGGCACCATGCTTTCTGTTTTGGATGAAGAAATGTCCGAAGAATCCGAGGAGTTTTGCGGCAAGGCCATTAAAGAGCTTTCCTACGGCAAGCCCATTCAGTACATTTTGGGAAGCTGTTGCTTTTACGGTCAGGAAATTTTCGTTGGGGATGGAGTATTTATTCCCCGCAGTGATACTGAGCTTTTGGTGGAGACTGCTCTTAAGCTGTTGAAGCCGGGGGACATATTTGCCGATCTTTGCAGCGGAAGCGGTTGCATCTCTCGGGCAATCGGCTCTAATCTTACAGATTGCAGAGGCTACGCCTTGGAGCTTTCTCAGAAGGCGTTGCCCTATACCATCCGAAATTTGGACCCTTGTCCCAATGTGGAGGTTCTCAGGTTTGATGTTTTGGATGCAGATGATTACGCCGCGTTGTCTATCAAAGCAGGCAAGCCGTTGGATGTTTTGATTTCCAACCCGCCATACATTCCCACGGACGTTATCGACTACCTTTCCACCGAGGTGCAATACGAGCCTCACAATGCTCTGGATGGCGGAGAAGACGGCTTGAGATACTACCGCGCTATTGTGGGATACGCGCCTCTTCTTTTGAAGCCGGACGGTATTATCCTTTTTGAGATCGGGTACGATCAAGGAGAAGCAGTTTCCCGTATTTTGGAGGAAGCAGGCTACAGCGTTGCGGTTTTGAAAGATTATTCAAAAAATGATCGCGTTGTTTTAGCAAAAAGAGGTTGACAATTTAAAAAATCTGTACTATTATTATATATAATTATGGTATGGATTTTTTTGTTTTGCAAAGGAAAGGAGACAGTCGTGAAGCGTATTGAATCTCGTAACAACCCTTTGGTGGTTCGCGTTGGGAAGCTTTCGTCCCGTAAGCACCGCGAAGAAGAAAATCTGTTCTTTTTCGAGGGCGCTCATCTGCTGGAAGAATATTTGCGTTTCGGAAACTGTCCTCATACCGTATTCGTGACGGAAAGTGCTTTGATAAAGTATGAAAAGCTATTGTCAGGCCTTTCGCAAGAGTTGATATGCTCTGTGCCCGACTTCGTTTTTGAAAAGCTTTCCACCGAGCAAGCACCTCAAGGAATTTTAACGGTAGCGCCGTATTTGAAGCAAGTGCAAGAGGTTGAGAATATTTCACAGGTTCCGGGGCAGATTTTGTTATTGGAATCTGTGCGTGATAACGGCAATGTCGGCACTGTTCTTCGCACGGCTGCAGCCTTAGGCTGGTCGGTTGTTTTGTCTGCTGATTGTGCCGATCTCTACGCTCCTAAAACCGTTCGGGCTACCATGGGCGCCTTGTTTTCCCGCAACACTTATCTTTGCAAGGATCCCGTTTCTTTCGTGAAGTCTGCTTGTGGGACAGGTAGGCGTACCTACGCCGCCGCCTTGGGGGAAAAGAGTTGTCTTTTGGGACAGTTTACGGTTGGTAAAGAAGATCTGTTTGTTATCGGCAACGAAGGGCAAGGAATTTCCGCACCCTTGCTGGAAGCTTGTGACAGCGGCGTGCTGATTCCCATGACTGATGGAGCAGAAAGTCTTAATGCTTCCATCGCCGCAGCTGTGATCATGTGGGAAGGAGTGCGAAGCCGTGCATAATCCCGACCAATTATACGCATTATGGTTACAGAAGGCCTGCGGAATTGCCAATACTGTTTACCTTAAGCTGTTTACCCGCTTTTCATCCTGCAGAGAGATCTACGAATGTGACGATTTTTCTTTCTTGGAGGGGAAGCATCTTTGCGAAAAGAACCTGAAGCGAAAGGATCTGGATGAAGCCTACGAGCTGATGAAATCCTTGCAGGAAAAGCAGATTCATGTGCTTACCTATTACGAGGAACGCTTCCCGAGTTCTCTTCGTCTTATTCAAGCGCCCCCTGCCGTGCTGTATGCCATTGGTGATTTGAAAGATCTCAACGATTTGGTTGGTGTTGCAGTGGTTGGCACGCGTTCCATGACGCCTTACGGTGCGCGGGTTGCCGAGGATTTTGCCATGCGGCTGACGATCTGCGGCGCAACGGTAATCAGCGGTTTGGCCAAGGGCATCGATACCTGCGCCCATCGGGGTGCTTTCCGGGCAGGAGGGTATACCGTTGCCGTGCTGGGTACGCCCATAGACGAAATCTATCCCAAAGAAAACGTCAAGGCATTCCATGCGCTTTACAAAAACGGCTTGGTCATCAGCGAAATGTATCCCGGCTGTCCACGCACACGCGGGGATTTTCCAAACCGCAACCGTATCATCAGCGGACTTTCCAAGGCTACATTGGTTGTTGAGGCAGGAGAGCACAGCGGAGCTTTGATCACCGCACGTCACGCGGTGTACCAGAACAAACCTGTATACGCCGTTCCGGGGGCATTGGGCGATTCTCATGCAGGAACAAACGAGCTGATCAAAAGCGGCGCAAGAACCGCCACTTCCGCTGCGGATATTTTATCTGAGCTTTCCTTTTCTTACCCCACAAAGATCCATCCGGAGTATTTGTTGACCTCCAAGAAGATCTATGCCTACGGTAACGCTACCGCAGCACCGACGGAAGAAGATCCCTTTGTTGCACAGGCGACCATTTCCGATCGCGTTCCGCAGCAAGAAGAGCCCGTAAAACCCGTCTCGGCGAAAGCTGTTTCCGTATCGGCTCGTATACGCGAGGTGTTGAAAGAAAAGCCCATGACGGCAGACGAGCTTTCTGCCATCACCAACATCGGAATCAGTGAACTGCTTGCCGAACTTACCGAGCTGGAAATAGACGGTAAAATCCGTTCGCTTGCGGGTAACCGTTTTACATGTATTTAATTCACACCAAGGAGATAGAAGCAATCGTATGAACACACTGGTAATCGTGGAGTCCCCTACAAAAGCGAATTCTATTAAAAGCTTTTTGGGCAAGGGGTATAAGGTAAAGGCTTCAAAAGGCCATGTCCGCGACCTGCCCAAGAGTAAACTGGGCATTGACATCGAAAATGATTTTCAACCCCAATATATCAACATCCGCGGCAAGGGTGATTTGATCAATGAGCTTCGCAAGGAAGCCAAAGCCGCAGACCGTGTTTTGCTGGCGGCGGACCCTGATCGCGAAGGAGAAGCTATCAGCTGGCATTTGGCCGCCGTTTTGAATCTTGATCCCGCAAAGACCAAGCGTATCACCTTCAACGAAATCACAAAAACTGTGGTGAAGGAAGCCATCAAGTCTCCCAGAGATATTGATATGGATATGGTAAATTCTCAGCAGGCACGTCGTATTTTAGACCGTCTGGTGGGTTATCAGATCAGTCCCTTCCTTTGGAAAAAGATTAAAAACGGCCTTTCTGCAGGCCGTGTGCAGTCCGTTGCCACTCGTATTATCGTGGAGCGCGAGGAAGAAATTCGCGCGTTTATTCCGGAGGAGTATTGGCACATTAACGCTCTTTTGAAGAATGCTAACGGTGAAACCTTCACTGCACATTACCACGGAGACGAAAATGGAAAGCGTGAGCTTCACTGCAAGGAAGATGTTGATGCAGTTCTTGCTTCCATGGACGGTCAGTTTACCGTTGTTTCCGTAAAAAAATCGGTCAAGCATCGTAAGCCCCAGCCTCCCTTTGTAACCTCTACCTTGCAGCAGGAGGCAAACCGTCGTCTGGGCTTCCAATCTTCCCGTACCATGATGATCGCCCAAGAGCTTTACGAGGGTGTCAATCTTGGCGAAAAGAGTACTCATGGTTTGATCACTTATATGCGTACCGACTCCTTGAGAATTTCCGAGGAAGCCAGAGAAACTGCCAAGAACGTGATCCTTTCCCGTTATGGTGAAGAATATTATCCCGAAACGCCCAACCAATACAAAATGCGCAAAAACGCTCAAGATGCTCACGAAGCCATTCGTCCCTCTGACCCGGCGTTGCTTCCTGAGGATGTTAAAGGGAAGCTTTCCGCCGATCAGTATAAGCTTTATAAATTGATCTGGGATCGTTTCATGGCCAGCCAGATGGCTGCCGCCGCCTTTGATACTGTTGCGGCCGATCTTCTCTCCGGCTCTGCTGTGTTCCGCGCGAACGGTAATACCGTCAAATTCCGCGGTTATATGGCGTTGTATGATGACGCAGACGAGGAGGAGGCGGAAGGCAGACTTCCCGAACTGAAGGAAGGCTCTCGCCTTGCACCTCTTTCGGTTACTCCTGAGCAGAAGTTTACCCAGCCGCCTTCCAGATATACCGAAGGATCTTTGATCCGTATTTTGGAAGAAAAGGGAATTGGACGTCCCTCCACTTACACTGCGACCATCACCACTATCGTGAATCGTGGCTACGTAAAGCGTGAGGGCAAGACTCTGATCCCCACGGATCTTGGCTTTGTCACCACCGACATGATGAAAACAGCCTTCCCGAATATTGTTGACTATAATTTCACTGCAGAGATGGAGGCGGATCTCGACCGTATCGAAAGCGGTGACGAGGATTATATCGGCGTGCTTCGCCGGTTCTATGCAGACTTTGAGTCCCAGCTGAAGCACGCTAGTGAAACCCTCGGCGAAGATCGCATCACTTTGGAGAAGGTAGAGCTGGATATGGTGTGCGAGAAGTGCGGCGCGCGTATGATCCAGCGAGAAGGCAGATACGGTAAGTTTGCTGCTTGCCCCAATTATCCCAAATGTAAAAACACCAAGCGTCTTGAAGCCAAGGAGGAAGCTCCTGCTTCCGAGGAAGAACGTCAGCCGGAGATTGTTGCTGACGATCCGTGTCCTGTTTGCGGCGGGGAGATGATAGCGCGCAAGGGGGCGTTCGGTACTTTCTTCGCTTGCCGTAAGTATCCCGATTGCAAAGGAAGTATGCCTTTCTATCGCGACAGCGGAATTCCTTGTCCTGAGTGCGGAAAACGCATCCTCATCAAGCAGACAAGAAAGCATAAGACCTATTATTGCTGTGAAAAATATCCCGAATGCTCCTTCTCCTCTTGGGATGCACCCACCGGGGAGAAATGTCCCGGCTGCGGCAGTCCTCTGTTGCGTAAAAAGGGAAAAGGAACCGTTTACTGCAAATCCGGTTGCGGCTATTCCGAAGGGAAGTAATCTCCAAAAAAGGAAGTGTAACAGTTGAATCAGAAAGAATACACCAAAGAATTGCTTCAAGAGCGTATCGGATATGATTTTCGTAACAAGTCGCTTCTTGCG
Organism: Eubacteriales bacterium; assembly: GCA_045612545.1. Lineage (GTDB taxonomy): Bacteria > Bacillota > Clostridia > Oscillospirales > CAG-382 > Coliplasma. The sequence continues at coordinate 57,646 of JAZKZH010000044.1, forward strand.
GAGGCTCTGACTCATTCTTCATATTGCAATGAGAACAAGCGTCAAAAGATCGAAAGTAATGAACGGCTGGAATTTTTGGGGGATTCTATTTTATCCGTGATCACAGCCGAATATCTTTTTACCACCTTTCCCGGTGAAGACGAAGGCTTTCTGACCCGTACCCGCGCCGCGCTGGTTTGCGAATCAACCCTTGCCGTTTTGGCGAATGAAATTGGGTTGGGTGATTTTATGTCTTTCGGACATGGAGAGATTATTTCCGGTGGCGGCAAAAAACGCAAGAGCATCGTTGCAGACGCATTTGAGGCGCTTCTTGCCGCGATCTATTTGGATAGTGGAATGGAGCAGGTGAAGGAGTTCCTTTTGCCTCGACTCGTTCGCATGCTGGACACCGTTTCTAAAAAGGGGATAGAGGACTATAAGTCCATGCTTCAACGCATTGTTCAGCAAACTCCGGAGGAGAAGCTGTTTTATACGGAAAAGGGGGAGGAAGGACCTCCTCATGACAGAATCTTCCATTTTGAGGTTTACTTGAACTCAAACCTCTTGGGCACAGGCAAAGGAAGAACTAAGCGCGAGGCTGAACAGCAAGCTGCTAAGCATGCCCTGATTCTTTTGGGCGAATTAAATGAAGAAACACCGTAATTTGCCTTTTTTCGTCCCCTTCGCGGGGTGTCCCCACCGTTGTGCCTTTTGTCAACAAGAAAAGATTACCGGTTATACCGAGACACGGGAAGATCTTGAAGCAGAGCTTGCTTCGTTTGACACAATGATGGCAAATGCAGGTGATCTCCACGCCACCGAGAACCATATCGCTTTCTTTGGGGGAAGTTTTACCGGCATTCCCGAAAAGCGTATGCTTGCTTTGCTGGAGCGCGCACAAATTTACCTTGACAAAGGCGTTGCCAACGGTATTCGTATTTCAACCCGACCGGATCTTATCAATGATGAAATCCTTGAGGTTTTGAAGAAATACAGAGTGACTCATGTGGAGCTCGGCGTGCAAAGCTTGGATGATGAGGTTCTGCGTTTAGCCGGGAGAGGGCATACCGCTTCCCAAACCTATACTGCCGCAGAACAACTTGTGAAGCAGGGCTTTTGTTTCATCGGACAGATGATGCTTGGTCTTCCCGGCTCTGACGAAGAAAAAGAACTCGCAACCGCAAAAGCCATTTGCGATATGGGAGCAAAGGAAGCCCGTATTTATCCTACCGTGGTGTTTGCGGGAACAAAGCTTCACGAAATGACCTTGCAGGGAGAGTATGCTCCCATGGATGACGTTACAGCCGCAAAGCGCGCGGTACCTTGCATGCAAGCCTTTCTGTCTCGCGGCGTAAGGATTCTGAAGATTGGCTTGCAATCTTCGGAAATGCTTTCCTCTGCGCCGTTCGGTCCCACCGACGGCTCCCTTGCGGAGCTTGCTTACGGCTTTCTTTACGCCAAGGAAATTATTTCTTTGGTAAAAGATACCGCCGTGGGAAAACAACTTACTGTCTGTTTACCCAAAGGCGAGCTGTCCAAGCTGACCGGTCATCGCCGTTTGGCGTTACAAGAAATACAAACACGACTATTACCCCGTACACTGATCCTGCGGGAGGACGAAACACTTTTCTCTTCCCATGTGAAAATCTCTATAGAAGGATAACTGCCATGCGATTAAAAGCTGTGGAAATGCAGGGGTTCAAATCGTTCCCCGACAAAACAAAGATCACCTTTGAGCAAGGTGTTACCGCCATTATTGGCCCTAACGGAAGCGGCAAGTCCAATATTTCCGATGCTGTCCGCTGGGTTTTGGGCGAAATGAGCATGAAGAGCTTGCGCGGTTCTAAAATGGATGACGTTATTTTTAACGGTACTCCCACCCGTCCAGCATCCAATTGTGCGTCGGTATCGCTGTATATCGACTCCGAGGAGGAATATAGCTCTGCTCACCAAATGACCTTGGATTCCCAAGAGGAAGAAAGTGCCTCGGATGACAAACCTCGTCTTTCAGATTCTCCCGAGACGATCATCACACGTAAATATTACCGTAGCGGCGAAAGCGAGTATTATATCAACCGCAAGCTTTCACGTCTGCGCGATATTTACGAGCTGTTCTATGATACCGGCATCGGCAGAGAGGGTTATTCCGTAATCAGCCAGGGCAAGATTGCTGAGGTTCTCTCTCAAAAAGGCGATGAACGCCGCAGCATTTTTGAAGAAGCTGCCGGTATCTCCCGTTTCCGTTACCGCAAAACCGAAGCGGAACGAAAGCTTGCCGATACGGAGAACAACCTCCTTCGTGTTACCGATATTTTGCAAGAGGTTGCCTCTCGCGTTAAGCCGTTGGAAAAAGAAGCGGAAAATGCTAAGCAGTACTTAGTTCTCAGCGAAGAGAAGAAGGGACTCGAGATCACTCTTTGGCTTAACCGTCTGGATGATCTTCGCGAAAAACGAAACGTTGGTGAAGAAGGCTTGACCCACGCAAAAGAAGCCCTTGAGCAGGCACAGCTTTCCGAAACAACTCTCGAAAAAGAGCTGGATGATCAGCTCAACGAAAGCTATGAATTTGCTCGTCTGATGTCCTTGGCGGAGCAAGAGAAATCTGTTTCCGAGCGAATCAAAGCTGAGGCTGAGGGTGAGAAAGCAGTGTGTCTTAACGACCTTCAGCATTACGAGCAGATCGTTATCGACGGCAACAAAGAAATTGCCGAATCGGAGCAACAATCTTCGGTGCTTGCCAAGCAGATCACTGTTTCCGAGCAAGAGATCGCGACTTCCAAAGAGGATGTGAAAGCCGCCGAAGAGGACTGCACCGTTTTGGAAACGCTTTGGCAAAATGCCAGAGCAAAGGTTTCCGAATGTACCCAAACAGCCGAGGAGGCCGAGCAGAGCCTAAATCTTGCGCGGCAAGCGCTTTCCGATCTGAACATGACGGAAGCTGCTTTGACTGCGGAATGGGAGGCTGCCAAGAAAAGCGATTCTGAAAGCGAAGAGCGTATTTTGGCAGGCAGAGAGCGTATTGCTTCTTTGGAAGCAGTCTGCTCCGAAAAGGAAACGGTTCGCGATCAATATGAAACGGAATATTTGGAAACTCTTTCCTCTATCAAGGATAAGCGGGAGCAGATCCGTGTCGACGCCACAGAGGAAGCCAAGCTGCGTGAGGAGGCTGTTTCCCTGCGTTTGAAGCTGACTGCGGCCGAGCAAAGACGAGAATCACTGCAAAGAATGGAGCAGCTTTTTGAGGGCTATTCTGAAAGCGTGCGCAGTATTTTGAAGGATGGTGCCGCAGGTAAGATCCGCAGAAACGGCGGGGGAGACGTTGTGCTTCATGGGCCCGTTTCCAATATCCTTTCTGCAGATAACGAATACGTTGTGGCTTTGGAGACCGCTCTTGCGGCTTCTGTGCAGTTTATTGTGGTGGATAGCGCCGAGGATGCCAAGGCCTGTATTCGATATTTGAAGGAGCAACGTATCGGCAGAGCTACCTTCCTGCCTCTTGACACTGTCAAAGGCTCTCTTTGCGATGTTTCCAAGATCAAGCATATGGAGGGTTATGTCGGCATTGCTTCTCAATTGGCGCGCTATGAAGCGAAATTCAGCGGCGTTGCCAATGACTTGCTGGGCCGTACGGTCATTGCCGACCATATTGACAACGCTACCAAGATTGCATCTGCCACCGGCTATAAGGTAAAGATCGTCACCCTTGATGGCCAAGTGATCCACCCCGGCGGAAGCTTCACCGGAGGTGCTTCTGCCAAAAAGGTAGGGGTATTTACCCGTGCCATGGATATCGAACGCCTTTCCGGTGAAATTCGTGAATATAACGCTTCGTTGCTGGAGCTGGATCGCAAGGCTGCTCGCAGAAAGCGTGCCGTTGATGAGAATGGAGCAGCGGTAGCAGAGCTTGAACTTCTTTCCGCAGAGCAAAAGGCGCGTTATGATGAAGCGGAAAATGAGATCAATGGCTATTTGGTTCGTATTGAAGAAGAGCTTTCCCATATTCGCGCCATCGAAAACGGAAAGAATGCTGATTCCGACGGCAGACGTTCTTTGGAGGAACGATTGCAGGCGGTTCAAACAGGCTTAGAGGTTCGCAACCACGCTGTTGTAACAGCAGAAGAGCATAACCGCAACTGCAAAAAGCAGGTAGAAGAGGCGCGTGCCGCAGAGTCTTCTGCTTATGAGAATTTGGCGCAAGCCAGAATTGTTGTGGTTTCCAAGCGTTCCTATACTGACAGCTTGTCTGCGGCGTTGAGCCAGCAGACTGCAATGCTGTCCGGTGTAATGGATCGTATTGCAAATCTTCGCGTTTCCGTGTCCTCTGCTCAAAACAGCATCGCAGAGAGAGGCAATCGGATTTCCGTTGTGGAAGAAAAGATTGCAACTGCTTGCAAGGGCGTTGAACTGGCAGAGCAAAAGCTTGCGGAGCTTGTAGGCGGCAGAGAGGCCCAGGAGGCTAAGCTTTCCGAGATTCGTCGTCGCCATAAGGAATCTCAGCAAAAGAGAGAAGAGGCCTTCGTGCAGGTGACCAACGAGGAAAACAACTTCCGCCGCCTCAACGAGGATTTCGACGCCGTTACCGCCAAGCTTTGGGATGAGTACGAGCTGACTTATTCTGATGCGGAGGCGTTCCGACTCCCGGAGGAGCAAATGGAAAAGGCGCCCTCCCGTTTGGCTTCTCTTAAAGCAAAGATCCGCTCTATGGGCGTGATCAATGTCAACGCGGTGGAGGAATACCGCCAAACCAAGGAGCGTTTTGATTTCCTTTCCGCACAGGTGGAGGATCTCCAAAAGACCCGTCGCAGCCTTGATGGAACTATTTCCAAGCTGGAGACGGAAATGAAAGAAAATTTTGTTACCACCTTTAAGCAGATCAATGATAGCTTTGCGGAAGTGTTTGTAGAGCTGTTTGGAGGCGGTAGTGCCAGAATTGAACTGCAAGATCCTCAGAATCCTTTGGAATGCGGCATCGATATTATCTTGAAGCCGCCGGGAAAGAGCGTTAAGAGCATTTCTCTGCTGTCCGGTGGTGAGCAGTCCTTTGCAGCAATTGCCTTGTATCTGGCATTGCAAAGTGTTAATCCTGCCCCGTTCTGTATTTTCGATGAGATTGAAAGTGCCCTTGACGATATCAACCTGAACAAATTTGCGGATTATATTCGCTCTCATAGCGAAAAAACTCAGTATATCGTCATTACCCACCGTCGTGGTACCATGGAGCGTGCGGATACCTTGTACGGCGTTACCATGCACCAAAAGGGCATTTCCGACTATATTCGTCTCAGCCTTTCCGGGTTGGATGAGAAATTTAAGGAGTATACCAACTAATGGGATTTTTTGATAAACTGAAATTGGGTCTGAAAAAGACCAAAGACGCTCTTTTGAAGCCGGTGGATATGTTGTTTTCCTCGGGGGATAAGGTTGACGATGATTTTTATGAAGAGCTTACCGATTTGCTGATTATGGCGGACGTAGGTGTGGATACCTCTGAATACATCACAGAGACCTTGAAAGCCCGTCTGAAGGAAAAGAAAATCAAAGAAACCGAGCCGGCCAGAGAGGAATTTCGCAATATATTGCGTGAACTGGTTGGTGAGGGCGTGCCCTTGACCTTGGGAGAGAATGGAATCTCCGTGATTCTTGTGATCGGTGTCAATGGCGTGGGCAAGACTACCTCCATCGGTAAGATTGCAAATTGCTTGAAGCAACAAGGGAAAAAGGTTATGCTTTGCGCAGCCGATACCTTCCGTGCCGCCGCCATTGAGCAGCTTGAGGTTTGGGCGAATCGCAGTAATGTTCCTCTCATCAAGCAAAAAGAAGGCGCAGATCCTGCCGCCGTGGTTTTTGATGCCGTAGGCGCCGCAAGAAAACAAGGGGCGGATGTTTTGATCGTAGATACCGCAGGCAGACTTCACAACAAGAAGAATCTTATCGATGAGCTTGCGAAGATCAACCGCGTGATCTCTCGTGAGCTTCCGGAAGCCACCAGAGATACGCTGTTGGTGCTGGACGCAACCACCGGCCAAAACGCCCTTGTGCAGGCAAAGGAATTCCGTAAGGCGGCCGATATTTCCGGGTTGGTTCTTACCAAATTGGATGGTACCGCAAAGGGCGGCATCGTTCTTGCAATCAAGCGTGAATTGGGTATCCCCGTGAAGTTTATTGGCGTCGGCGAAGGAATTGACGATCTCCAGAGTTTCAACGGTACTGAATTTATTGAAGCATTTTTTGAAAGTTAAGCGTATGAATAAGATCATTTTAGCTTCCGATAACGCCCATAAGCTGGAGGAGTTCCGCCGTTATTTCCGCGAGGCGGAAATTCCTTTGGAGATTATTCCCTTGCGGGAAGCCGGCTTTTCCGGCGACATCGTGGAGGACGGAGAAACCTTTGAAGACAACGCTTTGATCAAAGCACGTACGGTTGCAATCGCTACCGGTTGCACCGCCATAGCGGACGATAGCGGCTTGGAGGTCGATGCACTGGGTGGTGCTCCGGGTGTTCTTTCTGCAAGATTTGCAGGCATCCACGGAGATGACAATGCAAACAATGCAAAGCTTTTGGAGCAGCTTTCCGGTGTTCCCAAGGAGAAACGTACGGCTCGTTTTGTCAGCGCCATCTGCGTTTTTCGAACGGACGGTACCTTCCTTACCGTTCGCGGTACGGCGGAAGGCATCATTCTGGAGGAGAAGCAGGGAAGCGGTACTTTTGGATACGATCCTCTGTTTTATTATCCGCCCTATGGCAAGAGTTTTGCACAATTGACAGGTAGTGAAAAAAATGCCGTTAGTCACCGCGGGAATGCCCTGTCTCTTTTGATGACAAAACGTGATTTCTTTTTGAAATAGCACAGAAAAACGACTGAAATTATTGACAACGTTTTTTCTATATGATATTATGAGAAACGGATTACTTTGTAGCAAGGTGGGAAGAAAGTGTCTGCGATTTTAGATTATTTTAGCTATGTGGGCGAGCAATTGAAATCAATTCGTGCAGTGGATGTCTTGGACATCCTTTTGGTCGCGTTTGTTTTCTATTATATCTTCCAATTCATGCGCAAACGTCGCGCAGGGAAACTGCTTGTTGGCGTTGTGTTGATGATCGTTTTGCTTTTGGTCAGCGAGGTTGCCAAGATGAGGGCGTTGAACTTTATTTTGACCAACGTTTTCTCTGTGGGGATTCTGTCTCTCATCGTTGTGTTCCAACCGGAGCTTCGCAGCTTTTTGGAAAAAGTAGGCGGTACCAATATCTTTAATTTTAAGAGTAAGTTGGATAAAAATCAGGACGTTGCTTTGAAATCGGCGATTTCCGAGGTATGCGTTGCGGCGGAGTATTTCTCCAAAACCAGAACCGGTGCTTTGATCGTTTTTGAGCGCGAAACCAAGCTTGGTGACCAAAGCCGAACCGGCACAGTGGTGAATGCGGACATTTCTGCCTATTTGCTCGAGAATATTTTCTTCAACAAGTCACCCTTGCACGATGGTGCTGTGATTATCAGTGAAACCCGTCTTCATTCTGCGGGTTGCTTGCTCCCGTTGTCCTCTAATCAGGATCTGGTGCGTGAGTTAGGCACTCGTCATCGTGCGGCCATCGGTATGAGTGAAAACAGCGACGCTGTGGTTCTTGTGGTATCCGAGGAGACCGGTACCATCTCTGTCGCCGTGGAAGGTGAGCTTATGCGCGGCTTCAATCGCACCTCCTTGGAAGAATATCTTACGCTCACACTCTCTCGCAAAAAGGCTATTACCGGAAGCGTAGCAACACGCTTCAAGGATATCATCCTTTGGAAGGGAGGCAAAAAGAACGATGAACAATGAAGTAGGTGGCAGAAAAAGAAAGATCTTTACCTTTGCCGTTGCGTTATTTGGGGCTATTTTGCTGTGGATGTACGCCATTGGTTACGATACCGAAATCGCTTCCGAGACCTACAATGGAATTGTTGTTGAGATCATCGGTGTGAATACCAACGGATATACCGTTGCCGATGGTGACAGCTTCTCTCTTACGGTTGACGTTCGGCTTGACGGAACTCGCCAGATGCTCTCCGGCATCGATGCGAAAGACCTTTCAGCATACGTGGATATTTCCGGTGTCAGCGGACCCGGAGTTACCACCCTTCCCGTGACGGTTATGGCCCCCAACGGTACCACCGTTGAATCTATTTCCGTTCCCAACGTTACGCTGTATGTGGATGTTTTTACTTCACGTACCATGAAGGTGAACGTAGAGCAGACCTTCTCCTCCGTTTATTCCATCGGGCAAATCAAGCAGAATACCTACACGGTTACCGTTTATGGGCCCGAAAGCATCATAAACAACTTGGAAGCATATGCTCATTTTGAATTGGGCAATGTGGTTACCGGCTCTTTCACAGCCAGCGGTAATATTCTGTTGCGCGATGTTGAGACAAAAACAACTGTTTCCAACCCTTATGTTACTCTCAGCACCGGAACGGTGAATGTTACCTATACCATGCACGGCAAGAAAACGGTCCCCATAAAGCTGAACATGGCCAATTTAGGTTATAGCGAAAACGAGGTCGTTTTTTCTCCGGGCATGACAGCAATCACGTTGGAAGGTCCTGTTTATGATCTGAACAAGGTGGATTCCATTGTGGTCAATGCCGAAGAAATCACCGGTGGAGAAAATACCCGTAAGATTAAGATTTCTGATCTTTTGGCTGAGAACAACGTACCCGAGACCTTATCTGCCGAAAACAAAGAAGGAGAGCTCACCTATACCGTGTCTCTTCCCGATATCAGTTTTGCTGAGGTTACCGTTCCTGCCGATCGTATCATCGTTTACGGTATTCCTGAGGGCAGCTCCGTGTTTGCAGAGCCTATTCAAGGTTTAACCGTGCGTGTTTTGGGCTCATATCAGGACGTTTTAGAATATCAAAGCAGCTTAATGACCGTTATGGTCAATTATAGCACAATGCAGGAGGATCCTGCTACCGGAGCATATATAGGCTATGCCGAAATCTCTACCGGGGATAACCACGTGTGTGTGGTAGGTCAAGACTATATCGTGCGAATTTCCGTGACCTTGCAGGTCGTTGATGTTATTGGATAAAACAGAAAGGAGGCGGAGTCAGATGACAGAAAGAAAATGGGTTCTTCGGGAATTGGATGAAACTCTGTGCAACCGTTTGCAGACGGAGCTGGGTGTCCTTCCCTTGACCGCAAAATTGCTTGCCAACAGAGGGCTTGACTCAGCCGATAAAGTAAAAACTTTTTTGAACAAGGATGAAATTCCTCTTCATGATCCTTATTTGCTTAAGGATATGGAGCAAGCTGTTGCCAGAATCCGTCGTGCAATCGATAACAAGGAGCGTGTTTGCATCTACGGCGATTACGACGTAGACGGTGTCACCTCAACCATGATTTTGTACGACTACCTCACTGCCAGAGGGGTTCAGTGCGAGTATTTCATTCCGGACCGTATCTCCGAGGGGTATGGACTCAGCCTCCCCGTGATCAAGCGTATGGTTGGTCGCGTGGATATGATCATTACGGTAGATACCGGCATTACCGCCATTGATGAAGCTCGCTATGCCAAAGAGCAGGGGATTGATATGGTGATCACCGACCACCATAACTGTCGTGAGATCATTCCCGAAGCTGTTGCGGTGGTCAATCCTCACCGTGAGGATTGTGGATATCCCTTTAAGAACCTTGCCGGTGTAGGCGTTGTTTTCAAGCTGCTTTGTGCCGTTGATGGGGATACCAAGCGCATTTGTGATCGTTATGCCGATGTTGTTGCCATTGGTACCATTGCCGATGTTATGCCGATTGTTGACGAAAATCGTCGCATCGCGGCTATGGGCTTGAAAAAGCTGGAGTCTGTACGCTCTCCCGGTATCCTCGCTCTTATGCGTCATGCAGGGATTATTAAGCACGGCAGACAGGTAAAGAAAGTAACCTCTTCCACTGTAGGATACGTATTGGCCCCCCGCATCAATGCAGCGGGCAGAATCGCCTCCGCATCTCGTGCCGTTGAGCTTCTTGTAACCAAAGATGAACAAATGGCAGACGTTATCGCAGGTGAATTGTGTGAAACCAACAAGCTTCGTCAGGCTATGGAGCAAGAGATCTACGAGCAGGCACTTGCTCAGATCAGCAGCTCCTGTAAAGACGATTGCTTCTTTGTGTTGGGATCCGAAGGTTGGCACCAGGGCGTTATCGGTGTTGTTGCCTCCAAGATTGCGGAGAAGTTCTCACAGCCTTGTATCCTGTTCTCTTATGATGGCGAAGTAGCCAAGGGCTCCGGCAGAAGCATTAAGGGCTTTTCGCTTATGGATGCTCTTGCTTCCTGCGAAGGTCTTTTGAGCGAATACGGTGGCCATGAGCTTGCCGCCGGACTTTCTGTCCCCAAGGATCGAATTGATGATTTCCGTAAGAGCATTAATGAATATGCCAAGCAGTATCTCGTGAAGACAGATTCCTCTCTGCCTCTTGAAATCGAGTGTATGGTTGACTTTTCCGACATTACTCTTGACGGTGTGCGGGAAATGCAGACCATGGAGCCCTTTGGCTTGCAGAACCCTCAGCCTGTGCTGATGATGAAGCGGGTTGCTATAACCGATTTGGTCTATCTTTCGGGCGGAAAGCATTTGAAATTCAAGCTTCGTCCTAACGACCATCGGTTTGGCGGGAATGAAGTGAGCGCTATTTGGTTCTCCGTGCCCGCGGATCTGAAGCTTAGCGAAGGCAATATCTGTGATGTGGTTTTCACTGCGGATATCAACGAATATATGGGTCAATGTACTCCTCAGGTAACCATCAAGGCGCTTCGTCTTTCCGATATTGAAGGCGAAGACACCGTCGGAGGTGAGTTGACCTATCGCCGCCTGTTGGATCCCAATGATCGCAGCGATGTTTCTCGCAACGATATTCCTACTTTGGCCGGCTTTAGGGATGTATATAAGTTCTTGAAGCGAGATGTTCTGGAAAGCAGTAAGCATATGGCTATTGCGGCTACCTGCCGTGCTTTGGAGCAAGAGGATATTCATATTTCCTATTGCAGCTTCAAGATCATTCTGGACGTTCTTGCAGACGAGGGACTTATCAGCCGTTCGTATAGCGATGGAGGCAAGGTAGCAGAGGTTAGCATTCTTCCCGTAGGAAAGAAGGTTAATCTGGATCAATCTCCCATTCTGCAAATGATCCGAGGAAATCACCGTCAAATATAATTAAGGACTGTATCTATGGAATATGATGTAAACGAGTTCCTTGCTCGATGCGATGCAAGTGGCTGTTACGACATAGACAAAATAAAACGCGCATTTTATCTGGCCGAGGAATTACACCGCGGCCAGAAGCGTATTTCCGGGGAAGATTATATTATTCACCCCATTGCTGTTGCGACCATTGTGTATGAATGTCAGCTGGATACCGATTCCATCTGCGCCGCTTTTTTGCACGATACCGTTGAAGATTGCTCCGATCTGATCACATTGGAGGACGTTCGCAAGCAATTTGGTAACGACGTTGCGGATATCGTGGATGGCGTTACAAAGCTGAACATTCCCTTTGAGACCAAGCAGGAAGCCAGTATTCGTAACCTTCGCAAAATGTTTCTTGCCATGTCGAAGGATCTTCGCGTTATTTTCGTGAAGCTGGCGGATCGCCTGCACAATATGCGCACTCTCGACGTACGCTCTCCCGAAAAACAGCGTTCTATTGCTTTGGAAACCATGCACGTATACGCTCCCTTGGCGCACCGCATCGGTATGCAGCGCATCAAATTGGAGCTGGAAACCTTAGCGTTATCCTACCTTGATCCCATCGGCTTTGCTGAGATCGAGAAGGATACGGAAAAGCGTTACGGGGAAAATAAGGGCTTTTTGACTCAAGCTACCAAAATGGTGGCGGAAAGTCTTGATTCCTACGGTGTCCACTACCGTTTGGAGGGCCGTGTCAAGAGCATATACAGCATCTACAAAAAGATGTATAACCAAAGCAAATCCTTCGATGAGATCTACGATTTTTACGCCCTGCGTGTATTGGTGGATACAGAGCTGGATTGCTATACCGTGCTTGGCATTATCCACGAAAAATTCAACTCCGTGCCCGGCAGATTCAAGGACTATATTTCTACCCCCAAGCAGAACTTGTATCGTTCTCTCCATACCACCGTTATTGGTGCCGGAGGCATCCCCTTTGAGGTGCAGATCCGCACTTGGGATATGCACAGCGTTGCGGAATATGGTCTTGCTGCCCATTGGAAGTACAAATCCGGGGAACGAGCTACCCACGGATTGGATGAAAAACTTCGCTGGATCCGTTCTCTTGTGGAGTCCGACAGTGACGGCGGAGATCCCGATGAATTTTTCAATTCTTTGAAGATCGATCTGTTTGAGGATGAGATTTTTGTCTTCACTCCCAAGGGAGACGTGATCAACCTTCCTGCCCGCAGCACCCCTGTGGATTTTGCATACGCAATCCATTCCGGCGTGGGCAATAAAATGGTTGGCGCTAAGGTAAACGGCAATATCGTTCCCATCGATACGGAACTGCAAACCGGCCAGATCGTTGAGGTTCTCACCAATCCCAACTCCAAAGGCCCCAGTCGCGATTGGCTTACCTATGTCCGTTCCAGCGAAGCTCGGAATAAGATCCGTATGTTCTTCAAGAAAGAAATGCGGGAAGAAAATATTCTTTTGGGCAAGCAGGAGATCGATCGGGAATTTAAGCGTTACGGCGTTCGTTATACCGAAGTGCAAAGAGATAAGATCATGCATAACCTCGCATCCCGCATGGGCTTCGCTGAGGGGGATGATCTGTACAACAGCATAGGCTTCGGCGGTATGGACATTGTGAAATTGGGAACCAAGCTTCGGGAAGAATTTAACCGAGTGGTTGTTCCTGAGCAAGAAGCTCCTCCCGCTAAGCCGGAAATTGTAGAGCGTCCCGCCAGAGAGGATCGAAAGAGCAGAAAATCCTCCGAAAGCGTAATTGTTGATAATGTAGAGGGTTGCTCGGTGAAGTTTGCCAAGTGTTGTTCCCCCTTGCCGGGTGACAACATCATCGGCTTTATCACCAAGGGCTACGGTATTTCTATCCACAAGTATGATTGTGTCAATGTTCAGAATGGGCTTAAGCGGGAGCAAGATCGTGACCGTTGGGTAACTGCCTCCTGGACTGCCCGTGCAGAAAGAAAAGCATTGGGAGGATTTGAGGTTCACCTCAATATATTTGCTGTTTATACACCCAGCATCATTGCCGACGTTTCCATTTTGCTGCGTGACATGAAGGTGGAGATCACCTCGGTTGCCACCAAGGAAAACGGCGATAACATCGTTTTGAATTTCGGTATTCGCTGCAGCAATACCGAGCATGCCAATACCATCATCAGCGCCCTTCGCAAAATTAAGGGTGTCTATGAGATCACACGAGGAAATCAGTAAGTATGAAGATCGTGGTTCAGCGCGTAAACGGCGCAACTTGCGTTGTGGATGGAAAAGAAGTTTCACGCATCGGCAAAGGCCTTCTGGCCTTTGTCGGTGTGGCGGACGGAGATACGGAAGAGGATTTGAAAAAAGGCAGTTCAAAACTGGCCGGTCTTCGGATCTTTGAAAACGAGGAAGGGAAGATGTCACTTTCTACTGCCGACATAGGTGGAGAAATTATGATCATCTCCAACTTCACTCTTTTGGGAAGAGTACAAAGAGGCTTTCGCCCGGATTGTACGCATGCCGCCCATCCTTCCGTTGCAGAACCCATGTATAACGCCTTTTGTCAAGCTGTTGCGGAAGTGGTTCCCGTTTCCCGCGGAATATTTGGAGCGGATATGAAGATTTCTGCCCAGCTGGACGGTCCTGTGAATCTGATCATAGATACGGCGGAGCTTTTGAAAAAATGAAACTGACCATTCAAAACAAAACCCAATATCTGAACGATTACTATTTTCAGACCTTGTGTCTATTGTATTTCCCCGGAGAAAAGTTTCACGAGGGATTTGAAAGTCCTGCCGAGGCCTCCTTCTTGCTGGAACAGCGGGAGGAGGGCTTCTATTGTGAAACTGTTCTTTCCTTGGGGGATAGAACTGTCAAAGGTGTCTTCGATACCACAGGCTATGTTCCGCAGGTGGACATGACGGCAAGCGATTTTGCGGCTCTTGCACTTGGAAAGGCGTATCTGCAAGCGGGAGAAGCCTTGCTGGGCTTTCCGCTTCCGTGGGGATATTTGCTGGGCTTGCGTCCCGTGAAGCGCGCGAAATATTATTTGGATCGCGGTTATTCCCCTGAAATGGTGGAAAAACTGTTTGTGCAGGATTATAATGTTCTCCCCTCAAAAGCCATTTTGGCGGTGAAAACCGCCTTGGTCGAAAACCAAATGTTGACAGACGTGGAGCAATTTGATTGCGGATTGTATCTTTCTATCCCTTTTTGCCCCACAAAATGCGACTATTGCTCTTTTATTTCTTGTGCAACGCCTCGTCTGTTTTCTTTGATCCCCGCTTATCTTGAGCGTTTAAAACGGGACTTTATAGATACCTGCGCCTTGATCAAAGACCTTGGTTTACGTCTCAGAAGCGTTTATATCGGCGGCGGTACTCCTTCTTTTTTAACGGAAGAACAACTTACCGACCTGCTTTCCTGCATGAACGAGCATCTTCCCAAAGACCATTTGCTTGAGTTCTCTTTTGAGGCGGGCAGACCGGATACCATTACAGAGGAGAAACTGCATATTCTGAAAGCAAACGGTGTTGATCGCATCAGCGTCAATCCGCAAACCACCAATGATACCGTTCTGCAGAACATCGGCAGAAAACATACGGTCTCCGATTTCTTTGCCGTTGCAAAAGAAGCCTTGTCCATGGGATTTGACATTGTTAACGCAGACCTGATTGCGGGTTTACCGGGAGATACTAAGGAAAGCTTTGCACAAAGCCTTTCCGATGTAATGGAGATGGGATTTGAAAATATCACCGTCCACACGCTCTCTGTGAAAAAATCCGCTTCTCTCCGTTTCCGCGATGGGGAGGTATATGATCCCGCAGGTGTGATGGCAAGAGAATGTGTGGAATATGCCTGCAATACTTTGTCCGAGGCCGGATGGGAGCCGTATTATCTGTATCGTCAAAAGAACATCATCGGAAATGCGGAGAACGTGGGGTATGCCAAGCAAGGGACGGAGAATCTATACAACGTATTGATGATGGAGGAATACTCCACCGTCTTTGCCTGCGGTGCCGGTGCGATTACCAAGCTGGTTTCCCCTGCAAAGGATGAAATCTGCCGCATTGCGTTCCCCAAATATCCTTATGAATATCTCGACGCCGACAACGGCATCCGTGAGTCGGAGATCCGTGATTTCTTTTCCAACTACCAACGAAAGGATTGATGATCCATGAAGAAAGAGGAAC
Organism: Eubacteriales bacterium; assembly: GCA_045612545.1. GTDB lineage: Bacteria > Bacillota > Clostridia > Oscillospirales > CAG-382 > Coliplasma. Next base: position 72,992 of record JAZKZH010000044.1, read on the forward strand.
TGTATGAAAGACGTCTTGCCGAATGCGCAGAGACGATCTGCAAGGACGAGAAGCTGAAACTGGTTCTCATTGCCGGCGGTTCCTGCGCAGGGAAGACTACCACCACAAAAAAGCTTGCCCGCCTGATCGAAAAAGGTGGCAGACACGTGGATACCATTTCTCTGGATGACTATTATCGTAACCCCGAAAACGCTGTTTATCTTCCCAACGGGAAGCTTGATATCGAAGGGATCAACAGCCTTCGGTTGGATCTTTTGCAGGAAACCATGTATCTGCTTTCCGTAGGTGCTCCTGCACCCATACCTTTTTACGATTTCACCACAAAACGCCGTACAGATTGTTATCGTACTTTGACTCCTGTTCCGGGTGGCGTTACCATCGTGGAGGGCCTTCACGCGTTGAATCCTGCAATCTGTGCTAAGGGTACTGCTGAGGAAGCTTTATTCCGCATTTATTTATACGCGGAATCGGAGGATCATCTGGATAGTCGTTTTCTGCGACGTTTGGTAAGAGATTCCCGCTACCGTGCTGCGGATGCGGCTACAACGTTTGATCAATGGGATACCGTGCGCAGCTCCGAAAAAGAAACGATTGAGCCTTTCGTGCACTTGGCCAATGCCAAGATCAACACGTTCTTCGATTATGAACGAAGCATTCTTGCAGACGACGCCATGGAACTTCTTCGGCTTCTTCCTGCAAACCATCCGAATACTCTTCAAGCCAAGGAATTGATAGAAGTCTTGAAGAATATCCCGTTGTTACCGGATTCCGCCGTACCGGAAGATTCTTTGTTAAGAGAGTTTATTTGATCTTTTATGTCAGAAATAGAAAAAGCACAAGGACAAAAAAAGAATAAAAGCTTTTTGGTGGAAGCGGGGATCATTTCCATTTCCAGCTTTGTGGTGAAAATCATAGGCGTTCTGTTCAAGATTCCGCTGGCCAATGTTTTAGGGGAACATATGGGCGTTTTCAGTGCGGCTTACTCTTTGTACGCCATGCTGTATATGGTTTCTACCAGTGGCCTGCCTGTTGCCATCAGCCGCATGATCTCATCCTCTGCCAAGCAGGGGAGAGAGAAAGAGGTTCAGCGTACATTTCGCGTAGCACTGACTGCATTCACCTTGATGGGGTTGTTTGCTATGGCAGCTATGATGATCTTTGCAAAGCCCTTCTTTGCTCTCACAGGACATAATGATAGCGTCCTTGCAGCGTATGTGATTGCACCCACTTTGCTGTTTGTCTGTGTATGCTCGGCTTTTCGCGGCTATTACCAAGGGCTCCATAATATGTATCCAACCGCTATCGGTCAGTTGATCGAAGCTGCATTAAAAATGGGTATGGGATTAGGGGCAACCATCTGGGCGGCGAATGCAGGATACTCTCCTCAAATTCAAGCTGCTTGCGCTGTCAGCGGTATTACCGCAGGTATGTTTTTGGAGATGGTGCTCCTGTTTGTTTACCGTTTTTACACCAAGAAAAAACGGCCTGCAGGTACAGATGATCGCTGTGAATCCACTTCGTATTTGTCAAAAAAGATTTTGATCATTGCTTTGCCCGCTACCATCACTTCTTCCGCACTGTATCTGTCCACTTTTATCGATACGGTGTTGATCAAGAAGTGTTTGATGATGGGCGGTGCCACCGAGGAGGTTGCCCAGGATCTTTATACAGCTTATACCTCCTATTCAACTGCAATTGCGGATTTGTTGCCTTCTACTTTGATCTATCCCATTGCCATCAGTGTGTTGCCTTTGGTATCCGCTGCGCTTTCGGTGAAGGATATTCAGAATGCTAATAATAGCATTGAGCAATCAATTCGTATCAGTGTGATTATCGGGCTTCCCAGTGCTGCATTTTTGATTGCGACTGCACCCTCCTGCCTTTCCATTTTGTATCAAGGTGCCTTGAATCAATTTACCCGCATCGACGCCCTCGCGGTTTCGGCGGGGACGCTGATGATCCTTGCGGTGGGTATCATTTTTATGGCTATCGTATCCACCACAAATGCACTGCTTCAGGCGGTGGGGAAGATCTGGCTTCCTATGATCTCCGTTGGAGTTGGCGTGGTATTTATGGCTGTGATCGAGTATTTCGGCGTGTCCGGTTTCCTGGGAATTTACGCCGCTCCTATCAGCTCGATCAGTTGCTATTTTGTTGCGGCAGCTTTGAATTTGTACTTCCTTAAGAAATATACCACCGCACAGCTTTCTATTGTGAAGCTTTTTGCGCGTCCTTTGTTCTGTGCTTTGCTGACCTGTGGCGGCGCTACAGTGGTTTATCGCTTGGCAGGAATCCTATTTGATGGTGGGGGCAGGATAAACGCCTTTTTCTTGCTTTTGATTACAGGCGTGACCGCTGTTGCTATCTACGTTTGCACTATGCTTTTGTTCAGGGGCATCACCGCCGACGAGGTTCGTTTGCTCCCCTTTGGCGGCAGATTGGCTTCCTTCCTTGTGAGAAAGGGCTTGTTACATGAATCGAATTGAAACACTGTGTAATAAAGAACATTATTCTTTCGAAGATCTTCGCACCGTCGTGGAGATTCTTCGTTCCCCCGAGGGTTGCCCCTGGGATAAGGAGCAGACCCACGAAAGCATTCGGATGAATTTTTTGGAGGAAGTTTACGAGACGGTAGAAACCATCGATAACAAAGATCTTTTTGGTATGCGCGAGGAATTGGGGGACGTTTTGTTTCAAGTAGTGTTTCATTCCCGCATCGCAGAAGAAGACGGATGGTTTGATTTGGAGGAGGTTTGCGACGAGATCTGCCGCAAAATGATCCTTCGCCACCCCCACGTTTTCGGAGACCGTGTTTTCGATAGACAAGGTAAACCGTTGAAGGATTGGGAGGACATCAAAGCAAATTCTCACAGCTTTACCACTGCTACCCAAACCCTGCAGGCTATCCCTCGTACTCTCCCGGCGCTTATGCGGGCAGATAAGCTTGGGAAGAAGTCTCGTAAGTTTGGCTTTGATCTGGAGCCGGAGGAATCCCTCTCCAAAGTAAATGATGAGCTTCTTGAGGTCAAAGAAGCCATTGCTTCCGGTGATCTTGACCATGTGGAGGAAGAATTCGGAGATTTGCTTCTTTCCACTGTAAATGCCGCGCGTTTGTACGGCATTGATCCGGAGCTTGCGTTGACCAAGGCTTGCGAGAAGTATCTTCGCAGATTTGCTTCCGTGGAAGAACAAAGCCTTAAAGCGGGCATGAACATCAACGAAAACAGCAGAGAAAACTTATTGCTCTATTGGGAAAATGCAAAAAATAGTGTTACATAGTGACGAAAATTCCATAAATTTGTGGAAATATTCTAAAAAACTCTTGCAAAATGCAGAATCGTGTGATATAATACACTCAAGACTTATCATTTTTGTAAAGGAGTAATCAATTATGACGAAAACCACTTTGATCGAAATCGTAGCCTCCAACACCGGTCTCAAGAAGAAAGAAGCAGAAGCTGCAGTTAACGCTGTATTCTCTGCTATCGAAGATGAGCTGGCGACCGGCGGCAAGGTTCAGATTGCAGGCTTTGGCACCTTTAAGGTGAAGGAGCGCGCAGAGCGTAGCGGCCGTAACCCCAGAACCAACCAGGCTATCACCATTAAGGGCACCAAGCTTCCTTCCTTCGTTCCCGGCAAGTGCTTGAAGGATGCAGTTGCAAAAGACTGATTTTTCGTTTGACCAAGGTATTACCGGGTGAACACTCACCCGGTAATATGTCTTTTATTTGAGAGTATGCGTTTAGATAAATTTTTAAAAGTTTCCCGTATCATAAAGCGTCGCACCGTGGCAAATGAGGCTTGTGATGAATCCCTGGTTCTTGCCAACGGACGTCGCGCAAAGGCTTCCTATGATGTGAAGGTTGGGGATATTTTGGAGATCACCTTCGGCAACCGCACCACTCGTTTAAGAGTTTTGGCCATCAGTGAACATGTTGCCAAAGCAGATGCCTCCGAGATGTATGAGATCCTGTCATAAATCAAAAAACGTTTTCATATGCTGAAACTGTAGGATCATTTCAAAGTGAGAAAGGTTTTTGCCTATGAACACACAACCCTCTACCCACGTCGTATCTCTGTTGGATCGCCGTGTTTTGAAGATCACCGGTGTCAGTGAAGTTCTAAGCTTCGATGAGATTGAAGTGAGTATGTCCGTTGGGGACATGATTTTAAATGTTAGTGGAAGTGAGCTGTCCGTCAGCAGTCTTTCTTTGGAAAACGGAGAAGTTGCTATATGCGGATTGGTTGAAGCAATTGTATATTTAGATAATACCAAACCTCGAAAGAAAGGATTGGGCAAGCTTTTCGGCTCATGAGTGTTGATTATCTTTCCCATAGCCTTCTTGCTCTGTGGTCCTTGATCTTAGGTTGCTTTCTGGGCTTTGTGTATGAGTTTTTTCGTTTGCTTCATCGGTTTCATCCCCGTGCTATGTGGTTGATCTTTTTTGAAGATCTTCTCTTCACAATGATCTGCTCCGCAGGCATGATGCTGTTGTTCTTTAATCTTTCCTTCGGCAGGATGCGTTTTTTCGCTTTTCCGGGTATGATCCTTGGATTTTTGATTTGGTATTTTACTCTGGGCAGAGTGTTTCGCAGAGGCTGGATGCTCCTTTCTCGATTGTTGCATCCGCCCATTCAAGTTGTTAAGTGTTATATACGCACAAAAATATGCACTGTTTTTATTGTATACCGTGGCCGTTGCGGCTTCGGTGTCGGACGATTATTCAAAAGGAGATCAGGTAATGCAACGTCAAAGAACAAGTCTGGCGGTTAAATTTGCTTTGGGCGGAATCCTTGTAGTTTTGTTTATTTCTGTGATCAATATGCAGATCAACCTCAATACCCTCCGTCGCGAGCGAGCCAAGCTGGAAACTGATATTGCAGATTTGCAGGACGACATAGAAGAAACGAAGTACCGCTTGTCCGAAGAGACCAATGCGGCTTACATTGAGCGTTATGCGCGCGAAAAATTGGGGTATCGTTATCCCAATGAGATCCTATTCTATAACGACGTAGCTGAATGATATAATACCCGGAAGGGGAAGGGGGCTGTCCATGCAGGCGGAGGCAGGCAGGACGTGCAAAGGTAAGGTCATCGGGATCACTCATTATGGTGCGTTTGTAAAATTGGAAGACGGCACAAATGGCTTGATCCATATTTCTCAAGTATCGGATTCCTATGTTTCCGAGGTGGGAGATTTTCTTTCCGTTGGCCAGGATGTTCAACCTAGAATTCTTTCCGTAGATGAAAAAGGCAGAGTTTCATTGACTTTAAAAACCAATAAAGAGTCCCAGCCTATGCTCTTCAAGTTACCTCGCACTCCGGAGGATTTTGAGGGTATGCTGGAGCAGTTCAAAACGGTCAGTGATGAAAAATTGAATGCGTTGCGCCGCCAACGGTCACGCAGGAAATAAATCGGACAACGAAACGAACGGGTGTACCCCGTTTTTTTCAAGCAACTATCTTGTATAAAGCAAAGGAATTTTTTTATGATTCAATTTGTAGCAACCTGCCTTTTTGGGCTGGAAAAGGTTTTAGGCGAAGAGATTGATGCCCTCGGTTATCAACGGGTAGAAACCATTGATGGAAGAGTTATCTTTTCTGCACCGGAATCTGCCATTGCTGTTTGTAACATCCGTTTGCGCTATGCGGAGCGGGTGATGATTCTTCTTTCCCGTTTCCGCGCCACTACCTTTGAGGATTTGTATCAAGGAACAAAGGCCATTCCTTGGGAGGACTATGTGGGCAAGGAGGGAGCCTTCCCTGTAAAAGGACACTCCGTTCGCTCTGCTTTGTATTCCATACCGGATTGTCAAAAGATAACAAAAAAGGCGGTTGTGGACAGGCTTGCTTCTGTCTATCACATCGCCCGCCTTCCTGAAAGCGGTAATTTGTATCAGATCGAGTTTTTTATTTTGAAAGACGAGGTACATCTGATGATCGATACCACGGGTACCACGCTTCACAAGCGGGGCTACCGTCCGGTTTCCAATGCCGCACCTTTGAGAGAAACCCTGGCGGCAGGAATGGTGAAAATGTCCCGTCCTCGCGAGAATGTTCTATTGGTGGATCCGCTTTGCGGGTCGGGAACCATCGCCATCGAAGCGGCACTTCTCAGCGGAAATATTGCTCCGGGCTTGAATCGTTCCTTTGCTGCGGAGAAGTTCTCTATGCTATCTCCTTCCGCTTGGAAAGATGAACGCGAAAAGGCACGTAGCGAGATCCGCCCTTGGGAATCTAAGATCTACGCATATGATATCGACCCCATGTGTGTTGCCATAGCCAAAGAAAACGCCCGTCGCGCAGGTGTAGAGGATCGTATTGTGTTCCGTGTTGCGGATGTTCGTTCCTTCCGTTCTCCGGAAGAGGGCGCGAGAGGTACCATCGTTACCAACCCGCCTTACGGAGAAAGACTTCTTGATTTACAGCAGGCTCGTGATCTTGCGTACGCTATGGGGAAGGCCTTTCAGAAGGCAATTCCAACTTGGCAGCTGTACATCATATCCTCCGATGAGAAATTTGAACAGTTCTTTGGCAGAAAAGCAAACAAAGTACGCAAGCTTTACAACGGTATGATTCGTTGCGGATTTTATCAGTTTTTCAAATGATACTTTGAAAATTTCCCCTTCGATTCATTAAAATATCCGTATGCAGAATTGATTTTAGCACTTGCACCACGAGAGTGCCAGCAATTTACAATTTGTTCACAATTATCCCTTTTATTGTTCACGAAGCTGGGATAAAATATACCAAGCAAAGTAAGTTACCTTATTTTGCCAAAAAAGTTTATCATCTTTTTCATATCAATGAGGAGGTTCTATTATGAAACTGAAACCCTTGGCAGACCGCGTTGTTATCAAGATGCTGGAAGCGGAGGAAACTACCCGCGGCGGTATCATTCTTACCGGTGCTGCAAAAGAAAAGCCCCAGGTAGCTGAAGTTCTGGAGGTTGGCCCCGGCGGTAACGTCGACGGCAAGGAGATCACCATGATGGTGAAGAAGGGTGACAAGGTCATCTGCAGCAAATATTCCGGTACTGAGATCAAGCTGGACGGAGAAGAGCTTATCGTTGTCCGTCAGAGCGATATCCTTGCTATTGTTGAGTAATTTTTGGAGGTAATCTATCATGGCAAAAGAAATCAGACATGGCAACGAAGCACGCGAAGCCTTGATGCGCGGCGTGGATAAGCTTGCTAATACCGTAAAGATCACCCTTGGTCCTAAGGGTAGAAATGTAGTTCTGGATAAGAAATTCGGCTCTCCGCTGATCACCAACGATGGTGTTACCATCGCCAAGGAGATTGAGCTGGACGACGCATTCGAAAATATGGGCGCGGCTCTTGTTCGTGAGGTTGCAAGCAAGACCAACGATGCCGCAGGCGACGGTACCACCACCGCAACTCTTCTTGCTCAGGCTTTCATCCGCGAGGGCATGAAGAACGTTGCCGCAGGCGCAAACCCCATGATCATCAAGAAGGGTATCTCCAAGGCTGTTGATGCCGCTGTTGAAGCTCTGATCGCTTCCTCCAAGCCTGTAAACGGCACCGATGATATCGCTCGCGTAGGTACTGTTTCTTCTGCAGATGAAAAGGTAGGCAGACTGATCGCAGACGCTATGGATAAGGTAACCGCAGACGGTGTTATTACCGTTGAGGAGTCCAAGACTGCAGAAACCTATTGCGAAGTAGTTGAGGGTATGCAGTTCGACCGCGGTTATATCACCCCCTACATGGTAACTGATACCGACAAGATGGAAGCAGTTATCGACGATGCTACCATCCTCATCACCGATAAGAAGATTTCCAACATCCAGGAGCTTCTGCCCGTGCTTGAGCAAGTTGTTCAGAGCGGCAGAAAGCTGGTCATCATCGCCGAGGACATCGAGGGTGAGGCTCTCTCCACCTTGATCGTTAACAAGCTCCGCGGCACCTTCACCTGCGTTGCAGTGAAAGCTCCCGGCTTTGGCGACAGACGTAAGGATATGCTGAAGGACATCGCCATCCTTACCGGTGGCCAGGTGATCTCCTCCGAGCTGGGCTTTGAGCTGAAGGAAGCGACCATCGATATGCTGGGTAATGCTCGTCAGGTTAAGGTTACCAAGGAGAACACCATCATCGTTGGTGGTGCAGGCGATCCCGCAGAGATCAAAGGCAGAATCGGCCAGATCAAGGCTTCTATCGAGGTTTCCACCTCCGATTTCGATAAGGAAAAGCTTCACGAGCGTCTTGCTAAGCTTTCCGGCGGTGTTGCTGTTATCAAGGTTGGCGCCGCAACCGAGACTGAAATGAAGGAGAAGAAGCTCCGCATCGAGGACGCACTCAACGCTACTCGTGCCGCTGTGGAAGAGGGCATCGTAGCAGGCGGTGGTACCGCACTCATCGACTGCATTCCCGCAGTGAAGAAGCTGGTATCCGCAACCTCCGGCGACGAGCAGACCGGCGTGAAGATCGTTCTCCGCGCTCTGGAGGAGCCCGTGCGTCAGATTGCAGAGAACGCAGGCTTTGAGGGCAGTGTTATCGTTGACGGCGTGAAGAACCGTAAGGCAGGCGTAGGCTTTGATGCATATAACGAGAAGTACGTTGACATGATCGAGGCTGGCATCGTGGATCCTACCAAGGTGACCAGAAGCGCACTGCAGAATGCGGCTTCCGTTTCCTCCATGGTTCTCACCACCGAGGCATTGGTTGCCGACAAAAAAGACCCCGCAGCCGAGGCTGCAGCAAACGCTGCAATGAGCCAGGGCATGGGCGGCGGTATGTATTGATTTGATCCGCAAAAGGACGGCGGGGGAGTAACTCCCTCGCCGTTTTTTCTCTTGACAAATTCTATTTAATGTGCTATGATATGCAAGAAACTATCAAACGACTGTCAAGGAGAAATCAATGAAACGTTCCATTGTTGATCAATTATCTGATTTTATTCTCCAAACGGGCACTCCCGATGAAAAGATCCTTTCCGTGGAGAAAAAGCAAAACCGCGCTTCCGACTATGCCGGCGATATCGTTCTCATAGCAGCATTTGCGCTGGTTTTCTTTATGCTGTACTGGGTAATGCCCATGTACATCTATTTGCCCATGGTGGGCATTATCGCAATCGTTATTCCTTCGATCTATTTGCCCATGCTGATCCTGAACCGCCGTTATCTTGTGATCACCGACCGCGCTGTTTATCTGTGTGTAGGCGCTCTTGCGGCAGACGTATTTTCCTGGACCTATTCCGAGATCTCCCACGTGGAGTTCAACGGTACTACCGTAACGGTGACCTCTACTCATCAGCAAAACGAGGTTGGTTTTACTGCGGAAAAGATCACCAAGCACGACTGGCAAAATATGTTTTCCTATATGAAAGGGAAGCCTATCAAATTTCAGCATTTCTCCATGACGCGATATTTCATCAGACCTGCCACCAAGGAAGCCTACGCATACAGCCAGCTTTCCGACGGTACAAGGTATTTGTTTCTGCGTTTTACCTGCGGGCCGGAAACCAAAATGCGTGATGCCTTTGCCCGGGCTGCTAAGAAGAATAAAAACGTCAAAATTATATCCGAAAACGATTCGATGGATAAAAGGAGTTTGGAATGGACGAGCAACTCGAGAGATTGGAATCAGAACTGACAGACTATATCATTTCACGCGGATATAAAGATGAAAAGATCCTCGGCGTCGAACTCCAACACATAGGCTCTAAAACGGGCGGAGTTTTGAAGAATGTTTTCTTTCGATTTTTTTCGATGATTCTTTTCTCCTTGCTCTTGTTTTCGCTCTTCAAATACCGTATCGTAGAGGTCCTTTTTGTGCCTCTTTTGATAATCAATGTTCTGATCCATATCGTGTTGCTTTTCAAGAATCTGTTTTGCAGTGCTATTTTCGGGGATTACCCCGCAGTGTATTTTGTGGTGACTACCCACGCCATGTACCGCTGCGACGGATTTTATTGTTCTTGTCTTTATTCTTGGTCTTTTGACGAACTCACCATGCTGGAATACGGAGAAGGCGTTGTTCGTGCCACATCGAAGTATTTTCTGTCGGACGCACCCACGTCTTCAAATTCCAAAGCCGAAGACGAGCTGTATAAGCTGAACCGCAAACACGTTCGCAGAGGAGAACCCGTTGAACGCAGAATCTTTTCCTTCTCGCAGACCTTTACACGCCCTCCCGAATCTATGCCCGGCGGCAGCAATTATCGAACTGATGGCAGAAGATACCGCCATAACAACGCTCCTTCCTTGCAGGTGTACACCCTATATTTCTCCGAGGATTCTCAAATGCCGGAGCTTTGCAGAAAAGCCGCTTCAGAATACCGAAAAATCAAGATCGAAAAGATATAAAAATACGGCTGTCAACCTTGCGGAAGACGGCCGTTTTATCTATTTGGAAAGTATTTTCGTAAGCTCCCAAAGATTGCTGATTTGATAATTGATGGAAATCTCACAGTATGGAGCGCCGCCTTTGCGGTTATACCAGCAAGTCATAATGCCTGCATTGTTTCCGCCCTTGATGTCCGAAGTAAGAGAGTCGCCGATAATCAACGTTTCCTCGGGCAGATATCCCGTAGCCTGTTGAACGTGGTCAAAGAAAGCTTTCTCCGGCTTTTGGACACCAACAACCTCAGAAATAAAGATGCCGTCCGCAAGCTGATCGATTCCGCTTTTGGCAAGCTTTAATTCCTGGGCAACAAGACTTCCGTTGGTGACCATATACTGCTTGTAAGACTTCCTAAGCTCTTTCAGCAACGTAAGACAATCATCCATGGGGAAGACCTCCTCCCCAAGTGCGATTTGATACTGACGATTGAAATGCTCGTAATCAGTGTATGCGATGTTGTATTTTTCAAAGAAGTCTCTCAGCCTGCCTTCGAAGATCTCTTCTCGGGTCGCTAATCCCTTCTCGTGCTTGCCCCACCAGGAGCGGTTAATGGCGGAATAGTTTGCCAGCATTTCATCGGTCATTGTAACGCCGATTTCTGCAAGACATTTGTTCATGCCGTATCTTTCGGCTGCCACAAAATCCAAAAGGGTGCCGTCAACATCCCAAAGTAAGGTTTTGATCATACAGTTCCCTCCAGCGGAATAACCACCTTTACCATCCATGTATAAGCCTTGATGGATCCGTTCTTTTGCAATTCATAACCGAGATTGTTCAACATATTGGAGATAGAGTCCCCGGTACGAATTTCCGTGAAATCGTAGGTATCCGTCAGTACAAAAATTGCAACAGGCTTTCTCTTCACGGTATCAAAGCGCATTTTATAAATGCATTTCCCGATAGAATATTCCAAGTCACTTCCGTCATAGAAGGAAACGGCGCCGTTGGACTCCGTTAAGCCTTTTGACATAGCGTCTTTCAGAATTTCCTGCAATTGATAGGACTCTGCAAGGGATTGCGCCAAAGAACTTGTTTTTCCGTAGGTTACGTGATCGATACCCTCAAAGGCGTATGTTAAAAACCGAATGGATTCACTATAAAGCAGTGAGAGGTTTTGAAGTTTATTTCCACTCTTTTCCCACAAGCAGGGCGGCCGAACGCTACGATCTTCTGCGGAAACCGTAAGAGGAAGATACAAAGCCAATATCATTGTTGTGCAAAGCAAAAAGACTAAAATGCGTTTCATACCATCCCTCCCTTCAATATTGACAGTATATCATCGTGCAACCTTTTTGTCAATGGAAAATGTTTTTAATAATCATCTTTACAAATATTCTTTTTTATGGTAAAATGTATCGAACCAATTAAATAGGAGGAATCTATAATGGGTATTGGAATCATTGCAGTTGTCATTTTGTTATTGATCATTGTTTGGGCAATCGCCACCACCAACGGCTTCAAGGTCGCCAAGGTCAAGATTGACGAGGCGCGTTCCGGCATTGAGGTTGCACTGACAAAGCGGTATGATTTGCTTACCAAGCTTTTGGATGTTACAAAAGGCTACGCTAAGCACGAGAAAGAAATTTTCGCTGAGGTTATTAAGCTTCGCAAAGGAATGTCTGTTCAGGAACTGAACGGTGCCGCACGTCAGATGGACGAGATTGCAAAGCAGATCAATTTCACAGCAGAGGCTTATCCCGAGCTTCGCTCCAGTGAGGTGTTTGCCCGTTTGCAAAAGGCCATTATTGATGCCGAGGAGCATTTGCAGGCGGCAAGACGTGTTTATAACAGCAATGTGTCTCACTACAACACTGCTATTGTGAAATTTCCTGCTTCCATCTTGGCAAAGGGGTATGCACCCGAGGAATTCTTTGAAGCAGAACCCTTCAAGCGCGAAGACGTAAAGATGTCTTTTTAACGCCTTATGAATGATCAACACGCATATTTATATGAGGAAATAAATCGGTTACGCAAGAAAAAGCTTATTTACCAAAGCCTTTTTGCAGTTGGAATCATCCTGTTTCTTGCAGGGATTGTTTTTGCGTTGATTCCTTTGTCCTTCTTTGGCTTGCCGTTCATTGCGTTATCCGCCTTTTTACTTGTAACTTTAAAGAAGAAAATGAAGGAGCGCTTTGGCGCGCCCCTGGTACGAAGCGCACTTTCCAAAGTTTTTGATCGTGTTGAATATCAACCCTTCGGTCGTCTTCCGGATTATGTTATGGAGCTTTCCGCAATGCGGTTTCCCTTTGATGTGGATCGTATCGAAGGCAGTGATCATGTCCGTGCCACCTATCGGGGAATGGAACTGCAATTTTCCGATATCGAATTGATCGATCGCCGCTCCAACGGAAAGAATACCCAGTACGTTACGGTTTTCCAAGGTATATGGTTGGTGTGTGATTTTGGCAAACCTATTTCATCGGGGGTGCTCTTGCAGGAGCGCAACGCTTTCTCCTTCCGCTTTGCGGATAAACTTAACCATGGCGGCAATGTGATCGAAACGGAAAACGTGGAATTTAACAAAAAATTCCTCATCGTTTCTCAAAGTCAACATGATGCCTTCTATGTACTGACACCTCACATGATGGAATATATCATGCGGATGGATCGTCATGGTATGGGAGTATCTTACCTTCGGTTTACCCAAAGCGGTAAGGTGCATATTGTCATCAATACCGGGAAGGATCTTTTTGAGCTTGATTCCAAAACAGATCCCGCTATGCTAACGGATAAGTTTCTGGACGAGATCGGTTACATCACGGGGCTGATCGATTGTCTGCACCTTTCTGAACTGGATAACGATTAACTGAAAAAGGGACTTCCTTGGATGTCCCTTTTCTCTTATATGATTATTTTGTTTTGCTATTGACGAAAGGAAGACTTTCTGCTAAAATACAAATATCTCTAAAATCTACGGGAGGCAAAACCATGAATACCCAAAATGCGTTTTCTTATCTGACCGGCGAAAAGAAATTGGATTATCAAGCTGCCACGCTCGCTTCCTTGCAGGGCGCGGAGGAAGGCATTGTTCTTTTGAAAAACCAAGGCAATACATTGCCGCTGTCCAAAAATACATCGGTTGCTTTCTTTGGAAGAATGCAAAAGGAATATCTCCATCTCGGAACAGGCTCGGGTGGCAGAGTGCATCCCACAGATATGACGAATATCTTTGCTTCCTTGGCTTCCCTGGAATTGCCCCTCGATCGAGAAGTAGAAGCGTTTTACGATACCTATGTTGCGGAGCATCCTTATGACGGCCGTGGACAGTGGTCCCATCCCGCTTCTCAGGAGGAGCCTCTCTTGACTGAGGAGTTTGTGTCCTCTGCGGCGTCTCGTAATGAGATAGCGTTGGTGGTCATCACCCGTACCGCGGGCGAATGCCGTGATTTGGGAGAGGGGAGAGGCGAGTTCCGTCTCACGGAAACCGAACTTACCAACCTTACGCTCCTGCGTGCAAAATTCTCTCGCTTGGTTGTTCTGTTAAACGTTTGTGGTGTTATCGAATTTGCGGAGCTGAACGAGGTCGGACCCGATGCTATCCTCCTTCTTTGGCAGGGCGGCATGATGGGTGGTCTTGCAGCCGCCAAGGTGCTGATGGGCGAAGTCAATCCGTCCGGTAAGCTCCCCGATACCATTGCATATACCCGGGAAGATTATCCCGCTTGCAAAAATTTTGGTGACAGCGATCACAATATTTACCAAGAGGATATCTATGTAGGCTATCGCTATTTCGATACCTTCGCCCCCGAAAAGGTTCTGTATCCCTTTGGCTATGGCTTGTCCTATACCGAATTTGAGACCAAGCCAGGCTCTATTTCTCTTGCTGACGGTGCCTTCTCCTTAGAGGTTTCTGTTACCAACATAGGTGAGGTTGCCGGCAAAGAGGTCGCGCAATGCTATGTAGCCACGCCTTGCGGAAAACTCGGAACTCCTGCCAAGGTTCTGGTTGCCTTTGCAAAAACCAATCTTTTGAACCCCGGTGAAGCAGAAGACCTGCAACTGAACTTCTCTTACGAAAACTTCGCTTCCTATGACGATGGTCAATATGCTTGGGTTCTTCAAAAAGGCGCATATACCATCCTGCTCGGTAACACCGAGGTATCTTCCTTCTATCTGGAAGAGGATTTGATTCTTTCCCGTCACGAAAGCGCTTTGGCTCCCGTCACGCCTTTTGACCGCTTGGTGAATCAAGAGGGGAATGCCGTATACCTTCCTGTTCCCACTCGCGTGCAGAACGAGGAACCTATTCCCGCAGAACTGCCTCGTTTGCCCAAGGATGGCATGACCCTTGCCGATGTCTTGGCCGGTAAGATCACTGTGGAAGAACTCGTGTCTCGACTTTCCGATGAAGATCTGATCCACATCGTCCGCGCCGAGGGTATGAGCAGCCCCAAGGTAACCCCCGGTACAGCGGCAGCATTTGTTGGTGTAACTCCTTCCTTAAAGGAAATGGGGCTTCCCACCCTTTGCTGCACGGACGGCCCTTCCGGTATTCGAATGGTAAGTGACGCAAAATGTATTTGCTATCCTGCTGCAACTTGTCTTGCGGCAACCTGGAATACAGAGCTTGTCCGTGCTATGTATGAGTTCTGCGGTTGTGAACTGGCTTCCTATCACGTAGATATTCTTTTGGGCCCTGGCACCAACATTCATCGCGACCCCCTTTGCGGCCGTAACTTTGAATATTTCTCGGAAGACCCCCTTCTTGCCGGAAGAATGGCTGCCGCGGTTTGCAATGGTTTGGATGATGCCGGTGTCAGTGGTGCAGTGAAGCACTTCCTTGCAAATAGCCAGGAGCTGAACAGACACGAGGAGGATTCTATCCTCAGCGAACGCGCTGTTCGTGAAATTTATGCAAAACCTTTTGAGATCTGCGTAAAAGAAAGCGGCATTCGTTCTGTTATGACCTCTTATAACCGGGTCAACGGTAGATGGGCGGCCTCCAATTATGACCTTACCGTACGTTTGTTACGCAATGATTTCGGCTTTGATGGCTTTGTGATGACCGATTGGTGGGCAAAGGTGAGCAATCTGGATGGCACCGCTTGTGACACCAACCTTGCCGCCATGGTTCACGCCATGAACGATGTCTACATGGTAACACCGGATGCCATCACTCGCAAGGACAATCTTTCCTCTTCCTTGGCGGATGGCTCTCTTACTCGTGGAGAGCTTCAGAAGTGCGCTGTGAATTTGATCAATTTTGCGATTGACAGCCTTTCTTATATGGCACAGAGAGAAGGATACGGAAAGCGCGATCTTAAAGAAGCTTGTGTAGGCGCAGATCCGCTTTACACCGCCTCCGTAGAAGATAATAAAGCCAAGATTTATTCCGGTAGAGCCAGAAAAGCGATCCTCCGTGTGACCTTCCTTTCTGACACCTCACCCTTGGTACAAACCAATATTGGCTTGCTCATCAATACCAAGAATGCAGATGCCTTCATCGTCGGCGGCACTGAGGGCGGCACCGTTTCCGATTATCGTGAGATCTCATTGGTAGCGGGCGACAACGAATTCGTCTTTGTTTCCGATGATCCTCTTGCGAAGGCAGTTTCCATCGAGGTTTTCCGCTGAACCTCAAACTCCGCAAGCGCAGCCAAGATGTTTTCCTCGTAGTGCGCTTCAATCGAGGTATACCGTCCCTTGCTGCCGACCTCAAGAACCGTCCCCACATGGGAGTATCCCAAGAATGCGGGCGGCACGTGGGTAACGATATCGTTTATGTTTCGGATCACAGTAAAGTTTTCCCACCGTTTTGTAAAGCAACCGGCCGGGATTCCCCAAAACACTCTGGGGCATCCGAAGCCAAAACCGTGCAGATCATTTCTCAGCTCCGGGCGATGAAACCAGGCGTACTCATGGCAAAATACAGCCATGGCGGCTCCGTGGGAATACCCTGTGATCACGATCTTCTTTACGGTTTGATCCATTATTGCGGGAGCAATGCGCCCTTCCAGCTCCTTCCATGTCTTCAGAAAACCTCTGTGAGCCAACCATAAGGTTTTTCCCATGCGTCTATAGGGCTTGGCAGGGAAGTCCAAATTGCGATACCAATCGTTCTTCCCGTCGGATTTTTCGAAGAATATACATAAGGTATCCTTCTTACGCTTGAACGCATAATTTGCGGAAACGCCCGTTTTTTGATACGGAATCTGCAAACACTCCGAAAACAATTCATAAAGCATTCTACGCTCCTCCTTTTTTCAGTACTATGATAGGCGGAGGTAAAATGTGAAAGCAAGTAAAAGATCCATCCGCGATATCGGGATGGATCTTCTTTTAGTCGTTATTCAAAATGTAATCCAATGCTTCTCCCACCGTGTCAAAGCAATGAGTTGCGTGTTCCTTGAGTCGTTCTCCAATGCCGAGAGAAAGATCTGCGTATGCAAACATGGGAATATCGTTTACACCGTCTCCAACTACGATCACATCCTTTTGAGTCAAGCCAAGCAAGGAAGCGAGATATGCCACGCCCTCTCTTTTGCTGATGGTCTTGGGAAGAATATCAAAAGAATCTCCGTTGCGGTAGACTGCAAGCTCCGAAAGATCCTCGGGATGTTGATCGAGAATCCCCTGGATACAATCAAAACAAGCTTCTTCATAGGGGAACGGTGTCAAAGCTACCTCGTTGGGCTGATACCAAAGCTTGCCCTTCCATGAGTTGTCTATTCGCTTACGGAGGAGCTTCAATTGGCTTTTCGCCAACTCGCTAAAGGGAAAGATCTCAAAACGGTCAGGAGGAAGAGCCACGCCAAACTGTATGGCGGCGCCGTTTTCTCCGATCATAACGGGGCTTTCCAATTCCCACTGTCGCAAAATTCCACAAAGGTAGTAAGTGGGCTTGCCGGAACAAAGTGCGATTCGATGCCCCCTGGCCTCCAACTGCTTCAATTTTTCTATTGTCGTCGGCAGTGCGCCCTTTCCGAGGGGTGCTAAAGTCCCATCCAGATCAAAAACCAAAAGCTTATGCATCTTTTTTACCTTCTTTACATGATTTCAATGCCGATTCAGTATAGCATAGTATGTTGGTCTCTGTCAAGTGAAAAACAATCGCAAAAAACGCTCAAAATCACAACTATTTGTCTAATTTGATTGCATGAAAAAAATAATGAAAAAAGTGAAAAAAGGGGTTGACAGAACCAAAACTTTGTGCTATAATAGCGCTGTTGTCCGAACGAGACAGCTTGAACCCCCTTTTGATCTGGGTGTGGCGCAGATGGTAGCGCGCTACCTTGGGGTGGTAGAGGCCGCAAGTTCAAATCTTGTCACTCAGACCAAATAAACCCGCAGGGCTAAAGCCCCGCGGGTTTATTTCTATTTGTGAGCCGGGATTACTCAACTCGCTGCTTTTGCGAACGTTGTGAGCAAAACCGCAAGTTCAAATCGCTTTGGCGAAGCCAAAGATTGTCACATCAGACCAAATAAACCCGAAAGGGTTTATCCAACTTATCGATTTTGCGTCAGGTCGTTTTTTGCTGTGCATTCAACTGCAATGAGTCATAAAACTTCGCTATATTCAAAAATTTGCAATTTTCTTGCCGTTTGAAGAAAGAAAATGCAATTTCAGGAAGAATATTTTTCAAAAAATAGGTATGAAATCCAAATTTTTTTTATTATTATATTGATTTTCTTTGAAAATTGTGATATAGTAAATTTGAATATTGTGGATAAATATTTTTAAAAAAGCGCGAGAATGTATTTTCGCCTACTAAAGGAAACTGATTCCTACGGAAAAGAGGTCGAGGCTATGGCTCAAGAAAATAAGAAAGGCTTTAACAAGCATAAGCTTCTTACCATTGTTGGTGCGGTTTTGTGTGCGATTTTGATTCCCATTTTGCTCGTCAACATCACCTTGATTGTCAAGAGCTTTGTCAACGTGGATGAGGTTCCCGGCATTGGAGGTTATTCTCCTCTGTTCGTTCTTACGGATTCTATGTATCCCGAGATCGAAAGTGGCGACTTGATTATCTGCCAATCGGTTGACGCTTCCACCATCAAGGTGGGGGACGTTATCTCCTTCTTTGATCCGGAGGGCAACGGTACCAGTGTGGTAACCCATAAAGTTATCGAGATCCTGAATAAGGATGGCGCACTTTCTTTCCGTACCCAAGGTACTAACAACAACACTCCCGATGCTTTGCCCGTTCCTGCAGAAAATCTTGTAGGCATCTATAAGTTCCGCGTTGCCGGCGCAGGCAGTGTGGCCATGTTCCTCCAGACAACTCCCGGCTTGATTGTGTGCATTGTTCTTCCCATCGGTATCTTTGTTGCCTACGAGGTGATTCGTCGCCGTAAGCTGGATAAGGAAAACCAAGAGGACACCAAAGCTCTCCTTGCAGAGCTGGAAGCTCTCCGTGCCCAGCAGGCGGCTCAGCAGGCTGCAAACCAGGCAAATGCGCCCACCACGTCATCGCCCGAGGATACTCCTCCGGAGCCCTCCGCTGATGATACCTCTGCGGAATAGTTATCCGCTCCAACTAACTTGTTATTTATCCCTCAAAAGCCACGCTGAGGGTGAATATACACAATGCCGCGGCATTCTCCGCGATGGGCAAAAGCCAAAAGCGTATGCCCGGCAATGTTCTCCCGCGAGGGATAAATAATTCTGGGCGAACAGCCCAAATATGAAAAGGAGAAAAACACATGAAGAAAAACACTATGATGAGACTTGCATCTGTCCTTTTGATCGCAGTTCTCATGTCCACCTGTGCTATCAGCGGCACCTTCGCAAAGTACGTAACTTCTGACACTGCTCAGGACAGTGCTCGCGTTGCAAAGTGGGGCGTAACCGTTGATGTTGAAGGCGAATCTTTTGCAAAGGCATATGACGGCGATACTGTCACTTTTAATACTGTCGTTTCTTCCAATAGCGATGATCTTCTCGCTCCTGGTACCAAGGGCAATATGGGTAGCATCTCTGTTACCGGTACTCCTGAGGTTGCAGTGAACATCGTTGTTGAGGTAGAACTTGAGCTTACCGGCTGGGAAATCGGTGGCGTTGAATACTGTCCTCTGGTTTTCACTGTAGGCGGTACTGAATATAAGATTGACGGTTCTACCATCAATTCCGTTGCTGATCTCGAAGATGCTGTTGAAGCTGCATTTGAGGCATTGTCTGCAAGCGAAGTTGCTGCCAACACCAATCTTGCAAGAAGCGTTAGCGGCGCTTGGGCATGGTCTTTCGCTGGTGATGATGTGAAGGATACCGCGCTGGGCAATCTCGCAGTTGCTCCTACCATTTCTTTTACCTGCACCACCACCGTTACCCAGATCGACTAATTTTTTACCCTTTTATCTTCCCCGATCCAACGTGGCAGGGTCGGGGAAGATTTCCCGTATACCCTCTCTTTTCTTTGCAAGCTCCCGTTCCTTATCGCAACGGAAGTCTCCAAAGGGAATAGAGTCCTATCTAATAAAATAGGAGGTAACACGTCTGTGAACGAATATAAAAGCTTAAAGAAAAAAAATAGTAGCGTTTTCGGCGTTCTTTTGGCGTTGTTGCTTCTTTTTGAGGCTTGTGCCCTTGTCATGTTGGGCAGCCGCTTGATTTTCTTCACCGAAAAGCCCGCTTCCAATGTCTTTTCTCTGATGTATTCCGATGCACGCACCACCGTGCGCAAAGGGTACGTAGGCGAGGACGGTCAATTTATTTTCCCGGAAAATACCGCTGTGCTTCCAAAGGTGCCCGCTGCGTTGATGGCGTTCCGTCCCCTTGATACCTCTCGCCCCGGCTTGGAGTATGAAAGCGGCGACGCTGTTTGGAATGGACTCACCAATGTGGAGCTGTTCAATATTTCCTACGAAAATGGGGAAGGCAAGATCACCGTAGACGGCGGCGATACCAAAGTGGTCGCCCCCGGGACCTACGGCTCTTACTCCTTCACTTTGGATAATCCCGGTGAGTTTGCTTTGGAGTATTCCTTGGATCTTTCCGCCTTCTGGGGCTTTTCTCAATGTGAAATTCCTATCAAAGTCCGTTTCCGCACTGCCGAAGGCGATTATGCTGTAGGCTCTGCTGATTCCTACGAAGACGTTATAAACCTTAACGGCTATATGTGTGACAGCACCTTGGGCGCAGGAAGACAGCATACCTACGTTCTCGAGTGGGAATGGGCCTTTGAGGGCGATGACGAATACGATACCTTCCTGGGCAACGTTGCCTTGGAGCAAGAGGTTACCCTCACCATCCAAATCGAAACCAACGCCAAGCAAAGCACTGATCCCGATAACAGCAGCGGCGATCTGCCTGTAACCGGAGATGATTCTTCCACTCTCCGTTGGCTGATCTTGGCCTTCTTGGGTATGGGCGGTATTTATGCCGTACTGGCAGGGAAGAAGCGCCGCTCCGTCCGCGAGGAATTATGAAAACCAATAAAAAACGCTTGATCCTGCGAATTGTGATCATCGTCCTGGCAGGTGCTTTTCTGGGAGTCCAGTTGTATTCCTGGAACGCCCGCAGCCTGGGCGGAGATAAAATGCCCATGCCGCTGGGCTTCGCCACCTCTGTGGTGCTTTCCGGCAGTATGGAGCCGGAGCTATCTGTAAATGATATGATCGTCGTGACCCCCCAAGATTCTTACCAAGTTGGGGATGTGGTGGTGTACCAAAGCTATGGAACCTTGATCGTCCATAGAATCATTTCCATCGACGGAGAATCTGTTATCACACAAGGGGACGCTAACACGACACCCGACCAACCCATCAAGCTTTCAGACATCAAAGGGGAAGTGGTCACTTCCATTCCTTACGTAGGGTTGATTCTCAGCTTTGTTCGTTCGCCCTTGGGAATTATCCTCATTCTCGGAACGGCTTTTATTCTCATGGAACGTTCCTTCCGCAAGGAAAAAGAGGAATCCATGGAGGAATTGGATCAGATCAAGGAAGAGATCCGCCGCCTCCAAGCACAGCAAAACCCGCCCCAAAACCCCGAAGAATAATATGCAAGAAAAGGAGGGAGCAAGATGAAGTCCAAAAAGAAAACGTCCGTAGGGCCTCTGTTGCTCCGTCTTGCTTTGATACTGCTTTGCATGGTGGCCTTTACCACCTCTATGCTGTCCGGCCTATACGCCCGCTATACCTCAAAAAACAATGGCGACGATTCTGCCCGTGTTGCAACCTTCAAGGTAGAAGCCGACTGGTCGGGAGACGTCACGGTGGATGCGTCTCAGGGCGTTACCTCCGGCACCTATAAATTCACCGTCAATAACAGATCCGAGGTAGCGGTTACCTACGATCTGATCATCACCTTCGCTGGAAGCGTTCCCGATTACCTAAATGTCTCTCTTGCCGGCTATATCGGTGTGATCAGCGGCAATACCGTCACCTTCTCCAAGGTAGCAAACCTTGCTTCTGACTCTACGGATATAGAGCGTACCCTAACCTTTACCATGGATCCCGTAAAGTTTACGCAAAACGTATCTACGGAATCCCACCAAGAAACCTTAACCTTCACCGCAACCATTCGTTGCACTCAAATTGACTAATTCACAAAAAAGCACGCAAAGGAGGAATTGTATATGAACAGAAATCGTCGTATCGCCCTCTTATTTGCTGTGCTTTTCTGTTTTTCTGTCGTGCTTTGTATAGCCGTTGCGAAATACGTCATGGATGTCCCCTTCACCGGGAACGTTACCTTCCATGCCGATCTGGTGGAAACCTTCACCCTCACAGAGTCAAAAGCGGTTAAGCAAGCCAATGGTACCTACCTGCTGACCGGGGAACAGGTTACCCAAAACCAATATATCCTCATGCCCGGTGTGGATGTCCTCAAAAATCCCACGGTGTTTATCACCGGTAAAACCGCTATCCCTGCATATCTTTATGTGGAGGTTTGTTCCGACCTGCCCAACCAGGTATCTTATACCATTGTGAGTAGCTGGACGGATCTTGGCATCACCGGCCCTCATGGCGGCAGGGTCTACGTCTATTCTCAGGTTCTTGATGGAACGGTCAAAAATTATTCGCTCCCCATCATCTACCAAGAACGTCTCACCGTCAGCGATCAACTTCTTCGCGGAACTGTCGCCACTATGACCTTCTATGGCTACATGGCTCAGCAGGTCTCCGCGCAGGATGAGACAACTGCCTTTACCCTCAACTTCCTCTCGTAATGCTTTAGAAAGGACGGATTGTCGCTATGAAAAAGCTTTCCCAAAAACTTCATAATCGTGTCCTGCCTTTCTTGATGGCAGTGCTGATGTTGGCGGCATCTATCCCGCTGAACGTGTTTTCTGTTGGTGCGGATGACTCCGCAACCCAAATTCCCGGCCCCGATGGATATATCTACGATTACGATACTCTCTACGTTTCCGATGGGGAAAAAGAGATCTCTACGTTGGATATTTTTGAGCACGAGAAGATCTCCATCTTTGCCGAGGGTCTTTTCGAAGAAGCCACCTACCAGTGGCAGATCCAGCACAACGAAAAGGACGATGTTTGGATCAATATCTATGACGGCACCGACAAGGAGCTTCCCGTTACCTTGGCACTGTTGGGCAACCTCCTGCGTGAAAACAACACCGCACAGCTTCGTTGTCGCGCTTACACCGAGGACTATGCCTACCTCACCATGCCCGTCACCGTAACGGTCAAGGAATCCTCCGACACCTCCGTTATCTCTATCACCCCCCAAACCCAAAAGGATCCCTCCTTCATGGCGGATGGGGACGATGACCTCGACCATCCCGAGTTCGTTACTGTAACCATTGAATATAAGCTTGTAAAATATATCAAGATCTCCGAAAATAACTATGATTTCACTGAGGAAATCGATGCTTTCAACCCCTATATCGCCACCTTGGTGTATAACAGCTCTCTGACAACCAGCGTACCCAACCCTACCGTAGTGGGCTTTAAGCCCTATTTGGTCGATGGCGAAAATCTGATCCCTTGCGATCAAGTTTCCATCGAACTCACCGGAATCAAAGAAGATAAAACCTATAAGGTTTTGTATAAGCCTTCCGATGACGTTGCGTACAGAGTTCAGTACCTTTTCCAAAATATATACGATGACCTCTATTCCGAGGACAAAACCGTTCCCGGCGTGGATGACAAGGGGAATCCCATCACCGGTAAGCCCTATACGGGCAAAGGCACCACCGGCCTTCCTCCCCAGCAGGGTGTTGACAATATCACCTTTGAAGGCTTTACCGCTCTCTACTACCAGCCCGATACCATCGCTGCAGATGGTTCTACCGTGTTCGAGATCTATTTTGAGCGTAACTACTACCTCATGGAGTTCGATTGTAACGGCGGTTACGGTGTAAACACCATCTACGTCCGTCACGGCACCTATGTCTCTGTGCCCACTCCCGTCCGCCCCGGTTACGTGTTTGACGGCTGGGATAAGAAAGGTACTGACGCAGCTGCAGATAAATTGCCCCAAGAAATGCCTCCGTATAATTCTTCATATAAAGCAATTTGGGTAACAACATCGACTACTTATACCGTTGTTTACTGGGCGGAAAATGCTAACGATACTAACTATAGCTATTGGGGAACTGTTTTGGTCGGTGGATCTAAAAATGCTGATGGCAAAATTATTCCCAATGGATCGGTTATGTCTGCAAGTCTTGTCAGCGGTACAAACCACTCCACTGCGCCGTCTTCCTTGAAAGATTACCAACATTTTACCTATAACGAAGAACTGACTCTTTATAAAGAGTCACAACGTGACGATTTGCAAGATGGCAAAGTCATCGTAGAAGGCGACGGCTCCACTGTTGTCAATGTTTATTTCAGCAGAAAAGTTTATACCCTTACTTTTACAGATTCTAAGGCTTCTCAATGCCAGTTGAATGAGCATACACACACCGATGACTGCTATACATATCTTTGTGACGCTCACGTTCATGTTGCATCGTGCTATAGCTGCGGCAAAATAGAGACTCCTCATTCCACTGCGTGCTGTAGTTTGGCGCATTCCCACACTTCTTGTTCGATTGGAACTTGCCTCCATAAGAACCACGACATTACTTGTTACACAAATAATTCTTCTGTGGTTGAAGCAACTACTTCTCATCATGGTTTTACTACGGTGCGTGATAATTACAGCAATCCTGATGAGGCGACTATATATCGTTATTGTCGATATGATTATAACAATTATTATTATAATTATTTTTATGCCGGCGGAAAATGGTATTATTTAGGAACGAGTAATAGAAATACAACCACGGTAGGGGGGGTAACCTGGACCGGAACCGCAAACAATTCCAGCGGAGCAGTTACCAAGTCCACTTCTGCAAACTCTCCTTCTTTGTGTTCTCACGTTCATGAAGATGCTTGCTACTCCTGCGGCAAAAAAGCGCATAACCATGAGTTCGGGTGTGACATTAGCAATTGCTCGGATGCTTCTCACCATAGTCACGATGCGGGCTGTTTGAGCTGCCACATTAGTCATATTCATACTTCCGCGTGTCCTAAAACTTTGACATGCAACACTCCTGCTCACACCCATAGTGTTGATGATAAAAAGTTTTCCAATAAGATTATTAAGGTTCTTAACTGTAAGTATAATGCTTATATTGGAGATGAATTCAACTTTGTGACGGATCTTGGTACAAAGTATCCTAAGAGCGGGGATACTGCTTCTTGGGATCCGAAGAATTCTTCTACGTTGGATCAACGATTGATTTTGATTGATATTATGCCGGGGGATGACTTTGAGCTTCAATACAATCCCAAAAATCAAGCTAAACGCTACTACAATTACTACGTTGAATGCTTGGAAGGGGAAACTCCGGATACGACATATGGGGGTAAAAACTATAAGTATTATTTTTCCTTCGGTACTTTGGAAATCGATTTTGCCAAATATACTGAAGCGGAAGATTTCTTTGCTATCGCCGGATTCACTAAAAATGTTGCGGTAAGAAATAATAAAACCATTTCTAATAATACCAACTTGAGCTCAGGCGATACTGTAAACTTCTATTATACTCGAAATTCGTATCAGGTAAAATACTTTAACTATATAGATTTCGTTAAGGTCGAAAATACCAATACTGATCAAAGTGTTACTTTGAAGTATCAACAATCTTTGAAACCGTATGAAATCACCAAAGAGGTGATGGAACAAAAACATTATCCTTCCACTTTGGAACCGGGTGCATATGAGTTTGCTGGTTGGTATACTACCAGTGGTTGCTTTGACGGTACAGAAGTGGACTGGGAGACAGATTTGCTTCCCGATAATGACCTCACCCTTTACGCCAAGTGGACACCTATCAAGCGCAACGTATACTTCTTCGAGGACTTGGATGATCTCCAAGACTTCGAAAACGATAAGGATCCCAACCATTGCTGGCAGCCTGCCGAACTCATTTCTTACCCCATCGTTGTAGACCATGGTACTCTGTTGGGCACTGCCTACAACCATATCCCTCAGCGCACCGGCGTAGAATCTCCTTCTGCATATTATTTCATCGGCTGGTTCTACTTCGACGAAAACGGTAAGAAGAAGTTCGCACCCGATTCCATGGAGGTTGACCGCGACCTTTATCTGTTTGCGGAATGGAAAACCTCTCTGCCCACCACCTACAACATCCAATACCAAGCTTGGAAGAAGGATTCCGGCGGTGTTGAGGAGCTGGTGAATGCCGAGATTGCCAAACCCTTGGCGGATTATTCCACCGCAGGCAAAACGGTAACCTTTGAAGCAGCCGGTACTACACGCTTGTATGATTTGAGCGGAACGGGAGGCGATAACTATCAAATCCATTGGTTCCCCGAAGCTGCTTCGCACTCCCTTTTGATGGACGTTGATTCCGCCCAAAACACCTACACCTTCCGATATTTCTATAAAGAGAAGATCAATTATAAGGTTGTTTACAAGGATCGTGTTAGCGGTAAGATCCTGGGTGAATCCGAGGTAAAGGCTACCGAAAAAGCAATCGTTACCGAAAAGTACAAGCCTTTCGAGAACTATTATCCCGAGCAGTATTATATCGAACGTGCCATTGCCTATGACCCTACGGACTATACGAAGCCGGGTTATGAAAATTTTGTGCTGGAAGATAACGTCATCTACTTCTACTATATTCCCGATACGGAACACGCTCCCTATCACGTTAAGCATTTCAAGGAGACTGTTGATGGCGGCGTATACGAGCTGGTAAAGGCATATCAGGGTGTTGCGGACTTGAACACTAAGATCACCGAACCCGTCTCCGAGTATACCGGTTTTGTATTTGATTATGCTTTGGTTTATCATTATACTGAAGTTTCTCCTGGCAATTGGAAACGAGACAGCGATGAAAATGCGGAGAAAATTACCAACGTCAACGCCGTCACAGGCGAAGTTCGATTAGGCGGCTTGGATATCGAGATCTATTACAAGCGTATTCAAGTTGGATACACCATCCAATACGTACAGTACGGTACTACCAAGGTGCTGAAGACCATTGCTCTGCCCGGCACAAACACAGCTGTCTATGGTTCTCAGATCACCCATACAGGTGAATCCGGATTCCAGATAGGGGATATCAAGTATACGTACTATTTGGATAATTCCACCGAGGCGGATCGTACCATGAGTATGACCATTCGGGAAAATGCCGCAGATAACGTTTTGATCTTCTACTATAACGAGAAAACCGTTTGGGTCAATTACCACGTGGTTTGTTCCGTTCCTTCCTTAGCCGGAAACAATGGGGTCTCTCTTTCTCTTGAACGCGCTGCAACTCCTTCCGGCCTTGCTGGTTCTAATGCAATGAAAGGAACAGGCTTTATTTTCAAGGGTTGGTTTATGGACGAAACCTGCAAAAATCCCGTTCCCTCCGAATGGGTTACCGGCAGCACCCATTTAACGCCGGGTGAACTGCACGATCCCGATGGAGATGAACACGTGCATTTCTATGCCCTGTTTGAGCCCATTTGCGGGGAATTGTTGATCAAAAAATCCATCGATGGCACCGGTGCCACCGGCGCTACCTTCCTGTTCCGTGTAAAAGGATTGGATACCAACAACAAGCACATCGATACCATCGTTTCGATTCAAGAAAACACCAATTCTCCGGAGACGGTTCTCTTAAAGGACGTTCCCATCGGTGATTATTCAATCACCGAGCTCACCGGTTGGTCTTGGGAGTTTGCAACAGCCACCTCTCAAAAAGAGGTTGTTGTAGAAGAGGGTAAGCGTGCCGAAGTTAACTTCGAGAGCACCAACGATCCCTCCAATTGGCTTTCCGACGAAACCGTCGACGAGAATCATTTTAATTAATCTTCACCTATGAAAGGAGGCGTACCCCATGCAAACACCGAAGAAACGCAGAAGGGTTTTTCTGATACTCATTACTGTATTGTTTGTTTTGGCAGTCACCTTAGCAACGGTGTACGCCTACCTGCAAACCCAAACAGGCGCTACGGAAAATTCCTTCAGCGCCGCTATAGATCCCGAAATTACCGTCACAGAAACTTTTAAGGACAACGTTAAATCCAATGTGGCTGTAAAGGTAGGGGAGTCACCTTACTCCGTCTATGTTCGTGTTGCCGTTGTGGTAACCTGGAAGGATGCGGAAAACGGTAATGTGATGGCTATGGCACCTGTTGCGGGAACGGATTACACCATTTCTCTAAACACTACCGATTGGTTTTTGCACACAGATGGCTACTATTATCACAAGAATCCTGTGGCAGGTGGAAGCTCCACTTCCATTCTGATCAATTCTTGCGCGCCTATTGCCGCAAAAGTGCCGGATGGATATAAACTTAACGTGGAGATTGTCGCTCAGGCTATCCAATCGGAAGGCAAAACCGATGTGGGAGATATCCCGGCCGTTACGGACGCTTGGAAAGTGAATGTGTCCGGCGGAAAGTTAACACCATAAACAAACAAGGGCTTCGGAGCACTCCGTAAGCCCTTCGTTTTTTTCTTGTATGTCTTGGAATTTCACTAATTTTATATTTCTATCAAAAACCTATTGACATTTCATAATCCTCGTGTTATAATGCCATAACGCTTTAACGTGGTAAAGCGTTAAAGCGGCAAACAATACAGAAAGGCGGCAATTTTTCATGGCAAATTGGCATACAAAAGAAACCGACGACCTGATCAAAGCAATCGTTGAACTCAACTCCGTGGAAGAGTGCTACACTTTTTTCGAAGATGTTTGTACCATCAAGGAAATTATGGAGATTGCCCAACGCCTACGAGTAGCCAAGCTGCTTGACAACGGTCTCAGTTACCAGGCTATCAGCAAGGAAACCGGTGCCAGCACAGCTACCATCAGCCGCGTGAGCAAGTGTCTGGGATATGGAAACGGCGGCTACCGCTCCGCAATCCAAAGACTTAGCAGGGGAGAACAACAAGAATGAAGGATGTGTTTTTTAAACAAGAAGAAAAAGCCTTATTCTCGCTGCGGCAGTTGTACCGTTCCTACGGCTACCTGCCCTTCAAAATGAATAAATTTGAGGAATATGACTTTTACTTGCAGAATAAGGAATTTCTCATCAGTGATAGAGTGATCACTTTCAACGATACCGATGGAAAGCTTTTGGCATTGAAGCCGGACGTTACACTTTCCATCGTGAAGAATTGCAAGGACATTCCCGGTTTTAAGCAGAAATTACATTATGACGAAAATGTTTACCGCGTTTCGGAAAACTCTCACCACTTCCGCGAGATTTTGCAAACCGGTGTAGAGTGCATAGGGGATATCGATCTTTATGATCAGCTTGAGGTTGTTTCTCTTGCGGCACAAAGCTTGGCAACCATTTCCGATTCTTTTGTTTTGCAGATCTCTCATTTGGGCATACTTTCTTCCTTGTTGGCACAATCCGGCGGCAACGAAATTTTCCGCCGTGAGGCAACGAAATGTATCGCCGATAAGAATACCCACGATCTGCAAAAGCTTTGCTCTGCGCATGGCATTTCTTCCGAGAAAACGCAAATTCTTACTGAGTTTATTTCCATCTATGGAGAAAGAAATTCCGTTCTTTCTCGTCTGGAGCCTCTTTGCCTCGGCGAAGAATCAAAATACGCTTTCCGAACACTTCGAGAGCTTTCCGATCTCATCTCAGAAACGCCATATTCCGCATCTGTGTTCTTTGATTTCTCTATCGTCAACGATATGAGCTATTACAACGGTATCGTTTTCAAAGGCTTTTTAAGTGGGATCTGCGAAGGCGTTCTTTCAGGCGGGCAGTATGATCCCTTGCTTCGCCGCATGGGCAAAAAGTCCGGTGCCATCGGCTTCGCTTTGTATTTGGATCTTTTGGAGACATTGAAAGCGGCAACAGATAACTATGATGTGGATATCCTTTTGCTTTACGACGATTCCGTTCCTAAGGTAACGCTTTTCAAAGAGATTCGCCGACT
The DNA here is from genome assembly GCA_045612545.1 of Eubacteriales bacterium. Lineage (GTDB taxonomy): Bacteria > Bacillota > Clostridia > Oscillospirales > CAG-382 > Coliplasma. Next base: position 102,675 of record JAZKZH010000044.1, read on the forward strand.
TGTGGAAGAAGGAAATACCGTTAGCGCACAGAAAACCAGTTGCGATAAGCTTCGTTTTCGCGAAATTTTGGATATGCGAAAGGAGTCTTCAGACGTATGATCAACGTTGCATTACCCAAGGGGAGGCTTGGCGAAAAGGTTTATGCCATGTTCGAGCAAGCAGGATACGAATGCCCCTCTATCAAAGAGCCAAACCGCAAGCTGGTTTTTGAAAACTACGAAAAGCAGATTCGTTATTTCTGGGTAAAGCCCTCCGACGTCTCTATTTACGTTGCCAGAGGTGCGGCGGACATCGGCGTAGCCGGAAAGGATATTCTTTTGGAATACCGCCCCGATGTATATGAGCTCTTAGATCTTAATATTGGTAAATGCCGTATGGCAGTAGCTGCCCCTAAGAATTTTCACGACAATGGCGAACGCACCTTGAAGGTTGCTACCAAATTCACGAATATCGCTCGTACCTATTATAACAGCCTTGGACGAGAGATTGACATCATCAAGCTGAACGGCTCAATTGAGATCGCACCTATTCTGGGATTGTCAGACGTTATCGTAGATATTGTGGAAACAGGCGCCACTTTGAAGGAAAATGATCTCGAGGTAACCGAAACCATCCTTCCCATCAGCGCAAGACTTATTTCCAATAAAGCAAGCTTTCAATTTAAAACCGCCGAAATCGAAGATATAACACGAAAGATCGGCGAATTGCTCCAACCGTAAAGGAACAGAACTATGATCAAGATCTATTCGTATGGAGAAGTCCCTGCTTCGGAGATCTTCTCTCGTAATAATCCCACCGCTGATGTCAGTGACATTGTTTCCGCTATCCTTGCGGATGTGGCAAGCAGGGGTGACCAAGCACTGTATGAATATACCGCAAAATTTGACAAAGCAGTATTATCCTCCATGGAGGTTACCGAGGAGGAGATTCAAGAAGCATTTTCCGCAGTCGATCCATGTTTTCTGGAGATATTGCGGGAGGCTGCGGAAAATATCCGTTCTTTTCACGAAAAACAGGTAAGAAGCGGATTTATGCTGAATCGCAGCGGAGGCGTTGTAGTTGGGCAAAAGGTTACTCCCATTGAGAAGGTTGGACTTTACGTTCCCGGCGGCACCGCTGCATACCCCTCCACTGTTTTAATGGATAGTATCCCGGCAAAAATTGCAGGCTGTTCGGAGATCGTAATGGTCACACCTCCCGGAAAGGATGGAAGGATAGCTCCAGTTATCTTAGCGGCGGCTAAGATTGCCGGCGTTACACGCATCTTTAAGGTAGGCGGAGCGCAAGCCATTGCCGCCTTGGCGTATGGCACGGAATCCGTTCCTAAGGTGGATAAAATTGTAGGCCCCGGTAATGCTTTTGTCGCAGAAGCCAAGAAACAGGTTTTCGGCATGGTTTCTATCGATATGATTGCAGGACCCAGTGAGATTCTTGTAGTAGCTGATTCTACCAACAGTCCCAAGGTGATCGCTGCAGACCTGCTCTCCCAAGCCGAGCACGATAAAAATGCCAGCGCTGTATTGGTGACAGATTCCATGGAATTTGCTCTTGAGGTCAGCAGTGAATTGGAAAGGCAGATTCCTCTCCTTCCTCGCAACGAGATTGCCAGAGCCTCTATTGATGCCAATAGCAAGATCATCGTCGCCAAAGACGATCTTATGCTTGCCATTGATATTGCCAATGAAATTGCGCCTGAGCATTTGGAGCTTTGCGTAGACAATCCCTTTGATTTTCTTGATCGCGTCAAGCACGCAGGTTCTGTCTTCATGGGGAAAAATTGTCCCGAAGCCTTGGGAGATTACTTTGCAGGTCCCAACCATACGCTGCCTACAAGCGGGACAGCACGTTTTTCCTCACCCTTATCTGTAGATGATTTTGTAAAAAAGACCCAGTACACCTACTATTCCGCCGATGCCTTGAAGAGCGTTGCTGATAAAATTTCTTATTTTGCCAACCAAGAAGGCTTGCAAGCTCACGGCATAAGCGCAACCATTCGCTTTGAGAATTGATATGAGCACTTATTTTAGTTCTAAGTATGCAACCCTCACCCCTTATACCCCCGGGGAACAACCTCGGGATATGCGGTATATCAAACTGAATACAAATGAATCTCCCTATCCGCCCTCGCCCGGTGTCTTGAAGGCTGTTGAGCAGGAAGCCAACCTTCTTCAGCTATATTCCGACCCTACTTGTCAAGCTCTTGCGGAAAAGGTTTCTTCTCTCTACAACGTGTCTTCTTCGCAGGTGATTATGACCAACGGCTCCGACGAAGCATTGTATTTTGCCTTCATGGCATACAGCGATCGTAGTGTTCCTCTTGTTTTTCCGGATATTTCGTATGGCTTCTATTCTGTATTTGCAGATCTTTTGGGTGTGCCATATACAACCATCCCTTTGAAAGAGGATTTTACCATCGAGCCTACTGATTATTACAGCGATGGCAAGCGCCGGACTGTAGTGATCGCCAATCCAAATGCACCTACGGGTTTGGCTCTTTCTCTTGGACAAATAGAGGAGATCCTGATTCATAACAGCGATAACATAGTTATCATTGACGAAGCGTACGTGGATTTCGGAGGTGAAAGCGCAGTAACGCTGATTGATCGATACGATAATCTTCTGGTGACACAGACTTTCTCCAAATCTCGTTCCATGGCAGGAGCAAGATTGGGTTTTGCCATCGGAAACGAAGCTTTAATCGCAGATCTCCATACCCTGCGTTATTCCACCAATCCCTACAATGTCAACCGTATGACCGCCGCTGCAGGCTGTGCTGCAATTACGGAAAATGATTATTACATGAATAATTGCCGTAAGATCATCGATACCCGTGAGTCTGTGAAAGTCTCCTTGGAAGAAATGGGCTTTTCTGTCTTAGCTTCCAAAACAAACTTTTTGTTCATTCGGCATCCGGGAATCGGCGGCAAAGCGCTTTATCTTGCATTAAAATCCAAAGGTGTTCTTGTTCGCCATTTTGACAAAGAACGCATACGCGAATACAACCGCGTGACCATCGGCACTCCCGAGGAAATGGAAATTTTCTTGAAATCCATCCAAACCATCATGGAGGAAACTGTATGAGAACTTATCAATGGAAACGTACCACATTCGAAACTGATATTACTGTTGAACTGAATCTGGACGGCAAGGGTACTTCGACTATTCAAACCGGCGTAGGATTTTTGGATCATATGTTGACTTTATTTGCCAAGCATGGCGGATTTGATCTAAGTCTTTCCTGCAACGGAGATACTTACGTAGACGATCATCACACTACCGAGGATATTGGCATCGCCTTGGGTGTGGCTTTTCGAAATGCATTGGGAGATAAGAAAGGAATCTGCAGATACGGAAGCACCCTGCTTCCCATGGACGAGGCTTTGATCCTTTCTGCCATCGACATTTCCGGAAGAGGTTGTTGCTACTATGCACTGCAAATCCCCACAGAAAAGGTCGGAACCTTTGATACCCAGCTTTGTAAAGAATTTTGGGTCGCCTTCGCTTCCAATGCAGGCGTCACTCTGCACTTACGCCAAGAGGCGGGCGAAAACTCTCATCACATCATTGAAGGTGCGTTCAAGTCCGTCGCCAGAAGTCTCCGTACCGCTGTTAAGGTAGATTCTGCTTTCAAGGATGAAGTACCCTCTACCAAGGGGATTTTAGCATGATAGCCATCATTGATTACGGTGTGGGTAATCTTTTCTCCGTGACCAGTTCTCTTCAAGCCATTGGGGCAGATACCGTAATTACCTCTGATCCCGAGATCATTCGTAAAGCGGATAAGCTTTTGCTTCCGGGTGTTGGTGCTTTTTCCGACGCCATAGCCAAGCTCGAAGCCACCGGACTTGATGAGGTTATCGTGGAAGAAGTAAGAAACGGTAAACCGATTCTGGGCATCTGCTTGGGAATGCAGATGTTGTTTGAAAAAAGCTATGAATACGGTGAATACAAAGGCTTGGGATTGCTCAGAGGCTCTGTTGTTCCAATGGCAGGGAAGATTCCCGATTCCTTAAAAATTCCTCATATCGGATGGAATGCTTTGAAGATCCATCGGAAACACAAGCTTCTGCGATATATCAATGAAGGAGATTTCGTTTATTTTGTACATTCCTATTATGCCGCGGACTGTGAGGATAGCTTGTTGGCAAGCACCGAATACGGCCGTGAAATCACCGCTGTTGTAGCGTCCGATAATGTGATGGGGTGTCAGTTTCATCCCGAAAAAAGCGGTTTAGTAGGACTTTCCATTTTAAGAGCATTTTGTGAGGACTAAAGCATGATCCTGTTTCCCGCTATAGATCTGTATGATCAAAAAGCCGTTCGTCTTTATAAGGGCGATTATAACCAAATGACCGTATATTCTGAGAACCCGGCGGAGATCGCAGAAGATTTTCGCAATTCCGGCGCTACGCATATCCACATGGTGGACCTGGAGGGTGCCAAAGACGGCACAACACCTAACCTCGCCATTGTGGAAAAGGTTGCAACAGAAACGGGCTTGTTCGTGGAAATCGGCGGCGGCATTAGAAGCATGGATACCATCAATCGTTACTTGAGTTGCGGTGTCTCGAGGGTTATTTTGGGAACCTCTGCTGTTACAGATCCCACCTTCCTCGAAAATGCTGTGAGCCTTTACGGGAACAAGATTGCCGTGGGAGCCGATGTGAAGGACGGTAGAATTGCCATCAAAGGTTGGCTGGAAAGCTCCTCCTACACGCTGGAAGCCTTCATGGCACGTCTTGAAGCTTTGGGGGTATCCAATGTAATCTGTACAGATATCTCCAAAGACGGCGCCATGAGGGGCACCAACAGAGAGCTGTATCAAGAGCTGTCTTCCTGTTACTCCGTTAATATTACCGCTTCCGGAGGAGTTTCCTCCTTGGAAGACGTTGCCGCTTTAAGGCAAATGAATCTATACGGCGCTATTATTGGAAAAGCCTACTATACAGGTGCCATTGACTTGAAACAAGCTTTGGAGGTCGCTAAATGATCACAAAACGCATCATCCCTTGTCTCGACGTGAAAAACGGAAGAGTTGTCAAGGGCACCAATTTCCAAGGCCTTGCAGACGTTTCCTCTCCTGTGGAGCTTGCAAAGATTTACTCTGATTGCGGAGCAGACGAATTGGTGTTCTATGACATTACTGCTTCCTACGAGGGTAGACAGCTGTTTACGGATATCCTTCGCCAGGTTGCAAGTACCATTTTTATTCCCTTGACCGTAGGCGGCGGCATCAATACATTGGATGATTTCGATCGGGTTCTGAAGTGTGGTGCCGATAAAGTAAGCGTAAACTCCGGTGCAATTCGTGATCCTTCTTTGGTCACCGAAGCCGCAAAACGATACGGCGATCAATGCGTGGTGCTTTCGGCGGATATCAAACGCGTTGACGGTTCTTTCCGCGTCTTTGCGAAAGGCGGAAGGGAAGATACCGGTATGGAAGCTATTTCCTGGATCAAAAGATGTGTTGCAAACGGTGCAGGGGAAGTGGTGGTGAACTCTATCGATACCGACGGTGTTAAGAACGGCTTCGATATCGAGCTACTTTCAATGGTGTGTGCTGCCGTCGCCGTCCCTGTGATCGCTTCCGGTGGTGCAGGTTGTGTGGATCATTTCACAGAGCTTTTTCGTGCCATTCCTACCATCGATGCAGCCCTTGCCGCATCTGTGTTCCACTTTGGGGAAATTAAAATCCCCGATTTAAAAGAAGAACTTCGCAGACAGGGCGTAACTGTCCGTCTGTAATCCATCAAGGAGTAATCTATGATTGACATCAATACCTTAAAATTTGACGAAAACGGACTGATTCCTGCAGTAGTGGTTGATTCCATTACCAAAAAGGTTTTGACCGTTGCATACATGAACAAAGAAAGCCTTACTATTTCCATGGAAAAAGGGCTAACCTGCTTTTGGAGTCGTTCCAGACAGGAGCTTTGGCTGAAAGGGGAGACCAGCGGTAACTACCAGCACATTGTCTCCATCACTGCCGACTGCGACGGAGACGCTCTGGTTGTAGTTGTTGAAAAAGATGGCCCCGCTTGCCACAAAGGAACAGATTCCTGCTTCACACAGCCGATCTATCAAAGTGAGGAGCTTCACGAATTTACCCTGCAGGGGCTCTACGATCTCCTGGTAGGCAGACAAAAAGAACGTCCCGAAGGCTCCTACACCACTTACTTATTTGATAAAGGTCTCGACAAGATCCTGAAAAAAGTGGGCGAGGAATGTACTGAGGTGATTATCGCAGGCAAAGCCGAGGACAAAAAAGAAACCATCTATGAGCTTGCTGATCTTGCATATCACGCCATGGTGCTGATGGTTCAAATGGGCATCTCTGTTGAGGACGTTCATAGAGAGCTTGCTTCCCGCCATATCATCGACCATAAGGTAAAACAAGAGAAAATGACCAAGTGAACGCTTTTCTCCGAAAAGAATGGCAATATTGCTTGACAAAACCGAAATTTATGATATAATATGAAAAGATATTGTTTTGTCAGAGGTTTATTCTATGGCCAACATAAGCAAAAATGCCAATAAAAAAAACTCCGCATTTTCTCCCGCCATTTTGGTTGCCCTAGCTGTTATTTTGGTGACGGTGATAGCCCTTGCGTTCACCATCGTTCATTATACCGGTACAGAGGCGTCCTCCGAGGCGGAATCCGAAACATCCTCCGATCTTCTCAAGGGAACCTATTATGCTGAACTCGAAATGGAAGACGGCGGTAAGATCGTCATGGAGCTTTACGCAGATATCGCTCCCATCACCGTCACCAATTTTGTAAAGCTGGTGCAGGAAAACTTCTATGATGGATTGACCTTCCACCGCGTCATGAGTGGCTTTATGATCCAGGGGGGCGATCCTAATGGGGACGGCACCGGCGGTAGCGAGGAAAAGATTTTCGGCGAGTTTTCTTCCAACGGTTTTGAAAACAATCTTTCCCATACCCGCGGCGTAATTTCCATGGCAAGAAGAGGAGATCCTTATAAGGATTCTGCAAGCAGTCAATTCTTCATCGTTCATGCCGACAGTGTCTTTCTTGATGGCTCCTATGCCGCCTTCGGCAGAGTTATTTCCGGTATGGACGTAGTGGATAAGATCGCAGCTGTAAAGACCAATCCGAGCAACAATAGACCTTTGGAAGCCGTTGTGATCAAGACCATCCGCATGATTGAAAATCCTGCGGCATAAATTCAAGGAGAAGTATCATGGCAAATATTGTAAACGTTAGCATTGAAATGGAATTGGGAGGAGAGATCAAGCTTGAGCTTTATCCCGATATCGCTCCCATCACCGTGAAGAATTTTGTAGACTTGGCTTCTAAGAATTTCTATGACGGCCTCATTTTCCACCGTGTTATCAACGGCTTTATGATTCAGGGTGGCGACCCCACCGGTACAGGTATGGGTGGGCCCGGTCATCAGATCAAGGGTGAATTTGCCGCCAACGGCGTTGCAAATCCCATTTCTCACACCCGCGGTGTGATCTCCATGGCTCGTTCTCAGAACCCTAACTCTGCAGGTAGCCAGTTCTTCATTATGCATGCTGACGGCAGATATTTGGACGGTCAGTATGCCGCTTTCGGTAAGGTTACTTCCGGTATCGAGATCGTTGACCGCATCGCAACGGTTCGAACCGATTACAGCGATCGTCCCTACGAGGAACAGAAGATCAAGACCATCCGTGTTGACTAAGTAAATTCCACCCCTGAAAAGGTATTTTCATGATGTTAGAAAAATTCCTGCCGAGGATCGACTTCGATTCTTACGAAGATTTTAAGTCAAATTATCGCGTAAATTGTCCGGAAGGCTTCAACTTCGCTTACGACGTTGTGGATGCATGGGCCGATTCTCAGCCGGACAAAAACGCTCTTTTGTACTGTGATGATTTCGGCACAAGAAGATATTATACCTTTACGGACATGAAATATATGTCCAACCGCATTGCAAACTACCTCACCGCTTTGGGGATTTCTAAAGGGGATCGCGTTATGCTGATTTTAAAGCAGCGTCCTGAGGTTTGGATGTGTATCCTTGCTTTGCATAAGATTGGTGCTGTTTGTATTCCTGCAACCTTCCAGTTGACGGAAAAAGACATTGTATATCGTGTTGACGCTGCAGAATGCCGCATGATCATCTCTGTGGACGATCCCGATCTGTTGACATTTATCGCCGCCGCGAAGGTAAATTGTAAGACCCTTGTACACACCGCTGTTGTTGGTGAACATATTCCGGAAGGTTTCTTGGATTTCCGTAGCGATATTGGTGCATATTCTCAGGAGTTGGAGCGTATCTATAACCGTCAGTCTGATCCCATGCTGATGTATTTCTCATCCGGCACCACAGGTATGCCTAAGATGATCCTTCATGATTTTACTTATCCCTTAGGTCATATCTTGACAGCTCATTATTGGCAACACGTTGAGGAAGATAAGCTTCATCTTACTATGTCCGATTCCGGTTGGGCTAAGTTCGCATGGGGCAAGATCTACGGTCAGTGGATCTGCGGCGCTACCATCGTTGCATACGATAACGAGAAGTTCAACGCAAAAAACACCATGGAGCTTTTGCAGGAAATCAAGGTAACTACTTTCTGTGCGCCTCCCACTATTTATCGCTTCCTTATCAAGGAAGACATTTCCAAGTACGATCTTTCTTCCATTCACAAGTGCTGTATTGCAGGTGAACCCCTCAATCCCGAGGTTTTTTATAAGTGGAAAGAGCTCACCGGACTCACCTTGACGGAAGGCTTTGGTCAAACGGAAACCCCCGTTCTGATGGCCAATTTTGATGGCTTTCCCATCAAACCCGGCTCTACCGGTAAGCCCTCTGCAGACTTTGATATCGAGATCGTGGATGAGGATGGCAATCCTTGCGAGGACGGTGTTGTGGGTAGAATTGTCATACGCAATCTTTCCAAGCATTATCCTTGCGGCTTATTCAAGGGCTATCATAAGGACTCTGCTGCAGTAGAAAAGGCGTTTCGAAATGACTTTTACGATACAGGCGATACCGCTTGGCGCGATTCCGAGGGCTACTATTGGTTCGAGGGAAGAAGCGACGACGTGATCAAATGCTCCGGTTACCGCATCGGTCCTTTTGAGGTAGAGAGTGCCTTGATGACTCATCCTGCCGTATTGGAATGTGCTGTAACTGCCGCACCCGACCCTGTAAGAGGTCAGGTTGTAAAAGCAACGATCGTATTAACCAAATCTTATCAGCCCTCCGATGGGTTGGTCAAGGAAATTCAGGAGCATGTTAAGAAGACTACTGCGCCTTACAAATATCCTCGTATTGTGGAGTTTGTAACCGAGTTGCCAAAAACTACCAGCGGCAAGATCAAACGCGCAGAGATTCGCGCCAATACAGATCGCTGATATGGAAAAGCTGTATTCCAAAAAGGCTCTGCTTGTAAAAGGTGTGTGTTGCTTTTTTCTTCCTTTGGCACAACAGTTGTTTGTATCGGATTATCTGATTTGGATCTTTATATCTTTTGTTGCAGTTGGTTGTCTCTATACCATTCCTTTTCGTCTAACGCTTTCTAAGCTTTATAAAACAGGAGAAAAGGAAATAGGGAAGTACATCCTCTTGGATCTTGCTTCCTGCTATGCCCCTGCCGTAACAGCCGCATTGCTGTACGAAGCTTATGTGGAGGTGTTCGTACAATCCGCTTTTCAAAACGGTTTGTATACTCTCTTGTTGGCAATTATTCTATTGTTGATCTCCGGCATTTTTTGGATTTTATACAAATTTGCCGGACGTCATAGCCGCCCTTAGCTCAGTTGGATAGAGTATCAGATTCCGATTCTGAGGGTCGTGAGTTCGAGTCTCGCAGGGCGGGCCAAAAAAGCAGGTCATTCGACCTGCTTTTTTCTGTCTCATATGGATTTTTGTCAGGCATAACCGGCAAACGAGCTATGATGTCAATGCAACGATATATGTAATTCTTCAACCAGCGAAGCGACCTCTCTAAAAACCTTATTGGCTTCGGATTCATACCCGTTTTCCCGGGTGAAGATGGCAAGGATGTAAGGTTCTTCTGTAAAAACAATAGCAACGTCGTGATATCCCAGATTCTTGCCGTCCTGTAAGCCATACTTGTGTGCAATGCTGGTCTCAGTTCCTGCGTCGATCTGCTTTTTATGGGTGGTATTTCGTAAATGATCTACCAAAAAAGTGTTTCCGGTTTTCTTTGCATATCGGTAGATCTCCTTCATGCAAAGTGCAGCAGATTCCGCACCCAAGGTGGTGTATTCAATGGAATACAGATAAGGTTCGTCAAGCCCCAAAGAACGAATATAATCGTTGAACCCACTTCTGCCAAAGGTTGTAAAAAGCAGGTAATACGCCATATTGTCCGAATTGCGAATGGAATATTTTATCAGCTCTTCTACCGTAAACCAAGTTCCGATGGCATCCTTCGTCAGCTTTTTCGAGGAGCTTGTTTTTGGTGTCTCTGTAAGCTGAATCTTCTGTTTTAAATCAACTCCCGTTACCAATAAATATTGACAATAAAACGCTTTGATCACACTTGCGCTGGGATACTTCTCCTCAATATTACGATAAAAATAGTACCCCGTCTCTGTGTCAAGATAATAGATACTAACATCTTTCCCTTCCGACGCTACATACTCGATCTTTTCCAGAAGAGATTGCGCTTTGTCCGCAGGGAGGTTGGTAACAATATGGTCTGCGATCAAAATTTCCTCGTCAGGTCGGCTTTCCTCCGACGATGTTTCTTCGGAAATATCTTCTGAGGAAGTTTCAATACTGCTTTCTTCTGCGGAGCTATCCTCGGGAACAATTTCGTCGGCAGAGCTTTCTTCCACAGATGATTCCTCTTCACTGCTTTCTTCCGATTCTTCGGGAGCTTCCGAGGGTGGCAGGGAAGAGACCACGCTTTCTTCCGAACAACTGCTTTCTTCAGGGATAATAGAGCTTTCCGAAGATTCTATAAAAAAAGAGGATTCTACAGAGAATTCTGCCGAGCTTTCAACAGAAACGTCTATCGGTTCAACCTCTCCGCAGGAGGCCAATAGCAAAATCCCCAAAAAGACAATATATATAAATTTTTTCATTTCGCTTCACATCCTTCTGATACCATGATACATTTTTCTAATAGAAAAGTCAATACGTTGCACCTAATAAAAATTGCCCTTCGAATCTGATATGCACCTCCAAAAGTTAGACACTTTTGAAAGTGCATTTTTTAATGTAAAATTTGTGTTTTCGGCGGTAAGGGTTTACAAAATAGAAATAATGTGATAAAATATAAAAACAAAGAATGGGAGTTTGTGTTTTTCGGTGCGCTGACGACCATTGGCGCACTTTTTATATAATTCAAGGAGAACCATCATGAAAAAGACAGCGAAACTCGCTTTGCTCATTTGCCTTACTTTGCTTGCGTGCGCGCTGATGTTTACGGCGTGTGGTAGCGGCAACGAAAATCAAACTCCAAGTGGTACAACGGATGGCGCAACCAATAGTATAACCGAATCCCAAACAGAAGCCCACGTACATTCATTAGGTGAATGGATTGTTGAAAAGGATGCAACCGTTAAAGAAGACGGAACGAAGCATCAAATCTGTTCTGTCTGCAAAGAAATTTTGAAGACTGAAACAATCCCTGCTACAGGATCGCAAGGGCTCGCTTATACCGTAAATATCGATGGAACAACCTGTACAATCACCGGAATCGGCACTTGCACCGACACAGAGCTTTATATCGGTCGTTCGATTGATGGGTATGAAGTAACCGCTATTGGGGATAAGGCACTTGCCGAGTGCACCTCTTTCACAAAAGTGTTTTTGAGTGATTCTGTGAAATCCATTAACAGACGTGCATTTTACAAATGTACAGAGCTAACTGAAATTACAATTCCTGCATCTGTTACGGACATCGGCCAACAAATTTTTTATGGTTGTGACAATTTAACAACCGTGTATTATAATAGCGAATACGGAAACGCAGAAAATCCATTTTTGAACGTTGCAAGTATTAAGACCGTGGTATTCGGTGGATCCAAGGTGCCGAATAATATTCTCTGCAACTCAAAATCTGTTACAAGCATTGTGATACTTGACAGCGTGACGAGTATCGACCACGACGCCTTCTACCATTGCGACGGCATTACAGAAGTGACAATTCCCGATAGTGTTACATATATAGGCTATTATGCGTTTTCCAATTGTGATAACCTTACAAGCATTACAATTCCTGATAGTGTTGCAGTCATTGGCGATAGTGCGTTTTACCATTGTGAAGAGTTAAACACGCTTACCTTCGGCAGTGGTCTGACATGGTTAGGAATGGAAGCGTTTGACGCTTGCAAAAAATTGGAAGACGTTTATATCACTAACGTAGAGTCGTGGTTACTTCTTGATCGTTTCAATTATCTGGATCTGCCAATTTATCAAGGAAATCTCCATCTTTTGGATGAAGATGGAAAAGAGATCACAGAACTCACTATTCCGGATAGTATGATGTGCATTAGTTATTATTCGCTCTGTAATTGTAAAGAATTAACAAGCGTTATTATCCCTGATAGCGTGACGGTAATCGAAGAAAAGACATTCATCAATTGCGAAAATCTTGTAAGCATTACGATCCCCGACAGCGTAACGAAAATTGGATACCATGCTTTCAAAGGATGCGGTAATCTCGCAAAAATCACGTTTCAAGGCACAATAGAGGAGTGGAACGCCATCGAAAAAGGAACTGATTGGGATGCCGGAACGGGTAATTACACCGTTTACTGCACCGACGGCGAAATTACAAAGAATTAAACATAACACCGCCGCACCCTTCATTGGATGCGGCGGGTCATAAAAACCGAGCGTTCGCGTTTTTCGTTGCGCTGACGACCGTTGGCGCACTTTTTTATCATTCAAGGAGAAACAATCATGAAAAAGACTATGAAAACGGCTCTACTTGCTTGCCTTGCTTTACTCGCATGCGCGCTGATGTTTACGGCGTGTGGTAGCGGTGACGAACCGCAAACATCGAATGGCGCGACGGACGGAAATACTACCGAGGATTCAACTATGGACGGCACAACCGATGGCGCGACCGATGGCGCGACCGAACCCGAAACAGAAGCACACGTACATTCATTTAGCGAATGGATTACCGTAAAAGAATCCACCACCACAGAAAAAGGGTTAACACAACGCTATTGTTTAGAATGTAATTACACAGAAAGCAAGTCCCTTGATTTGCACGTTCACTCTTTTGGTGAATGGACAGTTATAAAAGAAGCGAATTCCTCCGGGAGGGGAGAGCAAGAGCGCGTTTGCGTTTGCGGCGAAAAGGATTCAGGAACCAGCTCGCTCCATCTTGCTTATATAGTGAATGACGATGGAATAACTTGTACAATCATCGGAATGGGTACTTGCACAGATACAGAACTTTACATTGGTGATTCTATTGATGGGTATAAGGTTACTGCTATTGGCGCGAACGCGTTCGCTTATTGTACTACGCTTACTCATGTTGAAATACCAAGGACTGTGACCGTTATTAATAGATGTGCGTTTTTTGGCTGCTCGAACCTTTTAAAAGCGGTGCTTTCCGAGGGACTGTATACAATCGAGGAAGCTGTATTTGCAAATTGTTTCTCACTCAAAGAAATAAAGCTTCCGGACAGCTTGCAAAACATCAAGAGATTTTCATTTCAACAATGTGAGGCCTTGGTTTCCGTCGAAATTCCGGAAGGGATAACAACGCTTGGGGATTCTACTTTTACTCGGTGTTCTTCGCTGGAGTCAGTTACACTTCCGTCAACCTTATCAGAAATATATTACGGTGTATTTAATGATTGTCCCAAACTGGTGGATATTTATTATAACGGCACATGTATGCAGTGGAAAAATCTATTAACCCTTGAATACGGAGGAGTAACAACTCCGTTCGTTTGGGTTGGAACGAGTGATGTACATTGCAAAGACGGTATTTCTCACGAAGGAATTAGCTAATGAATTCTAACCGCCGCACCCATTTTGGATGCGGCGGCTCTTTTGTAAAAATATTGGACACATCACATAGGAAAAACCAAAATGATGTGTCCATTTTTTCATTTAAAGTTTTCGCGGAGCTTTTTTCAAAAAGCGACCGTATCTCTTACTTGCTTGCCTCTTCGATCGCAACCGCAACAGCAACATGTCATAAGGAATGACGGGAGCGTACGGTCACTATAGTCAGGTGTAAATTCTTACTTGGATGCTTCCTCAATAGCTACAGCTACTGCAACCGTCATTCCCACCATGGGGTTGTTACCAGCGCCGATGAGCCCCATCATCTCTACATGGGCGGGCACAGAGGAAGAGCCTGCGAACTGAGCGTCGGAGTGCATACGACCCATAGTGTCGGTCATACCGTAAGAGGAAGGA
>JAZKZH010000045.1:0-6982 GCA_045612545.1 Eubacteriales bacterium
ATAGTTATGGACTATGACGTGCCCGTGCTTTGTTTTGGGCTTTCTACCGACTTCCTTACCCACTTATTCCCCGGCAGTAAAAGGCTTTTTGAGATTGCCGATTCTATTGCGGAAATCAAGTCCGTATGCAAGTGTGGCGGAAAGGCAACCGTGAACGCGCGCCTCAACGCCAAGGGCATGATCGTTACCCACGGAAGCCAGGTGATGCTCGGCGGCAATGACAAATACGTTGCGCTTTGCCATAAATGCTGGCGAAAGCAAATCGAAAAACAAAAAGAAAATCCGTAATCTGCAAGGAGAAAGAATATGAACGTAAAAGAAATTCTCGCAATCTGCGACCACACCCTGCTTGCGCAGGGCGCAACCGAGGCCGAAATCAAGGCCATCTGTGACGACGGCATCCGCTTCGGCACGGCATCCGTTTGTATCCCTCCCTCGCACGTGAAAATGGCAAAGGAATACGTGGGCAACAAGCTCGCGATCTGCACCGTTATCGGATTTCCGAACGGGTATATGACCACCCCGACGAAGGTTTTTGAAACTGCCGACGCAGTGAAAAACGGAGCGGACGAGATCGACATGGTGATCAACGTTGGCCTCGTGAAGGACAAACGCTACGCCGAGGTGCTGGATGAGATCAAGCGCATCCGCGCCGCCTGCGAGGGCAAGATCCTGAAGGTTATCATCGAAACCTGCCTGCTCACCGAGGAGGAAAAGATCGAGATGACGAAGATCGTTTCCGCTTCGGGCGCGGACTTTATCAAGACCTCCACCGGCTTTGCCGGCGGCGGCGCCACCGTTTCGGACATCGAGCTTTTCGCAAGAGAAAAAGCACCGCTGCTGAAGATCAAGGCGGCGGGCGGCATTTCCTCGTTGCAGGACGCAGAAGACTTTTTAGCCCTGGGTGCCGACAGACTGGGCACCAGCAGAATCGTAAAGATCGTAAAGAATCAAAAGGAGAACAAAGATGACTTATCCCACACCGCATATTAAAGCCACCCCCCAGCAGTTCGGCAAGACCGTTCTTATGCCGGGTGACCCCATTCGCTCCCGCTTCATTGCAGAAAACTTTTTGAAGGATGCCGTTTTGGTGAACAACGTCCGCGGCGTGCAGGGCTACACGGGTCTGTATAAAGATACTCCCGTTTCCGTCATGGCCAGCGGTATGGGTATGCCCTCCATCGGCATCTATTCTCACGAGCTGTTCAACGCCTTCGACGTGGACAACATCATCCGCGTGGGCAGTGCGGGCAGTATCCAGAAGGACGTGAAGGTGATGGACGTGATCATCGGCATGGGCGCTTGCACCGATTCCAACTTCGGCATGCAGTTCCGCCTCCCCGGTACCTTTGCCCCCTTGGCGGATTTCGGTCTGCTTTCCAAGTGCGTGGAAAAGGCAAAGGCGCTGAATATGGACAACTACCACGTGGGCAACGTGCTGTCCTCCGATCTGTTCTACGAGGATAACCTGAACCTCCCCGGCTATATGCAGTCCGTGGAGCTTTGGGGCAAGATGGGGGTTCTGGCCTTTGAGATGGAATCCGCCGCTCTGTATATGAACGCCGCCCGCTATGGCAAGCACGCCTTGGCCATCTTCACCGTGTCCAACCATATCCTTACGGGTGAGGATCTTACCCCCGAGCAGAGAGAGACTACCTTCACGGATATGATCAACCTGGCTTTGGAAACCGCCGTATGAAAAAGCGTGTCTTCTTAATCGTTTTGGACAGCGTCGGCATCGGGGAAGCAAAGGATGCTTCCGCCTTTGGGGATGCGGGAGCGCATACGATGAAAAGCATATCCCATTCTCCCTATTTTGCCATTCCAAATCTGCTTTCCTTGGGCTTGGGGAATATTCGCGGGCTTTCCTTTTTGGGGAAGGCCGACACTCCTCTTGCCGCCTATGCAAGGGTAGCGGAGCAAAGTGCGGGGAAAGACACCACCATCGGACATTGGGAGATTGCAGGGCTGGTTTCGGAACACCCTCTCCCCACCTATCCCCGGGGATTCCCTAAGGAATTGCTTGCGGAGTTTTCCCGCCTGACGGGCAGGGAAGTGATCTGTAACAAGCCCTATTCCGGCACGGAGGTCATCAAGGATTACGGCGACGAGCATATGCATACCGGTGCCCTGATCGTGTATACCAGCGCGGACAGCGTGTTCCAGATCGCCGCCCACGAATCCCTTGTTCCCACGGAAACCCTTTACGAATACTGCCGCATTGCCCGCGATCTCCTCACCGGGGAGCACGCGGTGGGTAGAGTCATCGCCCGCCCCTTCCTTGGGGAAAGCGGTAATTACAAGCGCACCGCCAACAGACGGGACTTCTCCTTGGAGCCTACGGGAGAGACCTTGCTTGATCTGTTGCAAAGAGAGGGTATGGAGGTGCTTTCCATCGGCAAGATCCGCGACATCTTTGCAGGGAGAGGGATCACCGAAAGCTACCCCACTCACAGCAACGAGGAGGGCATGGAAACCCTTGCGGAACTGCAAAAACGGGATTTCCACGGCCTTTGCTTTGCCAATTTGGTGGATTTCGATATGCTTTACGGTCATCGTAACGATATCGACGGCTACGCCAAGGCTCTTTCCGCCTTTGATGGCTGGTTGCCGTCCTTCCTTGCGGGAATGGGGGAGGAGGATCTTCTTCTCATCGCCGCAGACCATGGATGTGACCCCGGGGATATCTCCACCGATCACACCCGCGAGAACGTGCCCCTGCTGATCTACGGCAAGAACGTGATCCCCGCCGATCTGGGTGTGCGTGAGACCTTTGCCGACATCGCTGCCACCGTGGCAGAATATTTGGGTGTGCCCTACGGCGGGGCAGGAAATGCCGTCAAGGAGGCCTTTGTATGACCGATTTGGAGCTTTTGACCTTGGCAGGGGAGGCGCGGAAGCGTGCCTACGCCCCCTATTCTCACTTTGCCGTGGGAGCAGCCTTGCTTTGCGCCGACGGCAGTGTTTATACCGGCTGTAACATTGAGAACGCATCCTTCACCCCCACGATCTGCGGGGAACGAACCGCCTTCTTCAAGGCCATCTATGACGGCAAGCGGGAGTTTGTCGCCATTGCCGTGGTGGGCGGAAAAGAGGGGGATCCCGACGGTACTGCCTTTCCCTGCGGCGTCTGCCGCCAGGTGATGGCGGAATTCTGCAAGGCAGACTTTCGCATTATCACCCCTGAGGGGAGCTACTCCTTTGGCGAGATCCTTCCCCACGCTTTTGGAGGATTTTAAACCAAAAAACGGATCGTTTTTTGGCACGGTTTTGGGGCTTCGCCCGCAAAACAGCACAACCGCCCGCATTGCGGGCTGCGAAAGGAAAAATGGCATGTATAGAATGTATGACATCATCACAAAAAAGAAGCAAGGACTTCCCTTATCGGAAGGGGAGATCCGCTTCTTTATCAAGGGGTATACCGATGGCAGTATTCCTCACGAGCAGGCTTCCGCCCTATGCATGGCCATCTGCTTTCGGGGTATGACCATGGAGGAGACCGCTATCCTCACCGACGCAATGGCAAACTCCGGCGACACAGTGGATCTTTCCGCCTTTGGAGAGCTTTCCGTAGACAAGCACAGTACCGGTGGCGTGGGGGATAAGACCACCCTCATCGTAGCGCCCTTGGTGGCAAGCCTTGGGGGCAAGGTGGCCAAAATGTCCGGACGAGGGCTGGGACACACCGGGGGAACGGTGGACAAATTGGAATCCATCCCCGGCTACCGCACATCTCTGTCTCCTAAGGAATTTTTTGGAATTTCAGACCGCGTAGGCGTCTGCGTGGTAGGGCAAAGCGGAGTGCTTGCTCCTGCGGATAAAAAGCTGTACGCCCTGCGGGACGTCACCGCCACCGTGGATTGCATTCCCCTCATCGCTTCCTCCATTATGAGCAAAAAGCTGGCAGGAGGCGCAAGGTCCATCGTGCTGGACGTAAAATGCGGAAGCGGCGCCTTTATGAAGACTCCCGCAGAAGCCAAAGCCCTTGCCCAAGCCATGGTAGAGGTAGGGGAGAAGTGCGGCAGAAAAGTCCGCGCCCTGATCACCAACATGGACGTTCCCTTGGGGACCCATATCGGCAACGCCTTGGAGGTAAAGGAGGCGGTGAAGATCCTGCGAGGTGAGCAGGAGGACGATCTTTACCGCGTTTGCGTCGCCTTGGCTTCCAATATGCTGTCCCTGGTACACGGCTGGTCTGTGGAGGAGGCGGAAGCAAGCTGTGTGTCCGCCATTCGTGACGGCAGAGCCTACGCCAAGCTTTTGGAATGGATCTCCGCCCAAGGGGGAGATACTTCCGTGCTGGCGGATCTTTCCCGTTTGCCTGTCTCTCCTGTTTGCTATGCGCTGTGTGCTCCCGAGACGGGATATATCGCCCACATGGCCACCGACGGCATCGGTACTGCCGCTTGCCTTTTGGGGGCAGGGCGCGCTACCAAGGAGGACACCA
This sequence comes from Eubacteriales bacterium, assembly GCA_045612545.1. GTDB lineage: Bacteria > Bacillota > Clostridia > Oscillospirales > CAG-382 > Coliplasma. The sequence goes on from JAZKZH010000045.1 coordinate 4,448, forward strand.
TCGACCCCGCCGCAGGCATTGTCCTGCAGGCCAAAACCGGAGAATACGTGGAAAAAGGGCAGTGCATCGCCTATTTGTACACCACCGCGGAAGCGTTACTTCCCGCCGCAGAGAAGGCGTTCTTGGAAAGCCTTACCTTTTCCCACACTCGTCCGGAGGAAAAACCGCTGATTTTTATTCATTAAAGCTACGGTGGAGAGGAATTCTACTGTAAGTTTATTGACAAACGGACGGAAATGGTGTATACTTATCCCATCGAGAAGAAAAGGAGACCACACCGATGAATTATAATAACAACACTCGCTATTTCACCAAAGAAAACGTGGGTAAATTCTCCATTGCTTGCTGGGTTGCTGTTGCCGCAGGGCTTTTGGTGTATTTTGCTTTGGGTTGGCCCTGGGCGTACTTTGGTGCAGCCTTTGCCATCATTGCGGTAATCGCGGCCATTGCCACCTCCACCATGTCTGTCAGCGATAAGGAATATACCGCTTCCGTTGTCAATGCGGAGAATACCTTCATGAAGGATTTCCGTGCCTTCACCGAGGAGAAGCTGAACGCTCACAACGGCAGAGGCAAGGCTCCCGTGTCTTTGGATGACGAGCAGATCAAATTCGCCCGCGCCTATTTGCTGGAGGGGCAGATCATGTTCCGTGTGGGGCACGACGGCAGACACCGCAGCAATAAGCTGGTGATGACGGCCTATTATGCAGATAAGACCGCCGTTTACCTTGGCTACCGTCTTTTGACCATGACTGCAGACGAGTGCGAAGAGATCTTCGCTGTCTATCCCTATTCCTCTGTGGAAAGCATTTCTGCTTCCCATCCCGAGGATCGTCCCTCCTTTGCGGAGTATGACACCGTGACCTTGAAGCTGAAGAACAAGGCAGAACCCGTGGTGTTCCATATGACCAAGGATATCGAGCTGGACAATCTGGTAAAGCAGGTTTCCTCTCGTATCACCGTAGACGAAGAATAAGCAAAACAAAAGCACCCCTCAGGGTGCTTTTCTTTATCCAATTTCCGTAATCTCATATCCCGCTTTTTCCACGGCGGCCTTCAAAGCACCGTCTGTCACAGCGGGGGATACCTTTACTTTTGCCAAGCCCTTCAGGTTGCTGACCTCAAGCAGCTCCACGCCCTCAACGCTTTCCAAGGCGGTACGCACTCTGTTTTCGCAGTGTCCGCACATCATGCCGGAGATCTTAAGGGTTTTTTCCGCGGGAATGACACAGCAATCTGTTTTCGGCAGTTTCCGTTTCTTGGCCTTGCGCTTTCTGTCATACCTGGGGTCATAAAGAGAGCCTGCATTCAGCCGCAAAGCGTTGGTCACCACGCAGAAGCTGGAAAGACTCATGGCCGCCGCCCCGAACATAGGCTCCAATTCCCAGCCGAACAAGGGGATCCAAACCCCTGCCGCCAAGGGGATCCCCACAGCGTTGTAGAAAAATGCCCAGAACAAATTCTGCCGAATGGTGCGAAGCACCTGCCGTCCCAACCGAATGGCGGCGGGCAGATCCTCCATGCGGGAGCGTACCAAAACCACGTCTGCCGCATCGATGGCAACGTCCGTGCCTGCGCCGATGGCCACACCAAGATCCGCACGGGTCAAAGCGGGAGCGTCGTTGATGCCGTCACCCACCATGGCCACCTGCCCTTCCTGAGACAGCGTGCGTAAAATTTCTTCCTTATCTCCCGGCAACAGCCCTGCGCGAATTTCCTCAATGCCCGCCTGCTTTGCGATGACCGAAGCGGTTTTTTGATGATCTCCGGTGAGCATGACCACCCGTATCCCCATGCCGTGCAATTGCTTTACAGCTTCCGAGGCGGTGTCCTTAAGGGTATCCGCAAGCGCAAGAATCCCCAGAAGATCGCCGTCTTTGCCAAAGAACAGGGGTGTTTTCCCTTCCTCCGCCAGCTTGTCTGCAAGAAGCAGGGCTTCTTCCGTCAACACAGCGTAGTCCGCCATCATGGCCGCGTTTCCTGCGGCACAGACGGAATACTCCACCATGGCGGAAACACCGTTTCCCGGATGGACTTGAAATTCTTTCGTCTCGGTCAAGGCGATTTCTTTTTCCAAAGCGTATGCAACCACCGCCTTGGCCAAAGGATGCTCACTTTTGGCTTCCAGCGCGTATGCGGTTTCCAAAAGCTCTTCCGCGGTAACCCCCTCCATAGGAATCACGTCCGTCACGGAAGGCGTGCCCTTGGTAAGCGTGCCCGTTTTATCCAACGCCACGATCTCCACTCTGCCTGCCCTCTCCAAAGCGGCGGCGGTTTTGAACAGAATACCGTTCTTCGCCCCTTTTCCGTTGCCCACCATAATGGCAACGGGGGTGGCAAGCCCCAAAGCGCAGGGACAACTGATGACCAGCACGGAAATGCCTCTTGCCAAAGCAAAGCCAAGGCTCTGCCCCCACAGCAGCCAAACACCCACCGTTACTGCGGCGATGGCCAGCACCACGGGAACGAAAATGCCGGAAACCTTGTCCGCCAGCTTGGCAATGGGCGCCTTGGTGGCGGCGGCATCGCTGACCA
>JAZKZH010000046.1:0-48006 GCA_045612545.1 Eubacteriales bacterium
CGAAGACCATATCATAGCCGTACTTCACAGCATATTTGATGGCTTCTCTTGCTGTATCCGCAGGCTTTTGGGTGCCGCGCTCAAACACGGGAACGCCCACCTGCTCCGCCACCACCTGCAGCTGCTTAATGGCCGCGGGACGGTAAATATCGCAGGCTACCAGCAAGGGATTTTTTCCCTGCTTTTTGTACATTTTTGCAAGCTTTGCGGTATGTGTCGTCTTACCGGAGCCCTGCAAGCCGCACATCAGAACCACCGTGGGAGGCTTGGGCGAAATATTCAGCTTGGTATTACTGCCGCCCATGAGCGCAGTAAGCTCCTCGTTGACGATCTTAACGATCTGCTGCCCGGGAAGAAGGCTTTCCATTACCTCTGCGCCAACGGCACGCTCGGAAACCTTGCTCACGAAGGCCTTAACCACCTTAAAGTTAACGTCCGCCTCCAGAAGAGCAAGCTTGATCTCACGCATACCCGCCTTTACGTCGGCCTCGGTGAGTTTTCCCTTATTGCGGAACTTCTTGAAAGCTTCGGAAAGCTTGTCGGCAAGATTGGAGAACATTCCTCTTCCTTCCTTTCGTCATCAGTCGTTATCGCTTAATATGGCGGAAAGCTCCGCGCCGCAGGCGCGGCATTCCTCCCCTTGGGATTCCATACGCTTTGCCAGAGAGAACAGCTTCTCCGTCTTTTTACCGAAGCCCAACGCTTTTTCCAGATCCAGCAGCTCGGCCTCACCCCGACGAATGGCGTCGTGAACACCTTGACGGGTGATCCCCATATTCTCGGAGATCTCCGCCAAAGACAGGTCATCGGCGTAGTAATACTCCAGCACGTCCCTGCACCTGGCAGACAGCGCCATGCCGTAAATATCCAACAGTCTGCAAAGCAGCTCCCGTCGCTGTCCCATGTGTCCCTCGCTCGCAAAAAAAGAATGCCTGTAAAGTCTTTTGCTTTACAGGCTTCTATTATACACACTTTTTTCCTTTTGTCAATAGCTTTTTTCGGAAATTTTCATGCGAAACGCTCCGTTTTCACCGCAAAGCAAAATATCCCGGTCCTTTTCCAAGGTGCCATCCAGAATCCCGCCTGCCAAAAGCTCCTCCGCCGCCTTGGCCACGTGGCGGCAAACGGCTCTGGCGCCACCCTCCGACTGTTGCATGGCCAACGCCAAGAAGGAGGGATCCACACTGACGGCGATGCCTTGCTCCTTCAGCCGTTCCGTCAGAGCGCGCATTCTGCCCAAAGCAACCTGAGCAAGAGTATCCTTATCCAGAGGACGGAAATAGGCAATTTCATCCACGCGATCCGTAAGCTCTGCGGACAGCAAGGCTTCCGCCCGCTTTTTGCCCTCCTCGCCGGGAACGGCGGCAAAGCCTATGCCCGCAGCTCCCTCTCCCAACCCCGCGGTCATCACCACGGTGGTGTTACGGAAGCTCACGGTCAGCCCTGCGGCATCGGTCAGCTTCCCCTCGTCCAGAATTTGCAAAAGCAAGCCCCGCACTTCGGGATGTGCTTTTTCCACCTCGTCGAACAGCACCAGAGAATAGGGTCTTCTCCGCACCCTTTCCGTCAAGAAGCCTCCCTCACCGAAGCCTGCATAACCGGGAGGGGCGCCGATGAGCTTGGACAAGCTATGTGCCTCGGCGTATTCCGTCATATCCAGCCGCAAAAAGGCGTCCTTGCCGTACAAAAGCTCCGCCAAAACCTTGGCACACTCCGTCTTCCCCACCCCGGATTTTCCGATAAACAGAAAGGAACAGGCCGGTTTTTCCTGATCCCTCACTCCGGTTTTCGAACGGCGCACCCCGGAGCAAACCGCTTCCACAGCGGCATCCTGCCCTAAGATACGCTTTTTCATATCGCTTTCCAGTCGTCGAAGCCGTTCCGTCTCCCCGCCCGTCAGGGAATTCAAGGGGATCCCCGTTTTTTCCCCCGCGGCCGCGGCAACGTCTTCGCCGTTTACCAAGCTTCCCCCTTGCATTCGTTTTCGCGCGGCGGCCTCGTCTATCAGGTCGATGGCTTTGTCCGGCAGAAAGCGGTCGCCGATATACCGAACGGAAAGCCGCACGGCGTAATCCAAAGCATCCGAGGTCAGGGACACCCCGTGGAAACGCTCGTACTTCTCCTTCAGCCCCCGCAGGATCGAGATACACGCCTCCGGAGACGGCTCTTCCACCGACACCTTGCGGAAGCGCCGATCCAAAGCGGCGTCCTTTTCAATGAGCCGTTTGTACTCTTTTTCGGTGGTGGCACCGATCAGCTTGATCTCTCCACGGGCAAGAGAGGGCTTAAGAATATTGGAAGCGTCTACAGCGCCCTCTGCCGCCCCTGCCCCCACAATGGTGTGGATCTCATCGATAAACAGGATCACATCCTCCGCTTCTTTGGCCTCCGTCAGGATCCCGCGGATCTTTTCCTCGAATTCTCCCCGATATTTGGTACCTGCCACGATGGAAGCGATCTCCAAGCTCATGATCCGCTTTCCCAACAGTGCATCGGGCACACGCCCCTCGGCGATCCGTGCCGCCACGGATTCCACGATAGCTGTCTTTCCTACCCCGGCTTCTCCCACCAGACACGGGTTGTTCTTGGTGCGGCGCAGCAGAATGCTGATCACTTGCTCTTCCTCTTTCTCTCGCCCGATGACAGGATCGGTTTTTCCCAAAAGAGCCTTCTCCGTGAGATTCACCGCATTGCGATCCAGCAAAGGTGTGCTTTTGATGATGGGCTGTACCTCCTCTGCCCGCAGGTCGCCTCCTCTGCCGTAAAGCTCCTCCAAAATATCCAGCAGCTCTCCGGAATCCGCTCCGCAGTTTTCCGCCAGCCGTTTGCCCACGCACTCCTCCTTCAAAAGCGCCATGAGCAAATGCTCCACGTCCACAGACGCGTTTTTTCTTCCGCCTGCATACAAAGTCGCGCGGGTAAGAATGCGGCGGCAGGTTGGTGTCAGATCCTCGGTGGTAACGGTACTTCGCACCCCCATGCCAACCACTCCCGCAATGCGGCGGCGAAGCTCGGACTCCGTCGCTCCTCGCTGAGAAAGCAGCCTTGCGGCGGTGCTGTTCCTCTCCCCGGCGATTCCCGCCAGCAGATGCTCGCTGCCGATATAGCTGTGTCCCATCTCTTTCGCAAGGGCAAGGGCAACGCTCAGCACCCGCTTTGCCCCCTCCGAAAATCGTTTGGTCAGATCACTCAAAAGTCATGTTCCCCTTTCGCCGTTTTAAAAAAGCCACGATGTTATATCTTATGAAAAATTTTTTTGCGTTGTTCTGAAAAAGCTCTTTACATCCCCGTCGTTTTTCGGTATAATGAGATAAAAGAAACAGAAAGGACGGGAATTTTATATGGAGCAAACCGCACCTCGGGCCGCTCAGCAACCCCAAAGCAGCAAACCCATTCCCCCAAAAGCACCTCCAACGGATAAAGCACCCAAACCCCAAAAGAAAAAATCCCGTCTTACCGAAAGCGAAAAGCGGGGTGCTCAGACCCTTATGGCCATTTTGTTCGTGGCAGGAGTTCTGTATCTGCTCATCGTGTTGATTATAGCCGTGTTTGTGTGGTATTCATTCTCCACCCCCTCGGAAAGTACCTCCCTTTATTCTCTCCGTATTGTCACCGAGGACGGTAACATCAAACGCGCCTCCTATTCCTCATCTGAAGCCAACAACAGCTATGGGCTGTATCTGCGCTATTCCGACATCGCGCCCCTCTGCGGCTTCGGCATTGCGGGAGACGAGGAGACGGTGACCCTGTACCTTCCCGGCGGCGGGCTGGTGGACAGCGCGGAGCTGGAAAGCATCGTGCTTCACCGCAACTCCTCCCTCATCATCCTCAATGATAATCACGTGCGCCTTTCCGCCCCCATTCTCTTTGAGGGCAAGGACTACCTGCTCCCCGTGTCTCTGTTTGAGACCTATCTGATCGGTCTGCAGGTAGAATATAATGAAGAAGACCTCCTTTGCGTGGTCACCGTGCCGGAGGATCTCTCCTTCTCCTTGAAGCTCCACAAGCCCACCGAGTCCCCCAAGTGCGACCTGACGATGCTGCCCGGCAGGGATACCTCCTCGGAGGAGCCGCAGGCGGAATAACTGTTTTTCGAAAACTCTTGCGTTTTCGTGAGGATTTTTGCCTTCTCGGTTGTATAAGGCGCATACAAGCCGTTTGACGGGGAGGACGAACGGTTTGGGGAGTGCTACCGATTAGGCAGCAGCTTGTTATTTAAGGGGTACGGCTGTTTTATTCAAGTTTACGATCCTGCGCCGGAATCCGCTTCCGTGGAAGAACGAAAGCAATGGCTGGCTCGCTTCAGCTTAACCCCCTACGTTCCTGCCTGTTTGCAGGAAAAATTCAAAAGCAAGAATAAAAAACGCAGGCGAGCCTTCCGCGAGGTTCGCCTGTTTTCTTTTGCGCTCCCCATCGTCAAAAATTGCCGAAGAGGCATGGCTTTAGCAGCCTCTTTTTTTGTTTGCCAACCCTTAAAAAGCGAAAAAGCGGGAAAAACCCTTGTTTTTCACACTTTTCGGGAGAAGAAAACATAATTTGTTTACAATTTAATTTGCCGCGCCCTCTTGACAAACGGCAAAATTGGGGTATAATAAAGGCAGAATTAGCACTCGAGCAACGAAAGTGCTAAAATCCATCACAAGGAGGCGCCTCATGGAACTTTCCGAGCGTAAAAAAGCAATACTGAAGTCTGTGATCGACTCCTATATCCGCACGGGAGACCCTGTTGGCTCCAAGTCCTTGACGGAATCCAAGCAGTTCAGTCTTTCCAGTGCTACCATCCGCAGTGAGATGAACGATCTGGAGGCCATGGGCTATCTGGAACAGCCCCATACCTCCGCAGGCCGCGTTCCCACCGCCCAGGGCTACCGCACCTACGTAGACAACCTGATGGAAAAATATTTCCTGGGCATGGAGGAGCTTGAGGTTCTGGATGAGGTCATGAACGGCAAGCTGGTCGAGGTTGGAAAGCTTATGGACGAGGCGGCCAAAGCCATCGGCCAGATCACCAACTACGCCACCTTCGCATTCATGGGCGGAAACAGCAGTGCGGTGGATCGGTACGAAACCGTATTTGTGGATGAAAACAGCTTTTTGCTGATTATGATCTGCAAAGATGGCACCATCCGCAACCGCCACGTAAAGCTGATGGAGCAGATCACTCCCGACCTGTTGGAAACGGCCAAGAAGGCGTTGAACGAGACCTTGGCGCAGCTTTCTGCCGACCAGATCAACCTGACGGTGATCTTGGAGTTTGAAGAAAAGATGGGTGAGCACCGTTCCTTTGCCACCACGGTGCTGAGGGTAGTCCACGAAATGCTGGGCTCCTACGACAGCGAAAAGGTTCACATCGACGGTGTGACCAAGCTGCTGTCCTACCCCGAGTTTATGAACGTGGCAAAGTTCCAAAGCATTCTCTCTCTGTTTGAGCAAAGACAGCGGTTTGCAGAGCTTATGCAGCACGCCGTCCCCGGGCAAACCAGTGTGATCTTGGGAGACAGCGAGCAAAATGAGTTTGCTCCGCCGGACACCGGATTCGTATTCCACCCCATCACGGTGGGGGGCAAGGTGGTAGGCGCCATCGGCGTCATCGGCCCGCAGAGAATGGATTATAAAAAAGTAGTTGCTTCCCTTGATTACTTTGCCGCAGGGCTTACCGAGCAGATCTCTCTGCCGGACCCCACGGCAGGCGCATTGACCGGGAAGGAAGAAAGGAAGACTCATGGAGGAAACTAAGAAGGACACCGTCCCCGAAGCGGAGGCAGCTCCCGAAACGGAAAAGAAAGCAAAAAAAGACAAAAAGCTCTTCCACCGCGACCAAAAAGAGCTGGAAACGGTAAAAGCACAGCTTGCGGAAAAGGAGAATCAGTATCTGCGGCTGTATGCGGAATACGAAAATTTCCGCAAACGGAGTGAAAAGGAAAAAACGGATTGCTATAACACCGCCTACGGTGACGCATTGACAGCGTTCCTGCCCCTTATCGACAGCATGACTCAGGCGTTGCAGTTCTCCCCCGAGGACGAAGGCATCAAGGCCTTGGCAAAACAGCTTTCCGACATTCTCGCCAAGCTGAACATCACTGAGATCGAAAGCGATGGCGCACAGTTCGATCCCAACGTTCACAACGCCATCATGCACGAGGAAAACCCCGAGCTGGGCGAAAACGTAGTAACCCAAACCTTCCAGAAGGGCTACAAGCGAGGCGATAAGGTTCTTCGCTGTGCCATGGTCAAGGTTGCAAACTAAAGCGCTCCGCGCTCACTTAAATTTATTTCGAAACAAATCATCACTATTTGATAAAGGAGACATTTATTATGGGAAAGATCATCGGTATTGACTTGGGTACCACCAACAGCTGCGTAGCTGTATATGAAGGCGGCGAACCCGTTGTTATCGCAAATGCGGAAGGCAACCGCACCACCCCCTCCATCGTTGCTTTTGCCAAGAATGGCGAGCGTATGGTAGGTCAGGTGGCAAAGCGCCAGGCTATCACCAACCCCGACAGAACCATCAGCTCTATCAAGAGAGAGATGGGTACCGCAAAGAAGGTAACCATCGACGGAAAGGGTTACACTCCCCAGGAAATCAGCGCTATGATCCTGCAGAAGCTGAAGGCAGATGCAGAGAGCTATCTGGGCACCGCTGTCACCGAAGCGGTTATCACCGTTCCCGCTTACTTCTCCGACGCTCAGCGTCAGGCTACCAAGGATGCAGGTAAGATCGCAGGCCTTGAGGTAAAGCGTATCATCAACGAGCCCACCGCGGCTGCTTTGGCATACGGCTTGGACAAGGACGACATGGATCAGAAGATTTTGATCTATGACTTGGGCGGCGGTACCTTCGACGTTTCCATACTGGAAATTTCCGACGGTGTATTTGAAGTACTCGCTACCAACGGTGACACCCGTTTGGGCGGCGACGACTTTGACGAACGCATTATGGCGTGGATCGCCTCCTCCTTCAAGGCAGAGACCGGCATTGACATCCACGGCGACAACATGGCTATGCAGAGATTGAAGGAAGCAGCAGAGAAGGCTAAAATCGAGCTTTCCGGCGTGATGAGCACCGAGATCAACCTGCCCTTCTTGACCGCAGATGCTACCGGCCCCAAGCACTTCTCCGCAACCTTGACCAGAGCTAAGTTCAACGAGCTCACCGCAGACCTGGTAAAGCGTACTCTTGAGCCTTTGAAGAAGGCTATGAGCGACGCAGGCCTCACCGTGAAGCAGCTGAACAAGATCCTGCTGGTAGGCGGCTCCACCCGTATCCCCGCAGTTGTTGAAGCAGTGAAGGACTTCACCGGCGTAGAACCCTTCAAGGGCATCAACCCCGACGAATGCGTAGCAGTTGGCGCGGCTATCCAGGGCGGCGTTCTGGGCGGCGACGTAAAAGATCTGCTCCTGCTGGACGTTACTCCTCTGTCCCTGGGTATCGAGACCCTGGGCGGCGTCTTCAACAAGATCATCGACCGTAACACCACCATTCCCGTTTCCAAGAGCCAGACCTACACCACCGCCGCAGACGGCCAGACCTCCGTTGAGGTTCACGTTCTGCAGGGTGAGCGCGAGATGGCGGCTCACAATACCACGCTGGGCAGATTCGTTCTGGACGGCATCTCCCCCGCTCCCCGCGGCGTTCCTCAGATCGAGGTTACCTTCGACATCGACGCCAACGGTATCGTAAACGTTACCGCAAAGGACAAGGGCACCGGCAAGGAACAGCACATCACCATCCAGTCCTCCACCAATATGTCCAAGGAAGACATTGACCGCGCTGTGAAGGATGCGGAAATGCACGCAGAAGAGGACCGCAAGCAGAAGGAAGCCGTTGAGATCCGCAACCGTGCAGAGACCACCGTATTCCAGAGCAAGAAGGCTATGGAGGATGCAGGCGACAAGCTTTCCGACAGCGACAAGGCTCCCGTTCAGGCGGCCATCACCAAGCTGGAGGAGACCTTGAAGTCCGGCACCATCGACGCCATCAAGGCAGATACCGAGGCTTTGGAGAAGGCGCTCTACGAGCTGTCCTCCAAGCTGTACCAGCAGCCCGGCGCACAGGGCGGCGATCAGGGCGGTAATCCCGGCGCAGGCAGTGACGATACCGTATACGACGCGGACTTCACCGACAAAACCAACTAAATCGATTTGAACAGACAAGTCGAGTGGAGGGCAACCTTCACTCGGCATTGTCGCCTATATCCATATATGGAGAATACCTATGGCTGATCAGAAAAGAGACTGTTACGAGGTACTGGGCGTTTCCAAGGGCGCCTCGGACGGCGAGATCAAAAAAGCGTTTTATAAATTAGCAAAGAAATATCACCCCGATGCCAACCCCGGGGATAAGGAGGCAGAGGCCAGCTTCAAGGAAGTGAACGAGGCTTATTCTGTGCTGTCCGACGCCGATAAGCGTGCAAAGTACGACCAATTCGGCTGGGCAGGTATTGACGGTATGCCCGGCGGCGACGGCGGCTTCGGCTTCGGCGAAGGCTTTGACGTGGGAGACATTTTCGGCGACTTGTTCGGCGGAATGTTTGGCGGAGGAGGTTCCAGACGGAATCCCAACGCACCCCGCCGAGGAGACGACATCGGAGCGCGTGTCACCCTCACCTTTGAGGAGGCTGCCTTCGGTTGCAAAAAGGAGATCTCCTATGGCCGTGTGGAATCCTGCCCCACCTGCTCCGGCAACGGCGGCACGGGGACGGAGACCTGTACCCGTTGCGGCGGCAGAGGACAGGTCACGGTGCAGCAACGGACACCCTTCGGGTATATGCAATCTACCCAAGCCTGCGATCACTGCAAGGGCAAGGGCAAGATCGTAAAGAATCCCTGTAAGGATTGCCGCGGCAGCGGTCAAGTCCGCAAGACCCGACTCATTGAAGTAAACATTCCCGCCGGCATCGATAACGGACAGCGCATTTCTCTCCGCGGTCAAGGCAACGCCGGTGCAAACGGAGGCCCTGCGGGAGATCTGCTGGTTTCCGTATCCGTCCGCGGCCACGATTTCTTCACCAGAGACGGATTTGACCTGCTTTGCGATATGCCCATCACCTTCGTGGAGGCGGCTTTGGGCGCTAAAATCACCATCCCCACCCTGGAGGGGCAGGGAGAGCTGACTATCCCCGAGGGTACCCAATCCGGCACTACCTTCTGCGTTCGCGGCAAAGGCATTCAGCAGTTGAACGGCAAGGGCAGAGGCGACCTGCTGGTCACCGTGGAGGTCGAGGTTCCCAAGGGCTTGGGCAAGAAGCAAAAGGAAGCCTTGGAAAAATTCGGCGAGTTGTGCGAGGAAAAGAACCACAGCAAGCGAAGCTCCTTCTTTGGGAAGTTCAAAAAGAAATAACGCTTTTGGGAGAGAGGCAAAACGCCTCTCTTTTTCTCTTGACAAACGGCAAAAAAAGGAGTACACTAAGTTCATACTAACGAAGAAAGAGAGGAAAGCCCAAAATGGACACAGGACGAAGTAGTCGGCAAAGCCGTGAAGAAGTTCCTTTACGGGGCTTTTCTCGCCGTTTTTGCCAGTCTGTTTAGGTCAAAAACGAGTTTATGAAGCAATGGATGGAACTGCAGGAGGAGGGGTTCGCCCTCCGCTTGCGGGATATGTTGGAGAAGAAGCAGTACCGCGAGCTGCGGGGTGCCTTTTCTCTGTTTGAGGCTCCCGACCTTGCCCATCTGTTTGGGCAGTTTGAGGAAAAAGAAATGCTCTTACTGTTCCGTTTGCTCCCCAAGGACACTGCCGCAGAGGTATTTGTGGAGATGGAAGCGGAGCAAAAGGAATCGTTGATCATTTCCTTCAGCGATGCCTATCTGCAAGAGGTGCTTTCGGAGCTTTACATTGACGATACGGTAGAGCTGATCGAAGAGATGCCTGCAAGCTTGGTTAAAAGAATTCTGCGGAACGCCGACGAGGAATCCCGAGAGGCCATCAACCGCATTCTCCGTTACCCCAAAGACAGCGCAGGAAGCATGATGACCACAGAATACGTGCGTCTTTACAAGGATATGACCGTGGCGGAAGCCTTTGAGAGCATTCGCAGAGATGCCTATGACAAGGAGACGGTCTATACCTGTTACGTCACCGAGCGGAACCGTCTGCTCATTGGCGTGGTCACCGTCCGTGACCTGCTGATGGCGGAAGAAGACGCCGTTATCGGCGACATTATGACCGAGAACGTGATCTTCGCCGAGACCATGGACGACAGAGAATCCGTGGCCAACGCCATGAGCAAATACGACTTTCTGGCGTTGCCCGTGGTGGACAAGGGTAAGCGTTTGGTGGGTATCGTCACCTACGACGATGCTTCCGACGTTTTGCAGGAAGAGATCACAGAGGATATCGAAAAGATGGCGGCCATCGTCCCCACGGACAAGCCGTATCTGCGCACCGGAACTTGGGAAACCTGGAAGAGCCGTATCCCTTGGCTTATGCTGTTGTTGCTTTCCGCTACCTTTACGGGAGCGATCCTCTCTTCTTATGAATCCGCCCTCAGCAAGGTGGCTATTCTTACCGTGTTTATTCCCATGCTCATGGGTACGGCAGGTAACGCGGGAAGTCAGGCCTCCGTTGCGGTGATCCGCGCCCTCTCTCTGGGAGAGGTGGAAATGCGAGACGTGTTTGCCGTGCTGTGGAAGGAGCTGCGGGTAGCACTCCTTTGCGGTATCGCCCTGGGCGCTGTGGGCTTTGGCAAGGCGGTTTGGCTGGACGGCGCTTCCATGGAAGTTGCCTTTGTGGTCAGCCTGACCTTGGCGCTGACGGTGCTTTTGGCAAAGCTTGCGGGCTGTCTGCTTCCCCTGGGAGCAAAGCGGATCGGTCTCGACCCCGCCGTGATGGCAAGCCCCTTTATTACCACCATCGTGGACACCCTGTCCCTGCTGGTGTATTTCGCCGTGGCAACGGCATTGATCCCGGAATTGGGGTAAAAAAGCATACAGAAAGATCCCGTTCGTGGAAGATCGAACGGGATCTGTTTTTTCTTTGGTATATTTATCCGAAGAACGGTCAAAAATACGGTATAACAAATGACCGAAAGGGGTTTTCTCCCGGATGACAAAACCAACGATGAAAGCAAGACTGAAAAACGCTTTGACCACCATACGGGAAACGGTGAAAAGCGGCCAGCCGGAATGGGTGGCGGACAATTACTATCTGATCCACCGCTACGGAAAAATGCCCGAAAAGGAGGGTCTTTTTTTCCATCCGCGGGTGGTGGAGTCGGTTGCCGCCTATCTGACGGAATACGCTTGGACGCCGGAAGAAGAAAGCCTGTGCCGCTATTTGCGGGAACAGACCCGGGAAAAGCCTTTGGCTTACCGAGAGATCGCCGCCGTACCCGCCGCGTTGGTGTACTGCGCCGTCACACGGATCGGTGATATTTGCACCGGAGAAAAGAACGCCGCTTTGCTTCCCAAAGCCATCGGAGTGCTTAGGGAGCTTTCCGATATCCGTATCTCCGCGTTGTTCTCCGAGCTGTGGCAGGCGGAAGAGATATTGGAGAAGCGGGAAAAGGATTACCCTCTGTTCTCCCCCGAGACCAAGGCGGCTTACCGCACCTTTTTGGCCAAACGTGCCCGCAAGCACCGCCGCACGGAACGGGAGGAAGCCGAGAAGCTGGCCAAGGAGGCTGAGCAGAAGGGCGTGGCCATGGGAACGCTTTTGTTCCCCCGCAGAGTGTCTCCCCTGCCGAGAATGGCTTGGTTTGGGTTGTTTTTCACGTTTTTCGCCTTGGGAGGTTGGCTGTTCTTTGTCCGTTTCGGGTGGCTCTTCCTCCCCTTATTGTTACCCTTGGGCGCAGGTATTGCCCCCATTTGCGACCGCTTGACCGCCCCGCTGTGCAAGCAACCCGCGCCCTTGCGGTTACAGCTTACAGAAATTCCCGATGAGGGACGTACCGTAGTGGCGGTGGCAACACTTTTCTCCGAAAAAGAGGATTATGCAGGACGGTTGGAGCGGTTTTACTATTTGAATCGTGAAGAAAACCTCTCCTTTTGCCTCCTTGCCGATCTCCCCGCCGCAAAAACACGGCAGACGCCCCATGACGAGGATCTGATCAAAAGGGCGAGGGAAGCCATCGATCTATTAAACAAACGCCACGGGGAACGATTTTTCCTGCTGTATCGGGAACGGGTCAAGCAGGACGACGGAAGCTTTGGGGGCAAGGAAAGGAAGCGAGGCGCAGTGGGTCTGTTGATCCGCCGTCTTTGCGGGCTGGAAGCGGGAATTCTTTACGGAAAAGCCCCGGAGGGAGCAAGATTTTTGCTCACCTTGGATGGCGATACAGAGCTTTCCCCCGGTATTCTGCGGGAGCTTGTGGGAGTGGCGTTACACCCCGCCAATAAAAGCTTCGGAGTGATTCAGCCTGCAGTGCATACCGAGCTGTATTCCTCCTACCGCACCTATTTCACCCGCCTGATTTCCGGAAACGCAGGAGTTTCTTTTTACGAACGAGCTTGCTTTGACCGCAATATGAGTCTGTACGGGGAGGGGATCTTCTGCGGAAAAGGCTTGATCCATTTGCAAAAATTCCGCCCCGCCATGGATCTCCCGGAGGGTAAGATCCTCAGCCACGACCTGCCGGAGGGCGGCATCGCAGGAACGCTTTTGGTGTCGGACCTTGCCCTCTCCGATTCTGTGCCGGGAACGCCCGCCGCCTGGGACAAGCGTGCGCACCGCTGGATCCGCGGGGACGTACAAAATCTGCATTTTCTGTTTGGCAAGGAATATCCCCTCTCCTCGGTGAGCAAGCGGCAGATCCTTTGGAATCTGTTCCGCCATCTGACCCCCGTCTCCGCTATGCTGGGCTTGGGCTTAGGAGCGTTGCTGTTGCGACGGGAGGGCTCCGCACTACTCTTTGTATGCGCCGCATACAGTTATCTTCTGTTGCCTTTTTTGGTGGGGCTTTTGCGCGATCTTTTGTGGGGCAGACCCTTTTTGCTCCGTCACGCCTTCACAGCGGGGATATCCGCTTTGGCAGAGGCGATTTTACGCCTGTCTCTGGACTTGGCCTCCTCTGCCAAGCAAGCATTCCTGGCGTTGGACGGGGTCGCAAGGGCATTGTGGCGTATGACAGTCTCCAAAAAGAAGCTGTTGGAATGGACCACTGCCGCCGACGCGGAGGGGACAAAGAACACCCTGCTGTATTCCCTGCAAAAGGGACTTCCCGGAGCGATATTCGGCTGCCTGCTGTTCTTGCTGGACGGAGGATCGGTGTTCCGCTTGCTGGGGCTGACGTTCTTTTTAAATCCCTTGGTGGATACCCTGCTGTCCCGTCCGCTGTCCCGGGGCGGTGCAACACGAAGAATCTCCCTCTCCCCCGGGGAGGCCGCTCTGCTACGCCGCCACGGAAAGGATGCCATCCGCTTCTTTACGGACACAGTTTCGGCAGATACCCATTTTCTGCCCCCGGACAATCTGCAGCTTTCCCCTTTTCGGGATCTTGCCATGCGTACCTCCCCCACCAATATCGGGATGTACCTCACCTCCTTGCTGGCAGGATACGACCTCGGCTTCATGGATGCCAAGGAGACCGCAGACCGTCTGGAGCGTACCTTGGCCACCGTGGAGGGATTGCCCAAATTCCACGGCAATCTTTACAATTGGTATGACCTGAAGGATCTTTCCGTGCTGGGAGACGGCTTCGTTTCCTTTGTGGACAGTGGGAATTTGGCGGTTTGCTTGCTGGCGGTGGCAAACGGCTTGCAGGAATACCGAGACCGCGAGGAACGCTTCCCCGCCTTGGAAGCCCAATGCAAACGGTTGGCAGACCAAACGGAACTGGGAATTTTTTATAACGCCAAAAAGGACTTGTTCTCTCTTGGCTGGAACGAAAAAAAGCAGGCCTTGGAGGGAGGCTGCTACGACCTTTTGATGAGCGAAGCGCGGACAGCCTGCTACTATGCCGTAGCCGTGGGAATTGCCCCCAAAAAGCATTGGTATACCTTGGGACGAGCGGTTTCGGAGCACAAGGGCTACGTGGGAATGGTGAGCTGGTCGGGAACTATGTTTGAATATCTGATGCCCCAGCTGTTTCTTCCCGTCTATCGCAATTCCTTTGCAGAAGAAACCTTTCTGTTTGCTCTGCACGTCCAGCGCAAGGCGGCAGTGAAAAAGCTGTGGGGCGTTTCGGAATCCGCTTACTACGCATTCGACGGCGGACTGCACTACCGCTACCACGCCCACGGGGTACGGAAGCTGGCATTGCGCAGAGACGTCCGAGGCGAGACCGTGATCTCTCCCTATTCCGCCTATTTGGCCTTGGCGATTTCCCCCTCGGCGGCGGTGAGGAATCTGGAGGCTCTGGAGGAACGGGGAATGTACGGCAGATACGGATTGTACGAGGCATTCGATATGACCCCCATGCGAAGCAAACAAGGAGTGGCCGTGCAAAGCTATATGGCGCACCACGTTGGAATGAGCATCACCGCTATCGCCAATGCTTTGCTGAACGGAGTGTTTGTCAAGCGATTTATGGCAGACCCCCGTATGAACGCCGCAAGAGGGCTTTTGCAGGAAAAGCTGCCGCCAAACCCCATCTTGGTTTCCGACGTAACCTTCCCGCCGCCTAAAAAGCAACCTGTGGGAATCCCCTCCTTTGCCGGAGAATCTGCACCCGTTAACTTTGCCTCTCCCAAGGCGGTGTTGCTGGCCAAGGGAGGATTTTCCGCGGCGGTAACGTCGCTGGGGCATATCTCCTTGCAAAAGGACGGGATCCTTGTAAACGAATGCGGCACCCTTCGATTTTCCCCTTCCCACACCCTGACGGTAGGCTTCCCTTACGAAGGGCGGATGGATGGCTGTACCCCCTTCTTCGGCGACGGAGCGTATACCTTCGAGGCCGACGGCAATTCGGTCAGCTTGCTTTCCGCCTCAAAAGCGTTCTCCGGGAAGGTACAGCTTTCCTTCTGCAAGAGAGCGGATTGCCTGCGGGTAGAGGCAGTTTGCGAGCATCGCAGGCCCAGAGAGGTGCTATTCGCCTTTGAACCTGTGTTGGAAGAAACAAAGGCATACAACTCCCACCCGGCCTTTTCCAAGCTGTTTTTGCAAAGCGAATACGACGAAGAAAACAAAATTCTCTATTTCTCCCGACGGGGACGAAAAAACGGAAAGACTTTGCGTTACCTTGCCGTAGGACTCAAGGAGGAGGGAGATTTTACCTTCTGCACCAACAAGGATGGCTTCCCCGCAGAAGGGCTGAACCATCCGCAGGATCTTCTTCTGCCATTGGACGGAAAAACGGGAGTGTGCATTGATCCCTTCTGCGTGGTGCGTACCTCCCCCCGAGAAAACGGAAAGGCAACCTTGTTGCTTTCCATGGCAAGCACCAAGGAGGAGGCGCAAAACGCCCTTCTTACCGCAAGGCGGGAAAAGGAAAGCTTCTCTGCCGCCGCTTCCCCGGAGGCATGCCGTCTGCTGGAAAAGCTGTTATATCCCCACTCTCCCGCTCCCGGAGGCTTCCCGATCTACCGCAGAGAAATGCTATGGAAATACGGAATCTCCGGAGATTATCCCCTACTGGGGCTTGAAGCAGGCGAATCCGACATGGGAGAAGCAAGAAAGCTGTTAAATAGCTTTTTGGAGCTGGCGCAGGCAGGCATCCGCACGGAGCTTTTGCTGTTGCCCACGGGAGACGGCCAATACTTCCGCCCGGTGGAAAAACAGCTGTTGGCCATAGTGGAAGAGTTGGAGTTGGGGGATTTTGTCGGTGTGCAAGGCGGCATCTTTCTGTTGCGGCAAGAGCTTCTCTCCGAAGAGCTTCGCACCCTGCTCCCCGCTCTTTGCGCAGTATGGAAGCGCCCTGCCAGAATGGAAACGGAAACGCGCACTCCGCCGATCTGCAAATTCACCCCCGCCATTACGGCGTTTACCCCTGCGGAAGTCAGCGTTCCCGCAAGCGCCTTCCCGACTGCCGACGGCTACGGGGAGGAAACAGGCTACACCCTGCAGAAATCCCGCCGCCCCAAAGGTGTACGAGCCTTCGTGCTGGCGGGAAAGCAAGCGGGAAGCATTGTCACGGCATCCTCCCTGGGATACACCTTTTTGGGAAACGCCCAGCAATGCCGCCTCACCCCTGCTCCGGGGGATCCCGGCTCTCTTTCTCCGGGGGAGGCATTGTATCTCCGTCGGGCTGGCAAACTTTACGACCTTGTGTCCTGCGCAGATACGGTGTTCTGGGGCAACGGCTTCGCCTGCTGGAAGGGAAAAGCAGAAGGTCTTGCTTATACGGTAACGGCATTTTGCTGCAGAGAAAAGCCCTTTAAAGCAGTACGGGTGTTCTTCCCCCAGAGCGGAGGAGAAGCAGGAGAGGTGCTGTACTGCATCCGCCCCGCCATGGGAAGCGGCGTTACGCCCACTCCTCATTTATGGAAGGTTCGGCATGGGAACGGAATTCTGTTCCGTTCGGGACATGACCCTGCCTTTGACCGCGGTGTAGGTCTGCTTTTTGCCAAAGGCGCTACCCCCTTGTATTCCTCGGAGGAATTGTACGGTCTCCCCTCGGAGAGCCGTTTCTTTGACTTGGTAGGGCTTTCCGCAGGGCAAGGCAACGCAATCTTCCTGCTGGGAGGTTCAGACGAAGAAAAAGCGGAACAGCTCTTGTCGCAAGCGGAAAATCTTTCCTTTGAGGCGGAGTTGGCGGGAGCAGAGGCTTTCGCAAAAGAAATGTGTCCGCCCGTGGAAATTACCACCCGCTCCTTAGGTCAAAATTTGTTTTTGAACCGTTTCCTCCCCTATCAGATCGCCGCCTCCCGTTTTTACGCCCGCGCTTCCTTCCGTCAATCCGGCGGTGCGTACGGCTTTCGGGATCAGCTGCAGGACTGTCTCGCCTTGGTGTACTCCAAGCCGGAGGAGGTGCGGGAGCATATTCTCCGCTGTTGCTCGCGCCAATACGAAGAAGGAGACGTTCAGCATTGGTGGCATGAGGGCGGCAGGGGCATCCGTACCACCTGCTCCGATGATCTGCTGTGGCTCCCCTTGGTAGTCGCAGATTACGTGCAGAAAACAGGAGACAAAAGCATCCTTTCCACCCAAGCGAGTTATCTCTCCTCCGCCCCCCTCACCGGGGAAACGGAGCGCTATGAGCTTGCCGCCAAAAGCTATCTGAGCGAAACAGTGCTGTTGCACTGTCTCCGTGCCTTTTCCAAGGGGGACAGGCGAGGAAAGCACGGGCTTATCTTAATGGGAAACTGCGATTGGAATGACGCCTTCTCCGCCGTTGGCGCCAAGGGGAAGGGCGAGAGTGTCTTTTCCACCTTCTTGTACGTGGTGGCGGCCAAGGCCTTCCTGCCCTTGCTGAGCAAGGAAAACCCGGAAAGCGCCGACCAGCTGGAGCTGACGGCAAAGGAGCTTTTGGAAAACGCAGAAAAGCACGCCTTTGACGGCGACCGTTATCTCCGCGCCTTTTGTGACGACGGGCATATTTTGGGCAAGGCGGGCAACCGCGAATGCGCCATCGATATTTTATCCCAAGCCTTCGCCTTGTTTGCGGGAGCAGACAAAAGCCGCTGTGAGATCGCCCTGCAAACCGCAAAAAGAGAGCTATATGACCCCAAGCACAAAATTCTGAAGCTGTTTCACCCACCCTTCGACCAAGGGAATACCCCGGCAGGTTACGTGCGGGGCTATCCTCCCGGAATACGGGAAAACGGCGGGCAATACACCCACGCCGCTATTTGGGGAGCAAAGGCCTTTTTGGAAACGGGAGACGCGGAAACCGCCTTGGAGATCCTTTCCGGCGCCAATCCCCTATTGCGGAATGCCAATCCCAAGGAGGCAGAGATTTACCGCGCGGAGGCTTACGCAATGTGTGCGGATATTTACAGTGGACAATGGGCAGGCAGAGGGGGCTGGAGCTTTTACACCGGCTCGGCAAGCTGGTATTACAAGGTGTTTTTCGAGGATGTTCTGGGGATCCGTTTGTCTGCAGGGAACCGCATTCTGGAGCTTTGTCCTCGCATTTCCCACCAAACGGTTTTGCGTTTCCACGGGAAAATTACCGTTATTGTCTCCCGAGATTCGGAGGATACTCTGGACGGAATTCCCGTGACCTTCCCCGTGGTACTGCCCGATGGAGAGCATACCGTCACCGCAAAACTCCGCTAATTCAGGTTTTTGTTCGATTTGTCAAAAAGAAGGGCGATATTTTGTAAAATATGCCCTTCTTTTTTTCGCAAAAACCCTTGCGCCACAAGCATTTTTAGTGTATAATCTAAAAGGTGAATTTTGTGGCTAAAACAATCAACATTGCAATCGACGGGCCTTCCGGCTCGGGAAAAAGCACCTTGGCGAAAGGGCTTGCCTCCGCCTTGGGTTATATTTACATCGATACCGGCGCCATGTACCGCGCCATCGGTCTGTATGCGGCTCGCCACGGCATTTCTGCGGAAACGCCGGAGGACGTTGTGCCTTTATTGCCCGCAATGGATCTGCAAATGCGTTTAGAAAACGGCGGCAACGCCATGTATCTGGACGGCGTTCGTCTGGGCGAAGAGATCAGAACCTCTTCCGCCTCCCATTACGCCTCCCAGGTCTCCAAGGTCCCTGAGGTGCGTGCGTTTCTTTTGGACACACAGCGGAACATCGCTCTGCAGAACAACGTGATCATGGACGGCCGCGATATCGGCACCGTGATCCTGCCCCACGCGCAGGTGAAGCTGTATATGGAGGCTTCTCCGGAGCAACGCGCCAAGCGGCGCTTGGCGGAGCTGTTGGCCAAGGGCGAAGAAATCAGCGAGGAGCAGGTATTGGCAGACATCAAAAAGCGAGATGCCAACGATTCCGGCAGAGAGATTGCCCCTGCCAAGCCGGCAGCGGATGCGATTTTCTTAGATAACTCTTCCCTGACCCCCGCCGAAACGGTGCAAGCCGCTTTGCGGATCATCGAAGAAAAATTGCGGACGGTTTCCGTATGAACGGTATCCGTATTGCCAAGCACGCAGGCTTTTGTCCCGGTGTCTCCCGCGCAGTAGACCTGATCGAAAAGGCGTTGGTGGAGCAAAGCAAACCCATCTATTGCTTGGGGGAGTTGATCCACAACCGTACCTTTAACGATTCTCTGCGAGAAAGAGGCGTTCACTTCGTCTCTCCCGAGGAGATCCCTTCCCTCCCCAAGGATGCGCTTCTGTTCATCCGCGCCCACGGTGCCACACGGGAGGTATACCGCATGATCGAGGAAAGCGGCCTTTCCTTCGTGGATGCCACCTGCCCGTACGTGCAAAAGATCCACCGCATCGCCGCCTCCGCCGCCGGTGCAAAATTCATCATCATCGGCGACAAGGATCACCCCGAGGTGCAGGGCATTGTCAGCGCCGCCCCGGGAGAAACCGCCGTTTACAGCGGTCTTGCGGAGCTGGAACAGACTTTTGCAGGGTGCGCCCCCATGGACGATCCCGTCATTCTGACCGTGCAGACCACATTCCACACGGAAGAATGGAAAAAATGCCAAAAGTTCATAAAATCCGTGTATACTCATTCAAAAATATCTGATACAATATGTTCGGTTACCGAAAATCGCCAAAAAGAGGTGCGGGAGCTTGCAAAAGATTCCGATCTCACCGTGGTGGTCGGCTCCCGTAACAGCTCAAATACGGTGAAGCTATTCCGTATTGCCCAAGAGGTTGGAAAGCAGGCCTTGCAAGTCGAGACCGCCGCCGACCTTGCCCAGCACGCAGAGCTTCTGCGCAGGGCGAAATCCATTTTGATCACTGCAGGGGCTTCGGCTCCCGGTAGTATAATTCAGGAGGTAATAAACACCATGGCAGACATCAGAAATGAAGAAGTAAGCTTTGCAGAGCTTCTGGAAGCTTCCTTCAAAACATTACATACAGGAGATAAGGTTACGGGCATCGTTTCCGCAGTGAGTGCTTCCGAGCTCAAGGTTGATCTTGGCACCAAGCACACCGGCATTCTCGTTTATGACGAGATCACCGATGAGAGCGGCATTGATCTGACTGAGAAGTACCATGTCGGTGACTCTATCGAAGTGGTATGTATCAAATTCAGCGACTCCGACGGCACCGTACAGCTTTCCAGCAAGCGTTTGGACGTTTCCAAGCATTGGGAGGCTATCAAGGCAGCTCACGAGTCCGGCGAGATCCTCACCGGCGTGGTGAAGGAAGTTATCCGCAAGGAAGACACCTTCTCCGGCGTGGTAGTAACCAAGGGTACTTCCCGCGTGTTCATCCCCGCTTCCCAGTCCGGCGTAGCAAAGGGCGAGTCTCTCGATCCCCTGAAGGGCCAGAAGGTCAACTTCAAGGTTATCGACATCAACGAGGATCGCAAGCGTGCAGTTGGCTCTATCAAGGCTGTTCAGAAGGCAGAGAAGAAGCTGGCTGAGGAAGAATTCTACGCAGGCATCGAGATTGGCCAGAAGTACGTTGGTACCGTTCGTGCAATCATGAACTACGGTGCTTTCGTAAGCATTGGCCCCGTTGACGGTATGGTTCACATCTCCGAGCTCTCTTGGGGCAGACTCCGTCCCCCGGCAGAGGTTCTCACCATCGGCCAGAAGCTGAACGTATTCATCAAGGGCTTCGATCCCGAAACCAAGCGTATCTCTCTGGGCTACAAGACCCCCGAGTCCGATCCTTGGAACATCTTCACCAACAACTACTCCATCGGTGACGTTGTTGACGTTAAGATCGTTTCTCTCATGCCCTTCGGTGCATTCGCAGAGATCCTTCCCGAGCTGGATGGCTTGATCCACAACAGCCAGATTGCGGCTAAGACCGTGAACAACCCCGCATCCGTTCTCAACGTTGGCGACAAGGTCACCGTTAAGATCGTAGGCGTTGACCTGGAAGCAAAGCGCATCAACCTGTCCATCAAGGCTCTCCTGGAGCCTGAGGAAGCTCCCGTAGAGGAAGCTACTGAAGAAGCAGCTGAGTAATTCTTGTGATTTTGAAAAGAAGGTTCGTCAAGAACCTTCTTTTTGTTTCTGTATTCGATTTCCCAACTGATAGATCTCTTTATCCTTTTGCTTCGCATACCGATACATAGCATACGCGCCCCCAAACTCATGAGTAATGTATGTGAAAAGAAGATCTGCTTGCTCTACGATCCACCTGTTTCGTCTTGAAATGGCGTATCTTGGCGGAACGTTTTCCAGCGGAGGATAGATCACACCGTCAAATCGTCCTTGACGCCATTCCATATTTCTTGTATAACTTTCAGAGAGATACGGCGTCACAAAAAGCAATCTGGCATTGGGATGCTTTTTTGAAATCTTTTTGCGCATCCATACCCAAATTGGTCGAAGTTTCCGTATCCTCCAAGAAAAAACTCGCATGGCAGTTCTCCCACTCTGCTCTCTAAAACGGCAAGAACCTCTTCCTCATCTTTCACATTCTCAACATACGTAGAGTGACCGCAAAACGCAACGACCATAAAGTTTCCTCCTCCGAAAGTATATCCCCCGCACAAAAACGGCAAACATCCAATGTGTGCATTATATAACGCAAATGTCTATTTGTCAAGCGGCCGTTTGGAATATACTGTGTACGTTATCTAATGCGTGGAGGTGATCGTCTTGCATTTTCGGATTGATGAGATTTTAAAGGAAAAAGGAAAAACTCGTTATTGGCTTTACATCCAATTGGGGTTAAGCTATCAAAATTTCAAAAGACTGGTAGAAAGCCAAACCAGCTCTATCAAATTTGAAAATCTAAAAGCCCTCTGCGATATTTTGGAATGTACCCCCAACGATCTGTTTGAAGAATACCACCAAAAAGAAAAATGACACACACGGCGTTCCCTTTTATAGGGAGTGCCGTTTTATTTTTCACCAAAATATTTTCATAAAAATCCCATCGCTTTTTCTTGATTTTTCCATTCGGATATATTATAATGTAAGATGTTTAACTGTAATAAAATGAGAAGGGTGGTGCAAACAAATGGAAGGCGGTTTTCTGGAAGGCGTCATCGACGAGGTGGTGTATTCCAACGCAGAAAACGGTTACAGCATTTGTGTACTGGATTGCATGGGCGAGCCCGTGACACTGGTAGGCACCATGCCCTTTGTGGGTGAAGGAGAGACTGTCAAGGTGCGGGGCACTTGGACGGTTCACCCTACCTTCGGGCGGCAGTTTCGGGTAGAATACTTTGAAAAAAATCTTCCCAGCTCTGCCTCCGCCATCTTAAAATATCTTGCCTCCGGCGCCATCAAGGGCGTTGGCCCCGTGCTGGCGGAAAGAATCCTTGCCGCCTACGGTGAGGATACCCTGGATGTGATCGAAAACAAACACCGCTGGCTGTGCGACATCAAGGGCATCTCCCCAAAAAAGGCGGACGAGATCCACGAGTCCTTTGTCCAGCAGTTCGGCATGCGTTCCGTTATGCTGTTCTTCGGGCAGTATTTCGGCCCTGCCTTGTCCGTGAGGATCTTCAAGCGGTTCGGCTCTGCCGCCGTTGATTTGATCAAGCAAAATCCCTATCGCCTTTGCAAGGAAATTGACGGCATTGGTTTTGAAAAGGCAGATCAATTTGCCCGTTCCTTGGGGTTGCCTGCCGATAGTGAGGAGCGCCTTTGCGCAGGCATTACCTACGTGATGCACACCGCCGCTTACCAAGGTGGGCATTGCCGTTTACCCGAGGAGCTGTTGGTCTCCCAAGCCTGCCGCGCCTTATCCGTGGACGAGACCGCCGTATTTCGGGCGATTCAGCTGCTTCTGCAAAACAAGGAGCTGATCTA
The DNA here is from genome assembly GCA_045612545.1 of Eubacteriales bacterium. Taxonomy (GTDB): domain Bacteria; phylum Bacillota; class Clostridia; order Oscillospirales; family CAG-382; genus Coliplasma. The sequence goes on from JAZKZH010000046.1 coordinate 22,680, forward strand.
CACAGAAGAAAACGAACAGCCTTACTACGCTTTGAAGGAGTTGTTTGCCGCAGAGCAATATGTTGCCGCCAAACTCTATCGGTTGGCAAACGAGAAATTCCCCTTCGTGCTGGAGGGGGTACAGACCCGCGTCGACTATCTTGAGAAGGAATATGGCATCACCTACGCGCCTGAACAGCGGGAAGCCATTTTCAGTGCCGTTACCCGCGGACTGACAGTGGTGACCGGTGGCCCCGGTACGGGTAAAACTACGGTGATCCAAGCCATTCTGCAGATTTTTGAAGAGCTGAAGATTTCCTGTATGCTGGCCGCCCCCACCGGGAGAGCCGCCAAGCGCATGGCAGAAGCCAGCGGCAAGGAGGCAAAAACCATCCACCGCCTGCTGGAGACCGGTTTTTCCGAAGAACACAAGGCCAGATTCGCCAGAGATGAGGATAATCCCCTCACCTGCAAGGCCATCATCATAGACGAGGTATCCATGGTGGATACCCTGCTGATGGAGGCGCTGTTGCGCGCCATCAAGCCCGGGACTTACGTGATTCTCATTGGGGACGTAGATCAGCTCCCTCCCGTTGGCCCGGGAAAATGTCTTTCCGATCTGATAGAATCCCAAAAATTTCCCGTGGTGCGTTTGAACCACATCTTCCGCCAAGCGGAAGAAAGTCTCATCATCGTCAACGCTCACCGCATCAACCGGGGAGAAACACCCATTCTTTCCGTGCGGGACAACGATTTCTTCTTTATAGAGCGCCACGGCGCCGAAGAAATTCGGGATACGGTTTTGCAATTGTGCGCTTACCGCTTGCCCAATCGCTACGGCATTGATCCTCTGGAGGATATCCAGGTAATCTGCTGGACAAGAAAAGGCCCCTTGGGCACCGCAGAGCTGAACACCGCCCTGCAAGAGACCTTAAACCCGCCCTCTCCCAAAAAGAGAGAGAAGAAGGTAGGTACCCGTTACTTCCGAGAAGGCGACAAGGTGATGCAGATCCGCAACAATTACGATCTGCTGTGGAGCCGTGAGGACGCAGAGGGCTCCGGCATCTTCAACGGAGACATCGGCAGGATCCGCCTCATCAATATGCAGGGGGAATACATCCTCATCGATTTTGACGACCGTACCTGCGAATATGATTTTTCTCTACTGGAGGATCTGGAATTGGCTTACGCCATCACCACCCACAAAAGCCAGGGCAGCGAATATCGCTTTGTGGTGATGCCCTCCTTTGCCGCCGCGCCGCCTTTGATGACCCGCAACCTGCTTTACACTGCCGTCACCCGCGCCAAGGAGATGGTGTGCATTGTAGGTGAGCAATACATTTTGAATAACATGGCAGAAAACGCGAGGAAGCCCAAGCGGCACACCGCTATGCCCTCCATGCTGGAGGCATTATGAAACTAAAAGCCAAGCTGCACCACGTCTGGCGGGTACTGTTCCCCCGTCCTTGTATGCTTTGCAGGCAGGGCGCCTGTATCCACAGCATACCGGTCTGCAAGGACTGCGTGGAGGATCTGCGGGCATTATTCAAGGAGCCGTGCCGTTATTGCGGCTTGCCTGCCGCAGAGTGCCAATGCACACACAACAAGGACACGACCTTCCTTCTTTGGTACGACCACCCCACCACCAAAAAGCTGGTGGGAATGCTGAAATACAACGCCAAAAGAGAACGGGTGGAATTTTTGGCAGACCGTTTGGCCGCCCTTTGCAACGGGCGGTACGACGGCGTCACCTATGTCCCCCGACGCCCCAAGGAAAAACGGCTTTACGGCTACGATCACGCCAGACTTTTGGCAGAGGCAATCGCCAAACGGTTGGATCTCCCCTTGGTACGTACCTTGGAATGTCATTCCCATATTGAGCAAAAATATCTTTCCGCTTCCCAGCGGGAAAAGAGCATGCGGGGTCGGTATCATCCCATCCCCCAAGCAGTGGCGGCCTATCCCCGCCTGCTATTGATCGATGACGTTTGCACCACGGGTGCAACCCTCCGAGCCTGCTCTGCCATCCTGCGGGAGGCAGGCGCAAAATCTGTATCCACCGCCGTGCTTGCAAAGGTCCAGACAGACAAAAAGTCTTAAACGAAAGGAGTCCTCCATGAAATCCTTTTCTCTTTCCGCGGGAGATCTGCAAGTAGATCTTCTTCCAAAGGAAGGAGGCATTTGCCTTCAACGCATAGTCGACCGTAAATCCGATAGGATTTTCTTAAAAGAGGAGGGCATTCTGTTCACCCTCACCGCCAGAAGCTTGGCGGACGGTTCCCTTGTAACGGTGGATTCTGCCGCAGGCTGGGCAAACGTCTGTGTCAGCGGAGAATTTCCCGTATATACCGCCAGCCTTTCCGGCCATGAGTCGCTTCCTTTCGTCACCGTCATTCTCACCGCCGTAGCAAGCGAAGCCGCCCACAGCCTTTCCTGGACAGTGGCATTAAACAGCGAGAATCGAGAATATTCCCTTTACGAATGTGATTATCCCATTCTCACCTTTGGAGCCTGCAGCCGCACCAAGGTATTCTTCCCTTACGGTTGCGGTGAGGTCTACCCCTCCATGCGCACCTTCTCCTCCCGCCAGAATTACCCCTCCTACGGCGCCTCCATGGAATACATGGCGCTGTGGCATACCGGGGCAGGAAGAGGCATTTACTACGGACTCCACGACCCTTCACCCGCCTACAAAAAGCTCCATTATCAAAAAGAGCAAGGCGCACTCCCCTTCTTAAAGGCTTGTATGCCCTTGCGAGATATTGACAGGGGAGCCAATTCTCAGGTCCTGGAGGGAATCTGTGTTTGGCAATTGTTCAACGGCGATTGGTATGATTCCGCTTTGCTTTACAAGTCCTTCTTTGAAGAGCACGCTTCCTGGAAACCGCTGATGGAAAACGGCAGGCGGAAGGATATGCCGGAGTGGCTCCGCACCACCCCCCATTGGTGGCGAAAGCGTATGAAGTGGGACGAAGCCTTCGCAGACGAGCTGTTGGAAGCAAGTGAGGATTTGGGGCTGTTTTCTCCCGTGCATCTGTACGATTGGTTCCAGATCCCCTACGACACCAACTATCCCCATTACTTCCCTGCCAAGGAAGCCTTTCTGCCGGGAATGCGCCGTTTGCAGGAAAAGGGCGTGAAGGTTATGCCCTATATCAACGGCAGACTTTGGGATACCCACGACAAGGGCAAGGAGGATTGGCAATTTACCGCCATTGCGCGCCCCAACTGCACCAAAAAACGGGGAGACGAGCCTTTCTTGGAAGTCTACCCCACCTCAAATATTGAGCTTGCCATTATGTGTCCTTCCACGGCGCTTTGGCAGGAAAAGCAGAAGGAGATCATGGACGCTTTGTTCCATGAATTCGAGGTGGACGCCGTCTACATTGACCAAATCGGCGCGGCACAGCCCTACCCCTGCGAGGATCCCGCACATTCCCACCGCGCGGGCGGCGGCACTTGGTGGATAGAAAGCTACCGAAATCTGTTGGATCACGCACGGCAGAGCTTGCCCGAGAACAAATGCTTCACCACGGAATGCACCTCCGATCCCTATATGAAGGAGATCCAAGGCTACCTTTCCTGGATCTGGATCAAAAACGATCAAGTGCCCGCCTTTATGGTGGTTTACAACCGCTACGTGGCGGTGTTCGGCAGGAATTACCTGTACGCGGGAGACTGGGTGGGAGAAAATATCTTTGCCGCCCAATCCTTGACCTACGGCGAGCAGATGGGCTGGATCCTACCGGAAACCTACAAAGCACTCACCCACAGAGAGTTCTACAAGAAGTGTGTCAATACCCGCGTGGCGCTTGGCTCCTTCTTCTACGATGGGGAGCTGTTGCGCTCTCCGAAAATCGAGGACAAGGTCAAGCTCAAAACAACAAAGATCAAGGTGGAAGCCTACGGCGGATTGTTGGAGCATACCGCCACCTTCTCCGAATGTTGGAAACGGCAGGACGGCAAGCAACTGCTCTTGCTGATCAACGCCGCCGCCAAGGAGACCACGCCTATCTTACATACCCAATTGCCGGATGGCAATTATACCATATCCGGGGACGTGCAAATCCCCGTCACGCTGAAAGACGGCAGTTTCTCTGTGACGTTGCCTCCCCTTTCCGTATCCTACATCATCCTGTAAACAAGGAGTTATTATGGAGATCTGCAAGAAAAAGGGGCGTTTCTACCCCGACATTCTGTTCCCCCATATTTACGAGATCACCCCTGCTTTTTTGGAAGAACAGCAGGTCAAGGGCTTGATTTTAGATTTGGACAATACCATTGCCCCCTACGAGGTGGAGGAGCCTACGCCCAAAATGAAGGCTTGGTTTGACGCCATGAAGAAAGCCGGCATCAAAATGGCCTTTGTTTCCAACAACAAGGGCAACCGCGTAAAAATCTTTAACCGTACCCTTGGGCTTCCCCTGTTTGCGGGGGCGAAAAAGCCCTTTACCAAAGGAATCCGTATGGCACTTGCGGCCTTGAAGCTTTCTCCCAAGGAAGCGGCAGGGCTGGGAGATCAGATCTTCACGGATTGCCTTGCCTGCCACGGTGCGGGAATGCGTTTCTACTTAGTCCCTCCTATCAAAGACAAAAAGACCCCCTTCTTCCGTTGCAAGCGTTTCTTTGAAAAGCCCTTCGTTGGGAAATTTCAGAACTACCGTCTCTATCTTTCCATGACGGAATCTGTTTAACGGAGGTTTCTTATGATTCCTTTGTTCGGGCCGGGAGGCAACTCCGAAGCCTTCAAAAAAGCAGGATACCGCTCCTCCCTGGAAGCTCCCCGCTTCGTGCGGGAGTGCGGTCTGGACGCCTATGAATACGAGGCAGGCCAGGGCATCGCCGGCTCTCCCGAAATGCTGGCCGCCATCGGACAAAACGCTGCCCTTTTGGGGGTGAAGGTTTCCTTCCATACCCCTTACTTCATTTCCCTCTCCTCCGTGGAGCCGGAAAAACGGATCAAAAGCGTGGGTTATCTCTACGAATCCGCTGTGGCTTGCGCCCTTTTGGGTGCAGAGACCATGGTGGTACATACCGGCTCTGCCGCCAAGATCTCCCGCGAGACCGCCATGGAATACGCTTCCGAAACGCTGCGCATGGCGGATCAAATGCTGTGCGAAAACGGATTCACCGTCAAGCTGGGGCTGGAGACCATGGGCAAGCAGAACCAGCTGGGCACCCTGGAAGAGGTGCTGACCCTATGCAAGATCTCGCCCCGTTTTTACCCCGTGGTGGATTTCGGACACATCAACGCAAGAGAACAGGGAATCCTAAAAACAGAAGACGATTTCAAGTATATTTTTGACCGCATTGCCGCAGAGCATTCTCCCGAAGCGGCCGAACGTCTTCACTGCCATTTCTCCCGCATCGAATACACCGAGAAGGGAGAAAAACGGCACCTCACCTTTGAAGACGAGACTTTTGGCCCTGATCACCGTCCCTTGCTCCGCGCTATCAAAGACTTGGGCATTGCCCCCACGCTGATCTCCGAATCTGCCGGAACCCAATCCCAAGACGCCCTCACCATGAAGGAGTATTATCTTTCTCTATGAAAAAAGCATGGCAATCTCTTTGGCAAAAGAAGCCTTTCCGCGTGACCTTTTGGTGCGTGGTCTGCTTTGCCGCGGCATGCGCTCTGTTTGTGCTGATCTGCAACCTTATCGTAGTTTTTTCCGCTTACTCCCGCAGAGAAGCGCCCGAGGATGTCATCGCCTCGGAGGAACCATACGATTGCATTTTGGTGCTTGGCGCAGGGATCAAGGAGGACGGAAGTCTTTCCAATCTGCTGCGGGACCGCATGACCATGGGTGTACAACTCATGGAGAAAGGCGTTGCCCCGGTATTGCTGTTGACCGGAGACGGCAAAGATCCTGCCCGCCACGATGAAGTGGGGGCAATGGAAGCCTTTGCCGTAGAAAAAGGCATTGCGGAAGCAACCATTCTCAAGGATCCCTTGGGGCTTTCCACCTACGAAAGCCTTTGGCGGGCAAAATACGTTTACGGCATGAAACGGGTGGTGATCGTCACCCAAAGCTTCCACTTGGACAGAGCTATCTATTTGGCAAACTGTCTGGGGATAGAATGCGTAGGCGTGGAATGCGACATTACCATGGCACTGCCCATGAACCACATACGGGAATATGCCGCCCGTATCAAAGCCCTGTTCCAAGGGCTGAATCTACCCGAACTTGACACGCAGAAAGGATAAATAACCATGATCTTTCACGAACTCACCATCCACACCAATACCCTGGGAAGCGAGCTGGTAGGCGGCGTCCTCATGGGCGCCGGGGTCTCCTGCTTCGTTACCGAGGATTTCAACGACTTAAATGAGGTCATCGAGGAAAAATCCATCCCCTTTGATTACATTGAGGACGCTCTCCTTGCCGATCCCGGCGAAGTGAAGGTAAAGGTTTACCTTGCCTGCAACGAGCAGGGCAAGCTTCAAGAGGAAGAGATCCTTTCCGGCATTGAAGCGCTGAAGGCCGCGGGAGAGTTTGATCTGGGCTCTTTGGAGGTCACCTTCTCCCACGTGGACGAAAAGGATTGGGCAGACAATTGGAAGCAATTCTTCCACCCCCTGCCCATCGGCAACCGTTTTATCGTCAAGCCCACCTGGGAGGAATACACCGGCGAAGACCGCATTGTGTTGGAAATTGACCCCGCCTCCTCCTTCGGTACGGGACAGCACGAGACCACCGCCCTCTGCTTGGAGGAGCTGGAGGACATGGAGCTTACCGGCAAATCCCTTTTGGATATGGGCTGTGGCAGCGGTATTTTGGGCATTGGCGCTGCACTTTTGGGCGCAGAGGATATCGTTTGCGTAGACATCGAGCAAATCGCCGTGGAAACCACCCGCGAAAATGCTGCCATCAACGGTTTAAAAGAGGGTGTGCTTGAGGCATTCCACGGAAACATCCTCACGGATGAGTCGCTTTGCGCTACCGTGATGCAAGCAGACCGTTACGATTATATCGCCGCCAACATTGTGGCAGACGTGATCATTGCCATGCTTCCTATGTTCAAGACTTGCCTGAAGAGCGGAGGCACCATGGTGCTTTCCGGCATCATCTCCCCCAAGAAGGACGTTGTGGAAAATGCCCTGCGAGAAGCGGGCTTTGCCATCAGCGTCTCCAGAGAAAAGAATGACTGGGCGGTGATCGTGTGCCAAAAATAAACGCCTCGGAGCGTATGCGGGAGCTGGAATCTCTGCTGGAATACCATTCCCGCTTGTATTATGAATTGGATACCCCGGAAATTGAGGACGCGGAATATGACAAGCTGTTCCGCGAGCTGCAGGATCTGGAGGCGGCTCACCCCGATTTAGCTTCCCCCACCTCTCCCACCAAGCGGGTGGGCGGCAGAGTGGCGGAAAAGTTCGAGAAGGTTCGCCACCAAGGAAGAATGGGCTCCTTGTCCGACGTGTTCTCCGAAGAAGAATTCCTCGCGTTTGATGACCGTGTGCGGGAGGTAACTCCCAAGGCCGTTTACTGCGTGGAATGCAAGTTCGACGGGCTTTCCGTAGCGCTGGAATACAGAGACGGCAAGTTTGTTCGGGGTCTCACCCGTGGCGACGGAGAATACGGTGAGGACGTGACGGACAACCTGAAAACCATCCGTTCCCTACCACTGACCTTGAAGGAAGCCGTCCCCCACCTCATCGTCCGCGGCGAGGTGTATATGCCCAAGGAGGTATTCGCTTCCTTGAACCGCGCACGGGAGGAGAACGGCGAGAAGCTGTTTGCCAACCCCCGCAATGCGGCGGCAGGCTCTTTGCGCCAGTTGGACAGCCGTCTGTGCGCACAAAGAAAATTGGATCTGTTTGTTTATAACATTCAGCTTTGCGAGACCCCTCTGCCGGAAACTCATTTTGATTCCCTGGAGTGGTTGCGCAGTTTAGGATTCCCCATCTCCACCTTGAACAAGCGTTGCCACAACGCCGCCGAGGCGGTGAACCGCATCCGCGAGATCGGCGCTCTACGCGGAACGCTCCCCTTTGACATTGACGGCGCCGTGATCAAGGTAGACGACATCGCCATGCGCGAGGAGCTGGGCGAAACCGCCTCTGTTCCCCGCTGGGCGGCGGCTTATAAATACCCTCCCGAACGGGCAGAAACCGTGGTCAGGGAGATCCAGATCCAGGTGGGCAGAACGGGGGTATTGACCCCTCGCGCCTCTATGGATCCCGTTTTGGTGGCAGGCTCCACCGTGAGCTACGCCACACTCCACAACATGGATTTTATTGCCGAAAAGGACGTCCGTGTGGGCGACACCGTGGTGCTTCACAAGGCAGGAGACATCATCCCCGAGATCCTTTCCGTGGTGCAGGAAAAGCGCCCTGCAGGTACGGTTCCCTTTGCCATGCCTACTCACTGCCCCTCCTGCGGAGAGCCCGTCAACCGCGAAAGCGGAGAGGCGGCCACCCGCTGTATCAATCCCGATTGCCCCGCACAGCTGGAACGACGGATCATTCACTTCGTCTCTCGGGATGCCATGGGCATCGATTTCCTGGGAGAAAGCAACATCCGCACCATGGTGGCGGCAGGTCTTCTGACGGGCGTTGCAGATCTTTATGACCTCACGGAGGAGAAGATCCTCTCTCTGGGTAGCGGCTACGGAGAAAAGAGTGCCTCCAACATCCTCTCCGCCATCGAAAAGAGCAAGGAAGCAGGGCTTGCCCGCTTGCTGTTTGCCCTCGGCATCCGCCACATCGGAGAAAAAGCAGGGCAACTCTTGGCGGCAAAGTTCCCCAACATGGATGCTTTGCTGAATGCAGACAAGGAAGCCTTGCTTGCAGTGGAAGAGATCGGCGAGGAAAGCGCCGCCGCTTTGCTGGATTTTCTGGAGAATGCCCACACCAAGCAGTTGATCACTCGATTACAAGCCGCAGGAGTCTCCATGGATAGCAAGCAGGAACGCAAGGGCGACAAGCTGGCAGGCCTTACCGTGGTCTGCACAGGCACCCTCCCCACCTTAAAGCGTAACGAGGCGGAAGCCTTGATCCGCGCCCACGGAGGCAACCCTGCCTCCTCCGTTTCCAAAAAGACCGCCTACGTGGTGGCAGGAGAAGCGGCAGGAAGCAAGCTGGCCAAGGCACAGGCCTTGGGTGTCCCCGTGCTCACCGAAGAAGAATTTATAAAATTATTGGAATCATAAACAAGAAAGGAACTATTCACATGAACGCATTGGATTTTTCCCGTCTCCCCGTAGCTAATGAAGCGGACGTGGTGGTTTGCGGCGGCGGCACTGCCGGCGTATTCGCCGCTATCGCCTGCGCACACCAAGGGAAGGACACCCTGCTCATTGAGCAGTTTGGCTCTTTGGGCGGCACCGCTACCAACGGTCTGGTTACCCCTTTGATGACCGTACACATCCCCGGCAATCCCCAGTGCTCCTACCTGTATAATCAACTCCAGGAAAAGCTGTTGGCCCTGGGCGCAGGAAATCAGGGCGGCACCGCCTTTGATCCCCTGCTCCTCCGCTACGCCCTGGAGCAGATGTGCGTAGAGGCAGGCGTTCGTCTGCTGTACCACACCTTCATTCCCGAGGTGATCAAGGAAGGCGACGACGTCACCGCCGTGGTCATTGCCAATAAGGCGGGACTTTCTTTGGTGAAGGGCAAGATCTTCATCGACGCCACCGGCGACGGCGATATTGCTGTCCGCGCAGGGGCAGAATTCAACAAAGGCAACCCCGAGACCGGCAAGAACCAGCCCATGTCTCTCCGTTACATCATCGACGGCATCGATATGATCGCTTTGGGCGAGTTCTTTGCTGAAGAAGCCAAGCGCACCGGCGTCACTGCCGCCGCAAGCGTTTGGAACAATGGCGTGGAAATGTACGCCCACTGCTGCAGAGGAAACACCGTTACCCTCACCAAGCTGTTTGAGGAGGCCATCGAGGCGGGCGACCTCACCGTGGAGGATCACATCTATTGGCAGGCCTTCGGTATGCCCGGCAGATACGGCTCCATCGCCTTCAACTGCCCCGAGTTCTTTGAGAACATCGACGGCACCAACCCCGAGGATCTCAGCATCTCTCAGGTCAAGGGCAAGGAAGCCATCGTTCGTCAGCTCGCCTTCTACAAGAAGTACATGAAAGGCTTTGACAAGGCTTACATCGCGGAGATCGCTCCCATGGTGGGCGTTCGCGAAAGCCGCGAGATCATCTGCGACCACGTTCTCACCGCAGAGAACATTCTTGGCAAGCAGAAGTTTGAGGATATGATCGCTCAATCCAACTACCCCATCGATATCCACGGCAAGCAGTTGACCAACCGCTACCTCGTCGAGCCCGCTGACGACGGCAAGCCCTGGTATGAGATTCCCTTCCGCTCCTTGATCGTCAAGGGCATCGGCAACCTACTGGTGGCAGGCAGATGTATCGGCGCTGAGTTCATTGCAGAAGCCAGCGTTCGTATCCAACCCACCGCACGCTCCACCGGCGAGGCCGCAGGCATCGGTGCAGCCTTGGCAATCGAGGCAGGCAAGTCCATCCGCGAGGTCAGCGGCGCAGACGTCCGTGCCATTATGATCGAAAAGGGCGCGAAATTCGCATAAGACGGCAAAACAAAGGAGCTCCTTGCAAAAGGAGTTCCTTTTTTCGCGGCGTGGGAAACGCCCCTAAAAAAAATAACCACCGGGAGACCCCGATGGTTACAGAAGACTTTTTCTTGCGTTGGATTTTTCACCTTTTCTTATCTCGGGAGCCAAACCGCGACTGATAATAAGTGGGCAGGATGGGGATGGCGGAAAAGGCCATATAGCCCCAGATCACATAGCCGATCTGTTTGTCTGAAAAATCCATCGCATGAAGAACGCACACCAGCACGATGGTAATCGGATAAAGCGCCATGTGGGCGTAGTACACAAACAGCCTCGATTTGGGAAGCACGTCCGGATACCGCAGATAGAAAAACCATTCCTTGAAGCTTTGCTTTTTGGGCCTCTTTTGGCGGTCTCTTTTCCGGAGAACGGAATGGAGATAAACGGCGTTCCATCCCCGTATGATAAAAAACATCAGGATCAATATCAAAGTGAGTGCGAAAATTTGGCTTCCCATTGTGTTCTCCTTTTTTGTATCGCGGTCGTTTGACCGTTCGCTGAATTTATTATATCGTAAGTTAATGCGTTTGTCAAGGGGGGGCGTAAGACATCCCGCGTCCGATAAGGTGCAGTTGCGTTACAAAGTCAATCACTTGTGGTTACGGGACGAGCATCTTTGATGGTTTTTGAATTAACGGAGCCCTTCCGAAACAAGTCAAGCCGGGTTCTTGGAATCAAGCTCCGGCAAAAAGATCCATCTTTCTTTTTCGGCTGCGTTCGCGATATCAAAGCGCCGGAAATATCGTGGGGTATATTCGTTTTCGTCCGCAACAAACCGCCCGGAGCAGGAACTCAGAATCACCGTCATACGGTCGTAGGAGTAACTGATCAAGCTGTAATGGCAGTTGTAAACGGCGGATTCACCGTTTTGCATTTCGTAGCCTACGTAGCGTTTTTCCCCCTCGGAGATAAATCCAATGAGAGAGAACAGATCTGTAAAGGATGTATCATAGGGATTTTGCTGCTTTGCGATGGGTGAGGAATCCATTTCTACGCCGGGCAGGTCTCGGTAAGCCTCTTCCGCTTGACGGATACGGTCCTGGCAAAAGGCGTCCAGTGCCTGACGGGAATCGAATTTTAGCTCCAGATAAATATCGGTATCCTCGTACCAGTAATCGTAATAAGAGAATTCCACTACCTTTGCATGGGAAGGAATGGCCTCGGGGAACAAGGCGTCCCCGATGGGATAATCTTCCGTGTCGTAGTTCGATACGTCGGTTGTGAATATAACGTGCTTCGGCAGACACAAAAAGACAATGACTGCCATTATCGCCATTGCGGCTCCTGTGAGAAGAACCGCGAAGCAGGTGCGTTTTTTCATGAGGTTCTCCTTTTAGCGTTTCTTTGGCGTGTTCTTCCCACAAAGCAGGCCACAGATCTTTTCGATCTGTCTGCCGGAATAATTCCCTACGTATACGTATTTCGTCTTTCCGTATTTCAAACGGATCTTCAGATATTTGTTCCGCAGATGTTTGTAATAAACCTTGACCCGTTTTTCCTCCCGGGACAGCCGAACCACCTCTACGGCTTCTACTTCCGAGAGGATGATCTCTTGGTTCCATTGGATATCAATGTTGTTTGCGGCTTTTTTCCAGCTGAAGGTGAAAGGAAAATAGTAAAAACGTGCGTTTTCTCTATTGGTGACGGTAAAGTCTCTCAACAAGAGACTCCCGCATAAGGGAATCACGATGGCAAAGGCAAAAAAGAGCACTAAGTACCAGTTGGCAAGAAGCCAATTCGTATCGCCAAAGCCTTTGCCGATATAAAAAATATACACGGCAATCACCGCCGGAGGAATGCAAACCACTCCGTAAAGGAGCAGATCGTAGAATGCAAGGATCTTCTTTTTCATAGTTTCCTTCTCTTTTGGGCGCGGCCGCTTGACCGTTTGCCGATTTTGTTATTATCGTAAGTTTCCGCGTTTGTCAGGGTAAAAAAATAGTTTTTTGTAACCGTTCGGGTCGTTCTGCCGCAGGCGGTTTGGCGTCCCGAAAAGGTGGGACTGCTCAGTTCCTTTTCGGTTAAACACCGAACCTACCGTGGCCGTTTTCGCGGGAATAAGAGCAACCTAAGGTTGGAGCAGATTTTTATTTCGGAAGAAAGGATTTCTTCTCCGGGAGCACTTCGAGCAATGCTTTTCTCAGCTTTTCGTTATACGGGAAGCTGATGACGCCGTTTCCGTTTTTGATCCTGCCGCCGTAGAATTGCGGAGAGCCGTTTTTAGACAGGATCACCACGTAGCGAAACCCGGTTTGGTATGCATCCCGTACCACGTTCCCTTGGTTGCGGTTAAACGCGCGTACGTAGATACGCTCGATCTCTTCAAACCGAATGGTTTGGGTTTTGTAACCGATGCACTTCCATTTCAGGCAGGTGTGTGTGACCATCAGCTTTCCCCAACAAAGCTGCCAAAAATATTTGGCAAGGAAATAGCCCAGGAGCCCCATGCCCACGGTGAACAGGAGAAAAAGCAAAAAGACGGGCTCAAAATCCAAAATGCAAAACTTAACGGATGCATAAAGCATCCATCCTATGGCCGCAATGAAAAGAAGGGAGAGCAATCTGCCTTCCGTTACCAAGAGTATGTGGGTGCGAAAAACGCGCTTTTTCATTTTGTGAATTCTCCTTTGGTGAAGGTGCAGGGGCTTTACAGCACGATGGTAATCGGATAAAGCGCCATGTGGGCGTAGTACACAAACAGCCTCGTTTTGGGAAGAACGTCCGGATACCGCAGATAGAAAAACCATTCCCAAAAGCTTTGTTTTTTGGGCCTCTTTTGGCGATCTCTCTTCCGAAGAACGGAATGGAGATAAACGGCGTTCCATCCCCGTATGATAAAAAACATCAGGATCAATATCAAAGTGAGTGCGAAAATTTGTGCTGCTATGGCAGTCTCCTTTCAGCATTTCTTTGGCGTGTTCTTCCCACAAAGCAAACCACAGATCTTTTCGATCTGTCTGCCGGAATAATTCCCTACGTATACGTATTTCGTCTTTCCGTAATGAGATCAATTTTCAAACATATAGTCAATGCCTGTTTCATTGATGACATTCTTGTCGTTTTCGGTAAGCTTGTAACCTTTTTTAAACACAACGATCAAATGTAGCAGCTCGTTGTTTTCGCCAATTTCTATTCCCGCTCCGCCGCCGGAGCCGCTAAGGGAAATTTCATGATATACCTTGCTCTTTCGGGTACGATACAGAAATCGTGTTGCGCCCAACAGGCTCCTGCCGGTTCGAGCTCCCTTGCGCTCGCCCCAATAAATTGTGCACTTGCCTTTTCCGCTATAATAGTCTAAGCTTATACTAATAGCTTTTGATATCGAATATGGATTTTCGGTTTCCTCTTCCGTCACGGATTCCGTTTCGTCAGCGGTAGATGTTGTCGATGCCTGCTTGGATTCTTCAGGCATTGAATCAACGCTATCACATGAAACGAAAACACATGCAATCATACACGTCAAAATGATAACAGAAACAAATTTAAACAATCTCTTCATATTCTAAATCTCCTTTTAGTGTCGTTTCTTTTTCTCTTTCTTGGGTGTGTTTTGTTTTTGGATAATTGCCAAAAGAAGCAAGACGTTGGGTGCGTACAGATCTACTTCGATTTTTTTACTTGCGGTATAAATGACGTAGTGATGTGTCCTCTCCTCGTAGGAAAGAAGCTGATCAAAGGGGATCCGATAGGTCTGCAAAAACATATTGCGGAACAGAAGGCTTCCTTGGCTTTTGTCCACTTCGATTTTCCATACTATACTGTACCACAACACACCAAGCATGGGCAAACAGAAGATCCCGAAACAGAGGATAGCCACTAAAATCTCATGCATCACTATGCAATATACGAAAAAAGCTACAAAGACAAGGCTTGTGATCGCACTCACGGCAATATACATTCTCGGAGGGCGGATGATGAATTGCTCCTTTGCCATATTGGCAACATGGGAAGCCAAGCTCTTTTTCATCGCAAAGTAATACAGCACGTATATCGCGATGGGAATGATGCTCCAAACCAAATACTTCATTTATTTCCTCGCTATCGGTTAACCGTTAGTCAAACGTTGATTTTATCCAATCCAAATAGCTCTCTTTTCCTGCATCGAAAGATAAAAGTTCGCTATCGTTGCGTTCGATACGAATGATCGGTAATATATGTCCATTGTAGAAATACATTGGAGCCGATGTGAAAACAATCGTATCGTTCACTTTCAGATCATAGTCTTTCGCAGACCGGTTTACTAAAACGAACTCATAATATCCGGTTTCGAGATTACATGAAAAATCAGGATTCTCGGATAACAAATCGATCTCAAGAAACAATTCGTCCGTTCCTTTTACAGGTTTGATAGATCGAATCACACCGGTCAGGTCAGAGTAATTGCTGTCTTGACTGTAATAATTAATCATTTTGTTCCTCAAAGGCGCATTAAAATCGCAAGACACTAAAAGCAAACATGCAAGCACACAATTCATCAATACGACTATTTTTTTCATAAGTTCACCTTTCCACAATACTCTTACAGGGTCGGAGAACCTCTCGGAGGCTCCCCGGCCCTTTCTTACAGAGTGTTCCGCTTCCCTTCTCCCCCGGCGGGAGGCACGGAACGTATATAGATCCCCTTTTTCACTTCGTCAAGGATCTCACTTCATGCTGGAAGAGAGCTCGCTGTATACGCGCACGCCATCCTCGTTCAGGTAAGAAAAACCGCAGATGGGAATGACGTCGTTGATATAGGTATGGATAATCACAGGCTGACCCGGAACGAGGTCGGTTTCGTACAAGGTCTCTCGGATAAATTATCAATCAAAGGTGATTTCATCCAAAGACAGAGTGCCGTCGACCATGGACTCAAAAAATGCCAGATAGCGGGTGTTTCCGTTTTCGTCGGTATAGGAAAAGCCGCGGTTGATATGGATATCGTTGATGTAGGTGTGAAGGATGAAAGGCGTTCCGGGGGTGCAGTCTCCTATCTCGTAAAGTGTCTCGCCCAACTGCCTATATTCCGACTCGTCTATCTCCACAAAGCAGAGATCTTTGATGGGAGCCGTCACCTCGATCAAAAGATGGTACGTAGGGTCTTTCTTTTTCGGATCGTAAACATGGGTGTAGTTCTCGGTGTCCGCAATCTGTTCATCCGTAGCGCGTCTAAACAACACCTGGGGAACAGGCTCCCAATTCTCCAGATCGGTGGAGGTGAAGTAGATGTATTGGTATTGGTCATAGCCCGCATCGATCTTAATGGTATACACACCGTTTTCCAGGGTGATGCCACGAAGATTCCACTCCTCATCCGGATCGCGGGGGAGGTTGTTCAAGCCTGTCATGCGCTGCCAGGTCTTACCGCCGTCGGTGGTGTAGTATACGTGCCTTGCCAGATCGGTATCAAAATTGCACAGGAAGGCGATCACGCCGAAGTCCTCCGTGAGGAAGGTGCTGTAATTGACGGGGTCGTGGGAGGTTCCCCCGGTGGGGAAGCCGTTTTTGTCTACTTCCTCCCATGTCAAGCCGCCGTCGTTGGTCTTCAGCACCTGTGCCAGATATTCCGTTGCACCTCCGTCGTCCTCAATGGCGTACACCATCAGGTAGCCGATCTTCTCGGTCACAGGATGGTAGGAATAGCTGGGTACGAACACCTCGGGAACGTCGATCACAGCCGTGGTAGGTTCTGCTTTTCCTTTTTCAAAGCGGTACACCATGGGCTTGTAATAGTAGGAGTCAAGGCCGGTATAATGCTCCACAAAGCCCAGCGCGGTGTCACCCGTGACGTCTAAGTTCATTGCCTCTTCCAGGACGAAATACTGATCCCAATCGTAGATATGAACCACGATGAAGGAGTTAAACGTTACCTTTCTGTACCCTTCGCGATACTCGGTGGTCTCGTCAAACAGAGTGGAAAGATCTGCAGGAACTGCGGGGCCGGTGACTTGGTCGGTGATGTCCACCAGCTTTTCCTCGCCGGTTACAGCATCTTCCATAATGGCGTAGAACTTATCGTTTGCAAGGAAGCCCCAGGTGTCGGTGGCGGAGTAGGATGCAGAGGCCTGTATGAAGAAGGGTTTGTTGGCGTACAGATAATACTCGCTTCCCGTGCGGGCAAATTCATACAGCCAACCCTTTTCGGGATCTTCTCCCGCCGCCTTGAAGGTGCAGAAGGCAAGCTCATAGAGATCGTTGCTGCAATACACAGCGTAGTTGTTGGTAACGGAGGCATCGGGGGTGACGTTCTTGTAATAGTGGTACTCGCCTTCCGGTGAAGGACGGATATACAAGCTTTCTTCGGGAATCAAAGTAAGCGGTCCGTTGGTGTAGGTAAACGCAGACGACCAGAAGTAATACGTCTTGTCCTCGGTGAAATTGTAGGTCTCGTCGTAGTAGACCGCGTTTACTTCCACGCGCTCATCGCCGCCTACGTTGTGGAATTTGCAGCCTGTGATCTGCAAACGCTTGTCGGATACGGCAAGAACCTTTTCGTAGGTTTTATACGTGGTATCGTAGCACCACAATTCGCCGCCCTTGACGACGGATCCGTGGTCAAGCTGGGAGATGAACAGCAGATAGCGGTCGTCCATCCAGGTCATATAGGAGATGGTCTCCTCCTCGGGGAGGACGGATTGATCCAACTCCACCAGCTTGCCTGTGTAAGTGTCGTAAACGTAGGCTTCCGTGGTGCATTCCGGCTCAAAGTTGTGGAAGGCGATGTAGCTGCCTTGGTAGCAAAGATACTCGCAGAAGCCTTCTCTTCCTCTGTGGATCTCCACGTAGGTGCCGTCCTTTTTCTTCAGCACCAGAACGTACTGCTCATTTTCCTCGGCTCTGGGGTCGTGGAGAACCAGAATGCTGTCGGAGAAGGTCTGCGCAACCTCCAGCATACTGTAATCCAGCTCGGGGCAGGTGTTGGGCAGGAACTGCATACGGGTCTGATCCAAGGTCATCTCAATGACCTGACGCTTGCCGTCCAGAGTGGGGAATACGGCAAAATACCGCTTATTCCCTTGGTAATCGGTGAAGGAGATGCCCCAAGTGTCCGTTACGGTAAAGCTATGGGCGCCTACGTAGATGGATTCTCCCTCTGCAATATCGCGGAAGGTCACTACGGCAGCAGAGGGATCCACCACCACGTCCGATGCGGCTGCGCCTTCGTACCACCAGCCCTTGGTGGCGTGCTCATCTTGCGCTTGGAAGAAATAGATCTGCACGTTGGTCATAGGCTGGTTGGCGGTAATGGAATAATAATCGTATTCAGACATCATGGGATGGCTGAGGTATACGGTCTTCTTGCTTGCGGTGCTGTCGGCAACCCGCTTGACGAGAAAGCTCAAGGCTTGGGCGGCGGCTCCGGTAAGCTCCTCCATGGGAACCAACTCGTAAGCGCCTTTTTTACCGTCCACGTAGCAGATGGCGTATTCGTGGGTCTTGCCGTCCTCGCCCACGAAGGAGATGCCGCGGGTGGGGATGTTCTCGCCCAAAAGCAGCTTGTAGGTTGCGGTAAACGCTTTATAGTAGGTGGCAGAATCGCTGCCGGGATGCTTTTCCGTGGCGACGGGATCTGCCATATCAATGGTAAGGATATGGAAGTCTTTCACGGGGCGGGTGGAGATAAAGGCAAGCACTTCGTTGCCCTCTTCGTCCACAATGATCTCGGCGTCTTCCTTGGAGAGCTCCAAGGTGAAGGGATTTTCATAAACGGGCGTATACGCCGTGCCGTCGGCAAGAACGTAGGACAAGCCCAGGAAGCCCTGGTGTACCTTGGTCTCGGCGTTGGGAAGCACCACCTTGTCAATGCGGCGGGTGTTGCGGTAGAAGAAGCTGACGGCTTCCCGCTTGAACTGTTCAAGGGCTTCTTCGCTTTCCCAGTCCCACTGTTGTTCCTTGTCCTCGATGAACGCCAGTACGTCGGCGTAGCACTGCTCCTCGGTGTAATCGGTGCAGGACTTCAGGATGTTGACCAGGCGTTCCATTTCTGCGAAATCAAGCTCGGGCGCAAGCTTATAGTACTCGCTGCCGGGGGCGGGATATGCGCCGCCTTTGGTGACCATTTCTGCATAGTAAACGTAAAACGACTTAAAGGTCTTGGAATCTCTCTCAGCGTGCTCCGTGTCGGAGTTCGCAATGGTGTCTGCCAACGTTTCCATGGTTTCCGGCAGCAGATACGGGGGAACGATCAGTTCCTCGAAGATGTTCATGCCGTTCAGATCCACCTCAACCACCTTGTCCCCGTCGGGAGAAGTTTCGGGGATGACCAGGTCGTATTTGTCCTTGTGGAAATAATCGGTGAGAACATCGGTGATGACACAGGTGCCGTCCCCGTTGGAAACGAAGGTGAATTCATAGGGCGTGTCCCCAAAGGTGATGATCTTCTCCACCTCGTCCCCGGAGGTCTCGGAGGATTCCGTTTGGGAAATGGCGTTGCCTGCGCAGGAAACGATGATGATAGCGGTCAGCACCAATGCCACAACAGACAGCCAAACCTTGGGCTTCTTCCAGTACAGGGCGTTTTTGATGCGGGTCTTGGCGGAAGCACCCTCGGAGAAGGAAATGGGCGCGGGAGAGGGGAACTTCTTGTTGGTAGCGAAGTCAAGAAGAGTCTTGGTATAGCACTTCTTCATGTCTTCGGTGCCGTAGCGCGCCAGAACTGCCTCGTCACAGCTTAACTCCATGTCCAGACTCATGCGGTTGAAGGCCAGCCAGCACAGCGGGTTGAACCAATGGAGGGCAAGAATACAGAAGGCGATGGGCTTCACTACGTGGTCAAGCCGCTTCAGATGATACCGTTCGTGGGCAAGAATGTATTCCTCGGCGGTCTCGCTCATACCGAAGGGAATATAAATGCGGGGCTTGAAAACGCCCAAGGCGAAGGGGGTGTCGATACGGTCGGAGCCGTAGACGTTCCCGTGCAGTAAAACAGCGGTGGAAAGACGCTTTCTCAGCTTGAGATAAGAGACAAAGCTGTAACCCAGCATTACCACGACACCTGTTAACCAAATGGCCATAGTGATGATTCCCGCAAGGCTCACGGAGGCTTCCTCAGGGGTGACTACGGGAGTCACCACGGGAGAGGTCACGGGAGGCGCAACGGGAGCTTCCGTGGGAACGGAGACTTCCGCTTCCGGAACGGATACCTCGGGAACGGGCTGTTCCGTTTGAGGCTTATCGTTCACCGGAGGCTTGGTTTCGGGCATGGAGGTCTCGGGAACGACGGGTTCGGTGTTCCCTACGTTGCCGCCGGGGATGGCAGGTTCTTCCGTCTCGGGAACAGATACCTCGGGGACGGATACCTCAGGCGTTACCGCCTCAGGCCGGGAAGTAGTGCCCGCGGGAGGTGTTACCACGGGGGCGGAAACCTCTTCCTCAGGAGCAACCTCTGCGGGAGTAGAGACTTCCTCCCCGGGCAGGGCTGACGAGACATCCTCCACCGTGCCCGTCTGAGGGATCTCTACCGTAGGCATCTCGCCGCCTACGTTGAAGATGCTCACGGGAGACTCAAAGGAGAAGGGGACCACCAAGCGGAACGCCACCACCAGCCAAAGCAAGTAACAGAACCTGCGGGGTGCTTTCTTCATGAAAACGCGCACCAACAGAACAGCCAAAATGACCACGCTGGCCGTTAGGCTCATGTTCAATAAAGTTTCCAAAAAAGTGGTCATGTTAGTCCTCCTTATGTTGGTCAATGAGGTTCTTCAGCTCCTCCGCTTCCTTTTCGCTCAGTTTCTTTTCTCCAAAGAAGGAAACCAGGAATTTTGGCAGAGAGCCGTGGAAGGTGTGGTCCACAAAATGCTCACTGGCATAGGACTGCACGTCCTCCTTGGCCACCAGCGAGGTGACAATGGTATCGTTATTGGCGGCAAAGCCCTTCTCGCACATCTTTCTCAGAATGGTGTAGGTGGTGGGCTTTTTCCAATCCAGCGCCTCCTTGCAAAGCTCAACCAGCTTGCCGGAGGGCAGGGGCTCATTTTCCCAGATCACGCACATAAATCTGTAATCGGATTCGCAAAGCTTTAAATCTTTCATAGTATAAGCTCCTTTGATGAACGTTGTTTTTACATTTTTCGGTTGGTTCTTGCCAACCACGTGTATAGTTTACACCAGTAAACCGATTTTGTCAAGGGGTTTTTGCAAAAAAATCAAAAAAGAAGCCGTGTTTTTGACACACAGCTTCCTGTTCCGGGTTATTTCTTTCTAAAGAGCAGGATCGCCACAACCGCCACGGCCAAAGCGGCACCTGCCAATAAAATCCAACCCCACGGGCCCATGCCGTCTTTGCCCAACTTCTCCATATCTATGGAAAGCTCCTCGTGACTGCATTCCACGGCGGAGGATTGCTCTTCGCCTACTTCTTCGCTTACTTCTCCGCTTTCCTCTTCGCTGACTTCCGGAGGTGTCCATTCCACGGGAATCAGCTTGGCCGCCTCAATGGACTTCCAAGTAATGGAGTCCCCTACGTTGCCGTAGACGGAGAGAGTGATGTAGTTCACAGTGATGACCTCTTCTGTCCCCAAATGCGCCGCCAGATCCACGTAAATATCCGTATCGGCAGTCATATCGTTCACCGTACCGCTGACCAGTTGGGAAAGCTGAACGCTCCCCGTATTGCCGTCTGCCAGGGTGTAGTACAGGTGTCCGTTGGCACAGCCCTTGTTCATAAACACCTCCAAGTGCAAAAGCGGCGTGGCGGCAAGGTCGATCTCTTTGTCCACAGCCACCTTCACGGAAGGCCATGCGATAGAGCTTGCGGCATCTCTTGAGAGGGTAAATCTGCCATCCTCGTGGTATTCCACCCCTGCAACGCCCTGGGCGGGAGTGATCTTTTCCCCGCTGTCGGGCATCAGATCCGCACCGTATTCATAGGTAGGCAAGGGAGGCAGGGTGGCGGGATCCACCGCGGTGACCTCCAGCTTGTTGATGGTGATCTTCTTTCCCGCTTGTCCCACAACGTACAGCTTCACCCCGGAGAACACCACGTTCCCGTTTTCGTCGATCATTCCCTTGGGGATGATGTCCTCCAGCATGAGGGTACATTTGATATGCTGACCGCCTTGAATATCGTCCCCTATCATTTTCAGAGAGGGGTTCGCCGCCTTGAGGATGGAGGTCAAGCGGATATAATCCCCGTCGTAACCGATGGTGGGAGTTGCGCCGTTGAAAAACAGCATGATGTTCATGGCGGCTTCTAACCGGATATCGATGGTGAGACAGCTTCCTCTTACGGGAACGGGCAGGGATTGATCCAGAGAGGGAGAATAATGCGCCTCCGGCCAAAGCCCCGTGGTGTTGGCAAAGGAAAGTGCACCGTTTTTCTCCTTGGTCATCACGATGGTGTCGGGGAAGACCTCCAGCCAGCCATCGGGGTCAAAGGGCATGATGGAGGAGGTAAAGGGCGCCTCCTGAGGTTCGGGGGCCTTGGGGCGTTCTACACGGGGAGCGTCGGGGTCGTTTTTGTAGTTGGCACGGAAGTATTCCACCAGCCCGTCGGTAAACACCTTGTTGCCCGTCTCCGTCAAATGCACGCCATCGGAAACCAAAACCTCGTCCGCCGTGTAGGATTCATCCATCATAGCGTGAACGTCTACCAGAGGCACTTTATATTCTTCCGCCAGCTCCCGCACAATGTTTACGTATACGTCCAATCCCTCGTTCACCGTGCCCTGGGGGTACAAGCTTCCCCCGCCGCAGGCGTATTCCTGAATGATGGGAGAGGTCACCAAAATGGGAACGGCGTCAATCTTTTTCAGTTCGGTAATGAAATACACCAGATTGGCACGGTAATCCTCGGGGGTCACCTGAGGCTCTCCCGTTTTTTGACGGTTGAAATCGTTGGTACCAAAGCAAATGGTCACGAAATCCGGGTCATGGGCCAGCACGTCCCGCTGAAAACGCACTCTGCCGTGGGAGGTATCGTTCCCGCCGATGCCGGAATTCACCAAATGCATATTCAATTCCTCCGCCACGTCCATAGGCCAGGAGGGCAGGGCGGTGTTGCTGGCACCGAAGGTCACCAAAACACACCCGTCCAAAACCTTCTCCTCTTCTGCGGAAGCGGGAAGACACAAACAACTAAGCAAACTCATAAGCAATAAAACCGCCGTCATTTTTTTCATAGTATTTCCTCACAACAAATAGTTTTCAATCACTGTCGCCACGCCGTTTTCTTCGTTGGTTTTGGTCACGGCATCGGCTTTTTCTTTCAAAAGTTCAGTAGCATTACCCATGGCAATCCCCAAACCTGCATAGGTAATCAGCTCCAGATCGTTTGCCCCATCACCCATGGCAATCATTTCCTCTCTTGGGATGTGCAGCAGCTCTCCCAGCTTGGCAAGTGCCGCGGCTTTGGAGACTTCTCCGTGGAAGAACTCCAAGAACATGGGCTGGGAGGGGCAAAGATGGGTGTTCTCAAAGGGCTTTTTCTTCATTTCCTCCCAAAAGGCGGGAATCTCCTCCTTAGTGCCGTACCACAACACCTTGGTGACACCTTGGTAAGCCAAGTCCTCGACATTTTCTATGGGCAAGGGTACGATGTTCCCCGCATATTTCCGATAATCTTCCGTGCGTTCGTTCAGCGGATAGCCGTATAGTCTTCCTTTCGACCAAACGCAAAGAGTGACGCCCCGCTTGATTCCCTCTTCCATGGCAAGCAACGCATCTGCAGGGTGCAATTCCTTGGAATACAAGATCTCACAGCTGACAGGATCTGCCAGCATTCCGCCGTTGTAGACGATCAACGGGCAGGTCAACGCCAGCTCTCTCGCGCATACAAGCGCCCCTGCCAAGGATCGCCCGGTGGAGATGGTTACCTGCACCCCTGCCGCCAAGGCGTCTGCAATGGCGCGGCGATTCCCCGGAGAAAGCTCCCCGCGGCTGTTCAACAGCGTGCCATCCATATCCAAGGCCAGCAAACGGTAGGCAAACCATCCCTGCTCTCTGTAATAGGAAAGATAGCGCTTGTTCTGGGCAGGAATCACCTTAGGGGTGCGCAACAGCGCCTTGAATTCCTCTTCGGAAAGCCAAGCGTAAGCCTCCGTCTCCCCCGCCTGCAGGGTCACGGACTCCTTCTCACAATCCACGGTACAAGCGTAGGTGTGATAGATGGTATGGGAGCGTTCGCTCACATCCGTGCCGATGAAACGGAAATTACAGCATTCCAACCCCGTCTCCTCCCGCAATTCTCTTGTTATGCAGTCCAGAGGATCCTCCCCCTGCAGGGCAGACCCCCCTGCCGTGGCCTCGTAATAGCCGCCATAGTTGGGCTTGCTTGCCGCCCGCTTCATGCAAAGGATACTGCCGTCGGTATGCCGCACCAAAACCTCGCACACCATGTGATACAGCCCGCAGGGAATGGCTTCTCCCCGCACCAGGGTCTCCCCCGTTTTATTCCCTTCGCGATCGTATGCGTCCCAAAGCTCCATAGTTATGTTCATTCCTTTCGTAGCCCGCATTTTGCGGGCGGGTACCAAAGATTTTGTGAGCGAAGCCACAAAATCATGTTTGAAAAAGGATCCCTTTTTCAAACTTGCACCTGCTTTCTACCCCAGTATATCACACCTTCGAAAAAAAGTAAAGAAAAAAAGGAAGCCTCTTTTTCAAAAAGAAGCTTCCAAAACACTTAATGCAACCATTCTCCCACACGGAAGGTGATCTCGTTACGGGTATCGATCAGCTCGTAGATCTCTTTGGCGGAAAGGGTGTAGTAGTGCATTTCCGTGTCGCTATAAGCATCGTCGATATAGTAAGGCACGTGGAACAGCACCATACCGTCGTACACCGTGATATAGCTGATCTGCATATAGCCGTCTTCTCTGGCGATGATGCGGAAATATTCGTCCGTCTCGGTGTCGTACACCCAAACGTCCCCGCCGATGGCAATGGTTCCGTGGTCAAACTGGGAAACGAACAGGAAATACCGTCCGTCCAGCCACTTCATTTCAGTCACCAGCTCGTTGCGGGGCAAACGACTCATGTCAAGCTTCCGCTTCTCTCCGGTTGCGGCTTCGTAGAGATACACGTCCGAGGGCTCTTCCCAGGTATGGTTGTTCAAAATCACCCGTCTGGCGTTGCCGGAACCGTATACGTCCGTATTGCCGTCAACAAAATCTTCTTCCCGATGGAACTCCACCCACTCGCCGTTTTCGTCGGTGATATAGTACCTCACGGTGTAGTTGTTGGTCTCGTCATAATGTTCTTTAACACGAACTCCGTTTTCGGCAAACAGAACGTACTCTTTCTCCGGCATTGCAGGTTCTTCCGAAGTCGTCTCCTCCTCGGAAGAGGTCTCTTCAAGCACCCCGGAAGACTCTTCCACCACCACGGAGGATTCCGGCTCCGCAGACACCGAGTTCTCGGAGCTTTCCGCAGGAGAAGAAGACACGTCGGGAAGTACAGTCTGCGTGGTGCAGCTGACAACAGAAAGCGCAAGAAGCAACACCGCTAAGCATACGATCAATTTTTTCATAAAAACCTCCCAAAAAAGTCTTTTTCTTTTTTATAACATATCCTTCCCGCCCTTGTCAACGGAGATTCATGTTTGTTTTCCGTTTCTTCACAGAAAAGAAAGAAATCCGTACCAATCGGTACGGATTTCTTTGTGTTGGCATCGACCTATTTTCCCGGGCCGCTTCCAGCCAAGTATTTTGGGCACAGACGAGCTTAACTTCCGTGTTCGGGATGGGAACGGGTGGACCCTCGCTGTTAAAGACACCAACTATGGAACGCAGTATTCTGCGATCACATTTGTGTGACACTTTGAAAAA
>JAZKZH010000047.1:0-19434 GCA_045612545.1 Eubacteriales bacterium
AGAGCACCTGACTGTTAATCAGGTTGTCGCTGGTTCGAGCCCAGCAGGGGGAGCCAGAAAAAAGCACTTGCGAAAGCAAGTGCTTTTTTCAACGAAATTCGCCTGCGGCGAGTGAAATTTGGCTTCGCCAAGTGAAATAGCTCCGCTGTGAAATATTTGCTTCGCAAATGTGAAGAGGCGAATTTCATTTCACATCGAACGAAGTGAGATATTTCACAATGTGCGTTAGCATATTATTTCATATTCACCGCAGGTGAATATTTCACTAAAGCTGCAAGTTGTAATTTTATACTACGAGCTCATACCGGTGCAACAATTTTGCACCCTAACACAAAAGTCCTTGATTTTCAAGGGCTTTTCGTGTTTTTAGGGGTAAAAAACAACTCTCTTTCACCATTGAACTTTTATCCTACCTTTTGGACTTGAACCCGCGACTTTTGCTTTATTTGCTACTAAACTAATCGTTCATAAATACAACTTAATATGAACGATGCGGTTATTGTAAAGTGATTTGTTATTTGCTATAATATAATCAGAACAAGCGCTTGATATTTTTTTCGGAGGAACGATATGAATATACTTTTGAACGAGCAATTAAAAAAGTTTCGAAAAGAAAAAGGAAATACGCAGGAGGATTTGGCGGAGCATCTTGGTATTACCATGCAAGCTATTTCAAAATGGGAGCGTAATGAGGGCTATCCTGATATAACGCTTTTGCCTGCTATTGCATCCTACTATAACGTAAGTGTTGATGACCTTCTTGGAGTAGGAAAATACGAAAAAGAAAAGAAACTGAATGAATACCATGATAAAGATGCAGAACTTTTTCGTGCGGGAAAAAGTTCAGAGCGAGTTGCTTTATGGAGAGAAGCCCAAAAGGAATTTCCCAATGATTTATCTGTTCTCCATAGTTTGATGTATGCTTTGGATGCAGACGATGACAAGAAATACGCCGATGAAATAATTGAGTATGGAGAAAGAATACTGGCTGAATCCACCGACAATTCACTAAGAGGCGGTGCTATCCAATGCTTGAGCTTTACCTACTATTTTGCTAAGGGCGATGCTGAGTCGGCAAAAAAGTATGCGAGAATGGCTTGCAGTTACGCAATTACCTCGAATGAGATGATGCCGCGATTTCTTGAAGGCGATGAGGCAGTTGAACTTTGCCAGACGAACATTCAATCTCTTGTGGATATGATTTGGTGCAATACTTATATCATGTGTTGGAAGGGAAAATATTCCTCGGAGGAACGGATAAAAGCATTCAGATTTGCAATTGATTGTTTTAGCTTGCTGTATTCCGATGGAAATTTTGGATTTTATCACGAAAGGGTCTCCGGTTGCTATAAAGAAATTGCAGACTGTTATTTAAAACTTGGAGATGAGGAACAGATGTTTAAATGCCTGGAAAAAGCTACGGAACATGCTGTTAAATACGATAGCCGTAAAGATGGTATGTATACAGCATTTATGGTGAACAAAGTTGAGCTATCTGTAAACGATGCATATAAGAATTATACCGAAAATCAATGCGGATTGCTTCTTAATAAGTTAAACGGAGAGAAATATTCTCGCTATAAAGACGATCCGCGTATGAAAAAGATCGTTGCAACGCTGATCCCCGTGGCGATTGTGTGATTGGGTTAAAGAGCTTCTTCGTTTCCCGTCAACTATCAGTTGATTGACATGGAATAAGCAGCGCGTTAAAATGTCCTTCGGAGGTGCTGCTTATGGAGAAGATCAAATTTACGCAAATATATCAAGACGATATGTCGCTATGCGAAACGGCAGGAGCGCTTTGGGTTCCGTTTATCAAAGAAGTGAACGGACACGAAGGCAAGGTCAAAAGCGAAGGGGAAATATCGGAGGGCTTGAAAAAGAGGATCGCTATCCAAGGAAGCCGCAGGGATATGCATTTTGAGATCATGTTCTTAAAGGATGTGCCTGTGGGGATCGCAATGTTTGCCATTGATTTGGGCACCGTATACGGACTTCTTGAAAAGGGATACGGGACGGTGATGGGATTTTATATCCGCCCGGAGTATCGGAACAAGGGCTTGGGTAGAGAATTTTGGCTTCATATAGAAGCAATCCTCCGAGGGGACGGGGCAGTAAAGTTTTACGTCTGCCCCGATTCCGTAACCGGAGTTCCCTTTTGGACAAGGATGGGATTCGCTGATAGCGGGTTGATTGACCCGGATGATCAGAAGCCCATTTATACGAAAATCTTATCATAAACAAGCTCATGCAGAACAGATCGCTTCGGTGGTCTGTTTTTTTGAACTAAGCGGTTGTATCCTTGCTTGACAATACGTCACTTGCCACTGATTGGCCGATATTGATTTTACGCCAAGCGTCAAATCACCCCTCATGGCGTGACTCTGGCTTGACATAGCTGCGGAGATGTGATAAAATAAAATAAAAAAGGATGGCGAAGACATGAAATTCAAGGCGAAATTCAACGCTAAATTTTATATCGCTTTTGTGTTGTTGCTGGGGTGCGTTATCCTCGGATGGGACGGGCTATACTTCCTGAACGCAAATGAAATCCTAACGGAAGATAATACGCCCATGGATCCTACGACAAAACTGCTTTTTTCCGTTGCGGTGGGAGCAATCGTCTTGTCTTGGACGGTCTCTCTCATGGCGATGATCCGGCAGCTGCTTATCGGTCGGGGGTTTGCTTTGGAGAAGGATGGAATCTGTTGTACTTTATCTGCAAGCATGTTTTTGGCTTTTGTTTTTGTAATTCCCATTCGTAAAATACCGTACGAAGCCATCGAAAGGGTTTGCGAGGAAAACGGTACATTGACCTTGCTGATCAACAAGAAAAAAGTGGATACTCTCTGGATCTTCCGCCCCTTTGTCAGTAAACGATATCATTTGTTTTCCGGCTTTACGACGGAAACGCAGGAACGGATCAAGGCCGAGCTGAATGTCTATTTCCAAGGATAAACAAACATTTGGGCAGGAGCATGAAAAGTTCCACGGCAACGTGGCGTGACACCTTTTGGAAAGATTGCGAAAAAATGAAAAAGAAAATTATTGTTTGCCTGTTTTGGTGTTGATTTTGGCGACGGCCATTCACTGTATTGTTTCCGCAATAGAAGAATACCGCTTTGAAATGAACCCTGCCAACGGCATTGACATTATGGAAGGGTTGGGCGCCCCTAGTTTTGTTCACGGCATACGTTGTATTGCGATTGGTTTACTGCGGTATTGTGTTATTCCTTACGGAAAAACGGAACGGTTGAGCCGTTCCGTTTTTTGGGGGGAGAGAAGCGCTTTTCGGACAAAGCGTTACCACGCCTCTGCTTCGGAGAGATATTCTCGGAAGCGGGGCGTGTTTCGGATGGGGTTGAAGCAATTCCAGGACAGCCGATGGAGTGCGGAGACTTTGCTCACCGTCTTTGCGCCGTTTTCCTTGTCGGGCAGGATGGGGGAGTGGTTTTCCATCTCCCTTCCGGCGGATTCCCGCAGATAGCGGAGGCAGGACATAAACTCGTCCAAGTAATCAAAGGCTTTTTCAGTTTCGCTCGCCCAAATCGCTTTCTGCGCCATGCGGATAGCCGCGTTGCCTAAATATGCGGTCAGCATGGGGGAGCCTTCTGCGTCCACGGCGTGGATCAGATCGTACTCAATGGTGTAAATTGCGTCCATTTTAGAACGGTTTTCCTTGAAATTTTCTTGCAGAGAAGCGCCGTAGCTTTGGGCAAGACGTTCCAGATCCCAAAGCAGGTAGGACAAGGTTTCGTAAATGGAGCTTCGGTAATGCGCTCGGCACTGCTCCGGTTTGTTTTCCCGCAGGGCAAGGTTGCCCATTATGCGGTTTTGGGTATAGCGTGCGCCCGGCAAATACCCCGCCTCTTCCTTGGCACGCTCAAAATTCCCGTATGCGGCGTATACGTCTGACAGCTTGCCGTGCACCAAGGCAAGGTCGTGGCAGGCGTTATCTTTTTGCAAACGGCGGGCGTAATCCTTGGCGCTGCCCAAAAGGTGTTCCCGTTCCGCAGCGCTCAGCTCCTTTTCCCTAACCAGCCTTTCTGCGGCAAGGCTTAACAGCTTCAGCATGATCTGAGTGCTTGCAGGGTTGTGCTTCAGAAGCTCTGCGTATTTCATGTATTTGTCTCGCAGAGGTTCTTCGGAATAGTAGATCTCCTCTAAGGCGGAATCCTCCGCCGGGTCATTTCGCCCTAAAAGCGCATCTGTGGACACGCCGAAAAGCTCCGCAATGGGGATCAGCAGGGAAATATCCGGCGTTCCGTTCCCCGTCTCCCATTTGGAGACGGCTTGGGGTGTTACCATTAGGTATCGCGCTACCTCCTCTTGGGTCATCCCCGCGTTTTTACGGTATTTTTTCAAATTATCGCAAAACATAGTTTTCTCCAATATAAATGTATTCGCCTCGGCCTTGGCAAGGTTTAGTATAGCATGAAGACGACACAAAATCAAGCAACGCTTTTTCCTGCCGTGAACAACGAACCGTTGGGTTTTGAAGGGCATTGTTCTTCCTTTTTTCTCCAAACGGTTGCGGAAAACCATCCAAATGAGTTCTTGCTTTTTTCTCGCCCTGTGGTATAATCAAATTATAAAATCTCGGGAGGTTCCCTATGCTGATCGGTGACAAGATCCGTTTTCTGCGAAAGAACAAGAATATCACCCAAGCACAGCTTGCGGAGGCGTTGGCAGTCTCTGCCCAATCGGTGAGCAAATGGGAGAACCATATTTCCGTCCCGGACATTGCCCTGCTGCCTGTGATTGCCCGCTATTTCGGCATTACCATGGACGAGCTGTTTAATTACCGCTTGGATGCCTTGAACTACAAGGAACGGTTTATCCGCTTTATGGCGGACAACGGAATGCTCCGCTTTGGGGAGTTCACCTTAAAAAGCGGCAGGGTCTCTCCCTATCTCATCCACAGTGGGTATAATCTTACCGGAAGCCAAATGTGCAAGCTGGGGGAGTTTTACGCCGAATGTATTCGAGAACATGGGATCGAGACAAACTGCCTCATCGGCATGGACGGCAGGGCTGTGCCTCTTGTGATTGCAACTAGCATGACCTTGTTCCGCAAATACGGCATCGACACCACCCACTGCGTTGATCTGGAACTGCAAAACACCGCCCTTCATACCGGAGAGCTGACGTTGATCACCGATGCCTTCACCTCCGGGGCTACCCTTTGCAGCGCGTTGGAGCGTATGCGGGCAAAGCTGAATAAATATCCCGCCCACATCGTGGTCTGCGTGGATCGGATGGAAAGCGGGTTGGATTCCTCCCTTTCTGCCAAACGGGAGATCGAATCCCGCTACGGGGTGCAGATCCATCCCATCGCCGGCGCGGAAGATATTCTGAAAGCCATGGAAAGCGGCGTTTTAACGGTAGGAGAGCATTGCGAAAGACTGCGGGAGTATCTGAAGCGTTATAGGGGAGAGTAGGCTTGAAAAGGGATCCTTTTTTAAAACAGGATTTTGTGGCTTCGCTTACATAATCTTTAGCGCCCGCCCGCAAAATGCGGGCTATGAAAGGAAGGGGCATAATTATGCACATTACCGACAAGCTGATTGAGAATATTTTGGAAGCCAAGAATCCCTCCGTCATCGGTCTTGACCCGGATCTTGCGAAGATACCCGCTTGCTACAAAACCGCTGTGGAAGGCAATTCTCTGGAATCCGCCGCAGAGGTGATTTACGCCTTCAATCGGGACATCATCGACACGGTTGCTCCCTTCGTTCCCGCAGTAAAGCCCCAAATGGCGTTTTACGAGCAGTACGGCTCCCACGGTGTGGCGGTCTTTGAAAAGACTATCGCCTATGCAAGATCAAAGGGGCTGGTGGTCATCGAGGACGGCAAGCGGAACGACATCGGGAACACTGCACGGGCCTACGCCAACGGGCATTTGGGGGAGGTAGAGCTGCCGAACGGTTCACGCGCCCCTTCCTTCGACGTGGATTTTTTGACGGTGACCCCATTTTTGGGGAGCGAAAGTCTGCGTCCTTTTGAGGAGGTCTGCCGCCGCGGGTGTAAGGGGATCTTTATTCTGGTGAAGACCTCCAATCTTGGCTCGGGAGAGATCCAGGACGTGGTGACGGAAGGCGGGCTGACGGTGAGCCAACGTCTGGCGCGCCGTGTGGCGGAAGCAGGGGAGGATTGTGTCGGTGACTACGGCTATTCCTCCATTGGCGCTGTGGTAGGGGCAACCTACCCTCGGGAAGCGGTAGAGTTGCGGAAGCTTATGCCCAAAAGCTTTTTCCTCGTGCCGGGATTCGGCGCCCAAGGAGGAGGCATCGGGGACGTTTTGCCCTGCTTCAATCCCGACGGGCTTGGTGCGTTGGTGAATTCCTCCCGCGGAGCGTTGTATGCGCACATGAGCGATGAAGAAAGGCTGAACTGTACCCGCAGTGAATATTTAAGTAGGGTGAAAGCATACGTTTTGCAGATGAAAACCTCCCTGTATGAGGAGCTGAAAAGAGTTTGTGTCGCAATGCGTTATTAAACCGCCATTTTTGCAGACCGCCGCGGTGCGGTCTGTTTTTATGTCTTTTTATGTTGCAAAACCCGGGGCGGGGTGTTATAATAAAAGCACCATTCCGAAAGGAGAATGTTATGGAAGGAATCAGATATGTAGAAGGCTCCCTTGTGGGAAAAAAACATAAGCCCGGCATTACCTTCGGGTTCACCCTTGCCATCCCCGAAGAAGAGGCGGAGGAATACGCCTTGCTGGTGGAGCATGACGGGTTGAACGAGGCCAACGTATCCTCCATGAAACGATTGGCGGACGAAGGGTGCGCCCCTTATTGTGTGTGCGTGGGGGTGTATCCCGGCGTGTTGCGGTTTGCTGACGGCGAGGCGCGGAACATGCGGATGAATTCCTATGATCTGTTTGATAGCGAGTACGGGGATTTTTTGGTGTATGAGCTGATCCCCTACGTGGAGGAAGCCTTTGGCGTTCGTTTTTCCAAGAACCCCGACTTCCACTATATCTCCGGAGGTTCGTCGGGCGGAATCTCTGCCTTCGCCGCCGCATGGTTCCACTCGGACTATTTTCATAGAGTTTACATGAGCTCTCCCTCCTTTTTGGCAATGGGGCGGGGGAATGAGATCCCCTATCTCGTCAGAAAGTGTGAGCCCAAGCCTCTGCGTATTTACGAGGAATATTCCGAAAATGAACCCAACGATTATTTCGGCGCCAGCTACCCCGTCGACGTGGAGATGAAAATGGCTCTGGAGTTTGCGGGGTATGATTTCGCATGGGCATATTTCCCCGGGGAATGGCATTGTAGCCGTTACAGAGACGAGGAAGCGGCTTACAAGCGGAATAAGTGGATCTGGCAGGACTATACCGCAAAGAAGATCACGCCGCTTCGCAACTCCCCGCGCTTGCAGAGAATTTTACCTTCGGAGGCTGAGTGGGAAGCGGTAGAGACCTTCCCGGAAAAGGAGGCGTATACCTTGCAAGGGTATTCTTCCGCGGTAAAAAGCGCCGACGGGAAGCTGCTTTACGTCGCGCAGAGGGAGGAAGACATGATTTACGCTTTTGTCGCCGACACCCCTTTGTTGCACGCTATGCTGCACACCCTGCCTCGGGTAGAGCCAAAGGGCGCTATTGATATGGCAATCGACAGCACGGACAGACTTTATGTTCTCACCGCCATGGGGATTCAGTGCGTTCGCAGCTTTGGGCTTATTGACGCTATCCTTGATCTTCCCGAAGGAGAGCCTCTGGAGATCGCCGTAGCCGATGCGCTGTACGTCAAGACCGACGAGGGCGTGTTTCGCCGCGCCCTTCAGCCGGAGTGCCTCCATTCCGAGGAACGGAAATATGTTTCTTATTACGATTGAGGAACGGGCAAATCAACTGCGATTTGAATTAACCAATTTCGCCTCCGTTGCAAACAACCGAAAGTTGTGATACAATAAAGCCATCGGAAGCGCGGACGATGAAAAACAAATCGGAGGTATTTTATGGAACTGACAACCATAGGAAAAAGAATTGCAGAACTGCGAAAGGCAAAAGGGGTTCGGCAGGAGGATCTGGCACAGCACGTGGGCGTAACTTCCCAAGCGGTTTCCAAGTGGGAAAACGGAGGAGTGCCTGACACGGAGTTGTTGCCCGTGATCGCGGAATATTTCGGCGTTTCCATCGATGGGCTGTTCGGGCGAGGAAACTGCTTTGGAGATATTCAAGAGGCTATTTTTGCGGATATTACGGGAACGCAGGAAGCGGAACGCATCTCCAGAGCCTTTGAGCTTTGCTGGATGATCCAGCAATCTATATTCGGCACCGTCTTTTCGGATCCGGCAAGATTTCGGGAGGAAGCCGCCGCCCACGGAGAGAATGACCAGTTGTATTCTCGAATCCTTTCCGACAACGGGTATACGGAGATGGGGTTGTTTAACCGGATAAAGTATTTTCTGGCAGTACCGGAGACGGCGGACAAGGATGCGGCGCTTTTGGACGGCATGGATTACCCCGCATTGTTCGGGACGCTTTCCGACCCGGAGCTTTTCGGGGCGTTGGTGTTCCTTTACAAGCGGGAAAGCGTGAATTCCTTTACCGAAAAGCTGCTCATGCGGGAGCTGGGTTTGCCGGAGGAGAAGGCGAAGCAAATTATCGGAGAGCTTTTGCGGTTGCATCTTTTGGGGAAAACCGAAGCGGAGATAGACGACCAACTGGTAACGCTCTATCGGTTCCGCCCGCAGCCCTCTTTTATGTCCATGCTCATCTTCGCTCGGGAAATGATCGATATTCCCAACCACTTCTACGTCAACTACGACGGCAGGCGGAAGCCTTATTTGAAATAATCCTTCCAAAAGCAAATAAAAAAATAAACTTTTTTTCGAAAAACCTCTTGACTCTCACCCTAACTTCAGGTTTATAATGCCCTCGTAAGGATCCTACACAAGCAATTCACAAGGAGGAAGCCATATGCAAATCGGCGAATTTGCTATGCTTTGCGGCACCAAAATATCCGTCCTGCGGCATTACGATAAGGAAGGTCTTTTGTCCCCGGATCATGTGGACAGATTTACGGGCTACCGCTACTATGCCAAGGAGCAGATCCCCGTGTTTTTTCGAATTTCTGCTTTGAAGAAGGCGGGCTTTTCCCTGCCGGAGATCAAGACCCTTATGAAAGCCGGGGAAGGCGAGCTTCTCTCCTTGCTTGAATCCAAACAACGAGAGCTGACCCGTATGATGGAAAACCTGCGGGAGGCTCGGGAGCTGTTATTAGGAGAAACGAGAGACATGAGCGTTATGTTTACAATTCAAGAAGGGATCTCCGTTGCCAAAAGCCGTATGGCTGACGGAAATCTTCAAAACCAATTGCGGGAAGAGATGGAAAAAGCCATCCTGAACGGAGGGTACCAGAGGATCTCCAACTATTGTACCTACGGAGAGCCCGGCTCTAACCGGGTTTACGTATCTTGCGAGGTGATCAAGCTGAATGACAAGGCGACACCCGTTTGGGAGGATACCAACGTTCCCTTTGAGGATGACCCCTCTGTGGTTGGAAAGTGGCAGACCGTAGGGGAATACGCTGTGAAGGAGGATTTCTACGGCAATATTTGCCCCGGGGAAACCAAGGCGCGGGAGATCTATTTCCTTCCCGGCGGGGAGCGGTATTGGTGCTATTCCTGGAGCAAGGGGAAGCTGATCTGCCGTTTCGGAGACGGGGCTTACGTGAACGATTACTGCATAGAGGAGTACGGCGGCCGACGGTATATGTTCGTAACCTTCAAGTCCTACGAATACCGCAGGGGCGGCAGACCCACCGTATTGGTTCTGCGGCAAGTGGACGACGTGGCTTACAGTAAAGAGGATCTGGCGCGAAAGGATGATGTGGAACTGCCCTTTGCGGATGATCCTGCCGTCTTGGGAAAATGGATCGCCTGCGATTTCGGCGAGGCGGAAGCGTTTGACCCCGAAGTGCCTCCTCGGAAAGATCTGTTCTTCAAAACCGTGGAGTTTAAGCCGGGCGGGGAAGTCATCAGCCGCTACGGCGAGGAGGTTATCCAAGGGGAGCAGATGCAGACATGGACGAAGGGCTACGTTCTGCGGAAGTGGAACCGCACCGCCTGCGCCTACAAGATCCGTACCATTGGCGGAAGGGACTACCTGTTCATGGAATGGAAAAGCGGCGACTACATCTACGGCGGCATGGATCCCGGGCATTACGTGTTTGCACGGGTGTAAGCGGCAAGGGCTTGGAAAGCAGCCTTGTGGGATTTCGTTGCGTTAGCTTTTACGCAAAGGCAGAAGTAGACGCAAATATGGTTGAAATGACAAAAGAATATGTATCTTTTTAGAACGAAATGTGAATTTTTGATAGATTTTCTGTTGACAAACGAAAAATATCGTGATATACTCAAGATACACATAAAAATGTGAATCAAACACACAAGGAGACTTTCAAAATGATCTACAAGGCTATTCCCGGACCCATGATTATCTCTATTTCCGACGGTAACTTCTCTACCGCTACCTCCAGCTTCGCTTCCATCATCAATGCTGAAGCTCAGAACGGCTGGACCTATCACTCCATGGAAACCATCACCGTTCAGGAGAAGACCGGTTGTTTCCTCAACAAGCAGGTTACCAACACCAACATCTACATGCTGATCTTCTGCCGCGAACAGTAAGTTAAGACCTTGCAAACCGGTAAAGATTCCAATTCCTTTTCGCACCCTCCCTCTATGGAAGAGCTGATGGGGGCGTATATCCAATCGGAACGGAACGATCCCAGATCCGTTTATTATGAACGGTCTTTGATTCGTCCCAAAATCCCCATCGGAAAGTTGCTCATTTGCCTTATGCTGACCATCCTTGCCTCAGCGGCAGGTTTTGGGATCACATGGGTGCTTTCGGAGCATCTGCTTCTTTCCGTTTTGGTTTCCGTCGCCGTGTTTTTGGCCGTTTGCGTGGTTTGCGCCAAGCGGATTCTGATCATGGCGGTGAAGATCTATCAGGCGGTAGCGCCGGAACGTGTTCGTAAGCGTTGTCGCTATGAACCCTCCTGTTCCTGCTATATGATATTGGCCGTAGAAAAGTACGGCACTCTTCGCGGGGCGAAAAAAGGTTTTCAGAGATGGAGACGTTGCAGACCTCCCAACGGCGGATACGATATGCCGTAACGGAAGGATATGCAACATAAAAAACGTTAAAAAAGCATGCTTTCGGCGTGCTTTTTTATTTTTCGCCGCCTACAGGGGCGAATGAAAACTCCCGCGTCAAGTGTCCCTTCTGTCAATCTGCGTTGTTGCTTTTTGCCTTGGGGCTGACAAGCGTCTCGGCGGCCACATACACCGTGGTAAAGGGCGATTCCATGTGGAAAATCGTAGTGAAATATCAGGTAGGACTTGACGAGATCAAGACGGCCAATCCGCAGACCACACCCCAAGCCGTGGTGAACGCATGGATGAATTCTGCGGGACACCGCGCCAACATTCTGAATGCTTCCTACACCCACATCGGAGTGGGGTACGCAGCAGAGGGCAATTATTGGACCCAGATGTTTATCGGAAAATAACCATTTTGACCCGAAAGAGCCGTATTGCACGGCTCTTTTTCTTGACAAGAGGGAAAAGTTTTGGTATCATAAAGCTATCAAGAATTGTTTCCCCGTAATAGGGAGGAGGCTACCATGACAAAAGAACAGATGCAAAAGATTTTTGACGATACCGCTTACGTCCGTACCGGTGGCAGCGCCGAAGAGCTTCGCGCCGCGGAATATCTGCGGCAGACCTGCGTAGATATGGGTATGGAGGCGTATTTGGAAGCTTTTGAGGTGGAACTCGCTTCTGTGGAGGAGGCAGTTCTTACCGTTGATGGCAGAGAGATTCCTTGCAAGGGCTACCTGCTGGCAGGCTCCGGAGAGGTGGAGGCGCCTCTTTATTACCTGACTGAGGGCGACCGCTATTCTCTGTCGGGTTGCAAGGGGAAGATCGTGCTGTTTGACGGATATCTGGGCTATTGGCGTTACCGCGATCTACTGGAAAACGGTGCTGTTGGCTTTATTTCCTACGACGGTAACGTGAACTACGCCGATCGCGATATTGACCACAGAGAGCTTCGCCCCCACGTTTCCAAGGGAGAAAAGCTCCTTGGCGTGAACATCAACGCCAAGGACGCGGTGGACATCGTGAACAGCGAGGCAAAAACCGCCAAAATCGTTTTGAAGCAGAGAGAATACAAGGGCAACTCCCACAATGTGATCATTGACCTTCCCGGGCTGACGAAGGAACAGATCATTTTCACCGCCCATTACGACAGCACCTCTCTTTCCCAGGGCGCTTACGATAATATGTCCGGATGCGTGGGCATCCTGTCCATGGCGGAGTATTTTGCGAAAAACTCCCATCGCTACAGTATGCGTTTTATCTTCTGCGGTAGTGAAGAAAGAGGTCTTCTTGGCTCTAAGGCTTATTGTGCTCAGCACGAAGCGGAGCTGAAAAACGTGGCTTTGGTGATCAATCTGGATATGATCGGATGTATCATGGGTAAGTTCATCTCCTGCGTCACTGCGGAAATGCCCTTGGTGAACTACATTTCTTATTTGGGCGATGAGCTGGGCTTCCAGGTGAAGGCATATCAGGATGTGTATTCCAGCGACTCCACGCCTTTTGCGGACAAAGGCGTTCCCGCAGTTTCCTTTGCTCGTGCGGCAGGTCGTGATCTTGCGCCTATTCATAACAGCTACGACACCGTTGCCGTGATGAAGATGGAGCAGATGCAAAAGGACGTTGATTTCATCACCGCCTTTGCCTCCCGCATGGCCAACGCCGCCTTGTGTCCTGTTTCCAAGGAAATTCCCGAGAATATCAAAGAAAAGCTGGATGAATACCTTCTTCGCAAGAAAAAGAAAAACTAAAAAGGAGCTTGTTTTATGCGTTCGTTTTATGAATTGAAGCAGGAAGCTCGCTTTGCCCTGCAGGGCAAGTGGGGTATTGCCATCGGCGCATCCTTGGTGGCTTCTCTTTTGAGTGGCGGGTTGTCCGTGAGTGTAAGCACGGAGACTTCCGCAACGCCTGCCATGATCGCAATGGCTGCAGTCGCGGCATTGTTTTCTTTGGCGCTTTCCTTGTTCCTTTCTTCCGTGATTACCGTGGGGTTCTGCAAATTTCAGTTGAATTTGTTGGATGGCAAGCCGTTGTTCATCGCTACCTTGTTTGATTATTTCAGAGACTACTGGTCTGTGTGGAAGATCATGGCGCTTCAGACCTTGCATATTTTCATCGGCACGCTATTGTTCGTTATCCCCGGTATCATTGCCTCCTTTAATTATGCCCTGGTGCCTTACCTTGCGGCAGAAAATCCCACCCGTTCCGCCAGGGAGACCTTGGCGCTTTCCAAGCGCTTGATGTACGGGCATCGCTTGGAGTATTTCTGCCTGTCCTTGAGCTTTTTGGGATGGGCGTTCCTCTGCGTGTTCACCTGCGGAATCGGATTTTTTTGGCTGTATCCTTACATGGAAGCCACCAAAGCCGCATTTTACCGGGAATTGACCGCCGGCACCGCCAATTTTTACGTAGAAACTTGAGAAAAAGGAGTCCTTTGAGGCTCCTTTTTGCAACAAAGGAGAATGGGTATGATCGTTGGAATAAGCTTGCCCACCCAAGGGCAGAAAATTCGCTTGGAACGGGAGGGCAATGCTGTCTTTACCCTTGCCGTTTCCCAAGGAGAAGTTGTCTGCGAGGTTTTTTATGATTACGATCCCCGCCCGCTGACTCTGCGGGGGAAAGTCCAAGGTAGCGAGGAACTGCGCTTGGTGTTCTATCCCTACCGCGTGGAGCTGTATGTCGGGCAGATTCTTTTGGATGAAGAATGGCCCCGCGGAAACTTGCTTTCGGATGCGGAGACCTTCCGCAGGGCGGGATTTTCCGTAGAGGATTGCTTGCCCGCCGAGGAGGAGCCACCTGCGGTTTTGGGAACCTTTTCCGAAGCGGAAGGCTGGAAGCCGGAGGAGAACGTCTTTGTGGGGGATTGTATGCCTTATCGCAGAGGTGGCGAATACCACGTGCTTTACCTGAAGGATCGTCACCATCACGAAAGCAAATGGTGGCTGGGGGCGCACCAATGGGAGCATATTTCTACCACCGATCTGAAGACCTGGCAGATCCATCCCACCGCCGTTGCCATCGATGACCCCGAGGAGGGCTCCATTTGCACCGGCTCTCACATCGCTCACCAGGGGACGGAATACTTGTTTTACACCGTGCGCAAGGGAAAGGGAATTGCGGCACCCATCTGCCGCAGTGTCTCTCGGGACGGCTATCATTATCAGAAGGACAGATCCTTTGGCTTTGTTCTTTCAGAGAAATACCTCGCCCACGTTGCCAGAGATCCCAAGGTGATTCGGGATGACGAGGGGCTGTTCCATATGTTCCTCACCACCGCTTTGCGGGAGGAGGGGAAGGGCTGCCTTGCCCATTTTGTTTCCTCCGATCTGGATACCTGGCAGGACGTAGGCGCGCCCATCTTCGTGGGGGAGGACGGAGAGCAGCCGGAATGCCCCGATTACATTCGCTACCGAGGGCGGTATTACTTGATCTTCAGCCTGCAGGGGAAGGCACATTACCGTTATTCCGACCATCCCTTCCACGGATGGAAGGCCCCCGCAGACGACCGCGTTCTTTGCGCTTCCGTGCCCAAGGGGGCTTTGTGGGAGGATAAGATCCTCTTTGCGGGCTACTCTGCACCGCCAAAATGCTACGCAGGTACCATGACCTTCCGATTCGCCACCGCAAGTGAAACAGGAGAACTTATCTTTTTGTGATTTTTTTTGGAAAATCACCGAACCTTTCTTCATTCCTACGACCTTAAGGGTGAAAGCTTTCAAAAGAGGAACTCTATGACACAAGAAGTTTTAGAAGAACAAATTGAATTCCTGCTGTCTGTCGCTATTCGGAAGTGCGGAGACCCCTACGAGGCGGAGGATCTGACCCAGGATACCCTCTTAGCGGCGTTGGTTCACCTGTCCAAAGGGAAGCCCATCCACGACCTGCGGGGTTGGCTGTTGACCGTGCTGAACAACAAGTGGAACGACCGCCTGCGGAAGAAGTACCGTCAGCCCTTGGTGACCTTTGGAGAGGGCTTTGAGATTGCCTGCGAGGACGAAGAGCTCTTGCACATCGGGGAAACCGACCAAGGGGAACGGGTGCGCAAAGCCGTTGCCTTTCTGAGCAAGCTCCATCGGGAGGTCATCATCCGCCGCTACTTGCGCGGGGAAAGCGTTGCGGAAATCGCCAAGTCGCTGAATGTCCCCGAGGGTACGGTGAAGCGCAGACTCCACGACGGCAGGGAGGAATTGAAGAAAGGAATCGCCAAAATGGAAAACTACACAGAACAAAGCTACCGTCCCGTTTCCCTATGTTTGGCTCACAGCGGAAACTGGGGCAGAAACAAAGAGCCTATCTCTCTGATCAAAAACGATCTGCTGGCACAAAATATTTTGTACGCGGCGTATGAAAAGCCTATCACTGCAGAAGAGATCGCCTGCAAATTAGGCACTCCGGCGGCTTACGTGGAGCCGATTTTGGAAAAGCTCACCGCAGGGGAGCTGATGAAGCAAAAGGGTAACAAATTCTACACGGATTTCCTCATCACCACCCCCGAGGACGAGGAAAAATACATTCCCGCTCAGATCGATTTTGCAAAAGAACACTTTGAATCCCTCTGGTCGCCCATCCGCGCGGGGCTTGCCAAATTGAGAGAACAGGATTTTTACAAGAAATGTAATTTCGATCAGCGGAATTCTTTGGAGATGTATTTCGCTTTTCACTGTTTGGATTACGGTCTTTACGGTATTAACTGCGACCTCTTCGGAGGACCTCAGGAATTCCCGACCCGTGGGGACGGCGGCTGCTGGATTGCCTTTGCTCGGGTGGATACCCAGCCCTTTGACCCCAGGGAGCATATCTCCTTGATGGCACACGCCTATTCCGGAGAACGGGGCGCATATTACGAGAGCTTCGGAGGGCACAAATTGATTCAGCGCTTGTATGGCGCAGACGGCTTTCCTAACTACGTGTACGGTTGTTCTCCCGACTACACCTTTCTGCGGGACAGCGATGACGTGGATGATATCATTCTCAGGCTTATGTATATCCTGCATACCGGCATCGCACCGGAGTCTGTGAATTTCAACACGGAGTATCTGAGAATGATCCCCCATCTGATCAAGTGCAAGCTGCTCAGGGAAGAAAAAGGCAAGCCTGCGGTGAACGTTCCTGTTTTGAACGAAGGGGAGTTCCATATCCTTGGCGCTCTGTTGCAGGAAGTGAAGGATGCCCTTTGGACGGACGATTCCTTGCGGGGAACCCTTTGGGCATTTATAAAGAACAAGAAGATCGCGATCCCCGCCCATTTGGACAGCGTGACGTTGCACAAGCAGTATCTCTACGCTACGAACGCCATTCTGTTTGCCACTGTGCGGGAAGCCATTGCTCACGGTGATCTGTACGATGGCAACTATGACGATGACAGTGTAGCCGTCAACCAGCATCCTTGCCCCATGCTCTTGGTGATAGAATAATGGTTTCAAAAGAGCCTTTCCGCTTCTTGGAGAGGTTCTTTTTACGTGAAATCCCTTGACAGACTTTTTCGAATCTTGTAAAATGAAGAAAAAGGAACGAAAAGAGGAACCCAAAATGAAACGCTGGCTCATATTTTTCCTGACACTGAGTATATTGTTTTTGAGCGCTTGTGATGATGGCGTGCCGGAAGAGCCTTTGACCGAGCTGCCGAATATGGAATGGCAGAACAAATTCATGGAGATCTATGGCTTCCACCCGGATCTGCTTTACGCTCTGGAAAGCAACGAGGCCAACGAGGAGCTGGCGAGAATTTGGCTGGAGAATCCCATTGAAAAGTGGGGGAGTGCTTACGCAAAGAAAGCCATGACCACGCAGGAGATGGTGGATGCCGAGACGCAACAGCGGTTGAATTGGCAGAGGGAGATGGAAGAATCCCTTGTCTATATCAAGGAATGCTACCCGGAGTACGGCGCCAAGCTGGAGGAAGAACAGCTTCTTTGGCAGGAGGCGGCGGATCTCAGCGGTGAACTTACCTCATACCTGCGGTATTATGCCGGCTGCCACGGAACGATGGATCTTGTAGACCAAGAGATTGAGCGCTGTGAGCTTTACAGAGAACGTGCCTTCCGATTACTATATATAGAAGCCGTCTGCAAGGAAGCCAAGGGAGACACTGCCCATAAGCTGGAGATCCAAATGGTCGTTCCGGAAGGTATGGAGGCAGAGCCTTCCGCTGAATTGGCAAAAAAATTCGAGAACCATTACTGGGCTTGGGCTCCCGCTTCTTTTAACACTTCCGTTGCGGATAACCCCATCGACGCCTGGGCCAAGGAATACCAGGGCACGGATCTTGGATACAAATGGTATTCCGACGTGCTGATCTCCAACTGGAAGCGGGAGATGGAAGAATCCATTGCCCATATCTCCGCCTGCTTCCCCGAAATGAAGGAGCGGCTGGAAAAGGAAGCCGCCGCTTGGGAGAAGGGAATTTTGGGGCAGGATTTCTTGGGCTTGCCGGAAACCTTGGGGGTCAAAAACGATATTCATGAGCTGCTGGCTTTGCAGGAGACCGTGTCGCAGTACCGCCGCCGCGCTTTGTAC
Organism: Eubacteriales bacterium; assembly: GCA_045612545.1. GTDB lineage: Bacteria > Bacillota > Clostridia > Oscillospirales > CAG-382 > Coliplasma. The sequence goes on from JAZKZH010000047.1 coordinate 17,638, forward strand.
CTGTTCCACTTGGAAACCGCATGCGTGGAAATGCAGGATCTCTCGGAACGTCCGGCTGATTTCGTTCCCGAAATAGAGCTGATTCTTCCCGAAAAATAATGCTTTGAGCATTATTTGCAAAAAAACGCTTTCTAAAGAAAATAAAATGAGGAAAATGCGAAAAAACTCTTTACAAAACGTTTTTTTTGTGGTAACATATCCTTGAACAAAAATCCATAAAGGAGAAAAGACAAATGAAAAAGACACTTGCAACTCTTCTTGTCTTTGCAATGGTGCTGTCTGTTTTCAGCATGATCTTCGTATCTGCTGAAGCTGAGCTCCCTGCAAAGGTTGTTGAGCTGGAAAAGAAACTGGCCGAACTGGTTGGTTCTGTCGAAGATGCTGACTACAATTGGTCGATTGAGACTACTGTAGAAGGCGACAAGGTTACCGCAGTTGTTACCGTGGAAGGCGCATACGAACACGGCATCAACTATGTTAGCGCAATGCTTTGCTACGACGCAGAGGCGTTGACTATCCTGAACGAGGAAGCAAATGACGGTACCTTGGATTGCGTTACCTCCCCTGTTATTGATGGCAAAACTTGGGAAAGCACCACCATGCTGAACAAGGATGATGATGCCAACGTAATCCCCGGTGAGATTGTCCTGAGCGTGTTCTCTTGCGACAATGTTGCTTTCACCGATGATGTTCCTCTGGTTTTCACTCTTGAGTTCCAGCTGAACGATGGCGCAGACCTGGCAGGTCTGGCAATTCCCTCCGCAGGCCTTGAGGCACTTGACTACGACTTGAACGAGTATGTTGGCCAGGGTGCATACGCTGTGGTTTACATCGCTCCCGTTGAAAACACCAAGGTTGAAGTGAACGTAAACGAGACCCCCATTCTTACCGATGGTAAGACCGGCTTCACCGGCGCATGGGGCGCAGTTGGCACCAATGATGTAGCTCTGGTTGCTAACGGCAACTGCACCAAAGCAGGTATGGATGTAACTCTGTCCTATGCTTTGGGTGCAACCAAGCTGATCGACAGCGTGACTGTTGATCTGTACCACGACGCAAACGTAATGATCGGCTATCCCGAAGGTCAGGCTACCGTTCTCGTTTCTGTAGATGGCGAGACCTGGACCGAGGCTGGCAAGTACGATCTGGCAGCTGCTGATCTTGCTCTTGGCAAGTACGGCACCGTTTCCAACGTATTTGCTTTCGAGGCAGTTGAGGCTGCATACGTTAAGGTTCTGCTGTACGCAGGCTCTAACGAAGCAGTTCTGGGCGCAACCCCCGCAGGCGGCAAGATCTTCTGGGAGTTCATCTCCGTTGCAGAGTTTGCTGTTAATGAAGTTGTAATCCCCGAAAACCTTGCAGCAGGCAAGGAATGGACCGGCGACACCGATATCAACGGTGCCGGCTATCTGGGCGACATCACCGACGGTAAGATCGATCCCAACGGTAAGTACGACAAGACTCTCTGGTACGGCTTCGACCAGAGAAAGTCCGGCGACTCCGTTGGTACCATCATCATCGATCTGGGTGCAATCTACACCAACATCGACGAGATCCGCGCATTTGTATGGCACGCTCCCTCTTCTGGTATTGCAGTGCCTCAGTTCTATAACTTCTACGTTTCCAACGACGGCGAGACCTACACTCTGGTTACCTCCGTTGCAGGCGTACAGAGCAATCCTACTTGGGTAGGCACCGATAACGAAGAAGGCTTGACCGCTCGTTACGTTAAGCTGGACATCGTTGGTACTGCTAATGATACCTTCTGGTTCATCGGCGAGCTGGAGGTTAACTCCT
>JAZKZH010000048.1:0-46859 GCA_045612545.1 Eubacteriales bacterium
TGTACTCTTTGTTGTTCAGTTTTCAATGTCCGTTCTCGCTACTCCCCTCTCGGGGACAGCTTTGCTATCATACCACAACTTTTTCCTTTTGTCAATAGGTTTTTAAAACTTTTTTCAAGTTTTTTTGCGGTATTCTTTTCAATCCGTGAGGCTTCCCTCAAGGCTTGCATATATTAACACTCAAAAGGCGATTTGTCAACCCTATTTTCGCAAAAAAATCGTTTTCTTATACATTTTCGCAAAAATCCTAAAAAAGGCTTGCTTTTTTGTGTATTTTCCTGTATACTGCCAGTGTCTACAGAGTAGATGCCCACGCGTACAGTGCCGAAGGGACGGGGAGTTGTCCTTCGGACGAAGAAATGCTTTTCGCGGTGTGGGCGTCGCATCCCGCTGAAAACTGTGTCTCAACCTCTTTTCTCGCAGGAATTCTGTCGGAATAGGAGGTTTTTGTTATTTCATGAAGAAAAAATCCCAAGCTTTATACCCCCATCCTTTTTCTATTGCCTATTGGAGGGATGCTGCGGCAGAATGCAAAAATATACGAAGTCTTGCCTACGCCGCGTTTCTCTGCGCCTTGGCAATCGTTATCGAAAAATTTAACATTCCGTTATCCCCCGCCCTGCAGGTTTCTCTCTCCTTCTTCGCTATTGCACTTTGTTCCCTTTTGACGGGACCTGTTCTTGCGGTGGCCTGCGGATTGCTGGTAGACTTGATTGGCGCCATCGGTTCGCCTTATCCTTTCTTTTTTGGTTATACGCTGACAGCCATTCTTACAGCGGTGGTTTACGCACTATTTCTTTATAGAAGCAACATCTCTTATATAAGGGTATTGCTCGCGGAAATTGTGATCAACTTTGCCATCAACGCTTTTTTGGGTTCTTTTTGGAGGGTAACCCTCTACCAAGGATCCTTTGCAGTATACTTCTTTCTCGCTGTTGTGAAAAATTTGGTGCTGTTGGCGCCGGAGGCGTTCCTTCTTTGTTCTTTTTTGCAAGTACTTGCCGCCCCTCTAAAGCAGCTTGGTATCTTGCCCGGGGACGTAAAGGTATCCCATAGCAAATTCAGTTTGGTGTTTTCTTGCATTGCTGCCTTGGCGGGCGCGGTGCTTGTAGGCGTGCTTGCGGCGTACTACACGCAAGTGAAAGAGTTTCTGACCCAGTTCTTCGCATGAATCATTATATAGAAAGAAGGCTGTTGCCGCCAAAGCAACAGTCTTCTTTGTTTTGCCCGTTATCCTGCGCGAAACAATCTGCGCAACAACGGACGCAGCAATGCCGGGGCTTTCCATACGTAGATCCGCAAAACTTCCACCTACTTCACGAATAAGATCACGCCAACTCCCACGATGACCCCCGCTTCCACGCAGGCCATGGCAAGAGGGGGTAACGCGGTACACAGCAGCACCCCGGCGCCGAAGGCAAATGCAGAAAATCCCATGGCTCGCTTGGAGCAGCACATCACCACCACTTCCTCTCTGTTGTTATCCTATGCATATTACGCCTACGGAGTGCATACCTTATATTGGATAAAAAGAAAAACAGAAAGGAAGACCCCCATGAGCAGACCCGTAACCACACAAATTCGATTCCCTACTCGGCTTTGGGACACCATTTTGGACAAAGAAACAGAATTCGACGGGACGTTGCCGGATTATTGCCCCGACGTCATCCGCTTGATTCGAGTGGATTGCACCCCGTACACCGATACCTGCCAGGTAACGGAAAACAAGCTTCAGATCGGAGGGCGGATCATTTACGACATTCTTTATGAGACAGATCACAAAAGCAAGCTCCGCTTTTGCAGCTTCACGCAGGAATTCCGTCACACGGCCGACCTGCCCAAAAACGAGCTGGAATCCCCCCAAGCCTTTTGCAACGCAACCTGCAGTAAGATCACTTGCCGTATGCTGTCTCCCCGCCGCCCCCTTTTGCGCGCAAGGCTTGAGCTACATACCACCGTTTCCGGCATGATGGCAGTGGGATTGCTTTCCACCCAGCCCGCAGAAAACGTTTTCTTCACCAAAAAGGCCTTGCGGTACGACGTACCGGGAGAAACCCTTCGAAAAGAATTTCACTTTGACGAAGCGCTCCCTCTGCTCCAAGGCGAGGAAAGCATCGGGGAAACGGTGTTCGGCACGGTTACCATACAGCCGCCCCAAACCACCTTCACGGGTGGGAGCGTCTTAGCCAAAACCACCGCAACAGTAAAGGTGCTTTATCAGCCGGAAGATACCTCCATGGGAAGCGGATACCGTATGGCGGTGAAGAATCTGCCCTTGACACTCTCTTTGGATACCGCCGAACCGGACGAAGGCAAGCTCCGTTCACTGCGATTGGAGATGGGGGCTTATAGCGTGCTCCCGGAATTGGATCAGTACGGAGAAAACCGTATTTTGAAGGTATGTTTTACCGTCAACGCCACGGTACGCACTATGGGCACGGCAGAAACAGAGGTGGCAGAAGATTTGTTCACCCCCGACATGATCACTACCGCCAGCCGCAGGGAGTTATCCATCCCCCGCCTCAGCTCCGTAGTGGACAGAAGCTTTACGATCGATCTGAAGCTTCCCGCAGAAGACCCGATTTTCACCTCCCTTTACGACGCCTCCGTGCGAGCCGGCAGAACGAAAGCAGCCCCCGGTGAAGGGGGCGTAGAGCTGTCAGGCACGCTTACCGTTTCTGTGCTGGGAGAGAGCATGGATGGCATTCTTCACAGAGATCATACAGTGGAATTTGTTCAGTTCGTCCCCACAGAAATTCCGGCAAGCCTCTCGGAGATCGAGGTGGAAATCACCCCCTTTGAGGTATTGCCCACACTACACTCCGACGGAAGCATTTCCGCCAGAGTGATCTGCAACGCCACCCTTTCCTTCCACACCCAAGAACACGCCTCATTCCTTTGCGACCCGATAACGCAAACGGAACCGGAGGAGGAAGATCCCTATTCCGTGGCGTATTTTTACCCCGCAAAAACGGATACACTTTGGTCGGTAGCCAAGAAATACCGCATCAATCCCGCCAAGCTTAAGGCTGACAACCCCACCTCCTTCGATGAAAGCGGGCGGTTGGCGGCCGGAATCAAAACCGTTACCATTCTGAAGGGATAAAATTCTTTTTCTCGCTTGAAAAGTTCACAAATTTGTGTTATACTGTTTTTAAGCTAAGAAAAAAGGAGGTGCCGCCCATGCATTTGCAGGAATCCGGCGAAATGTATTTAGAGACGATTCTGACCCTGACCAAGCGGGGAACGCCCTTTCGTTCCATTGACGTATGCGAGAAAATAGGTTATTCCAAGCCCAGTGTCAGCAGAGCCATGGGATTGCTTAGGAAGGGCGAGTTTATTACCATCGATAAAAACGGCTACATCTCCTTAACAGAATTAGGACGGGAAACGGCGGAAAACATTTATGCCAGGCATACCCTGCTCACCACTCTGTTGCAAAAGCTGGGAGTGGATGCCGATACTGCCGCAGAGGACGCCTGCAAAATGGAGCACGTCATCAGTGATACCACCTTCAAGGCTATCAAAGAGTATTTAGAAAAGCAATAACAAAAAAGTCCCGCAAACCAAATCGGTTTGCGGGATATTTTCATTTGGTCAGATATTCGTTTGCGGCCTTCAGCATTTCTTTGGCATTCTCAAAGGTAAGCGCGTTATACGCTTCCTCATAGGGAAGCAAATGATAGCGGAAGTTCTCGAACCCGGGATTATGCGCGGGAATCTGATCCCCGATGTCACCGGGAAAATATACCACCAGCTTGTCATTACCGTTGCGCAAACGGTAAGAGATCTCATAGCGGAAGCCGGGATCCACGCCGGGCTTCACGGAAGTCTCCTCCCAAGTTTCTCGGAAGGCGGTCTCCATTTCGGTTTCGTTTCCCTCCATATGTCCTTTCGGAAAACCGTAACAACCGCCATCTCCTACCTGCACCAGCAGGTAAAGAAGCCGACCGTTTTGATAAGTATACGGAATGGTTCCGCAGGAACGCTCTAACATCATCACGCCTCCAAATGTGGATAACTCGGTGGATAAGTGGGTAAGTTATAGACAGCTTGTCCACAATTGTCCACAATGTGTCCACTTATTCGCAAAAATAAGAAGCAAGCAAACAAGCAAGCACCCGTGCGCCCTTTTCAAAGCTTGCGACGCTAACGTACTCCTCTGTGGTATGAGCACCGCCGCCCTCCACCAATCCAATGCAAACCGCAGGGATCCCCATGGAAAGGGGCAGGTTGCAATCGGTGGAAGCAGGATACCGCGAAGGGGTGGGAAGCCCCTCAAATGCATTTTCGCAACGGTCAACCAAAGCAGACTGCTTTTCCGCCGCAACGTTGCCGCAGGGACGGATCCCAATAGTTTCTACTGTCAGACGGCAATCCTTGACGTTTTCACAAGCGGCTTGGAATTGGGCTTCCATTTGCGCAAAATTCTCGTGGCGATCGCTACGAAATTCATACAGCAAGGAAGCCTCTGCGGCGATGGTATTCACCGTAGTACCCCCTGCAATGGAGCCGAAATTAAAGGTAGTGATTCCGTCACGGGGCAAGGGCTGCTTTTCCAATTCCGCCACTAAGCCGCACAGCTTGGCGATGGCATTGGGCGCGCCGAAATCCCGGAAGGAATGCCCGCCGAGGGTATTCGCCGTCACACGGTAACGCATAGAGCCCACGCAGGTATCATGAAGCTTTTCCAGGTAGCTATCAAAGGAAACTACCTCCCGCAAACGGCTTCCGTAACGCTCCATCAAGGCACGGCAACCCAGCAGATTGCCCTCGCCCTCCTCGCACACGTTGGCGGCAAAGACAAAGGTAACGTCTTCGGGAAGGCTTTGCTTGGCCATCTCTGCCCCACCCCAAAGCAAAAACGCTACGTGGGCGGTATCATCCCCGATGCCGGGGCAATAAAGACGGTCGCCATCCTGCCTGAGAACCAGAGGCGTGTTCTCATCGAACACAATATCCGTATGCGCCATAAACAGCACCACGGGAGTGTCCCTTTTACCGCCCAGCTCCAAGATCACGTTGCCCAGGTCGTCCGAGAAGGGATCTAATCCTTGGGACCGCCACCAATCCAGGCAAAAGGATGTGCGCCTGCCCTCCTTCTTGCTGGGAGCGGGAATCGCGGCAAGAGACCTGGTAAGAGTCAAGACTTCTTTTGCATTAAATATCATACTTAGTCATATCCGGCAAATAGGCCAAAGCCGTTTTGATCTCCTCATCGGAGGGAACGTAGTCCGTCATCTTGCCGTCGTGGAATTTCTCGTAAGCATACATATCGAAGTAGCCCGTGCCGGTCAGACCGAACAAAATGGTCTTTTCCTCCCCGGTCTCGCGGCAACGGATGGCTTCGTCCATGGCCGCCTTGATAGCGTGAGAGCTTTCGGGAGCGGGAAGAGTACCCTCTGCTCTGGCAAAGAATTCCGCCGCCGCAAAGACCTCCGTCTGAGGAACGGAGATAGCGTCCAGCAACCCGTCAGCGCGCAGCTGGGACAGAATAGGACTCATGCCGTGGTAGCGCAAGCCGCCTGCATGGTTTGCGGCGGGGATATAATTGCTGCCCAGGGTATACATTTTTGCCAAGGGGCAGACCATACCGGTGTCGCAGTAATCGTATGCAAAGGCGCCTCTGGTCAAGCTGGGGCAGGATGCGGGCTCAACGGCAATAAAACGATAATCCGCCTCCCCTCTCAGCTTTTCGCCCATAAAGGGTGCAATCAGACCGCCCAAGTTACTGCCGCCGCCTGCGCAGCCAATGATCACATCGGGCTTAATGCCGTATTTATCCATAGCCGCCTTGGCCTCCAAGCCGATGATGGATTGGTGCAGCATAACCTGATTCAACACGCTTCCCAAAACGTAACGGTAGCCGGGGGTGTTGGTGGCAACCTCCACCGCCTCGGAAATGGCACAGCCCAAGCTGCCGCCCGTACCGGGATGCTTTTCCAAAATCTGTCTGCCCACCTCTGTATTCATAGAGGGCGAAGGAGTAACGGAAGCACCGTAGGTGCGCATCACTTCCCTGCGGAAGGGCTTTTGCTCATAGGAGACCTTTACCATAAACACCTTGCAATCCAAGCCCAGATATGCACAAGCCATGGACAGAGCGGTGCCCCACTGTCCTGCACCGGTCTCGGTGGTAACGCCCACCAAGCCCTGCTTTTTGGCATAATACGCCTGAGCAATGGCGGAGTTCAGCTTGTGAGAGCCGCTGGTGTTGTTACCTTCAAACTTATAGTAGATCTTGGCGGGAGTCTTTAATTTCTCCTCCAAGCAGTAAGCGCGCACCAAGGGTGCGGGACGGTACATTTTATAGAAGCTTAAGATCTCTTCCGGGATGGGGAAATAAGCGGTATCCTCATCCACCTCCTGGCGTGCCAGCTCCTCACAGAAAACAGAGGACAAATCCTCTGCCGTCATGGGCTTGCCCGTGGCAGGATCCAGCAAGGGAGCCGGTTTATTCTTCATATCTGCCCGCAGATTATACCAAGCTCTCGGCATCTCGCTTTCTTCTAAGTAAATTTTGTAGGGAATTTCTTTGTTTGCCATGTTTCTTTCATCCTTTCTCTTTCGGCGGCAGGGTAAAAAAACAGACCCCGTCCCCGCATTCGTTAACGCTGGGACAGGATCATTTCCTGCGGTGCCACCCGGCTTGGCGCAAACACGCCCACCTTTACGCATACCAATATATGCAGACCTTTGTTTACGAAGGGTCATACTCCGTCTCCCATACTGAGGCCAAATGCCCGTTCCGTTCGCCCTTGGAAGTCCATTCCCAATTCTCTCTTCACCGCGATCCCACCGCCCGCGGCTCTCTTTGGAAGCTGTAGAAAAGGTACTCCTCTTCCTCATCGGTTTTTGCAAGTATAGCACATATTTTGTTCCTTGTCAAGACAAAACCTTCGCTTATAGGATAAATTTCTCGAAAACATGGTAGCAATCGAAATCCGCCTCCACGTACAGCCTATTCCATGCCACCCGTGCCATGTGGGTACCCAGAAGACTCTTGGCGTTGATCTTCAGGTTTTCGCCCACCAAATACACCTCTCCCTTGCAAGCGGTTGCGGCACGGTGAAAGCAAGCCACATCGGTAACGGTATCTAAGTTCACTCGGTAAAAATAGATTTTCTGCTTGACGTTTTTCATAGAGGAGCATTCCTTTCAAAAGCGTGAAATAAAAAGCTGACTGCTTCAATTTCGCCCGTTTTGCCCCCGTTTTATTCAGCAAAGCAAAAAACGGCATAAAAAACTGCGCACGTCTTACAAACAAGCTGTAAAACGTGCGCAAGTACAAGCGATACGGTTTGCAAAATACGCTTTTAGTCTGCTAAGAACCCACGGATCAAGGGTACCAACTGCTTTTGCATTTCGGGAATGGTATCGCGGGTGGTCCAGCTGCACCAATAGGTATAACCGCCCAAGGTCAGGGAGCGGGGTGTTGCCATGTAGCTGTAATAGCCGTTACACTGATCCAGCGGAATGGTCTTGGAGCCGGTAAAGGTGGAACGCAACCAGGTGGAAAGCTCTGTGAGACTTTCGCCGGGAACGCCTACGAAGAGATATTCGCCCAAGCGAACGCAAGGGATATCGATGGTCACCTTGCGACTTGCCAAGGTTTCGTCGTCAAAGCCGCAGATAGAAGTTGCCATACTGCAGTTATAATGCTGCTTGTACCAATCATCGATGACCCGCTTCATCTGCGCGGGGGTAAGGGAAGGATCGTTCAATGCCGCTTTATACGCTTCATCGCTTTCCGCACAAAGTCTTGCATGATCATCCACCGCCTCTTTCACACTGCGGGGCATATCCTCTCGCATGGGAACGGTGACCGTAAAGGTTTCCGTCTTCAGGAAATCCTCCTTCATCACACGGCGGTTTTCCGCAAAGGATTTCTCCAGCTTTTCCGCAAACCAAAGCCCAAGCCGCTGACATTCCTTGTCGCTGGCAGCGAAATCATCAATGCCATCGTAGCCTTTTTTGGTGGTCAGGTCTCCGCAAGGACCGTTGAGGTAAATGGAGGTACCGCCGAAATCCTCCTCCAGCTTGGTGGAAAGATAGCCGGGCCAGTCGAAATCGTAGCGGTACATCTCCGCTTTTCCCTGCACGGGGCGCAGCTCAAACAAAACGGCAACGTCGGGGTGAGCCGCAAAGCGGGACATAGTACCCAGCACCTTGCCATCTTCACTCTTGAAGACGAAAAGGTATGCCAGCGGATCGTTGAGGTTATCAAAATACAGAGGCTTTTCCAGCACCTCCAGGTGAGGACGGTACTCCTTGAGAAGCATAATGGCTTCATTTTGGGTGCAGGGCTTTCCGTTTTCATCAAAGCCCATGCCCGTCCAAACGGTAACGCCGCCAAGCCCTTCCACGTACTGCTCACGGTTAAAGCTGCAATCTGTGCCGAAATAAGCTTCGCTCACCTCACAAATATAGGGAACGGCGTTTTTCTGAAGCTCCCTCACCGCCTCTACCGCACGGACGATCACGTTATCCATCCCTTCGTGCATATCGTTGGTATAGGGCGCGGCATGAGCCTGCAATTCGTGGAACACAATGCTCTTTGCAGGGATCCCGCAGGCTTCTCCTACCTCTTTGCAGAATTTACGGGCATCGCAAGCCCAAGTACCCAAGGAATCAAAGGCGCAGAACAACGCCTGCTCTTCCCCGTTCTTGAAATACGCCATACGGCAGTACAGATCCGTATGGTAAGGCCAACGGGGAGAAAAAGTCCCCTTGATAGAAAATTTTCCAAAGCTACAAAGTGACATGACGCGTTTCCTTTCCGAACGTGCTTTTATTTCCTGCCACAGGATTCGTGGGCAATTTTTTGAAGTTTCTCGGCGACCTCTCTGCCGAAATAGGCGTCATAGGCGTTCCCGCAGGTATCGATGCCCAAGAAGGACTCCGCCAGACAGCAAGCCGCCAAATAGCTGCCCATTCCCGAATGATGGGAACGGTCGTCGGCATACAATTCAAGCGCAGGATAAACCTCCCGACATTTCACAAACGCTTCTGCCGCAGAAGAAACGGGAATGCCGAAGCGCTCCCCCACACCGCGGTAAAGCCTTGACAATGCCGCAGATTCCTCCTGCATCTTCCCCTCCGCCGCCGAGGGGGCACAGCGCATATACAAGAACGGTTTTGCACCGTTTTCCGCCACCAAGGGCAAAAGGGTTCGCAGAGAAGCTTCCATATCCTCTGCTGTAGCGGCACCTGCATCCTGAAGCACGGCGAAGTCATATTTCTTTTCCCCGAGACGGGTGATCAACAGCTTGTGATAATCGTGCTCGGGATCGGCAAACTGATGAAGATAAGCCGCCCCACGGGTGCAATAGGTTACCTCTACCGCCCGACCTGCCGCCTCGCAAAGGGAACGGAATTTCAAGGGAACGCCGTGGAAATAGGTACAGCTGTTGCCGATGAACAAGAATTTCAGCGCGGAGGGATTTGCGGGAAGCGCACCCTCGTAACAAAGCAACAGGGTGTCTCCCTCTATGCGCCCCTCCACTCTGCGGTGCACCACCATGGTGGCGTTATAAAGCATAGCCCCTTCCATAGCGAAGTCAAAGCAGGCGCGGATGGCTTCGTTTCCTCGGTTGCCAAAGGCAATGGCAAAGCCACGGGGCGGAATGGTCACAGATAGCTGAGGGCTACCCAATTTTTGATCGGTATTGGCCCAAAGCTCACCCCCTGCCTCTCGCAGGATACCATCCTCCCCGAAGATCATCAGCTTAGAGGCGTTAAAACGGTACTCTTCGGTTTTCAACACCCGAGGAGTGTCCCATCCCTGATAAAGGGTAACGTTTTCTGTTGCAGGGACATCTGTTTGTTGAATAGCGATCCGTACTTCCGTCATGCTCTCACCTCGATGACACAATCACTGCCCGGTCTTCCGTGGCCGTCCAGAATGATCTCTCCGATGGAATCCGCCACGATCTTGCCGTGAGTGGGATTCTTTACGCTGTCGATATGCCCCTTCACCTCTGCCTGCACGGTGCAGTTTTCAAAAGCAAGGTCGCAGTTCTCCATGGTGCAATCCTCCAGCACCAGCTCCTCGCAATAGCAAAGCGGCTGTGTGCCGATGATCTTGCAACGCACCAGGCGGAGCTTCTTGGCGTACCAGCCCAGATATTCTCCCTTTAAGACGCTGTCGTAAACAGTAACGTTCTCGCTGTGCCAGAAGGCATCCTTGGTGTTCAGTACGCAGTCGCGGATCTCAGCGTTCTTCACGTATTGGAAGGAATACTTCCCCGTGAAGGTGCTTTCCTTCATGGTCACGTGGTCGGCGCCGAACAGGAAGTAAGCGGACTGCATGGTGAACCGCTCCATGGAGATGTTGCGGCAATTCCAGCCAAATTCTTCGGAAACGCCCTCGCAATCGGTGATCTCCACATCGGCGCATTCCCGGAAGGCCTTGATGCCCCCCAAGGTGGTATGGGCAACCTTGACACCCCGGTCATACCAAAAAGCGGCGCGGCAGGTCTCTGTGAGAGTACAATGCTCCACCGTCAAATTGATATCGTGCCAAAAGGGATAGCGCAAAGCGAAATGGCAATTTGCCACCTCCACGTTTTTGCTCTCCTTTAAAGCCGATTCCCCATCGGCAGGGCCTTCAAAGCGGCAATTCTCCACCCGCACACCGTCACTCCCGTACAGCGCACGCTCTTCATCAAAGCTTTTATCACAAACGAATTTCATACTTTGCCTCCAAAAAAGCAAACAGTTTTCTCATCAAGATGGTTACGGCAATCCCCACGAAGATCCCAAGCAATGCTCCCGCCAACACGTCTGTTGGAAAATGCACGTACAGATAAAGCCTGCTAAATCCCATAAGTATCGCCACGGGGAGTGCGATATATCCCCATTTACGGTTGTACATCAAAAGAATGGTGGCAGCGATAAAGGACACCATGGTATGCCCCGACGGGAAGGAAAAGTCCGTAGGATTTTTCACCAAAAGCTCTATTCCCTCCGCCAGCCAGCAGGGACGGTCTCTGGCAATGAGATTCTTTAAAAACAGATTGCAGATCAAAAGCTGGCAGATCAAGCCTACCGCCAAGGTAATCCCCGCCTTACGGTGCTTGGGAAGGCACATCAGCAGGATGCTGATCACGATCCAGATCCATCCTGCGTTGCCAAAAAAGGTGAACACGGGTATCACCGCATCCAAAAAGCCACAGCGAAAGAACGATTGGATACCGTCCAAAACACCCAACTCCCATTGGTTCAACTGCGAAAGCATACCGTCATTCCTCCTTTTTGATCCTATAGAAAAATTGTAACACAAAAAAAGAAAAAAAGCAACGGATTCCGGGGAAAAATCCCGTTCTCTTACAAGAAGAGAGTGCTTTCCGTCGTTTTGTATAAAATCGCCTCCACGGTTTTTATCTCGCAAGCCATGAGTTCCGCCAAAAAACCGTTGCATTTTTGAAAAAGCCGTGGTAAAATAACGGTAGAAGCATACAATCGGAGGAATCCCTATGTCTTACCACATCACGGAATTGGATCCTTACTTACGCCCTTATGAAGAGCATATCGACAATCTGATGAAAGCTTACCGCGCAAAAAAGCGGGAGCTGGTGGGAAACGGCAGACTTTCCGAGTTCGCCAACGCGCACCTTTTCTTCGGCATTCACCGCACGGATGATGGTTGGGTTTACCGAGAATGGGCTCCCGGAGCGGAAGCTATGTTCTTCACCGGGGATTTTAACGGCTGGGATACCCATGCCACGCCCATGGCTCGTTTGGAAAACGGGGTTTTTGAGGTACATTTGCAGGGTAAAGAAGCTCTGCGTCCCGGGCAGAAGGTCCAAGCCATCGTATGCCACGGCGGTCTCGAGCTGCGCCGTGTCCCCTTGTACGCCCATCGGGTGGTGCAGGATCCCGTGACCTACCTTTGGTGCGCAGAGGTGACAGAGCATATCCCCTTTCCTTGGACGGACCGGGGCTTTCGCCCGGAAAAGCCACCCTTTGTTTACGAATGTCATATCGGCATGGCAGGCGAAGAGGGTAAGGTATCTTCCTATAAAGAGTTTCAAGAGAAGATCCTGCCCCGGGTAAAGGCGCTGGGATACAACACCCTGCAGATCATGGCGGTCATGGAGCACCCCTATTACGGCTCCTTTGGATATCAGGTATCCAACTTCTTTGCCGCATCCTCCCGCTACGGTTCGGCAGAGGATCTGAAAAATCTGATCAACACCGCCCACAGCATGGGCATCGCTGTACTGCTGGACGTGGTACATTCCCACGCGGTGAAAAATACGTTGGACGGCATCAACCAATTCGACGGCACAGAGTATCAGTTCTTCCACGAGGGTCCGCGAGGGCACCATCCTGCTTGGGACACCAAGCTTTTCAATTACGGAAAAAACGAGGTGCTGCATTTCCTCCTTTCCAACTTGAAATTTTGGATGGAAGAATACCATTTTGACGGTTTCCGCTTTGACGGTGTCACATCCATGCTGTATTTGGATCACGGGCTGGGAAGTGCGTTTACCGATTACAGCATGTATTACTCCCCCAACACCGACGGCGAGGCAGTGACTTATCTCCGTTTGGCAAACGATCTGATCCACTCCATCAACAAAAATGCCATTACGATTGCGGAGGATATGTCCGGTATGCCGGGTATGTGCCTGCCCATTAAAGAGGGCGGCTTGGGATTCGACTATCGTCTTGGCATGGGTGTTCCCGATCTTTGGATCAAATACCTTAAGGAATACCGCGATGAGGATTGGAGCGTAGGACACCTGTGGTACGAGTTGACCAACCGCCGCAAGGGCGAAAAGACGGTAGGATATTGTGAATCCCACGACCAAGCGTTGGTGGGAGACAAGACCTTGATGTTCCGTCTTTGCGATGCGGAGATGTATACCGCCATGAACAAGGCCTCGAAAAGCCCTGTGATCGATCGAGGAATGGCGTTGCACAAGATGATCCGCCTCCTCACTGCATCGCTGGCTGGAGAAGGATACCTTACCTTTATGGGCAACGAATTCGGCCATCCCGAGTGGATCGACTTCCCCAGAGAAGGCAACGGTTGGAGCTATCACTACTGCCGCAGGCAATGGAGCCTCGCAGACAATGAGCTTCTCCGCTACGGAGCTCTGCAAGCCTTTGAGGTTGCCATGGTAGCCCTTTTGAAAACCGGAAGGCTTATGCTTTCCGAAGCATACTCCCTGTGGGAAAAGCGTGAGGACTACGTTTTGATCTACGGGAAGGGTACGACGGTATTTGTATTCAACTTCCACCCCAACTATTCTTACGATTCCTATTTTATCCCCACTCCCACGGAAGGAAACTACGTGGTAGCCCTCTCCACGGACGACCAAGCCTTTGGCGGTCACGGGCGGATCGACACAAGCTATCGGTACAGAGCCGCCCGTCAGCCCGACGGAAGAATCGGTTTCTACTGTTATTTGCCCTCCAGAAGCGCTTTGGTTTTGAAGTTGAAGCGCAGAAAATAAGCTTTTTACGCCTCTTTGAAAAAAAGAGGCGTTTTTTCAAAATATTTTTCAAAAACCTATTGACAAACCCGTTTTTTTGTGGTATCATGGCGAAGCTGTCACGGAGGGTTAGCTCAGCTGGGAGAGCAACTGCCTTACAAGCAGTGGGTCATAGGTTCGAGCCCTATACTCTCCACCAAAAAGATCTCGTTCTTTTGAGCGAGATCTTTTTATTTGTTTTTCAGGCAAAAAGTCACTGTTACCCACGCAGCTCGTCTCCGGCGGATCGCCCCTATTGAGGGCGTTTTTTCTTTTCCCTTGACAAAAGCCTTCCAAAAGATTATAATAGGCGTATCTCAAAAAAGGAGATCTTTATGCTGATCTTTTTCATCGCTTTGGGTGTAGCCACCGGCATACCCTTGAGTTTGTTATTTGAAGCGGGTATTCCCGCAAAAATCGCCATCGGGGCAGGTCTTTCCCTGGCAGGCTTTATCGGCTGGCTATTCCTTTACATTCTGTCACTGTTTATCTTCTCGCTCTTTATCGACAAAGAAAAAAACCACACCAAGGATCGTCCCTTCGTTCGATTTTTGATGGCCGAGACGGTTCGGCTGGTCTGCCAGCTGGCCAGAGTGAAGATCGTTACCGAGGGTTTGGAGAAAATGCCCGAGGGCAGATTCCTCTTGATCTCCAACCACAGATCCATGTTTGATCCCTTGGTCTCCTTGGTAGCCTTCAAGAGGTATCCCTTGGCCTTCGTAACCAAGCCGGAAAATCTTCGTCTCCCGTTGGTAGGTGGGATCATCCGCTATTGTTGCTTTTTGCCCATTGATCGCAGCAATCCTCGAGGCGCTATCCGCGCCATCAATGCCGCAGCGGAGCTGATTAAGACGGACACCATTTCCGTGGGGATCTATCCCGAGGGTACCCGCAACAAGGGTGACGACGTGCTTCTTCCCTTCCACGGCGGTGTTTTGATGATTGCCCAGAAGGCGGCTGTTCCCGTGGTGGCCGTCACCGTGGAAAACGCAGAAAAGGTACCGAAGAACTTCCCTTGGCGCAGAACCGTGATCAAGCTGACGGTTTGCGACGTGGTCCCCGCCGAAGAAGTAACGACTTCCCGCACTGACGACTTGAGCAAAAAGCTTTACGACGTGATGGAAGACCAGCTGAGAAATACATATACGAAAGGATAAATCAAAATGAAAATCATGCGCACCTGTCTCTTGCTGTTGCTGACACTTTGTCTGTTAGCTGCTTGCCAGAGCACCCCCGCGACCAACTCCGAAGCCCCTGCCGGCACTTCCTCCGAGCAGGCAACAAGCTCCGTAGACGCTTCCTCCGAGGAAGCCTCCTCCGAAGCATCCGCCGAAACCTCTTCCGAAGAAGTTTCCGAACCCGAACCGCCCAGAGAAGGAGCTTATATGGAATACGAAATCCCCGAAAACTACAAGGATCTTTACGAAAATCCCTATGAATTGTCCGAGTATGCGGACATGGAGCTCACCGCTACCAACAGCACCACCTACACCATCACCTACCACTATCCCGATGGCGCTACCTACCGCACCTGCCTGGTCAAGAAGAGATGGGGCATGTGGATGCTGGGCGCAATGGAATACACCCATGCAAACGGTACCAAGATCCGTATGTCCGAGTCCTCCACCGACTATGAGTGGGTGCTTTCCTGCGGCAAAGTAGGCGGCAATATCACCTTCCGCGGCGGTAACCACGGCGACTATACCTATTCCGACTGGAACGCTACCGATACCACCAAGACCAACGACCACTTTATCGACATGACCTTCTACGACGCAGAAACCGGTGAGAAAGTTGAGGTTGCAAGCGGCAAGACCGTTACCGTCAAGGGTCTGTTTGTAGTGCTCCACAACAACATCTACGAGGGCGAATACACCAAAGAAAACGTGCTGATCAACGTAGAGAAGCTGTATCTGTTCAACGGCGAATCCGTTTCCGTGCAGTCCAAGCTGTACCTCACCTCCGACGTAAACTTTGGCAACGCATACACTTGTATGTTCCCCGTTGCCAAGAAGTACGGTAACTATACCATGTACTACAACGATGACGGAACCACCAAGGTGACCAAGACCCCTGTCACCGGCACCAGCAACTACGGCAACAACTTTGACGACCGCAACAAGGCCTCCAAGGTTACCGTGTTCGGTGAGCAGTATCCCGCATACCACATGACCATTGAGATCCACAACCCCGAGGATCAGTTCTATCAGTCCAGCCACCATACCCGTCTGTGGGATATGAACCCCACCCAGAATAAGCTGTACTTCTCCGCCTTCAAACCCGGCTCTACCATCCGCGTCAAGCAGGACACCGAGTTTACCTACAGCTCCTCCTGGACCTTCTCCTACAACCCCGACTTTGAACTTCCCGAGGTCGACAAGGAACTTGGCTTTAAGAAATGAGTCCGAAAAGCAAATGCTATCCCCTGCTGCCTGCCATTCGCACGGCAGAAGGTAACTTAACGGAGTGCGCCCTTCTGTTGGAGGGCGGTTCCCTCCGCGGGATCTATTCCGCCGGAGTTTGCGACGTGCTGATGGAAAACGGTATCCACCCCCAAGCAATCGTCGGCGTTTCTGCCGGAGCGCTTTGCGGATGGAACATGATGGCGCGCCAAATCGGCAGATTTGCCCGCATCTGTATTCTGCACCGCCATGACAGCCGCTATACCGGTTGGCAGGCGATGGCTTCCGATGGCGGTATGGTAGGCTTCCGCTTCCTGCTGGAAACGGTGGAAAAGCTGTATCCCTGCCCCAAGGGTATGCGAGAAGACCCCGAACGGCGTTTCGTGGCAGTTTCCACGGATTGCAAAACGGGCATGCCCTTCTATGGAGAATACGGCAGGCATTATCCATTCAACAAGGCTATTCAGGCCTCTGCCAGCTTGGCATTTACCTCCCGCGTGGTGCGGATGAACGGCCGTACCCTGCTGGACGGCGGATATTCTGTCAGCGTGCCGCTGGAATGGGCGGAAAAAGAGGGCTATCAAAAAAAGATCGTTCTCCTCACTCGCCCCATAACCGCACGAAAAGAACCTCTCTCCAAGCAAATGAAAGCCTCTTATATCGCCGCCTTTCCCAAATATCCTGCCTTTTGTCAGGCGGTAGAGGATGCGCCCGCGAGCTACAATCGTCTGCGTAGCGAACTGGAACGGCAGCAACAGTCCGGGGAGATCTTCGTCATTTCCCCCGCCGAGGAAATTCGCATGGAGAAGTTTGAGGGAAACACCGGAAAGCTGTACCTGTATTACCTCCGCGGCAGACAAGACGCTTTGCGCCTCCTGCCTGCATTAAAAGAATATCTGGCAAAATAAAAGAAGTGTTCTATTCATTCAGCGCAGAACAAAAACGCAAAATCAAATAAATAAAGAAAAATCCGTTTTTTTCATCTCGTACGATGGAGAAAGCGGTTTTTTGGTATAAAGTTTTGCTAATCGTGAGCGTTTTTTAGCCGTGATTTGGTTCTCTGACATATGTTTATACGCCGACGAGAACCAAATCACGGCTCTTTGCATCTGAATGACTCAACCTTTTTTCTTATTGTTCGTTTTTGCGGCGCTTACGCCGTTTCAGCGCTTGGATCACGACGGCACCCAAGGTCACGGCACCGCAGGCGATCAAGCAAATGTAGAAGGAAATACTGCGGCTGATCAGCTCCACGCAAGCGGTATCGGTGATCATTTCGTCAAAGCCGTCCAAGAACAGCAGATCCGCTACGCCCACAGCACCGGGAATAGGAACCGCATTGGATCCCAACACCACGTAGCCCTGGGTGATAAACGCCTCCAACCATCGGTCAAGGCTCCCGCCCGTAGCCAAATAGACGAACACGGTGACGGCGATGTTGCAGAATCTTTGCAACAGATTCAAAAGCAACACCTTAAACACCACCCATCCTCCCCCACGGAAGGCGCTAATGCAGGCACGGTACTCCGTGGTCATACGCTCAACGGAGGCCAAACGCTTATCCACGTCCTTCATCAAATGAAGCTTGCAGAGCAAGCGGATGAAAAAGCTCGCCAGACGCAAAATGATCTGCTCCTTCATCACCAAAAGCAAAAGCCCGATCACCACCAAAACCTGAATGCCAAAGCCGATGATGATCAGCAAGCGTGAAAACACGTCGAAGGAGAAAAAGATCCCCGGGAACAGAATGAAGCAAAGAATACCGATCAGCAAAATAGAAACGGTATAAAGCATCACGTTCAACAACAGACACATTGCCGTCACCGCTCCGGGAATACCGTCCCGCACCATAAACATAGCGCTGGCAGGCTGACCACCCGTTGCAGAAGGCGTGATAGCGGAGAAATACACGTCCGCCGCAGAATATACCACGTTACGGCGCATGGAACGCTTATGCCCAAAGAACCGCAACAGCAACCAAAGACTCCATGCCTCGCAGAAAACGAAGCCTATCATAGATACAAAGGCACAGATCATATACCCGGGAGAAGCGGTGGAGAGCAACTCCCAAAACCGATCGGCGGTAAAATCCGTTGCCCCCGACATCATGGTAGACAAGGTCACCGCGATCAGGATGATGAACACGATAAACCAAATGAAACGTTTTTTGCCCGACTTCATGCATCCACCTCCTTTTTACGTTCCAAAAAGGAGAAAAGTCTGCCGACGCGGAACCGTTTTGCCAAAGCTAATCCCAGCTCGGTCACCAGAATACCGCCTAAAATATCCACCACCACGTGCTGCTTCACCAACACGGTGGAGGCAAAGATCCCCAGCGTGATCACCACGCAGAAAACGCAGTACCACTTAGGAACCTTTTTACAACGGAACGCCCCTCTGGTAACCACCCAGCTTTCCAAGCAATGGATGGAAGGAAACAGATTGTTGGGCTCATCCATATCGTAGATGAGCTGTGTCGTCCAATCAAAGACATTGTCAATCTCAAACTGCCCGGAGGGCCAATCCGCCATCTCGGTGGGCAGTGCGAAGAAGAACACCAAGCACAAGGATTTGGCGATCATTTCCCCGGAGATCATCTCATAGCAAAGCGCCTTGCTTTCTCGACAAATGACCAGGAAACCAATCGTCCAAAACACATAGGAAAATACGTAGAACACGATCATCCACGTTACGAAGGGAATGTTGTCGTCGATAGCGGGGATGGATACGTCAAAAAAACGATATTTGGGAATCAGGCGGTTTCCGTAATACACCACGGTATTCAAAAGCACACAAATCAAAAGCGGCATCCATGCATACCGCGGAATCAATTTCTCTATGAACTTCATGTCGGCAACGCCCCCCTTCCCTATCAGTTCCTATCATTATACCCCTTTTCGGGGAAAAAGTCAACAGTTTTCAAATACTCAAAAGGTACAATTCAATGCCTTTTGCCACGGCCAAGGCAAAAGAATTTTGCCATGCGGCGTCAACAAGGCTTTGCGCCTCCCCTTTATTAGAGGCAAAGCCTGCTTCCAAAAGCAACGCGGGCATATCCGCATATTTGGTCACCACAAAAGCATTTTCCCAACCATAGGTTATACTTCCCACCCGTCGAGAGGGAAAGCTATGCCCCAAGGAAGCGTGCAATGCTTCCATCAAGCGAAGGGAATTTTCTCCATAAGGGGTGTCGGAGCAGATAAACAGATCCGACCCTGCCGCATAGGAGTTTGTCCCGCTGGCGTTGATATGCACAGAAAGAAACAGATCTCCCCCGTACAAATTGGCGTAATACGCCCGTTCAAAGGGATCAAACACGCCGTCGTCGTTAACGCCCTCTCCAAAGGCCGTCAACGTAGCCTCCACCTGTTCTCCCTCTCTGCCGCTGAAAGCCGAGACAAGAGAATGCAAAAAAGCCTCAAGATCATATCCTTTTTCCGCCGCCAAGGCGTCCAAGTCCTCCCTTGCGGTGAATCTCTCTCCCCGATGGGTAAATACCACGGTCACCCCATGCTGTTCCAAGGCAAAAGCGATCTTCTCTGCAAGCACCAAAGTCAGCTCCCGTTCAATAACACCGTTTTCCGGATATTCACAGCCGGGATCCTCAAACCCATGACCCGGGTCTAAGATCACCGTTTTCGTTGCAAGAACGGCAAGCTCCTCCGGCGTGCGGCTTTCCGCTTCCAAAAAGAGATCCTTGGGGTCAGGCAGCTCCTCATCAGGCATACACCCGCAAAGCAACAGCCCCACCAAAAGGATCAGGCAAAGCTTTTTCATTGCGCGGGATCCTTGGGCTTCAGCTTGGTACGGCTTCCGTCGGGCTTTTGGACGTATGTGTTATCCAGAATGCCTCTGAAGGAGGCGCGGAAGGCCAAACGATATTCCTCTCTCAGCTCGGCGCGCTCTGCCGTCTCCTCAGGAGTCAAGCCGCCCTCCCGTTCCTTTTGCGCCAGCTCGTTGATGCGAACCAAGCGTTCTTCTTGTGTTTTGTACTTGCTCATTTTTCTTTTTCCTTTTTTCAAAATTCAGTCTACGATCTCGTAAGCGAAGCACTCGCAACGCAAACGGGTACCAATATCCACCCCATCGGGCAGTAAAAACAGCGCGATCATCACTTCTCCGCCGTCATCCTCCCGCAGGTAGGCGTATTCCCCCTCGATGGAGGCAACGGTGTAAAATTTTTCTTCCATGACAAAAACCTCGTTTTTTCATTCGTTCTATTATACTCCATCCGCCCCCAAAAAGCAAGAGGAAAATATCGACCGTAGCGATAAACTACGGTCGATAAGATTGAGTATTACAGAACGATCACCATCAGCAGGATGGAAAGCGCCATCCAAAGGGCCGCCACTCCCGCTAAGATGTACCAATACTTGGGATAGCCCTTACGATGGGAACGGGGGAAGGCAAGCCCCACGATCAGCAAGGGAAGGGGCAGCAGAATACCAAACACCACCATGCCCACGATGAAAGCACCCCGTTCGGAATTAAAGATATCTCCCGCCAATTCATCGGTATTTGTACCGCCAAGAAGAATGTACTCAGAGTAACGGTACTCCATATTATCGTCCATTTCGTGCAGCCCGTACACCGTGCTCTTAGAAAGACGGTACGCCTCAACCTCCCCTTTTCGGTAAGAGAAATAGCCGTCGGAATCAAAATACTGATTACCCAGGTCAAGATAATGAATATAGTAATACTCACCGTCCAGGTAATACACATCGCCGTAGGCACAGCCGTAATAGCCGTAGGCGTCCACACCCACCAGGGAATAGCGTACTTTGCCCTCCAAATCACGCACGTCCAGAATAACCTTTTCACCGTTTCCCTTGAAGGCTTCCGACAAATCCTTCGTCAGCTTCACCCGTGTGTTTCTGGTGCTATACAAGAAGTATTCGTTTGCCTCCCCCTCCTGCAGGCGCTCCAAAGCACGAATGCCCTCCGCCGTGGCATACAGATACCCGTTTGCTTGCGCATAGACGGCATCGGGACTGTTAACGTATACCGTAGTATAATCCTCCAACGCCTGATCGTAATAATAGGTAGCCGAACCCGCCTCCCAAAGAGGAAAACAGGGCTCGTAAAGGGTATACTCAGTGCCGCCGTGCATAAGAGTTTCTTTGTCCCGGAAATACCACGAGGTATCCTCGTCTGCCAGCACGGGGACGGAAAGGACGGCAAACAACAGCATACACGCCAAAGCAAAGGAAAGGATTCTCCATCGATTCATTTTCATCATGTTTTCCCTCCTTACGAAAGATTCAGCTTCCGTTCCAGAGTTCCCAAGGCCAGGAAATGGAACAGACAGGCCACGGCGATCTCCCCCATCAGCACGATCAACAAAAGGATCGCCACGGAGGTGCAGGTCACGGCGGAGGTTGCAAGCTCCAACAACGCAAACATGGGCACCACCACGAAGATCAGCCCCAATCCGATGACAAACTGAATCACAAAGGAGCTTGCCGTATTCAGGCCGTAGTAGATACCGAAGGCGGCAAGGACCTTGTGCTTTTTTGCCACCACGGCGCCGATGGTGATACAAAACTGTACCAAGGCGCAGGTAAACCAGCCGGCTGCAGCAGCCATGAGAATGCCCTCCAAAATGTAAACCAACAGCCAACCGCCCAAGGACACCCACAGATGGGAGAAGATCTCTCCCACGCCCTCCCAAAGGATAAAGGTCAACAATTCCCCGCGGTTGGGCACCGGAGCGACAGTGATGATGATCGCCCCCGCCACAACCAAAAGCAAGCCATGGAGTACCGTCCAAAGCACCGCGTTCACCGTTTTGGAAAGGAACAGCGTTCTGCGGGAAACGGGCAGGGTGAAGGTCAAGTAGCCCTCATCGGTGAAGAAGTTCTTATAAAACCGTACGTAACAAAGGATCTGGGGCACCAAAAAGGACATGGCAATGGCAAAGAAGGAAGCGAACATGAAAATATTGGCCATGGTGTATAGAAACATCCCCAGGGTGGATGCCGTTCTGGTCTCAAAGGTCGCCACAAAGCGGAACGCCATGCTCCCCAGCAGAGACAGCCCCAAAACAGAAGCTACAATTATCCACCAAAAACGGTAGACGTAGCCAAAATCATATTTGAAAGCCTTTTTAAACATGGTCATTTCCGTCACCTCCAGGTATTCTCGGTGGGGGGCGTGTAGCGGAAGCAGTCTCTGAATAGCTCATCCAAGGATTTGCCCTTTTCGTTCCGCACCTCGTCCGCCACGCCGGAAAGCATTACTTCGCCGCCGTAGCCCATAAACAGAAATTCATCCAGAATCGGTTCAATATCGTAGATCAGGTGGGTGGTGATGATCACCGCGGCTTCGGGGTTGTAGTTCCCGATGATGGTCTGCAAAATGTAGTCTCTTGCGGCAGGATCTACCCCTGCGATGGGTTCGTCCAGCAGGTACAGCTTGGCGCGCCTTGCCATCACCAGCACCAACTGCACCTTTTCCTTGGTACCCTTGGAAAGTGCTTTCAGCTTGGCGGTGGTGTCGATCTGCAATTCCAAAAGCATTTTCCGCGCCAAGGCGATATCGAAATCTCCGTAGAATTCCGCAAAGTAGGAAAGCAACTCCTCCACCCGCATCCAATTGTTGAAATAGGTGCGCTCCGGCAGGTAGGAAACCAAGGCGTTGGTCTTCTCACTGCGGAGTTGCCCGTCGATGTAGATCTCTCCCTTGTCTGCCACCAACAACCCGGTGATCAGCTTCAACAGGGTGGATTTACCGCACCCGTTGGGTCCCAGCAGTCCAACGATCTTCCCCTTGGGGATCTGACAGCAAAAACGATCCAATACCGGACTTCTCAGCCCGGGATAGGTCTTGCAAAGATTCTCGCAGATCAGAACGGCGTCTTCTCTTCGTTCGTTTGTCCAAAAGCTCATTTATTCGTCTCCCCTTCCTGTTCAATGTAATTCATCAATTCTTCTTTGGTGATCCCCAATTCACGGGCTTCCTCCATCCAATGACGGACGGCGTCCTTGCGGACGGTTTCCCGGCAACGATCTAAAACCTCTGTGTCCGTGGTCACAAACCGACCTACCGTCCCCCGGGAATACAACAGACCCTCGTCCTCCAGCAGAGTCAGCGCCTTTTGCATGGTGTTGGGATTCACCGCCGCATCAAAAGCCAATTGCCGCACCGGCGGGATCTGCTGATCGGGCAGGTATTTCCCCCTTAAGATCTCTCCCCGCAAGCGGGATGCAATTTGTATGAACACCGCTTCGTAGCTGTTGAATTTCCAAGGCATCGGAATCGCGCCCCCTTCGTTGTATTACTGTACTAACACAATAATACAACACATTTTTCTATTTGTCAATAGAGTTTACAAAAAAATCCTCCCGGTGCATATCACACCGGGAGGATCTTTTTTCAAATCAAACCCGCCCGAAGTTTAGCGGTTGGCCAAAGCTCTGATCTCCTCTTCCGTCAACTCGGCAAGCAGGAAACTCCCGCCGTCATACTTAGACTTCTTCTCCGCGGGAAGCAGGCGAAGGAATTCGGAATACTCCATGTCGCAAAGAGGTTCTTTTTCTCCCTGAATGCCCACGGTGACCACCCAGCGGATGGATTCGGGGCGTTTCCCCGTGTTGGGATCGACAAGCCCCATGGGAACGGCAGGCATATCGGGCAAGACCACAGGCAGATCGTTTACCAATATAAATCTGCCGACAATACCCGTATCCCCCATGAAGAAACCCGGACTTTCGTGATACACGTTCATGGCCTGCTTTTCGTGGAGCCATTCTTCAAACAAATGGGGATTGTACAAAAACAGGGCGGCCTCCTCCTTGCCCATAGACATGGGCCACATGGCGGCGTAAAGAGCCAGGGTATCGTAGGTGCCGTCCAGCACCTGCCCCGCAAAGTCCTTGAGAGCTTTCAGGTTGAACTCCATCATTTCCTGATAGCTTGCCAAAAAGGCTTCTAAGCTTTGCTTTTGTCCATCCACCTCCAAGCTGCCTCCCCAGTAATTCGTCATACGTTCCACAGCAGCGTAGAAATCCTTCAGCTCACGGGTGGTGGTAGGCTGGAGAAGCCGCAGAGAAACGGTTTTCTTCTCATCGGCCGTCCAGATCACGCTAAACCCTCTGCCAATACGTTCGGGGTTATAGACCAGGATCTCCTCGGCGCCCATCTCCCCTACGTTCAGGCAGTCATTTTCATAATTTCCGTAATACAATTCCTCGCCTAAGATGACCTCAAGGGGCATAGTTTTTTTACCGAACAGTTTTTGCTTGATCACTACTTCAACAGACATAGATGGCTCCTTTCCCAAATGACGCAAGGTAATTCTACCATATTCTCCCGCAAATTGCCCAAGAAATCCCCTTCACCACACGAAGGGAATCAATCGATACTTTACTTTTTGCTTGTATTCTGCATATCCTTGAAGCTCTTTTTCCAGGAAAGCTTCCTCGTGCTTGACGCGTACCGCAATGAGAAACGGATACGCCAAAAAGATCAAAAAACCGTACAGAGAACCCAGCACCAAGGGCATGGACAAAAATAACAGCACCGTTGCGAAATACATGGGATGGCGCACGATTCCGTACAGACCCGTGTCGATGACGGTTTGCCCCTCCTGCACCTTAACGGTACGGCTGAGATAGGTGTTCTCCCGCATCACCTCTGCGTACAAGGCGTAGGCGCAAAGGAACACCGCGGCGGCGACGTAGGTCACCCACTCGGGCAGTCTGTACCAATCAAACCGTACGCCCAAGCCGGAGAGGGCAAATCCAACCAGGAACATCAGCCCGCTGAGCTTCACCACAAGGCTCTGCTCCTTTTGCTTTTCCTTTGCGTCCAAACGGCTTTGCAGCAAGGCGGGATTCTTGACCAGCATTACCACCCCCGCAAGGAGCATGGGAATAAACAAGATCCCCATCAGCAGCCACCCACCGACATAGGAGAAGGTACCGGCAGGGAGGAAGACCAACACCCCCACCAAAATCACACCCAAAAGGAATTTTATAATTGCTTGCAAAAACAGCCTCATACCTCTTTCTCCGCTTTCAACGTATCCCTGATCATCAGCCACGTAGAATCGCTCCCCCTTGATCGTAACTATCCGCAAAAGAGGATAACCACTCAGATCCGCAGAGTTTGTCCACCCTTTACGCAATATGTTTCCCCTTGCTCGCAAAACCAGACATCTATCACAGAAGGATTGCGGACAATGCGTTTATCAATGCTGATTTCAAGGCGCTCATACGCTTTTACATAATCATACACTTCTATATTGGTAGCATACCAAATATCTTCGCGCTTTCCGATATACGCGGCAAATTTTTCAATCACTTCCCAATTATCGTTGTTATCAAACTCATAGCTGTGTCCCCACACATAAAACAGCCAATTATCACCAGAATATTGGCTTTTCTCCTCTGCGAATTTTTTCGCCAGATCCATAAGCCTTGGATTGTTATGATGACAGGTGGGGTGAAGCGTGAGCCACTTTTCGGGGAAATTGAAAGTTTCAGTCGCCTTGGTTGTTCTTGAATAGCATATTCCACAGCTTTCCAAAGCGCTTACCACTTCGGCATTATATGTGCCATAAGGATACGCCATCCCTTTTGCCAACGTGCCATACTGCCGTTCAATATTTCTTCTGTCTTCTATAATTTCCGTGAAAATTTCCTGCGCCTTCATTTTTTCCAGGAACGGATGTGACAAAGAATGAACAGCAACCTCATGCCCCGAATTTATATACAACGCCTTGGCTTCAGACAGCTTCATTCTGCCGTAAAACCTTTCGCGAATTGCTTCTTCCGGCAAATACAAGCCTGTGTTTATATTAAAAGTTGCCTTGATTCCGTATTTATTCAGGATTTCAATCAACCTAACATCTTGCACAACACCGTCGTCATAGCTTAACGTAAGCACCTTTGATTTCCCGTCTTTTAACTTCATATACATAAAAGCACCTCATTTGATCACAAATCAGTTGTCCTTTGATTGATCATATTATACTCCCTCTTTGGCCGTGAAGCTCTTTTTCAAGGAAAGCTTTCTTGTGCTTGACGCGCCGCGAGGAGAATCGGGTACGCCCATGTGTCTCTTTTTCGACACCGGCAAATCACGATTCCAAAATTTCTCTTGCCAATTTGTATTTCTTTTCCCAATATTCTGCTCTCTCGTCACCGGGATCCAAACGAGTTTGATCCGAATTGTGGTCAATATCAGCCAACTTTACGGTTTTGGCAAGCCGGTTCGTCTTGATCTTCTCCAAATATTCCACGTAGGGAACCTCCGGAGCATGGGTCAACAGGGCAATTGCCTCCAAAACCTCATGGTTAAAGCCCATACGTCCCAGATCCTCCAGCGTATAATCGGTATCCTCCACCACGTCGTGCAACAAGGCTACCACCGTGGAATCCTCATCCTTCATTTGCTCTGCCACGTGAAAAGGGTGGAAAACGTAGGGCATCCCGCTTTTGTCCGTTTGTTCCTTGTGAGCCTCAAAGCAAAGCTTCATGGCAATTTTCGTCATTTTGGTATAAATCATAGAGTGTTCCTCCTTCGTTTCAGCCGCCCATCGGCGTACAGAAGTCTGCCAAGACGGCTTGTTCTTGCTTTTGAATGTTGACAAGCAACCCGTGATACTTGCTCGCCTGCGCCAGCAAATCTGCGCGCTTGATGGCAAAAAGCTTTCCGATATGCTCTCGCCTGATTTTCTCCGCCATCTCGGCAATTTGGCTGTGGGTCATTTTGTCCACGTTCATATCATGGTAGAAGATCAAATTTGAGATCAAAGTAATCTCTTCCTCCGTAAGGTCGAGAAAAGGGGCGTATTGCTTGAAGAGTGCTTCCGAGTGATCCCAATGGCCGCGAAAATGGCCTACGCCTTCCTCGTCCAGCGTAAACGCCGGGGGTTTTCCCACGTCGTGAAAAAGTGCAGTCAGCCGAACGATCAGCTCCGGCTCAACCCCCGCAACAACGTGCAGAATATGCTCGTATACGTCGTACACGTGCCAATCGTTTTTCTGGTCAAAGCCCTTACACACACGAAGCTCGGGGATCAGCTCAAAGAGTTCGTCCTCTCGCTCTTTGAGGCAGTCGTATACGGTTTCCGCCACCAGCAGTTCTTTCAGCTCGCTAAAATCCATACCACTTCTTCCTTTCCGGCATTTCTGCTTAGCCATAGTATACCACGCAGAAAAAAGGATTGCAACAAGATTGCAAAAAATCCGTCCGAATTTCTTCGAACGGATTTTCATTAGTTAGGATTAGCCCTTAATAGCAGCCTGAGCAGCAGCCAATCTTGCGATCGGAACGCGGAAGGGAGAGCAGGAAACGTAGTCCAAACCGATCTTGTGGCAGAACTCAACGGATACGGGGTCGCCGCCGTGCTCACCGCAAATACCGCAGTGCATTTCGGGGCGAACCTTCTTACCCAGAGCAACAGCCATCTCCATCAGCTTACCAACGCCGTTCTGGTCCAGCTTAGCGAAGGGATCGTTCTCGTAGATCTTGCTGTCATAGTAAGCGGTCAAGAACTTACCTGCGTCGTCGCGGGAGAAGCCGAAGGTCATCTGGGTCAGGTCGTTGGTACCGAAGCAGAAGAATTCAGCCTCTTTTGCAATGTCGTCAGCGGTCAAGCAAGCACGGGGGATCTCCATCATGGTGCCAACCTCGTAGTGGAGCTCAACACCAGCGGCAGCGATCTCCTTGTCGGCGGTCTCCACAACGATGTTCTTAACGAACTTCATTTCCTTGACTTCGCCGGTGAGGGGGATCATGATCTCGGGAACGATGTTCCAATCGGGATGCTTTGCCTTTACAGCGATAGCCGCGCGAATAACAGCGGAGGTCTGCATCTTTGCGATCTCGGGATAGGTAACAGCCAGACGGCAGCCACGGTGACCCATCATGGGGTTGAACTCGTGGAGACCGGTGATGATGTTCTTGATATCCTCAACGGATTTGCCCTGCGCCTTGGCAAGAGCAGCAATGTCATCTTCCTCGGTGGGAACGAACTCATGGAGAGGAGGATCCAGGAAGCGGATGGTTACGGGGTTGCCTTCCAAAGCCTCATAGAGAGCCTCGAAGTCGCCCTGCTGGTAAGGCAGGATCTTGGCAAGACCCGCCTCACGCTCCTCTACGGTATCGGAGCAGATCATCTCGCGGAATGCGGCGATTCTGTCTGCCTCGAAGAACATATGCTCAGTACGGCAGAGACCGATACCCTCTGCACCCAGCTCACGAGCCTTCTTAGCGTCTGCGGGGGTGTCTGCGTTGGTACGAACCTTCAAAGTTCTGAACTCGTCAGCCCATGCCATGATACGGCCGAACTCACCTGCGATCTCGGCGTCAACGGTGGGGATGATGCCGTCATAGATCTTACCGGTGGAGCCATCGATAGAAATATAGTCGCCCTCGTGGTAGGTCTTACCTGCCAGAGTGAACTGCTTGTTCTCTTCGTCCATGACGATATCGCCACAGCCGGATACACAGCAGGTACCCATACCGCGTGCAACAACGCCTGCGTGGCTGGTCATACCACCGCGAACGGTGAGCATACCCTGCGAGGCCTTCATACCGGTGATGTCCTCGGGAGAAGTCTCCAGACGAACCAAAATAACCTTCTCGCCACGGCTGTGCCAAGCCTCTGCATCCTCTGCGGTGAAGACTACCTTACCGCAAGCCGCACCGGGGGAAGCGCCCAGACCCTTGCCTGCGGGAGTAGCCGCTGCAAGTGCCTTGGTGTCAAACTGGGGATGGAGCAGGGTGTCCAGGTTACGGGGGTCGATCATAGCAACTGCGCGCTTCTTATCGATCATGCCCTCGTCAACCAGATCGCAAGCGATCTTCAACGCCGCCTTAGCGGTTCTCTTACCGTTTCTGGTCTGGAGCATATACAGCTTGCCATCCTCAACGGTGAATTCCATATCCTGCATATCGCGGTAGTGATCCTCAAGGATCGCACATACCTTGTTGAAATCCTCGAATGCTGCGGGGAACTTCTCTGCCATCTCTGCGATAGGCATGGGAGTACGAACGCCTGCAACAACGTCCTCGCCCTGTGCGTTGGTCAGGAACTCGCCCATCAGACCGCGCTCACCGGTAGCGGGGTCACGGGTGAAGGCTACGCCGGTACCGCAGTTGTCGCCCATGTTACCAAAGGCCATCATCTGCACGTTAACGGCAGTGCCCCAAGAATAGGGAATATCGTTGTCGCGGCGGTAAACGTTAGCACGGGGGTTGTCCCAAGAACGGAACACTGCCTCTACGGCACCCATGAGCTGCTCCTTGGGATCGGAGGGGAAATCCTTACCGATCTTGGCCTTGTACTCAGCCTTGAACTGCTCTGCCAGGGTCTTCAGATCCTCAGCAGTCAAGTCAACGTCCAGAGTAACGCCCTTCTCCGCCTTCATCTTATCGATGAGTTCCTCGAAATACTTCTTGCCGACTTCCATTACAACGTCGGAATACATCTGGATAAATCTTCTGTAGCAGTCGTACGCCCAACGTGCGTTGCCGCTCTTGGCAGCCATGGTCTCCACAACGGTCTCGTTCAGACCCAGGTTCAGGATGGTATCCATCATACCGGGCATGGATGCGCGGGCGCCGGAACGAACGGAAACCAACAGAGGATTTTCTTTGTCACCAAACTTTTTGCCGGTGATCTCCTCCATCTTAATGATGTTCTCCATGATCTCAGCCTGGATAGCCTCGTTGATCTTTCGGCCATCCTCGTAATACTGGGTGCAGGCCTCCGTGGAAATGGTGAAGCCCTGGGGAACAGGAAGACCGATCTTGGTCATCTCCGCAAGGTTTGCGCCCTTACCGCCAAGCAACTCACGCATGGAAGCGTCGCCTTCACGGAACAGGTAAACATACTTTTTGCTCATTCTATATACCTCCGAAATTATTTACACAATGTATCAGAAGGCTATTATATCAAATATAGGAAGGAATTGCAACCCTTTGTGGCAAAAAAATTACAAAAAGCGTGAAACTTTTTTCAAAGAAAATCGCAAAAAACAGTTGCAAAATCAAAAAAACTGTGCTATAATACGATTCGCTCCATGGAGGCATAGCTCAGCTGGTTAGAGCGTTCGGTTCACATCCGAGAGGTCTTGGGTTCGAGTCCCCATGTCTCCACCATGCAAAAAACCTCTTTTGTCTACCGGCAAAAGAGGTTTTTTGCAATGATATCCGTTCCCTACGGTCACGGATGATATAGCTGACGCTATGATATCTGCTTCGCAGATGATATACGCTTCGCGTATGATGAGAACGGATATTATATCATATTTTCACAAAGTGGAAATATATCATACGGCCACGCCGTATATCATATTGCGTAAGCAATATATCATTGAAAAGTGGGACATTTTATGACATAATATATTAATAAAAGGGCGGTGAGCAATATGATATATGGTGTGAAGGTTATTCATGTACATACTGTCGGTGAAAATGATCAACGGTATTATGAAGAACTGATTTTGAGAGTTGAAGCTGATTCCTTTGATGATGCCTATAAAAAAGCAGAGCTCTATATGAAAAATGCTGTTTTTAGATACAAAAATCCAAAAGGCGATACTGTTAAAACCCTAAGCATCGAAGCTGTTGACTGTTTTCTTGCTTTTGAACCGGATGGTGATGTGCAGGAAATATATTCGTCTTTTTCAATCAATAATAGTTCATTAACTGAGGAAGAATATTACAAGGCCATCTCCTCATCTTGCGGAGAAGAAGAACTGCGCCCTTTACGAAATGCGGAGTTTAATTGATTTTTCACTATTTGCTGGTGTGCTTTTTGTGTTTCTTTCTCTATGGATACTACTTTTAGTCGCTCTTTCGCAAAAAAACGACAAGCTTCGGCTTGTCGTTTTTTATCCAAGCCGCAGGCAACAAGCCTTCGGCTTGGCATATCATCTGCCCATGTGGGCTGTATCTCATCACGCGGCAGACATACATACCAACAAAAAAGCGCGGGGCTTTCATCAGCCCCGCGTCCGTTATTTATGTAATTTTTAAAATACTTACTCTATGAACCCCGCAGAAGCCTTATTGCCCTACGGGCGGGTCGTCTCAGGCGGACATCCCTCGGAAGATTCCTTAATTCTTACTCTGATCATAAGGTGACCCCTCCATTCCGAATGATAAAGCATGGAACGTCTTGTTGGGTAAAAATAGAGTCTTTCCGTTTTTATCTCGTTACTTCTCCACCGAAAGGTGGTTTCAACCGTTGGGCGGAGAATCCTCGGATGTTTCTTTGATTCGCAACAGTCTCATACAAGAACCTCCTGAATCGTTACACGCGAGTATTTCTCTTACGCTTAGGTGAATTCAACGCAAAACGCGTTCTATCAATATGCCATTGGACCGTCCTCACTGAAAATTGAAAAGGCGGAAGCGATCGCAAAGATCGCAATACTTTGATCGTGCTTTTGTTCCGACAGAAGAACCCGTCGGCAAGGTCTTACTTGTTCATCGGACTATACCTACAAAAAGTTGAAGTTCCAAAAACGAGCAGGGGCCGCGCGGTCTTAGTACATCGGTCTATCCTCCGT
Organism: Eubacteriales bacterium; assembly: GCA_045612545.1. Taxonomy (GTDB): domain Bacteria; phylum Bacillota; class Clostridia; order Oscillospirales; family CAG-382; genus Coliplasma. The sequence continues at coordinate 31,414 of JAZKZH010000048.1, forward strand.
GTTCTGTAGCTATGAGAGAATCCCTTCTCTCTTCTGTGTCTACATTGTATCACGCTTTGTCTCTTTTGTCAAGAGGGTTGCGCGATATTTTTTATTTTTGTGCAAAATAAACAGACTTTGTCACTTTTGTTTGTAGGACAAGCCTGCATACCCAAGCAAAGCTTTGCATAGATATAGAAAGAGCAAAAAAAGAAAGGGATGTGAAGAAATGGACTTTTTGCAGAGACAAAGGCTATGGAAGGGATTAGCGTTTGGATTGGCAATCATAGTGACGGCAGGGTGTTTTTTGGCAGTGCCGAGAATTGCGGAGGTGCTTCCCGCTTCCTTGCGGGCGCTGTTAACCCTCTCCCCGGCAAGAGAGCCTATTGCGGCGTTGCGACCGGAACCGCTCCCCCACGAAAGTGTTCTTTGGGAGGAGATTTCGGAAGATGTAACCTCTTCGGAAGCGGAGGAGGAAAGTGCAGAGGAAACACTTCCGCCGAAACCGCCGGAGGAAGCGATTGCGGTATTGGCAGGAAACTATTGCTGGTACGATCTCGGAGAAACACCCACGCTAAACTTGATGAACAGGACAAGCTATGCTGTCAAGCTGGAAAATTATACCGAAAAGGACTTCCCCATTTCCCCTTCAAAAGAGGAAGGGCCCTTGGTTTTGATCTTACACACCCACGGGACAGAATCGTATTTGCCCTGCGGCGTGGAATATTATCTGCCGGAGGAGGATTTCCGTTCAAGAGACCCCCGAGAGACGGTGGTTGCAGTGGGCGAGGTGATCAAAGAGGCTCTTGAGGAATTTGGGATCGGTGTAATCCACGACACCTCCATGCACGATGCGGAAAGTTTCAACTACGCCTATACATATTCCGCCGCCGCGGTGAGGGAATACCTGCAGAAATATCCGTCCATTCGGTACGTGATCGACGTACACAGAGACTCCATTTTCGACAGCAACGATGTGTGCGGGAAGACCTTGACCACAGTAAACGGACAAAAAACCGCTCAGCTTATGCTGGTTGTCGGCACGGACGAAAGCGGGGCGTCGCATCCCAATTGGAAAACCAACCTCACCGTCGCAACCCATTTACAGCAGACCATGAATCTCCTCTACCCCACCCTGGCACGCCCGATCAATTTGCGTGAGCATGGGTTTAACCAATGGCTTTCCGGCGGGAGCTTTATTTTAGAAGTGGGTTCCTGCGGGAACACGATGGAAGAAGCCAAGCAAGCAGGAACGTTTTTCGCAACCTCGTTTGCAGAGCTGCTAAAAAAAGCAGGAGTAAGCTAAAACAACAAAAATATTTTTCGCCAACACCGTATTTGGCATTGACAAAATGCACTTGTTGAAGTATAATATGGTATAACCTTTACATGACTGACGGATCGTAACGCGGAGCACCGCGGAGAAGTGTAAAGGAATACGCCGACCGTCTGGGCAATTCGGGTTATATGACCTCGAGTTGCCTTTTTTATTCGAAATGGAGGATTGTTATTATGGAGCATAAAAATTGGCAAGGCTTCGTGCCCGGTGCGTGGCAGAACGAGATCAACGTGCGAGATTTCGTCCAAAAAAATTACAAGCCCTATGAGGGAGACAGCGCTTTTCTAGCTTCCGCTACCCCTCGCACCAAGGTGTTGATGAAGAAGCTTGAGGCGCTTTTTGCCTTGGAGCGCCAGTTTGACGGCGTGCTGGACATCGATACCGCCACCGTTTGCACCGTCAACGGCTTTGCTCCCGGCTATCTGGACAAGGAAAAGGAGCTGATCGTAGGCTTGCAGACCAACCGTCCCTTGAAGCGGGGCGTGAATCCCTTCGGCGGCATCCGTATGGTGCGCCAAGCCTGCGAGGCCTACGGCTACAAGCTCAGCAACAAGGTAGAAGAGGAATTCCGATTCCGTACCACCCACAATGAGGGCGTATACCGCGCCTACACCGCAGAAATGCGTGCGGCTCGCAAGAGTCACCTCATCACCGGCCTGCCCGTTGCTTACGGCAGAGGACTCATCATCGGCGACTACCGCCGCGTAGCGTTGTACGGCGTTGATCGTTTGATAGAAGAGAAACAGAAGGATAAGTGCAACCTTGCCTCCGGCAGCCTGGATACCGAGCTGATCCGCCGCACAGAGGAGCTGTACCAGCAGATCGCATTCCTTGGCTTCATGAAGGAAATGGCCCTCTCCTACGGCTATGATATCAGCCAGCCTGCCAACACCGCAAGAGAAGCTATCCAGTGGACGTATTTCGCTTATCTGGCGGCTATCAAGGAGCAGAACGGTGCAGCCATGTCCTTGGGCAGAGTCAGCACCTTCTTTGATATTTACATCAACCGCGATATGGAGCAGGGCATTCTCACAGAAGAAGACGCCCAGGAGCTGGTAGACGATTTCGTTATGAAGCTCCGCATGGCGCGTCATCTCCGCACCCCCGAATACAACGAGCTGTTCGGCGGCGACCCCATGTGGATCACCGAAGCGGTGGGCGGCATGGGTGAGGACGGCAGAACCCTGGTCACCAAGAGCAGCTTCCGCATTTTGAACACCCTGTACACCTTAGGTCCCGCACCCGAGCCCAACCTGACGGTTTTGTGGTCCACCTCCCTGCCGGAAAACTTCAAGCGCTTCTGCACCAAGGTCTCCTGCGATACCGACTCTATTCAGTACGAGAATGACGATGTAATGCGCCCCCTCTACGGCGATGATTACGCCATCGCTTGCTGTGTTTCCGCCATGAAGCTTGGCAAGCAGATGCAGTTCTTTGGGGCAAGATGCAATCTGGCGAAGCTTTTGCTCCTTTCCATGAACGGCGGTTACGATACCACCAGCGGCATTCATTTAGGCCCCCAAATGCCTGTCATGGAGAGTGAGTGCCTTGACTTTGGCCAAGTTATGGAACGCTTTGACACCTACAATCAATGGCTTTCCCACCTGTACGTGAACACCATGAACGTGATTCACTATATGCACGATAAGTACGCCTACGAAAAGATCCAGATGGCGCTTCATGACACCGAGGTAGAACGATTCATGGCCTTCGGCATCGCAGGACTTTCCGTGGTTGCGGACTCCCTCAGTGCCATCAAGCACGCCAAGGTGTATCCCATCAAGGACGAAGACGGCTATATCGTGGATTTCCGTGTGGAGGGTGAGTTCCCCAAATACGGCAACGACGACGATCGCGTAGATCTCATTGCCAAGGATCTTACCAAGCGTATGATCACCGAGCTGCGGAAGACCTATGCTTACAGAAACGCCATTCACACCCTCTCTGTGCTGACCATCACCTCCAACGTTGCCTACGGCAAGCACACCGGCGCAACCCCCGACGGCAGAAAAGCAGGCGAGCCCTTTGCCCCCGGTGCAAACCCCATGCACAACCGTGAGGAAAACGGCGCATTGGCTTCCTTGAACTCCGTGGCAAAGCTGGATTACCACGATTGCCGCGACGGCATTTCCAACACCTTCTCCATCACTCCCGAGGCTCTGGGCAAAACCGAAGAGGATCGGGTGAGCAATCTGGTCTCCATTCTGGACGGCTACTTCGGCAAAATGGCGCATCATATCAACGTCAACGTGCTGAACCGCGAAACCCTGCTGAAGGCTTACGAGGATCCCGAAGCGTACCCCAACCTGACCATCCGTGTTTCCGGTTATGCGGTTAACTTCAATAAACTTTCCAGAGAACAGCAAAAAGAGGTTCTCAGCCGCACCTTCCACGAAAGCGTATGACGGGACATATCCATTCCTTCCAAAGCTTGGGCACGGTAGACGGCCCCGGCGTACGGTTTGTGGTGTTTCTGCAGGGCTGTCCCCTGCGTTGCGGATGCTGTCACAACCCCGACACTTGGGAGATAGGGGCAGGCAAGCCCTTCACCCCGGAAGAAGTGTTTGAAAAGGTACTCCGTTGCCGCTCCTACTTCGGCAAGGACGGAGGTATTACCCTCTCCGGAGGAGAACCCCTTTTGCAGGCGGGCTTTGCCAAAGAGCTGTTTGCCCTTTGCAAGGCGGATGGCATCCACACCTGCTTGGATACCTCCGGGTGTGTTTGGAATGAGGAGGTTGCCTCCCTGACGGAGGTCACGGATCTGGTGCTTTTGGATATCAAATACACCGACAAGGAGCAATACAAACAGTACGTCGGCTGCTCCATGGAACAGCCCTTACGCTTCCTTGCGGAGCTGAATAAGCGAGGAATTCCCACCGTACTGCGGCAGGTGATCATCCCCCCGCTGAACGACAGCGAAGAGAATATCCTGCACCTGAAGGAGATCGGGAAAGCGCATTCTTGCGTGAAGAAAACCGAGCTTCTCCCCTTCCGCAAGATCTGCGAGAGCAAGTACGAAAATATGGGCATCCCCTTCCCCTTCGGGAAGTACGAAACGCCCACCAAAGAAAAAATGAACGCCCTGCAAGCTCTGCTGGACGCTCGGTAAATAACAATAGCAACAGCGGCACCATAACGGCGCCGCTGTTTTTTCCTTTTTTGCTGTATATACCCCTTTATTCTCCGAGATCGTACATATGATCTTCTCCGCCTGCCCGGTAGCACAAACGATTGTCCTCAAAGTAGAAATATTGCTTTCTCGGGTCACCGAAAGGAACGTCCTCGGAGATTAGCCGAACCTCCCCGGCTCCCTGTTCTCCGATCTCCAAAAGATACAATTTGCCACGGCTCGTTTTGGGGTCCCAATCGGTCAGCACCGCCAGATGCTTTGCGGTAGCATCCATAGCGGCGTCGGCCACGTACCCCAGATCAACGGAATAGGCCTTGCCCTTCACGAAGAAGGTGCAATCAGCATAGGCGGGAATCACTTCTCTTAGCCACCATTTAGGTTCGGGTTCACCGAGAAGTTCCAGCAGCTCGGAAAGCTTGAGCTTCTCCTCGGGGGCCAGACTAATGCCGATACCGCCCGGAGCATTGGCTGCATAAGGACGGTCTTCGGTGATCTCCAGCCATTCGTTTTCCGCAACCAAGATCTTTTCGCTGCCATCATAGTAATAAAGGGCACACCAACGTCCTCCGCCGGCATTCTCTATGTATTCCTCGCCGGCTTCCCCCAGGTCGTTTTCAACAATGCTCCCAAGCCCATTCCGGGATACGATTTCTCTGAAATAAATGCTTCCGTCTGCATAAATCTTACTCAACGAGTCCTGATGGCATTTGGTGGAAATGCGATTTACTTCACCATCGGCATTCCATTCAAAAAGGCTGGTTCCCACCCCGTCGTAATCAAAGATGGTGAAAAACACTTGGGAGAAATTGTCTGTCCAGCGCAGCATCTTCAGATCGTAGCCAATATCCCAATAAGGCTGCCCCTCCTCAGGCATTAGCTCGGGAGCACCGCCGTCAACGATACGGTACCAATCGAAATCACCAGTTTCCGGATTCTCCACCGCATAAAGAGCACTCTTTCCATCCCCGGTGAAGTAGCATTCCACTGCACCCTTATAGACTTGTTCCAGGTACACCGCATTATTTGCGATATCAACACGGATCCGAAACTTTGGGCAGAATACGTCGAAGAAGGATTGCAGTTCCGTACTGCGCATCAAAAGCTCGTCGCCCTTGGAGTCTACAATGTAACGCTCAGTGTAGATCCACTCCTCGTCCCCGTAGGCGATACAAAGATCGCCCGGATGCACGAAGCACTGCTTCCCCGCCATTGTGATCTTGGCGCTGCCATTCTGCCACTCCACGTTTCCGCCCAAAGCCTGCAAAGCAGAGATAACGGGAATCATGGCAGATTCATTCTCAATGGTAACAGGGTACGTAGTTTCCCACTCGTAATCATCCTCGAAGAGGTACAGCTTTACTTTTCTGGACAAGAAAGAGTTACGGAATTCCTCCACAGAATATACCTTGTAGAATTGTTCCTCGCTGCCGCGCAGATCGCGGACGGTCACGAAATAGGCTTCACCGCTTTCCGTCAACGCCATCAGCGTGAAGGGGGCGTACTTGACGTCCAACGCCACGATGCGACTCACCTTAACGTCATAACCCTGCTCTTTCAGATGGGCTTCCATGACAGATCTGTCTCCTGCCAACTCTTTCAAGGAATCCCGCAAATGAACATGCCAATACTCGTGGGAAGACAAAGCGTGAAGGGCGTAAATCGAAATGTTGCGGCCTCGCTTGAAGGTGTATCCCGCAGGATCATCCAGCAACTCGCCCAACTCTTCCCCCTCAAAATCATACAGGGTAACCAAAGTGGGAATCTTACTTGTGCTATTCTCCTCGGTGACAGGGGTCAGTTCCTCGTGGGTAACGCCTCCGGTGATGACGTAGATCTCACCGTAATCGGCATAGAACAACGCCAGATAAAGGTTGCCCTGAGGGTCTACGATATATTGGTAATCCAACACCTTCTCAAAAGTCAATTCATTGACCTTCACAGTGCACGGACGGTAATACCGAACCGTTGCATAGTCCCCGCCATACTCGTTGGTGGAGTAGCGGATTTCGCAAGGCTGATACTGATAGGGTTGCTCGATGCTCACCTTAATGCGGGAAACAACTTCGCCATGTTCACCGTACGCGATTTGGATATCCTCAGACAAAAACCGATCCTCCAACCAAAGGTCCGTCCCGCCATCCGAGGTATATACGCATTTCCATAAACCATTCATATCAACCGCAACCGGCTGTCCGTCCAAGGTATAGCATTTTTCAGTTTTGGAATCCCAAATCAAAGGAACTCCTCCGCGGCTGATCAGGTAATGCGAGTAGTTGGCCTGAGTGGAAAAAGGCTTCCATTGCTGTTGCGGCACGCCGCTTTCAATCCCCGCGGGGAGATCATAGCTGCTGACGGTACCGTCTTTCAGCAAAACATAGAGAGAGCCGTTAAGGAAGAGGGTGTCACGGAATCCTCCGATCACTTTTTCGGATAACAGCTTCCCGTCATTGATGCGAAAGATGCCGTCGTATCTCTCCACGTAGAAGCTTCCCAACCCGTCGGCATCGATGACTGCCTCCATGTGCAACACGCCGTACTCCGGATAACCGTTGGTATACGCCCAAAGGCTTGTGGGATGACCGGGACCCATATCAAACCGAAGCGCCAATTCCATGGAAAGCTCCTCTTCGGGCGGAAGCTCCGCGATGGGGGGGGCGGAAACCTCGGGTTCGGAACTCTCGGGTTCGGAAACTTCGGGTTCGGAAATCTCGGGCTCCGAGACCTCGGGTTCGGATTCACCGGGCTGAGACTCTTCCGGCTGAAATTCTTCCGGTTCGGAAGGCTCTGTTACAGAGCTTTCTTCGGTGGAGCTTTCCGTGCTTGCTTCGATGGAAAGCTCCGTACTTGCTTCGGAAGAGGTCTGCTCCTCCGAGGGGGTATTCGGCGCGCTTTCCTCGTCCATGGGCGCGGTGAAGAACAGCACCGCCACCAGGGCGCAGAGGAGCACGCTTACGATGATGACCCAAAGAAGGGGTCGTTTGTAATTCATTGTCTTTTTCACGCGCTCTTTCACACTCACTTCTCCAAATGCGATGGGGCATGCGGCGAGAAAGCTCCGCTTGGAGGCACATTCCAGCAATGCGGTGGCGTATTCCTTGCGGATGTCTGCGGCAGCATTTTTCAGCACTTTTTCGTCGCAGGCGTACTCAATGTCCTTGCAGAAAAGGACGAATGCAAGCCACACCAGGGGATTGAACCAATGGAGGGCCAGGACGCAGTAGGCAATAGGCTTTACCAGGTGATCCATCCGCTGGATATGGGCTTTTTCATGGGCAATGATGTAGGGCTCACTTGCGGTAGACAGGCCGTAGGGCAGATAGATCCGGGGACGGAAGAAGCCCAGGACGAAGGGCGTGTCGATCCCCTCGCAACGGCGGAAGCCCCGCTCATCGGGCACGAACACCAGCACCCGCTTTTTCAGGATCAGATAGTTCACCAGGGCGTACCCTGCCAATGCCAGCACCCCTGCCAGCCAGATCCCGCTTGCCGTCGTAGCAAAGGAGATCCCGCTTCCGTGGGAGGGGTTGCCGGGGGTGGAGGTAGACCCCATCATCCCTGCGGGGATAGATTCCTCGGAGGTTTCTGCAAGAGATTCTTCTTCGGATTCCTCGGACTCTTCGGAAGATTCTTGGGAAGATTCTTGGGAAGATTCTTGGGAGGTCTCTTGGGATTCTTCCTCGGAGGATTCCTCGTAAGACTCCTCGGATACATCGGGTTCTTCCGAGGGCTCAGAAGATGGCTCTTCGGAAGGCTCTTCGGAAGGTGCTTCGGAAGGTGCTTCCGAGGGTTCTTCGGAATAGGAAGGTTCAAAAGAAGGTTCTTCCGAGGGCTCAGAAGATGGCTCTTCCGAAGGCTCGGCAAAGGAATCCTCGGAGGGAACGGAAGGTTCACTTTCCTCGGTTTCAGAGCTTTCTTCCTCGGGACGGGAGGCGTTCCCCATCTCGCTCACGGGAGGGGCGGGAATGCTTTCCGTTTCGGAAGGTGCTTCCTCGGAGAACTCCAGAGTGATCTCCGGAGTCTCGGGAACCAAGCTGAAGGGGCTTTCCACCGAGAAGGGGATCGCCAAGCGGAGCGCCACCAGACCCCAAAGCAGGCAGGCGATCCAGCGGGGCGAACGCCCCTTGATGACCAAACGCACCAGCAACACCGCCCCGATCAACCAGGACGCGGCGACGCTTACGTTCAGTAATTGAATAAAAAACTGTGTCATTTTAACGGCCCCCCTTGTCTATGATCCTGCGGATCTCCTCCACGTCTTCTTGGGAAAGGTTCTGCTGCTTGGCAAAGGCCGCCACGAAGGCGGGCAAAGAGCCCTCGAAACGATTCTCCAGCATTTCCTCCAACTCTGCCAGCTGCACCTCGTCCTTGGACACCAAAGACGTGACCACGGGACGGCTGTTTTTCAGGATGCCCCTCTCCTCCAGGCGTTTGATCACCGTATAGGTGGTGGTGCGGGACCACTCCAGCTTCTCCTTGCACAAGACCGCCAACTGAGAGCAGGTCACGGGCTCATGCTCCCATAGAATCAGGCAAAAACGGTATTCACTTTCAAATATTTTTGGAATACTGGCCATCGGGTATCATCCTTTCTATATTGTCTATTGTGTTCGACACCATAAGTCTATCACGATAGACACGCCTTGTCAAGAGGGTATGTAAAAAATCTCCGCTTTCACTGAAAAAAACGGAGATTTTTTGGTTATTTAGTATAGCCGGGAGTGTCTCGGAAGGTAAGCGTGTCGGTTTCCGTGGCTTCACTTTCGAAAACGATGATCTCGTTCTCCCCTTCTTTCAGGAAGGGCGCGGGGATATACAGGGCGTACTGAGGGCCTGCATCGGTATAATATCTGCCGATATTGATACCGTTCACAACCACAAATCCCTTGTGCAGCCCACGGGTAGAAAGGAAGGTGTCCGCAGGAGCGCCTTCAATATGCAAAGTGCCTTTGTGGAAAGCAGGCTTGCAGGTAGTGCGGAAGCCGCCAAAGGTCAAGCCGGAAAGATCCTCCATGGGCAAGGGATAGGTATCCCAGCCAAAGTAGTAAGCGTTGCCCAGACGAACGGCGGAAAGGCCCTTGCTGTCCAAAATATGGGGGCCGTAGTTGATCCGCCCCATGTTCTCGCAAAGCAAGGTCAATTTACGGACAGTACCCGCTTCGGCAGGCGGAAGCTCCAAGGGAGTTTCCTTCTGTTGGTGCTCCATCACTCCTACGGGCTCTCCGTCCAGGAACACCTGCACGCGGTCTGCCAAGGGCTCGGGGCGCAGGGTCGTCCAGTGGGGAGATACCAAATCAGTCTCGTACAGGGAATAACCGTAATAGGTTTCCGTTTCCTCCATGGTAAGAGGATTGGGCGAGTTGAACTTCTGCTTGCAAAGCACGTCCAGACAATCAAACAGCTCTACCGTTTCGGTAAGCTTTACTTCGCCGTAAGCCTTCTTTTCCGTCTCTTTTGCGGTCAGAGTGGGGGCGCCGTACTTCTCTGCAATAGCGTTACGTACCAGATAATACTTCTCTGTGCGGTCACCTGCCTCGGAAAGCAGGCCGTCATAATCGTAGGAGGTGGTGGTGGGCGCGTAAGTCCCCGGCACCTCGTTGGCACCGCTCATAAAGCCAAAGTTGGTGCCGCCGTGGAACATATAGAAGTTGAAGTGCGCGCCTCGATCCAAGAAAGTGCGGATCTCTTCTTCCACGTTCTGGGGGTCTCTTGCGTGGTGATCCTCATACCAATGGTCAAACCATCCGCACCAATACTCCATGCAGGTAAAAGGACCTTTGTAGCCCAATTCGGCATAATTGTCCTGCCATCTCGCAGGCTGAGAACCGAAGGTGTTGGTGGTAAAGATTCCCGTATCGGCATAAGCCATCATCTCGGCGCTGGGGCCGTCGGCACGGAACAGCAGGCAATCTGCGCCCATGCGGCGAAGCATATCCTCCAGCTTTTTCAAGTATACCTTGTCGTTTCCGAAGCTGCCGTATTCGTTTTCCACCTGCAGCATAAGGATATTGCCGCCCTTGGTGCAAAGGCGGGGAACGATGATCTCCATCAGCTTGGCAAAGAAATTCTCCACCTTCTCGAGGTACGGCGCATTGTCACGGCGGATACGAAGGCCGGGCACGTTCAAAAGCCAGGCAGGCAAACCACCCGCTTCCCATTCCGCGCAGATAAAGGGACCGGGGCGGACGATGGCGTAAAGCCCCAGCTCTGCGGCGGTATCCAAAAATGCGCCCAGATCCGCCATGCCGGTGAAGCAAAACTCCCCTTCCTTCTTCTCGTGAAGGTTCCACGCCACGTAGGTCTCTACGGTGTTAAGACCGCATTCCTTCAGCTTCAAAAGGCGGTCGTACCAATATTCCTTGGGGATGCGGAAGTAATGCATAGCGCCGGAAAGTAGGTTGAAGGGCTTTCCGTCCATCAAATAGTTATGTTCGTCTACGGTAAAGGTCATTTCAATTCTTCTCCAAAAATGAATTCCTTGATGTCATTCTCACCTTTTCTGTTTTTGAACAGCTCTTCCTCGCACTCATAGGCGTATCCGGAACAGTTGCCGTTCTTTCCCTGGTGGAGAGAGGCCAGGAACTTGCCGCCACCCAAGCAGAACAGGCCGTAGGGGCTGGAATAGGGATAGCGGGAAATAACGCCCTTGGTCAAGGAGACGTTGTACAGAGTCTCTCTGTCCTGGTGAGGAGCTCTTGCGCCGTAGGTGGTGAACCAGAAGGAATCGGTGTCCCAATCGTAATCCAAAGTCTGGATGCCGTACACTGTGTTACCGGTCAAGAAGCGGTGGGTCTTTTCGTATTCTCCCTCCAAGGACATTTGCAGGATCATCTGGTGGTCGTATTCCTCGCCGGTGATCAAGGCGCAAGCAATGAACATTTTGATCTCGCCATTTTCGTCCTTACCAAAGGTGATGCCGTCGATGCCGGAGAAGCCATAGGGATCGCCGGGCTTACCCTGCATAGCGTGCATCTCGTAGCACAGCGGAACCTCGATTGCCTTGAGCAAAGAAAGATCCTTGGCATCGTAAACATGAATACGGAACGCAGTCCAATCGTCCCAAGCATGACCGGGCAGGCAATTCCCCATAAAGCTGGAATATACCTTGCCGTCGTAATAAGCGATATCGCCAAGGTGTCCGCCGGACACGTGGCACTGAGCAATCATCATGCTTTCCATATTGGTCTTTACCACGCTGTCGGTAAAGGACCAATACATGATACCCCTCTCTTTATCTACCGTAAAACCCTGCATATGACAATGCTGGTGGAACACTTCCATATAACGTCTCATATCAAAATCCTCATGCGTTTTTTCTTTCATCTTATCACAAAAAAACGTCACCGTCAAGAAAAGAACGTCAAAAGCTCTTGCAAAATAAAAAAAAATATAGTATACTGCCAGCATAGAAAGTATGTGGGAGGAATGTTCAGCTGTGAAGATCGAATGGAAGAGCTGTTTTAGAGTGGGTGTCAGCATTTTCTTGCTGTATATCTGTATCCTGTATTGGCAGCCTATTGCGGGATTTGCGTTCTCCCTGCTGGGAGCCGCGTTGCCGTTGCTATTGGGCGGTGCGGTAGCGTTCTTGCTGAACATCCTCATGGAAAAGTTTGAATCTATCTACTTCCCAAAAAGCACGAAGAAGGCGGTGTTAAAGACCCGCCGTCCCGTGTGTGTCTTTTTGGCAGTGTTGGCGTTGCTGGCCATCATTTCCTTGGTAGGCTGGCTGGTGATCCCCGAGTTTACCGACGCAGTGATCCTGCTGTTTGAAAAGCTCCCCGATGCCATCAGTACAGCCATCGATTGGTTCGATGCCCGCCATCTGTTGCCCGAGGAAGTGCTGAATTATCTGGAAAACGTCAATTGGGACAGCCTTTTCGACGGTGTCATCGACATGATCAAGAACTACGGCGGCGATGCGGTGAACTTCATCATTTCCACCGTGTCCTCCCTGTTTACGTGGATCGTGAATGTGTTCGTAGCGTTGATTTTTGCCGTTTATATCCTTTTGAACAAGGAAAAGCTTCTTTCGCAATCCAATCGCGTCATGAACCGCTTTGTCAGCGAAAACTGGTGTCATAAGATCCGCTACGTTCTGCGAGTCTTGAATGAGTGCTTCCGCCGTTACATCGTGGGGCAGTCGGTGGAAGCGGTGATCCTTGGCGTCTTGTGCTGTATTTTCATGCTGATTTTCGGCTTCCCTTACGCTACCATGATCAGTGCCTGCATCGCCTTCACCGCCTTGATCCCCGTGGCGGGTGCCTACATCGGCGGTGCGGTGGGCTTTATCATGATCCTGACAGAATCCCCCGCAAAGGCATTCCTGTTCGTGCTGTTCCTGGTGATCCTCCAGCAGCTTGAAGGCAACCTGATCTACCCCCGTGTGGTAGGCTCCTCCATGGGTCTGCCCGGTATTTGGGTATTGGCGGCTGTGGTCGTAGGCGGCGGCGTAGCAGGTGTGTTGGGTATGCTGTTGGGTGTTCCCCTTGCGGCAGCACTGTACCGCATGATCCGCCACGATATGCGCAAGCACGCTGTGAAGCAAGCGGAAGAAGCCGCGACGAATTCCCCCGCTCCGCCTGAAGCGCCTCTTGCAGATCCGCCCGAAGAAGAAGAAGCAAAGCCCGCGCAAAAAAAGAACAAAAAATGACAGCAAAAAGGACTCCCGCGGGAGTCCTTTTTAATCTTTGTTTACTTCGCAACGATGTTGAACAATCTGCCCTTGACGTAGATCTTCTTCACGATCTGCTTGCCATTCAGAAGAGAAGCCAAATTTTCATCAGCCATCACGGCGGCGAAGGCTTCCTCCTCGGTTGCCTCGGCGGGGATGGTGATCTTCCCTCTCAGCTTGCCGCAGATCTGCACAGCGATCTCCACTGCAGAGACCTTGGTCTTTGCCTCGTCGTAGATAGGCCACTCTGCCGCAGAGCAGAAGCCCTCTCCGCCAAGCTCTGCCCAAACCTCCTCACAGATGTGGGGAGCAAAGGGACACAGCAATTTGGCCAAAGTTTTCAAGCTCTCTTTATCGATGCTACCTGCAGCGTGAACCTCGTTCAGCAGAGCCATCATAGCGGCGATAGCGGTGTTGAACTTCATAGCCTCGATATCATCGGTGACCTTCTTGATGGTACGGTGCAAAGCCGCCTCCAATTCGGAAGATACGGTATCGGAAACCATATCCGTCAAAGCGGCAAAACGCTCAATAAAGCGCTTGCAACCCTTTACGGAGCTGTCAGACCAGGGAGCCGCCTGCTCATAGTCGCCCATGAACAACACGTAGGTACGGAGAACGTCTGCACCGTAGGAATCCACAACGTCGTTGGGGTCTACTACGTTACCCAAGGACTTGGACATCTTTACGCCGTTGGCACCCAGGATCAAGCCCTGTGCGGTACGCTTGGAATAGGGCTCATCGCAGGGAACAATGCCCAGATCGTACAGGAACTTATGCCAGAAGCGGGAGTAGATCATGTGACGGGTCACGTGCTCCATACCGCCGTTGTACCAGTCAACGGGCATCCAGTAATTCAGCTTCTCGGGAGAAGCCAACGCCTCGGTATTTTTAGGGTCGATGTAACGCAGGAAGTACCAGGAGGAGCCTGCCCACTGGGGCATGGTGTCCGTCTCGCGCTTAGCGTCGCCGCCGCACTTGGGGCACTTGCAGTTTACAAAGGAATCGATCTTGGCCAAGGGGGACTCGCCGCCCTCGCCGGGCTGGAAGTTCTCCACGGGAGGCAGGCGCAGGGGCAGCTCCTCGTAGGGAACACCTACCATGCCGCAGGTGGGACAGTGAACGATGGGAATAGGCTCACCCCAATAGCGCTGACGGTTGAACGCCCAGTCCTTCATCTTAAACTGTACGCCGCCTTCGCCAACGCCCAGCTTCTCCAGCTCTACCAGCATTCTGGCAATGGAGGATTTCTTGTCGGTGAGGCCGTTCAAGAAATCAGAGTTGATCATGTTACCGTCGCCGGTGTAGGCCTCTTTGTCAATATCGCCACCCTCGATAACGGGGATGATGTCAATGCCGAACTTCTTGGCAAAATCGTAGTCTCTGCCGTCGTGAGCAGGAACAGCCATAATGGCACCGGTACCGTAGCCCATCATAACGTAGTCGGAGATAAAGATGGGAATCTCCTTGCCGGTAATGGGATGTACCGCGGACAAGCCTTTGATCTTAAGGCCGGTCTTATCCTTTACCAGCTGGGTACGCTCGAATTCGGTCTTCTTGGCGCATTCCTCGCGGTAAGCAAGAACCTCCGCCATGTTCTCCACCTTGTCTGCGTATGTATCCAGCAAGGGATGCTCGGGCGCCATAACCATAAAGGTCACGCCAAACAGGGTGTCGGGACGGGTAGTATAGATGCGGAGGGTCTCCTCCACCTCTTTCAGCTTGAAGTTCACGAAGGCACCGGTGGACTTACCGATCCAGTTCTCCTGCTGCTGGCGCACCATGGGCAGGTAATCAACCTTGTCCAGACCCTGCAACAGCTTATCTGCGTACTGGGTGATCCGCAGATACCAAACGTCCTTGGACTTCTGCACCACGTCGTTGTGGCAGATATCGCACTTGCCGCCCTGAGAGTCCTCGTTGGAGAGAACTACCTTACAGTGAGGGCAGTAGTTCACCAAGGTCTTATCGCGGAATACCAGACCGTTATCAAACATCTTGCGGAAGATCCACTGAGTCCAGCGGTAATAATCCTCCTCGGTAGTGTCCACCACGCGGGACCAATCGAAGGAGAAGCCCACCCGCTTCAGCTGACCGGTAAACTTTTCGATGTTCTCATCGGTGAGCACACGGGGATGCACGCCAAACTTCACAGCGGAGTTCTCGGTGGGAAGACCGAAGGCGTCAAATCCCATCGGGAAAAGGACGTTATAGCCGTCCATTCTTCTCTTTCTCGAAACTACCTCAAGGCCGGAATAAGCCTTGATGTGTCCGACGTGCATGCCTGCACCGCTGGGATAGGGGAACTCAACAAGGGCATAGAACTTGGG
>JAZKZH010000049.1:0-47745 GCA_045612545.1 Eubacteriales bacterium
TGGGCAGATACAGCGAAGATCATTTGCTTATTCAGAACAGATTCTTCGGTGACCGCGATATGCCGGGTGTTATCGACAACAAGAACTGGAAGATCAGCTTCAACGAAGACGGCACCGCTCTACTCGTCAGCACCTGGACGACCTTTGATGATTCCGCCGCGCTCCAGCTTGTAAAATACACCGATGCCGACGGCAACGAACGCATCACTATGGTAGGTTGCTATGCCGAACTGTGGCAGTACAGCGATATTCTTTCGAACTGCACAGTAATCAGCGGAGCTTACCTCTACGCCTCCGAGCCTGTATATGCAGAATCTCCGCACGAGTGTATTTGGGGTGATTGGAAAGACGATGACGTAACCGATACCCATACTCGTCAATGCACCGTTGAAGGCTGCGATAAGAAACAGACCGAAAATCATAATTGGGATAACGGCATGCAGACAGAAGCTCCTACCTGCACCGAACCCGGTACTATCACTTATACTTGTCCCGACTGTAATGCTACCAAGACCGAACCCATTTCCGCTCTTGATCACGACTTTGGCGATTGGATTTACGATAGCGTAGATTCTCACATTCGCCATTGTAAGAGAGAAAACTGTGACGCAGAGGAATTTGGCGGTCACGAATGGGGCGATTGGGTAAGCACGGACGATAACACTCATAAAATGACCTGTACTATCTGTAACGGTTATCAGACAGACGAGCATGATTGGGACGAGGGCAAGGTCACCAAAGAGCCTACCGAATGGGAAGAAGGCGTCAAGACCTACACTTGCGGTATTTGCTCTCACACCAAGACCGAGCCTATTGACAAGCTGATACATGAATGTACTTGGACGGATTGGTATCCCAACGGTGACGAAAATCACAAGCGCGACTGTATGGATGACAATTGCGATAAGTTCGAAACCCTTCCTCATGAGTGGGATAACGGTGAGATCACCAAAGAACCCACTTGCAAGGAAACCGGGGTTAAGACCTACACCTGTCAGACTTGTATGCATACGAGAACCGAGGACATTCCTGCTACAGACCATGAGTTCGGCGATTGGACTCCTAACAATGACGGAACGACTCACAGCCGCTTCTGTAGCTGTAACGAAAGCCAGACCGCACCTCATAGCTTTGACGAAGGTACGGTAACGGAGCCTGCAACGCATACCTCCAAGGGTATTAAGACCTATACCTGCGGTGAATGCGGTTATACCTACGATGAAGAAATTCCTGCAACTCCCGATCATGAGTGGGGTGAGTGGGTGATCAACAAGCTTGATGAGAACACTCATATCCGCTTCTGTAGCTGTAACGAAAGCCAGACCGCACCTCATAGCTTTGACGAAGGCAAGGTAACGGAGCCTGCAACGCATACCTCCAAGGGTATTAAGACCTATACCTGCGGTGATTGCGGTTATACCTACGATGAAGAAATTCCTGCAACTCCCGATCATGAGTGGACGGATTGGTCGCCTAACGAAAATGGAACCCATACAAGATCCTGCCGTTGTAATGCAAATGAAACTGAGGATTGTACTTACGATGACGGTGTTGTGACAGAAGAGCCTACTCATTTTGAACCCGGCACAAAGCTCTTTACCTGTACCGTTTGTCAGCATACCGTTACAGAAGAGATTCCTGTGGCAGACCACGATTACGAAGCTGAAGTTACCGAGCCTACCTGCGCCGAGGGCGGATATACCACCTACACCTGTGCTTGCGGAGACTCTTACGTGGGTGACTACGTGGATGCAACGGGTCACGCATGGAGCAACTGGGAAGACGTATCCCCCGGCAAGGAGGAGCGTTCCTGCGACACCTGCGGCATGACGGAAGAACGGGGAAAAACTCCCGTCTATGACGTCAACGGCGATGGCGCAGTAGAGGAAAACGATGCAAGAGACCTCCTTTCCATGCTGGTAGGCAACTCCGAGACGGAGACCTTGCCCGACTTGGATTTTGACGGAGCGTTTACCATCTACGACTGCGTACTGCTCCTGCAACAAATTGGGTAATCACCGTAAATAACGCAACAAAGCCTGCCTGCTCTAAGGCAGGCTTTTGTTATGAAAAAGCAGAGAGCAACGACGGCAAGATAATATTTCTATGTCACCTTTCTACCGGCACGCCCCATTTGATTGCAAAGCAGATGAGACGGTGTGTTTTGCTCGGCTTTAATTTCTTCCTTGTACTTATTTTCCAAAGAAAACCCTCCGCAGTGAGCCTGAGCGAAAGGCTTCTGCGGAGGGTGTATTTCATTTATTTCACCGTAATGGTAACCTCAAATGGCTCTGACCAATCGAACATCTCTCGGTAGCACAGACGGAAGGTAATCTCCCCGGTGAAATCCTTGGGCGGATAGTACACGAAGGTTCCGTCGCTGTTGATCGTCAGAGAGCCTTCCTCGGGGGAGGCATAGATCCCGAAGGATCTGCCTACATCCGTATTGGCGGGAAGGGTGCCCGTGATGGGTGTATTCTTCCGGCCTTCCAAGCTCATATCCGACAGAGAGTCGGGCACGATCTGCAGATCCCCCTTGATGAAGTGATAGGTGGCATCGTAGACGGTTCTGGCCATGCCCTTGGAGTAGCAGGCGCTCCGGAAGATCATCATCTCCTGATAATACATGACGATACAGTCGGTCATATAACCGTATTTTACGCCGCAAGCCAAATACTCCATATAGCGTCTGTAAAACCGCTGGTCGCTGAGCACCTGCGAGCAAAGCTCCATCTCTACGCCCATGCCGTATTTGGCGGTGAACTTGGAATTTGCGATCAGATTGCTGTAAGGCGCCTCCAGCTTGAAGACGTAGTTGGGCTGCATCACCGCCACGTCAAAGCCGTATTCCTTCCAGCTTTCAAAGCCGTTTGCCATGAAGTAAGGGATCCAACAGAAGTCTTTGCCCGTGGCGTGAACCATATCGGAGGCGGCGTTGAGCATGGTCATGCTCTCCGTGTCGTCTCCATTGACGGTTTCGTGGAACCAATAGTAACCAACCAGCTCGATGTTTTTAAAGTTTCCGGCCGCATAGAGGGCTTCGATCTGATTGATGTAGCACTGCAACGCCTTGAGGCGGTTGGCCAGCACAGAGAAATTCTCGGAGATTCCGTCTCCATCAATGTCGCCGAAGTCCGTAACGGATGCGGTGGGATAGTAGAGCGAGAGGATCACCTTGTAGGTATAATCATCTCCCAGACCCAGCGCCTTCTTAACGGTGCCTGCGGCCTCGTCCAGGGCATAAATGTTGGTGCCTTCCTTAAACAGATCGTTCAACGCCCATTGCCAGCCCTCCAGCTTGCCGCCGCCGTAGGAAGCGCCTCCGCCGGGGAAATCTCCGTAGTACAGGAACAGGAAGCTGTCAAACATCACGTCTGTGATGTTCCCCTCCGTATCCACGTAGGCTAAGTAGGGAATCAGATCCTCTGCCTTGTAGGAGCTTGTTCTGCTCTGGTACAGCAGACAGGTGTCCTTGGCGCCGCCGATCAGCTGGGAGGAGGGCTCCAATCGCTTACCCTCTACCACATCGTATTCCGCAAACTCTGCGGTTGCGGCGCTGATGGCCTTTGCCGTAGAGGTGGTACCGAAGATCTCAACCTCGTCGCAGCCCGCCCAGGACTCAAAATTGATGTACAAGGAGACGTAGCGCGCTTTGACCATTTGATCCAGCTTGAGCTGATATTTATACACGCCGTTGTTGTCCCCCGCGGGCTTTTCTATGGTGCCTGCCACATACCAGGTCTTACCGTCGGTGGTAATGCAGACCTGAATGCTCTTGGGTGCATAAACGCCCCAGGAGGGAATATGCGTAAAGCTTGCGTTGATCTTATCCACGGCAGAAACCTTGCCCAGATCGAAAATAATGGTTCTGCCCGCGCCACCGAAGAATTTGAAATAACTGCCGTTGTGGATATTATAGTCAGTTCCTGCGGTCTTACCGTTGGTCATCAGCGTGGAGGTAACAGGGGTATTTTCCGGCTTTTGGGAATCCCGGGGCTCGGAATCCTCGATGATCTGCTGGGTGGTGTTGGCAACCAGATTCACGTAGTCCTCGGTGGCAGCGCTTCCCCAACCCTCCTCGGAGCTGTCGAAGGATACGGGAGGATAGGTTCCGTAGCCCTGGTCTGCGCGGTATGCGTACACAGCAACCTCCTCGGCAAGGAACATCTTGCTGTCGGTGGCATATACGGTGAACTCCACCTCTTTGGCGCTGACCGTCTTGCCCAGGGGCAAAGAGAAGGTATAAGAGCCGCTTACCATGGTGGTATCAGCGTATAAAATGCCCAGATCGGTCTTGTTGCCTTTGTCATCCACGGCGGTCACCTTCACAGCGGGAGGCAGGAAGATGCCCACGCTGGTGTTGGTAAAGAAGGTGGCCTCCAGCGAGGCAATATCCGTGGCGGTATATCCCAACGAGACACGAATAACGGAATTCTCCTCGCTCTCCAAGGACACGTAGCCTTCTCCCGCTTCCGCGCCGTCGGTAAGAATCTTGCGGTCGTCGGGATACTGCTGGTGAACCTTACCTGAGATGGTATAAGACATTCCCTGAGAGATCAGGGTCTTGTTCAGAGAGAAGTTGACCTCTTCGCCGCCGGTGGGACGAGCTACGGTGCCCAAGGTTTGGTAAGCCTCCTGCACCGCTTGGGTGAAGACAGCGCCGGCATCCTCGCTTTCGGTATCTGCAATAACCATCAACTCGTCCAGGAAGAACCAGTAACCGCTGCCTTTGATATAGAAGCGAACAAATCTTGCCTTGATGTAATTGGGGAGGGTAAGCACAGCCTCCGTGGTGCGAGAGGGCTGAGACTCGGGAATCTCCGCATTCCCCAGCTTTTCCCACTCCTTGCCGTCCAAGGAGCCGTATACGGTAACGGAGCTCAAATGGCGGATACCTGCGGTATCGACGTCCATATAACCCACACGGAACTGATACACAGATTCCTGCACACTGCCCAGATCCAGCACGATGGCATGACCGGAGCCGGATATAAAGCCCGAAAACTCCTCGTTGGAGTAGCCGGGATCAATTTCCGCGCCTCGGATACCGTCGGTAAGCTCGGTTCCATAGGGGTCGGGATAGGTGGAATCGGGCATAGCAGTATAGGAAGAACCGTTGGAAATCACGGTAGCGTAGGGATTCTCACGGACGGCAACGTCGGTAAGAACGCCCTTATCCGGCTCTTGCTCAGAGACTTCCGGCTCGGATACCGTTTCCGAAGCATCGGAAGAAACCGCATCGCCTTCTCCCAAAGAGCTATCGGAGGAAGTGATTGCCGTATCTCCGCAAGCGCTCAGGATCGACATCGCAAGCAGGAGAACGGAAAGAAGAAACGCTAACTTTTTCATGTGACATATACCTCGCATTCAAAAAAAAGTTTTTTATGCAAATGCCTTGACCAACGTGATGATGGCGATATAGATTCCTGCCGTCATACTTCTTTGATCAGCAGGGCGCTTTGGAGCTTCATATCAAAGGTCAGCTCCCTTGTGGTACCTATCAAGGTGGCGTCGTGCTCGTCATCCAGCAGATAAATTTCGTAGGTGCTCTCCCGACCGAATTCTATGGATACGGTCTTTGAGGGATAATAATCGTAATCGCTGTAATGAGCCACCACGGCAAGAATTTTTCCGTTTTTGTCCACACCGCAGAGGGAGTGGATATCCTCGATCTTGTTTTCCGACGGGATCTCCCGTACCATATCGTAGAACATCCCGTACCAATAGAAGGGGTAGTAGCCCTTCAAGGGATCGTAAGTATAGAAATCAAACACGCCGTTGAAGGTGGAGGGGCGGGTATCATAGTACATCATCATGTCGATGGCATCGCAATTCTGGGCATCGCACATACAGGAAAGGGCAAAGATAGCGCCCTTGATGCCGTGGATGCAAGAAATGGAGTACTTGAACTTGTCCTCCCAGTTCTTCACGTAGTTCCACTCGTTGAGGATGCTTTCCGCGTCACCGTAGCCGCATTTTTTCATGATAGCCTTCACACCCGCCGCAGTGCTGAGCACGTATCGGGGGTCAACGGTATACAGATGCCAGGAGACGAAATCCATCTCCACGCCTCTCTTCTTCATTTCCGTAAGGAAGGCTTCCAGCCAGCCTGCCCGCAACGCCACGGCAGGGCCTCCGATCTTCAGGCGGGGGAAGCAGGCCTTGAGATGCTTGGCCGCGGTTTCGTAAAAATCGTAGAATTGGGCATAGGTACCGCCCCAACAGCGTCTGTACGCAGAATCCTCGGGATCGTTGTCCGGCTCGTT
This sequence comes from Eubacteriales bacterium, assembly GCA_045612545.1. GTDB lineage: Bacteria > Bacillota > Clostridia > Oscillospirales > CAG-382 > Coliplasma. The sequence goes on from JAZKZH010000049.1 coordinate 6,267, forward strand.
CCAGATCTCCCAGTAGGTGATTCCCATCCGATAGCCATCTGCCCATCCCTCGTTGTAGTGACGGATGATATGCTCACAGATCACTGCCCATTTGTGAAAATCCTGGGGCGGGAAGATGTGATGCTTCTTGATCTGATGTTCAATGGTCTGCCCCAGGCGGAAAAAGGTCTCCGTACCCGCATCCGCACAAATCAGAAGGCTTTCATCGGTACAGGCAAAATCATAGGAGGCGGGATCATAGGGATCGGCATCGAAATCGGGGAAAATACAGGACACATCGTGGCTGTACGGCCCGCCGTAAACGGAATTCACGGCGCAATCGTGGTTCCTGCTATAAGGGATCCTTGCGGCTTTGTAGGTATCAAAATTGCTTCTGACCATATCGGAGGCGTGACGCTTGCTCCACGGCCCGCCGTTGGTGGCGTTCAAGGACTTGAAGGGCTTTCCCTCTCGTGATAGGTCGAATTTCAAAGCGTTCATTGTGCATCTCCTAACGAAGCATTATGGCCAAAGTATATCATAATTTTCTCTGTAAATCAACCGCTTTCGTGAAAAATCACGTTTTCGGGCTCTTATCTATTTTGGGAGACTTTTGGGCTGGAACACCGTGAAAATGACCGTATAGCTTGAGACTCAAAGCGCAGAGAAAAATATTTTTTAATAAAATTGTTCAAACCTATTGACATTCAGTAGCGTTTACGCTACAATACAAGTAGCGACAACGCTACTTTATTTTTTGTTATTGAAGAGTGTTAATGAGGTACAAAAGATGATGACAACAATGAAAATGGATTCGATTCTTGAAATGGTACGCGGGCTGAGCGAAACCGAACAGTCCTCTATCGCAGAGCGTATCATGGCCATGCTGACAGAGCAACAGCCTGCTGCGAAGACCATGCGACGTGAGCTTATCCCCGAAACCATCAACGAAAAGCCGGACTGCCCTCATTGCGGTGCCAAGGCATCTATGGGTCTGGTCATCAAAAAAGGCTCCCATAAAGGAGCACAGAGATATTATTGTAAGAAGTGCGAAAGGTATTTCGTTTCCACAACGAACACGGTATTCTCCGGAAGCCGAAAGAGCGCGGCAACCTGGCGTGAATTTATCCATTTGACCATCGCCGGGAAGAGCCTGCCCTACTGTGCAGCCAAGTGCGAAATTTCTTATCAAACTGCATTCACCTGGCGGCACAAGATTCTGAACGCTTTTGTGGTCAACCAAAACGCTACAATGATGACCGGCAAAGTTGAACTGGACGAAATGCTCATCCCCCTCAACTACAAAGGAAACCACATAAGAGGCGAAGGATTCTTTGGTCGCAAGTTGAACGCAGATAAGAGCAACAGCGGAATGCCTCGTCCCTCTTTTGAACGTGGCAGCGACAACCGTCCCAAATCCTCCAACGAGAAAGCCTGTGTGTTCTGTATGGTAGAAGATGGCGACAAAGCTTTTTACGCCGCTGTTCCGGGCATCGGATTTATGAAGCCTGCCATGCTTGATGAAACGGTCAACAAGCATGTTAACAAAGACAAAGCACTGATGCTCGCAGACAATTACCAAGCCACCAAGAATTACCTCGAAACCAATGGCTACCGCTTTGAAACCTTCTATTCTAATGTCACCCCCAACCAGAGCAAACGCGTTCCCGAAGTCCGAGGAGAACTTCATCTTCAACACGTAAACGCTTTACATATGCACCTCCGCCAATTCCTCGCTCGTTATTACGGAGTGAGCTCTAAATATCTGGAACATTACGTTTCCCTTTACATATGGCTCAAAGCATTCTGCAAGAGCAACCAGAAGTATATTGAAAAATCCTCCGTGGCACGCACTGCCGCACAGGATTGTTATATCACACGAAACGCACTGGAAGCCCGCCCTGCGGTGCCTTGCTGTGCATAAGGAGGATTATGCCTAAAATCAAATCCACCAGACAACGCATTATGATAATGCTGTGGGCGCTGTACAAGCACACTGACGCCAAGCATCCGATGAATCTTGTGAGATTGAACTCCTTTCTCGAGCCCTACGGGTTGTGTTACAACAAGGCGGTGATGAAGGACACGTTACGGGATATGCAGGAGATTGGCATAGACGTGCGTACCAGGCACAAATGGGATAAGCACGGCGCATGGGTAGAGGAACGCCCACTCAACGACGAGTCGTTGAGCAAATTGATTTTTGCCGTTGACAGCAATCCCTACTTATCAAAGGAACAGGTTACCGAGGTTTTGCAGTCCTTAATGCCTTTGGTGACGGTATACCAGGAAGAAAGACTTTCTATCGTCACGGAGAGAACAAACGAAACACGGCTCCCTGAGAACATTAAACGCGCCCATATGGTGATGAGCGAGGCAATTGGCACCCGCCAAAGCGTCATGTTTAGGAAGTCTTTCCATCGTGCCGGGGCACAGTCGGCCAAAGCTGTCTACTTTATGCCCAAGCGTCTTTTGTTTGAAGGCGGAAAGTTTTTTGCCGTTGGATACCACCACGCCAGGGAACGCATAGAGACTGTTGATTTACATGAAATCGCCGAGATACAGCTTGTGCAACTCCATAGCCCAAAAACGGCGAAGAAAGCTGAACAAGTTTTGAGCGACCGCCTGGCGTGGTGAAAACTTCAAATGGTCTAACAGAGCCTCGCATGATGCGGGGCTTTCTTTGTGAGCCATTTTCGCACAAATGGGCACGAACGCAAAGGGTAAAGAAAAACACCTGCGGAAAGTCGCAGGTGTTCGAAAGACGGTGTTTGCAATATTGTGCCGTGAGTGGCTCATGAGGAAGAACAAAAGTGACAGGAACAACGAGAACCGGGCGGTTAAGCCCGGTTCTCATCAAATTATTTCTTTTTGTAAATTAATTTCATTTCCTGCCCTTCTGTATAATACGTTGTTTCTATCACTTCTAGATAAATGACGACCTTGTTTTCCGTTTCTTCGCAATCAATCGCTTCCCATGTTTCCAGTGTTTCAAAATGTTCGTTAAAGTCGAACGGTTTATCGTTCAACAGAACATAAAAATAGCCGTCATGCCCAAGCGTAATGTAAATCGGTATCTTTTCATTTCCAGCGGTCAGAAAGCCTTGAGTCATATAATTAGCCGGACTATATTTTTCAAAAGTGCTGAAAGACAAACTTCCATCTTCGCTAAACCATTCGCTTCCAATAGAGCAAGGGCTTACAGAGGGCTTCCCCACCAATTCACTTGCCGTACGCTATAGAAAAACAAGAAGAAGCCTGCAACTACAAGAACCGTTGTCAAAAGCAAAACCTCAAAATTTGCAATTTTAATCACTTTATCATTAAAGTTTCTATTGCTGAAAGAGATTCAACTACAAAACCAATCAAACTACCTATCAATGATATGTAGTAAAGCACAGTAGTAGTTTTATGATACGCATCTAATCTACCGAATGAAGCAAATGTTCGTTTCATTGAATTATAACTGGTTGTTACACCCTCCTTACGTTCAAATGCGTGCTCTTTTTCCCACCACCATAGTGTTGAAAAAACAAATCCTATTACTGCGGTATACTTTAGTAGTGCCGAAAGAGTAAGTAATACAAGGTTTAATGCAAGAACTAATCGAAATTTTGCTTTTTTGCTCATTTTCTGCCTCCTTTCATAGGGACATGAAGTATTCGTATAAATCACTTGCAATTCCCCAATAAGAAACACTCACATTGTAATGGTATCCAATAATAAACGCAGTAGCTTTTCCCTTAGATAATCCCCAATCCCCGTAAGAAGGGTCCTCAACAGTACGTTCCCCAGAAAAGGTTTCAAAAGTGCTATGTTGCGGACCTAAAGTAATGTCATCGGCGGAAATATTTACACCCGATGCTCCATTATGGCCAAACTCCAGTTTACCATTTTTGAAGCGTGCACCAACCAAATCCATCCGAACCATAGCTTCAGCCGAAAGTGCGCCTTTTTCAACCGAGCTCCCTATTCCTACGCAAATGCCTACGCTGGCTTCAATATTTGATAAAATAATGGACCAGACGTCAGAAAGGATTTTGCCAACACTAATATTATCATTCGTTTTAGTAGCAACAGCAAGTCCGCCGCCGGCCCAGCCACTTGAACCTCCGCTACCCGGACAGCCTCCTACCAAGGAGAAGGCCCACAAATCATTAAGCGGGTTGCCATCGTCCATGGTGGTTACGACAACACCTACAGTACCTGCAGGGTCTTTCCTGACAACAGGGTTATTCAGGCAATATGCGAACATATTATAGCCCATAAGTCCTTGCCCGGTAGAAACGTAGCTATCAGCGTTGATAAATCGTCCAACCTGCGGGTCGTAATACCGGCTATTCAGGTAGTACCATCCGGATTCGGTGTCGTAGTAATACCCGCGGTACCGGAAGGGGTTGGTTGCTCCCAGCGTGCTTGCCATGGAGCCGGTGACGGACAGGATGTTGCCCCAGGCGTCATACTTGTACTCCACTACGGTTGCGCCATAAGAATCAATAATTCGGACAACGTCGCCTTGCAGATTCTTGACGTAGGTATACTTAGTACCATTGTATTCCAAGCCCGAAATGCCGGATTCGTCGTAGTAATAGTACAGGGTATTTGCGACCGTTCCCGTGTTATAGATGGTCTCTTTCAGAATGGTAGAACCATCCAATACATACGCATGAGCTATATGTCCGCATATTTTTGTGGTGCGGATACCGTCGGCATTGTACGTATACGTCACGTTCATCCCGCCAATAGTCATGGACGTCAAGGAGCGCTGGTGCCAATCCATGTTGGTAGCATTCCGCCAATTCGTTGGGTTGCCGATGGCATCATAGCTGATGGCAGTGCCGTTGTAACTTGTCAGCAGGTCGCCCCATGCAGAAGAACTGTACCCATAAGAAACGGAGCTGATAACCCCGCCCATGGGGTTGGTTTCCTGCTTGGTCAGAATATTTCCCGCATTGTCATAGGTGTAATTCACCGCGGTTTGAAGTTCGTTGTTTACCTCACGGGTCAATCTACCAAGGGCATCATAAACGTACGCACGAATGGTGGTGCCGTTCTTCTTAATCTGAGTGATGTTTCCGAGGGAATCGTATGTATAGGAATAAGTGACCGAGGAAGCATCTGCTTGGGAGATGTTGTAGGTAGCGACTCGCTGGGAACCTGCAACGTATGTATACGCGATGGCGTGTCGGCTACCTAACTTTTGTGCGAGACGGTCAAATGCGTCGTAGGAATAGTTGAAGGAATTTTGCGGGGTGGTGTAGTTCTTCACCAAACCGGTGATATCTTCATAGGTGATGCCGTAGGTTTGAGTGGTGTCGCCGATGACGTAAGTAGAACCCTTGGCTCTGCCCAGCTCATCGTAGGCATTTTGCACTTCCAGAATGATGTTTCCGGAAGCGTTCTTCTGCCATGCGAAGATGAGACGGTTCAGGGAGTCATACTCATAGAGGTGAGTCAAGCCTGCCTGGTAGTCTACGGTCTTGTACAATCTTCCGTTGGCGTCGTAGAATAATTCGTAGCCGCTGGAAGCGTTTCCATTATATACCACTTTGACCAATCTGTCAAGGGCATCGTATACGTATTGCTCGTAGTCGCCGTTACCGTATGTAAGTTTGGTAAGCTTGCCGTTTCTTTCGGCATATTCATAGGTGGCTAATGTGTTTCCGCCTGCCCAAATAGAACGAAGGTTGCCGAATGCATCATAGTTTAACGAATATTCTGTAGTAGCTGTCTTGATACCGGCAAGACGGTTCTGTGCGTAGAGGTAGAGCACGCTCGCCTCTGTGGTATCTATCACGCCGTCTTCGTCTGCATCCAGATAAACGTTGGTCACGCGCTGTCGGTTGTCGTATTTGTACGCCGTTTGGTTGCCGTTGACGTCTTCGATGAACTTCAGAAGCTTGGTGACGGAGTCATAGCTGTACTCCGTGACGCCACCGAGAGAATCCGTTATCGTTTCAAGATAGTTCCCGTATTCGATATAGGTTGCCGTAGAGGAGAAAGTCTCCGTGGTGTCTGCTGCGGTCAGCGTGGAGGAAAGGGCGTTTCCATACTCATCGTATGTATAAGTAAGTGTCTGGGTGACCTTATCGTTCTCGATGCGAGCCACGGTTTTCACATCATGGGTGTTCACACTGCCTACGTTGTGGTAGGTGTAGGCGTACTTGTCGCCTGTGACGGCGGTGTATGCCTGCGGGTCAACACCGTTGGTGGCGTATTCCGTCAGACTGCTATTGCCTTCGGCGTCTGTAGCAATGGTAAGATTACCATTCTCATCGTAGTCATAAGTCTGCGCCGGTTCTACGGTAAGGCAGAAGTCATCGAAATACATCGTGTTGGCATTGTAGTCATACACTGCTGCCACGGTGATGGAAGCAACGGTGAGAGCTGTATTTTCCGTTCTGGGAACAATTGCCAGGGCGGCGTACTGCCAGTCGGTAATGTCCGGGTTGAAGGAGACGTAGTGCGCTTCATTGGAATTATCGCTATAGGTCAGAATTGCCATCATGCCAAACGCACGGTTAACCGGGGTGTCGTTGGTTTTACCTTCTTGAGAAAGAGCTACCGAGTTTGCCTTTGCCCAACCGGAGAGCATAAACGTGGTGTTGAGAGGCATGTTAACAAAAATGCTCTGATAAGCATGCTTCTGCGTTGCGGGAACTCCCGTGATGGAACCGACGTGGGTTCGTTCGCTTTCATCGGTAATTACGGTGAAACTGCCAGACCAATTGGAATCGCTACGAATGCTTCCGTTCTGAACTAAATTGAAATCAGAAGGCGAATCAGATTGTTCCAGCTGAATACAATCAAAGTAGACCGTTCCAACCGCCTCTTCGAAAACCAGTTCAATAATCGAACTTCCAGCAGAAAGGGTCTTTGTTACGCTGAGTCGCCTCCAGCCATTTTGCACGGCGGTATTCGTGGGCGCTTTCACACGTTCGCTTGAAGTCCCTGCCAAGGTGATGTAGGCCCCGCCCGAAGAGGTTTGGAGGGCTTCTGCCTTGATGTATGCGGATAAGGTATAAGTGCCGGGTACGGAAATTGTCACAAAAGAGGTCATACGGGCGGCACCGCGGCCACCGGAGGCAGAGGTCAACATAAAGGACTTGTCGCCCATAAAGCTTGTGTCATGGACCGTTGCGAGATATCCGTTATCGCAAATACCCCTAAGCCAGCCGGCAAGAGATTCTGCATTGCCGTTGGTTACAAGATTTTCGTTGGTAATGCCCTTAACAGAATCTACCGTCACCTTGTTGTTCTTTTTGGAGCCCAGGGAGAATGCCTCGTATTCTACATAAGAGGTTCCGTAAAGAGTGGCTTCATTTATGTCACTACTGTAAGAACAGACGGCTCTTCCAAAGTTGTCAAACAACACGGTGGTGAGAATGTCATCTGTGGTGTAATGTATATCGTCAAGCCCTGAGCTTCGAGCGACAAATTTTTTGCTATCGTACGAAAAACTGACTTTTTGCCCGGTAGAATCACCTACAGACTCTGTGACGGACAATACGCGCTTTTTTCCATAGTAAGTGTAGGAAACCTTGTGATTGGTATCTCCGTTGACTACAGAGGCCAGAGTGCCATCGCTGTGGTAATCGAACAACGTATATCCACCCAAGCCGTACGTGACCTTGCGGAGATACCCGCCGTCTGTCGTGGAATATGTGCCGTTATATGTTGTCGAGTATTCGTATTCTACATAATCGGCTGCATTGTAATAGTTAACGATTCTTGACAAGGCACCGGCGGTGTTGTAAGAAAAGCTTAACTGTGTAATGTAGTTCGATTCTTGGGCGGGAAGATACCGTACGGATATGATTCGGTCTGCCGAGTAGTCGAATCGTTTCTTGTTACCATACACGTCGATTATCTCGTAGAGTCTTCCGCCGGAGAAAATCTTCGTATTGCCATACTCGTCCGCTAAGGTGACCTTCCCGTTGTCGTTTACGGTCACAATTAATCCGTAGCCGTCTTCGCTGACGTATTGATTGCTATCACTTGCAACCCGATAGAAGTACAGCTCGGTACCGTCCGCATCGTTGTAGACATACCATTCTTTGTCGCTACCATCAATCTGATGTGGCACCAGAGTCTCCTGGATGCTTAGTTTCCATCCCTTCCCCACCATATGGTTGGTTGCAACGGTGATAGGTGCATTGATGTCACCATCCGCAGCAGCAAAGTCTTTGCCTGCTAAAAAGCTGTTGTATACATGGCTGACGGTGATAGGAATGATAGAGCCTTCGGTGGTCATATCACCATGGACGAACACTAAGTTCCCATTAAATCCGTTTACATATCCTACGCCGGCAACGCCTGCTCCATGGGGGGCATAGGTCCAGATACTTTCCAAGCCTTTGGTATCGCGGTAATGGATGCGAAAGACGGGTTGAACGCTGGGATGGATTCCCGTATAGTCAGCGGAGTAGAACCCAGCTTGCGCGTAGGTACCCGTTCCGGTATATTCGTATACGGGCTGGATGGTGATACCGTAATTGGTATTGTTATTGCTATACCATCCCTGAACGGCGGAAGTAATATCCCAGTGATAATATGAGCCGACGGCGCTTTCGCTGGCTATATTATAGTCCAACACCTCGCTACCAACATCAGGCTGGTTATTCCAAGTAAGTTCGTTTTCTTCCCATTCTTCGGTTACTTTGTATGCCGCCAGGTACAGTTCGTCAGCTGTTCCGGTAAAAGAATTATCCCGGTCAAGGTCTGTGTGGCGGAAAAGTCTCAGGGTTGCTTCCACAATAACGGACGATTGAGGAATTTCCGGCAATTCATTGAGCTTTACATATGCCCGCGTCCGTTGATACGAGGGACTATACCCTATATAAAGGTCTGCGGACGAATAATAATATGTACTGGATGTCCCTTCTCGGACATAGGTATCGTCGATGTAATCCCCGGAAGTGTTTTCCGCCTCCACCGTGGGGTCAATCGTAACAGGGAAAACGCGGTCATCAGCGTCAATCCAGTCGGCGTCCGCAGTGACGGTGAGGGTGTACTTTTTGCCGTTCTTATGTGCGATGCTGTAGCTAACGGCGTCAGAGTATGCACCGTCCGCATCGTACATATAGCCTGCCGGGATGACCAGCTGGGTTTCATTGGTAGTTTCATCCTTCAGGAGGATGTTTCCTTCAGAATCCACCTCGGGGACCAGCCCGTGGAGCTTCAGCTCGAAGGTATACGTATAGCTGTCGGCGGTATCCTTAATGATGATGTTCTCCTTCACCGAGCCGCCGGAAATGATGTATTCCAGGTCCACATCGGGAAGGATGTCCTCATAGATAGCGCCAGAAGAGAATTTATGAAGGGTAGCCGCGGAATCAATATCATTGCCCTCTGGGCCTTCCATGGCGGGGTAAACCTCCAACGCCTTGCTCTTGTTGGCTCCGACCAAGTGCAGACTGATTTTGTAGTCGCCCATGGTGAGCTTCACAAGGTTATTGGAGTTGGAGTTGTTGGCCAGCTTGACGCGAAGGTTGGAACCGTTGTTACCGTATCCTGCCATGTCCTCGCTGTCTCTGGCAGACGCTTCGGAGAAGGTTAAAGTATTGTCGTAATCGGTCCATGCACCGTCTTCACCGGCGTAGTGGATGACTTGCCCGTAATCTGCGGCAATAAAACTACCGTCCGACATACGGAAGGTCTTGCTGGTCTCGGTGCGGCTGCCAATGACCTCACCAAGGACGTAAACCGAAGCAGAAGCAGTTGCTTGTTCTTCGGTTGCTGTGGGGTTGTTCAGTGTTTCGGAAATCTGCGCCAAGATTGAATGAGGGATGGTCACGAAAATCATGGCAAGACAGAGAAGCACTGACAAAAGTCTGGTTGTCGTGGTTTTCATAGCGTAGAATCTCCTTATTCTGTTTTTTGTTTTCTCTATGTCAAATAGGGCAAGGTGACAAGCCTGACCTATCCTGTTGTTTGCCGGCAACGAAAAAGCACGAGATGACCCCTTGGGGCAACCTCGTGCTCAAAATTTGTTTGATTCGATTGATTGGCTTATACGGTGCGGAGCTTAAATACCTTTCCTTCATGCTTCGTACCTACTTTATCAGATTGTAGGGGTATACTACCATATTCTGGATGTTTTGTCAGGAGAAACCTAATTGCCGCCGTTAAACTTCTTTAATAATTGTGCCTTTAATTCGCAAAACTCTTCGTTTGTGATAGTTTGACTGTTAAGTAACTCTTTGTAAGCCTGCAACCTCTTAATATCGTCTTGGTTGCTCTTGTCGATGGCTTTTGACATGAGGTCCTCGACCTTCACGTCATTGCTTATAACCGCCTTAATCATATTTATTGTATCTTTCTCCTCATCAAGAGGGAAAAGATACCTGGTCATTATCTCAAGAACTGCTATTAAACTTACAAGATATGTAATCAAAACCGACAGAAGAGAACCCAAAGCAGGTAATGTAGAAACGCCAATATTATGCTCAACGAACATGACTAGCGCGCCGGTGAGCACTGTTAACATAAGGATTAAAAAAACAAATATGATAATTTTAAAAACATTATTTGTTTTCACACGGCTGCGGCGCTGGTCAATGAAATCGCTTAGTAGAGTGGTTAGTTTTTCGTTTCTTCTCGCAAATTCTTCGTGAACTCGAACTAATTGTATGGCGTAATTTTCGCTCCTAGTAGACTTGTTGTCATAGTCAGAACTCAAAAGTTCGCCAAGTACCGTATGAAAATTATTAATATTGCTTTTGGAAGTTTTGCGTTTGAACCACTTTCTAAACATTTAAAACTTCATCAACCCTTCTGGAGGCCAGCGTAGAATCGACATTATATCTCAGCGCAACAAGACCGGCCAACTCGTCTGCGTCCACGTCTACGTCTCTTTGGTCATACCAATCCGTTAAATCTACCTGCGGTATTAGAATTGCCGCTGCAATATAATCCATCCTCTGTTCGTTGGTGTCGTTAGAATAATATTTTTTCTCGTGGTCTCGCGCAGCCAAAACAATCTTCTTGTCCTGCGAATCTTTTTTTGCATAGATGTAGTGTGCTAATTCATGAGCCACGATGAATTTTTTCAAATAAATGTTTTTCGTGCAATTATAAGCAATAATTTTATTGGAATTAAATCCTGCTATTACATCTTCTTCCTCGTTAACCAAAAGAAGCCCTTCAAGAGGTTCGTTAAATTCTGCACCACGAATATCAAATCCCAAAGAACTCGCGACCTCAAAAACATCGACAGGTACAGTTGTCTTTACATTGTTCCGCGCAAAAAAATCCTCTACAACCTTTTCCATTTCTTGCATTTCGGCTTTGCTAAATTTTACAGACATACAATACAATTGCATCCTTTCCACAATTGTCACCTCCTCATTAATATTTCACAGCAGTAAAAATATATGAGCAGGCAGTTGTAAATATTAATTTCCGCACATATATTATCAGATAATTTTGAATATTTCAAGTCTTTCTGCACGGAAATTCATAAAAAACGCACGAAAACACAATTGCGAGGGTGCAAATAAAGTCCATCTTTCCTTTTTGGAACCGTTTTTTGCTTCGCGCCATAGTTTTCAAAAGGGAGAGCCCTACCCTCTCTAACCCTCGGGTACCAAAGAGGAACTTAATCGTATACTAAATCGTAACGTTATTTGCCAGCCTTTTTTTCGCAGAAAGAACACTGACAGTATAATGGATTTTCAGACAAATGTCATCCTGCTTTTTCCCTCAAAAAATCCCACCGAAATCCCACCAAAAATTCCGCAGAAAAAGCCAAAAGGAAACCTCCCGAAAAAATCGGGAGGCCAAGGAAGGCTAAACAACGAGTCAGCAATGTCAGCAGGACACTTGGTATTTTCCCCATTGATATCCTTTGAAGCTCACGCCAGACTCATGGTGCCATCGGTGCACACCACTTCGGTGGCAGGAACATTATCGTTCCAACAGTTACCCTTGGCGATGGCGTTCCACTGCTCCACCGTGCCTTCAAACGAAATGCTCTTTAGGTTGTAACACCCCATAAATGCTCTGCTTGCAATCTGCGTCACGCTATTGGGTATATGCACGTTCTCTAAACTTTCGCATTCTTCAAATGCAAGAAGCCCAATACGAATTAGTCCGTCCGGAAGCTCAATGCTCGACAGATTATAGCAGAATGCAAACGTATAATCGGCAATACACTTAGTATTTTCGTGAACTTTAAATGAAACGATAGACTCTATATCATCAGAGGCAAGCATCACCAATGCATGGTATGGATTGTTTGCGGTCCCTAAATACAGCCCTTGTTCGTATTGCGCAAAAGTCAGATTGGGACAACACAAAAAGGCATCAAAAGAGATGGCAGTGACACTTTCAGGAATGGTGACGCTGGTTATGTTTGCACAGTTTGCAAAGGCTTCTTCGCCTATTTCTGTAACGATATATCCGTCGATTGTCGGAGGAATATTTATCTCGGTATCGGTACAGGTTCCGATGCTGACCGAGCAAGTTTTCCCATCTTCATTTACATAGTAGGACAAACCTTGCGAATATGTAATCGGTTCTTGGTACTCTTCGTCGCAAGTGTGACAAACAACGCCTCCGACAGATTTGCCACACTGATGACATTCCGTCGCCTGCAAATACATCACGCAAGTTCCGTGGGTGCCGTTGCCCTTTCGTGCACCGCAAGTTTGGCACCACTTATTTTTAAACATGTTTGTGACTTGGTTGGCAGACCGAGTATATCCATTGTCGGTGTCCCAACTGCCGTCGCCGTTGGCCGTGTACGTAAGCCCAGAGTCCTTCACAGTAAACACAAATCCCTTCTCCGCCGTCTTGAAAGGAATCACTACCGAAACCTCATCAAAAGACGTAAAAGAGTACGCCTTGCCGTTAACCGTCATTACCACAGGAGAGTCACCGTATACGACGCTTTCATCCCTGTTCTCAGTACCCGGGTCCTGTTCACCACAGCGAGCGCACTTGCCACCCTCGTAATCGTGCCCTAAAGCAGAACCCTTGGTTTTTCCGCACGCCTTGCAAGTCTTAGGCTTCGTGCAAGTAGCTTCTTTGTAATCGTGCTCCTGCACGTCGCCCTGGGTCTCTCCACAAACTTCGCAGGTCATGGGTTTTGTACACTCGCGTACCCATGCATGACCGTTAGGCTCCCCGGTTGTCTTCCCGCAAAATCTGCAGATTCTCGGTTCAGTACAAGTAGCTGTTGCCCAATCATGCCCCGTGTACGAGCCCACGGTTTTCCCACAATCCTTACAGGTCATGGGTTTCGTGCAAGTGGCTTCGTTGTAATTGTGCCCATTGGCAGAGCCTGTGGTGCTCCCACAGACCTTACAAGCCTTGGGCTTTGTACAGGTCGCATCCGCATAATCGTGCCCGTTGGCAGAGCCTTCGGTCTTTTTGCAGGTCGCACAGGTCTTGGTAGATGTACACGTAGCGTTTTGCCAATCATGTCCTGCGGCATTACCGACGGTCTCTCCGCATGACACGCAGGTTTTGGGATTTTCGCAATCGGCTTCTTCCCATTCATGGACATGTACGGGAGACTCCGAGATATCTTCTGAACTCTCCTGCTCACCGGAGGTGCTGGAGACTTCCTGTGAGTCGTCTTGTGAAGATGTGGCATCGGATTCTTCCGGAGGTGCTGATGGCTCCATAGAAATGTCGTTGGAAGGTTCCTCGTTGGAAGACTCTGAGGGAGTAATGGATTCGGTTTCAGAGGAAGATGACGAAGTATCTTCGTCAGAAGGTGTGTTTTCATTTTTGGACAACTCAGAATTTTCGATATACGAGTTTTCCGCAGAAGAGGAGGCAGGGGTGTCATCCGGAGCGCAGCTTGCTAACAAGACGATGATGAACAACAGACAAGCTGTGGCGGCAAAACACCGTTTCTTCATTTTTTTGGTGTTCATGCTTAGGTGTTCCTTTCTCAAAAATAAAAAGTGTGCTCCAACGAGGGAGCACACCGAAAAAGTGCTCTCCTTCATTGTTGCTACACAATCCTTACCTATTATCGGTATGGCGAAAAGAGAACGCACCTTTTACCAAGGGGTTCCCGATAATAAGTATATTGGATTGTGTAGCGTATATATTATATACCGAATTCCCATATTTTGTCAACATGTACTTTTGACGAATCGGGGTTAAGATTAGTCGATTGAGGTAATACGAGGGTTGAAACAGACCTTTTTTGGAGCAAAGTTAAGTCTCTTCATCCCCCGCCTCGCTCAAGTCTTCAAAATCATCCCTGCTGCTGGCCAAAATACGGTAATAGATGGCGCCGGGGTCAAGCCCCACGGCTCCGCACGCACAATACATCACCCTGGCAACCGGCTGCTCTTTCTTTTGATTGACGTGCTCCAACACATCCCCACACCGTTTGCAACGAATGCGGTTGACGCGACAGTATTTCATTTCTCTCACACTCCTTAAACCGGTATGGTGTTTTGGTGAAAACACTCGTCGTGAAGAAGATAGGTGTCGCCGTCCGGCGCTATCAGCTTCATACACGTGCTTCCATTCAGAATCGGGTTGTTGCAATGAGAGCACTGCATGTCCTCAGATATTACCGTGCTCTCAAAATCGCACAGCTCGGAGATTCCGTCCGCGCTCCATTGATACCGCGCCTTACGCTTGACGTTCCGGTCCAACCTTCGCCTGCCACCAGCAAACACTTCCCGAGTACGCACCTCCAGGCTTCCCCCGGCAGGCAAAATACCGTAGATATCCACCCGCAGGTCCACGCCACCCTCGTTGTGAAACAGGATAGACTCAATGATATCGCTGTCCGCAACGTAGAAGTCCAGCCTGTTAGGTTTGATGTACCAGCGTAACGGAAACCGGCTTTCCTTGAAGTGCTCTTCGTCGTCAATCAGCAGCGTATCAGAACCATAGGTGGAACCATGCACCCATGCTTTCAGTTCCAATGTGCGCCCGTCGTCGGTGTGCGCCACCCCGCGCTCAAAGTATCCGTATGTATCGCTTAACCAAATTTCATATTTCATTTCTCTCACACTCCTCTCTGTTCGTTTTTGCCGTCCTTCTCGGCAGCTGATATGTAGTACTCCTTTGCGATGTCAACGGCTTCCATCAGCACCTTCGGAGCGTCGTCGCGCTGTTTTCCTGCTCTCTCAAACGCATTGTAATAATGATTGAACAGAGCGTGCTTGACGCGGTCTTTCGCGGGAACCCACGCTTGGTTCAGCGATATGCGTTCCGCGGCCTCTTCTCCTTGCTGCTCCAAGCTCTCCTCGTCCCGGGAAAGCTGTTGCGACATCTTCGCAAGACAGTCCTCGCAGAGGATATCAAAAGGAGTTTTCCCCGGAGGAGCACCCTCCGGCAGTTTCGTGGCTCCCGCCAGCTTCGCCAGATTGGCTATACTTCTTTCCAAGGGACGGATTTCAGAAGCCATGTACCGGCACGCCGTCTGCAGGAAGTAATAGAGCAACGGCTCGGCAGTGACGTCCTCCAGGGCTGCCTTTGCGCAGATATCGTCGCAAAAACGGTTGATGCTGTCCTCATCCCGCAGCTTGTCCAGAATGAGCAAGTCCCCCTCGGAGCACGTTTCTTTCACGAACGCCGGGCGGGAACAACGCTTCTCTTCCAGGCATACCGTTTGAAGCTCTCCAAGTCCGTCTGTTTGAAGAACGACCCTCCCGCAAGACGGATTATCATCCACGGTGCCATACGCTTCTGAGAGCTGCTCAGAGAGGATGGCGTTGATGGAGCGCGCGCCCACGTTTCGCTCCACGCACAGCTCGGCAATCTTTTCCGCTGCCTCGGGGGTGATATCCAGCGCCACGCCCCGCATGCCAAACTGATTGCGGAACCGATTGAGAGCCGACGTCTTAGCCGTATCCATAAGTAACCGCTGGTAGCCGGCCGTGTCAATCTTCGGGATGGCAATAACTGTATTGATACGGGATGCCAGCTCGGGCATCATGCCGTATTCAATCAATGCCTCCAAGGTGACGTAGGGACCGTAATTATCCACGTCTATCTCAGGCGCGGAGCTCGGTGCGGCAAACCCAATGACGGGACGGGGGTTATACCGTCTTTTGAGAATATGTATAATGTTGGCGCAAGCGCCTGCCAACAGGATAAGGGTCTTATCTAAATTGGCGGTTCCGCTTGCTCCATCGGACCGGAAGGAGTACTCCCCGCCTTCCATTAGCTTAAGCAGGTCCTGCATGGGGCTGTAGGCGTCATAATAAGCGTTCCCTTTGTAGAACATTTTGTCTGCCTCGTCCAGAACCAGGATTCCACCCTCGAAAAAGGAAGGGTCCTTGGCTACGATGGCGGCCAGATTGTCCCCCAGGTTCTTCCCTCGGACACCTGCCTGGGTGATAGACGCGCAGTCGATGGTGGCGAAATGCAACCCGCAGACCTCCGCCAGGCATTTGATGATGTAGGTCTTGCCGTTCCCGGTGGGACCTACCAAGAACGCCGAGCAGCCGACCAGCTCCTCCGGCTCTGCGCCCCGATTGAGGGCTTGCAGCTTGCCCAAGTGCATAGCAATCAGGGACGCAATCCTCTTTTGCGCCTCCCATTGGTTCGGCAACGGAACCATCTTTTGACGCGCCAATGTCAAAAGCTCCGTTGCGGAATGATAACGAATCCTCTTCATTTTTGTACCTCTTTATGTGTGCTGCTTTTGTTTTTGAAAATAAAAAGCGAGCATATGTATCATTACAAACGTGCAAAAACAGCGCCTTCCAAAGAAGACGTCCTGTGATTGTTTTGTTTCATAATAAAATACATACGCTCGCATAGCGAAGCGTTATTCAAATACGGCTTTTAGAACCGGGTTACCGTCTCCCCGGAGGGAACGCTCTTTCAGCCTGTGGGAAAAGAGACGTTAACGCGGCTGACTCCATCAGCTCTCGCGCCGTGCGGAACGCAAAGGGAAACAGACATCCGCACATTGGGTCCTTTCTGAAAATTTTGCAAAAGGGATTTTATGCGCATAGTATACCACGCCTTGCAGGGAAAATCAAGAGGAAAACTGAAAAAACACGAAAACTTAAATTCAACCTCTTTTAACCTCTTGGCAGAGAGGTTAATTTTTGTCCTCATCTTCAACCGTATTTGCCGCCTCAGATTGCGCATCAAGTTCTCTTTGCCGGCTTAAATAGGCTCTTGCTGTTGCAACATGCCGCTTAACGGTACTAACAGCGACATTGTAGCGTTCACCTATAACGGCGGCCATCTCTTCAACATGAGGCAAATCTTCGCCCGTTTCTAAATAGCTCGTTCTCAGTTCCTCATAAGCACGAAGCAATTCGAACGCTATGTCGCGGGGCACTTCCTTGTTGCGCTTTTCGACTGGCTGCCGCAACCCGCTGTTTTGTATGTATTTGAATTTCGCCAGCATATTGGTTCGTTTGTAATTGGTGTTAAGCTCCTTGTTTTTCTCTGCCAAGAATTGCTCGAAGGTTGGTCGTTTCCACTGGGGGATTTTACATACCTCGGCATACGCATCGTAAATAGCGAGAACCGTGGGATTGATGGTGGTTGGCGCAGGAGCCTTTTTCTTTTCTCGCTTCTCTAAAGCTTTCTTTTTCTTTGAGGGTGAGAAATGCTGAACAATTAAGTCTCGGTATCCGGCATCATTGAGCTCGCGATAAATTTTACGAATTGTTGGAGCTGTATATTGGGTTTCCTCCTGGATTTGCGCCATGGCAACCTTTTCATCCGGATACGCATCGGGGTGCTTCATGATATCCATCAGGTAAAACGCAAGCAATTTGTTGTGCGGTAGCTTCTTCAGAGGATGCTCACTATGCAACCACTCCACAAGGTAGTTGGGAACCGTAAACATATCCTTGAAAAAAGATGAAGATTTTCCCAAACCGGGACATGCAATAATCCGAAACAACTCGGCAATCGCTTCCTCTGTAGCATGCGTGTTTTCCAAAAACTCGAACAGGATTAAGAAGCCGGGAAGGTATTTGGAGGACATATATCCGTGCAACCGAAGGAAGTCTTTCAAACGGCGGTGCAAGGCGTTGACATGTTGGATGCCTAAAGCACCCTTATACAGTCGCCTCTGTACCCCGTCTTTGCGATACACGTGAGACTCAAATTCAATATCGAGCGTTTCGGCGTAACGCCGGATGGCCCCCTCTTTGTCCGCAATTATCTTGGATTTTTGCAACGGCTTCGTCCCGGGCTCTTTTTGGTTTTTATCCTTGCGTTGCTTTTTGGCCAGTGCGAACGGGTCTGTTTGAGGCACCTGAGAAAGGAAGAGTTCAGACGGTATGTAGTGTTTCAGCGAAAGATAGCTGATGTTTCCTACGCCCACAAACCGAGCTAAAACATGCCCCCGGTCATCAATACCGGTGAAAACGCAGATGTGATTGGCATTTTTTACACTTGATGACACCGCACCGCCTCGGTCTCTGGCTGCGCGCGGCTTAAAAGAATCATCAAAAAAGATGCTGTCCTCCGGAAATCCGCTTTCTTGTAAATTGACTCCCTTGTAACTGACCCGGACAAAGGTATTATCCACTTCAATGTTTCCGTACAGTCTCAAATCCTTTAGTAGAATAGACATCGCGTAAAACATTCTGTTCCGAATGTTGTAATAAGTGTTTTCTGATATTCCACAGTATTCACATGTTTGTGTGATACCGACGTTATTTAAAAGGCTCTGCAAAATCTTCATCCAGGTTAAAGCATCGCATTTTGTTCCCGAAGCGATACTTTTGTGGGTAGCAGAAAAAGTTTTCTCGCAATGCTTGCAACGGAACATGAACCCTGTTTTTCTACCTACCGTATCAGTTTGGCGACAAAACGGACAAGGAGGAATGGGTGGTTTTTGCGGATTATAAGCAATGTCTTGCTGTTTGGCCAGATGCCGCAAAGTGATTTCTTCGAACGATTCGGCGTGGATATTTAACACGGCGTTAAAAGCCGGTAAATCCTTAACCAGGCTATCCCTTATCAAGGGCGATTCGTCGGCAAATCGTCGCATTAGGTCTTGTTTTCGTGCTTCCAGCTCTGTTGTGAAGGATTCTTTCTTTTTTCGTCCCATGGAAACTATTTCTTCCTTTTAGCCCGGGAGTTCAAATACGGTATTTTTTCAAACCTTCCGGCCTTATCGTACTCTTCAATATAGGTCTGCCAAAATTGCTTACGGTCGCTGGCAAAGACGGTATCATGCAAATTTTCACCGTGAGACCCTTGATGGAAAATGGAGGAAAAGCCGGAGCCGTTATGGTCATAATCCGGAATGCAAGCGAAGGGAGATGCGGCGTGTCTACCTACGTGATGGAGGTCGAAGCTACGGTCCTCTTTGTTTTTCTGCGGCACTCTGGGCGCTTCTCCTGCCATCATTCGCTCCCGATTGGTTTTGTTATCGATGGTGCACCGATAATCCGGATTGACATCGATAATTAAGCAGGGGCGTCCGTTCCACCTAACCTCGTGATAGCTTCGCTTGGTATAGTAATCCAGCTCCTGGAAAGTATGTATAAACGGAGCAACCGCGTGTGTGAACAGCTGTTGCTTGATGATGTGCGCCTCCACGTCCGCGGCACTGCCGTTTGCAGGACGCCTATAAGCCTTTTCTTCGTTTTTTCGTTTCCTTGTTCTGCCAACAAGCATATTGGGAGCTTTCGGCTGTACGTTTCTTGGAATCAACCAGCGCCCACGTTCGTTTCGCTTCGCACCGGCAATATGCTCGGCTTTTAAATGGTTTCGCACGGTTTGTTCCGAAAGATTATGTATTTGCGCGTACTGAAGAACGGTCACATACTCTTCATCAGGAGCCACTTCCTTTTTCAAGAGGGACGTTTGTTGTATGCTTTCAATACGCTTCGAAATGTCATCTGATGCTTTGGGCTCGGGAAGCTCTTCGTCAAAAAAGGCGTTGACGATTTCTCGAATGATTGCGAACTGAACCTCGTCTCTCAGCTGAATGTTCTTTTTGATAGTCAAAGGAGCCCGCACGCTTCCTGCAAGTTCAAGGTAGTGTCTCAGTAAGAAAGATTTCTCGTCGGATAAAACCTCTTCAAATGCAAAATCCGTCATATTCAAATGGGTATTTTTCGTTTCGGCAGAGGAGCATGCAACATTGATATATCGGAACAATTCGGGAAAATGGCAAATGATTTGCTTATCGTTGGTAACAGCTGCCAAGGTTAAACCCAACATGTCGCGTAGCTCAAACTCTTTACGGTTGGCAATGAAAGTAGAATCTTCGTATGAGAGGTATCTATTTTCGATAAACTCGTTAGGGTCGGCGAACATAGCAAGGATATTCTCCGCGGTAGCGAAAATAGTTCTCTTGCTTCGAAAACCAATATGTACGCTTCCGTCGGAACGCAGGATAACTCTGGCTTGGTCGTAAATCAAACTCATACGTGTTCCTCCTTATCGGAGTTTTCCGTCGCTGGATTCTTCAGTGCGCCTAAAAAGACAGAAACCGCGCCTAACACAGCATCGGCAAAGGCGGATGTATAGAAGGTGTCGTCGTACGATTCCGTGAAGTAAAACAAATCACCGATTCTATCCGGGGGTATCAGTTCCCTAATCACGGTTTCAAAAACATCTTTGGAAAACGATAAGCATCCGGCAAGTTCAATTATGTCATCAACTGATTCGTCACGCAAACGTTCATATGTAAGAGAATGAATAACGACATCGTAAAAATGATGGCAAAACTCCTTAGCCTTTTTGTTTGTGTATATCCAAAACAAAAGTGTGTGTCCGGAAAGGACGTCGCACATTTTCTCGATTAGAGCCTCGTTTACTCCATTGTTATCGCAGACAAATGAACGCAAAGAAATGTGAGAACCCAAAAGATGCTTTCGCTGTTTTCGAAGCTCAAGCTTCAAGGATGGTAAGGTGGGGAAGCAAGTTCCTTTTCTAGTAGGCGGATTGTTGCGGAGATGATAATCGGTGGTATGGTGAAAATGTGTACATTCTTCCATGCTGAAACCTCAGTAAGACTTATATTAAGATTTTATATCTGTCGGGTACGGACTTGTCGCAGGGATAAGCCACGCTTTGCCTTTTTGGATGGCTCCCTCAATTCTTCCGTTCTGGCACATGCGGCGAACGATAGCAATTTGTCTACCATGGCGTTCTGCAAACTCCGGAACCGTTAAATATCTGCACTCGTTATCCGAAAGAAGTTCCTTATACTTTTCTGCGTGCACAACGTGCAAAAAGCCTTCGTCGCAGACATAGGCAACCGTATCTCCGGGATAAGACTCCATCGCGAGCTCTTCGGAGCTCAACTTGTTAGAGACGTTTGAATAGTCGGAATTGTTAAAATCAATTAGATAGGCGCGAGCCTCTGCACTGTTAACAAGCAGTATCTTACCGTTTGGCAGCA
Organism: Eubacteriales bacterium; assembly: GCA_045612545.1. Lineage (GTDB taxonomy): Bacteria > Bacillota > Clostridia > Oscillospirales > CAG-382 > Coliplasma. The sequence continues at coordinate 27,562 of JAZKZH010000049.1, forward strand.
AAAGGGAAAGGGCGCCCTTGTATTCAACCAGTCGTGATTTCATAATTACCTCCAAATATTTTTTTGCGAATACATTATACCACAATATTTTCAGATTTCAATATATTGGCACAAAAAAGTAGCGTTATCAATACATTTCTGTATCGACAACGCTACTCAATAGTGTCGAATGCGCTACGCAATCTTGAAAATTCAAGCATATAATGATTTTTCGATATTTGTGCACAAACGCCTTACATAGTTGAGTCGTTTTGGCACTTTTTGCAGGCCAATCGTTTTCGAATATTGGAGGCGGAGAAAATTTCAGTCTTTTTTCACTTAAACATTGACAAATAGATAAACGTTTCGATATCAGTTTTCTTTATAAATGTTAGTTTTGTTGCTTTTGACGGTAGGTCTCCTGAAATAGATAAGAGCCCGTTTTCGGGATCATCAAGTGCTTTGGAATCACACGATCGAAAGCCGCAAAGAGGTCATTTGAGGAATATTTGAAGTTGTAACACATTTGTAACGTTCGATAAAGTAGAATACTTTCGAAACGCTTCGATTTTCAGTAATGAAAAAGGAATGCTATAAAGGCTCAAAATAGGTTTTCTTCCATGTTTTCAGGGGGGATTTTTGTCGAAATATATTGCAAAATATTGGAATTAGTGCTACAATACAAAAACAATGATTGTAAATGAAGGTTTGAAAGGCGCAGATTCCGGTGATGTGTCACAAATCGGCGGCAGACGGTGAGGCTGTGCTCATTTTCGACTCAATCTTAGTAATAGTGAAAAGTCACCTGTGAGATATGATTCCCCATACCTCTTGGGTGGTTTTGCTTTTTGTCTTGCACTTGCCAAAACGCGCGGTGCTGCTTGATTTGTGTTTGGTGCGGCAAATGGAAGGATACCAAAATGAAAAGAAAAATTAACGTCTGTTGTAAGGAGGGCAAAAATGTCGGAAGAACGTAAAGAAGGAATTGACGTCCCGTCCTTAAGCGAAATACAACGAGAGCGAAAGCGAATCCGCAGAGAGTCTTTGTATTGGAAAGCCCTGCGGGGAACGGTTGCGGTGCTGTTGGTGGTTGCCGCTGTTGCGGTTTTGATCACAACATTGTTTTTGCCGATTCTTCAGGTTTCCGGAGACAGTATGTCGCCTACCTTGGAGCACGATGAAATTGTTGTTCTTTTGAATGTAGGCGATTTTGAGCGTGGGGATTTAATCGGATTTTATTATCAAGGCAAGGTATTGCTGAAGCGTGTCATTGCACTGCCGGAAGACGAGGTGGTCATTGATGCCGAGGGCAATGTTTATGTAAACGGAGAAATCCTGGACGAGCCTTATGTTGTGGATAAAAGCTTGGGAGATTGCGATATGGAGTTCCCTTACAAGGTACCCGGGACAAGCTACTTTGTGTTGGGCGACCGACGCTCCAACTCCGTGGATAGTCGCAATTCGGTTATCGGCGCGATCCCAAAAGAAGATATCATGGGAAAAGTATTTATTCGCGTTTGGCCGTTTTCCGGATTTGGTTTTGTCAATTAATTTTACATAGCAGGAATGAATTAGGAAGGGAGGGGAGAGCTGTGAAGGATACCTTGGGCGAAAGCCTAAGAAAGCTAAAAGAGATCAAAATTAAAAAAACGCGGATGGTCGCCATACTGCTGGTGCTCTCCCTCCTTGTTTCCTTGGATGTTTTTTGGATTCTGCGCAAGCCCGGTTTAACACTTGCCGGTGCTGCCGACTGTGGCATTGTGGAGCATACCCATGACGAAGGTTGTGGGGTCGACGGTTCCCTCTGTCTGCTTCAGGAGCATATCCATACCTTGGAATGTTATTCCAACCAAACGGAAGATACGGAAACACAGTTGGAGTGGCAAAAAACATTTGCCGATTATCCCTACACAGGCGACCTGCGGAAGGATCTGGTGGGCATTGCAAAAATGCAAGTGGGGTACACGGAAAGCAAGACGAACTTTGAGGTTGGGCGTGACGGTGTCCGCAGAGGTTACAACCGTTACGGTGCTTGGTACGGTGCGCCCTACAGCGATTGGTCGGCCATGTTTGTTTCGTTCTGCTTGCACTATGCGGGGGCAGACCACGAGGCATTTCCGGGCAATACGGGAGCTGCTTCCATGGCGGCGCAGTGGAAGCTTCTGGGGAAATATGCCGATGTGGATGCATACCGTCCGTCTCCCGGCGATTTGGTGTTTTTTAAGGATCATACCGTAGGCATTGTGGCTGAGGTTCAAACCGTTACGATGTATGTCATTCGCGGAGACGTAAACGGTATGGTCAGCAATGATCTCATGATGTTAGCAGACGGCTCCATTGCAGGATGGGGTCTTACAGGGGCTAATGACTCAATTTCTCCGCTTCCCGAAGCAGGTCAACACGGACGGCCCGTCGTATCGATCAGCGAAGGCGAAGAGAGTATGCCCCGGATGCGAAGATCCACTCTTCGAAATACTGCCTCGATCATTGATCTGTTGCCCTATCTGGAAGCGCAGGGAGGAAGCTATTTCTTCACCTTGCTGGATCATGATAACAAGGAGCTGCCAAAGGACGACAAGGGAAATTATATCGCTACTGCAGGTACGGACTATAAAATAACGCTTACCTTTACCGGGCCGGAGGGGTTCCTGCCGGGAACCTATCAGTACCAAATTCCCAACGGATTGATGGTAGAAGGCGGTGAAGGAACCTTCGTTTTGAAGGATGGAATTGAAGTCGGCAGTTGGGCTGTTACAGATACGGGTTTGATCACCCTGTCGTTCAACGAGCAGATGAACAGCCGTACAGATATTACCATCAGTGCGACCTTGGGAATCTGCTTCCCCGAGCAGGACGACCCCATCGACTTTGATGGGAAGATTACCGTTACGGTGGAGCCTCCTCCTCCGCAGAGCAATCCTACGGTGCTCCAAAAATGGGGGCAACCGGATGCAGAAACCGGCAAGCTGGATTGGTTTGTATTGATATATGGCCACACCGATTCCCAAATTCCCGGAAGCATTATCTCCGACCAGATCAGTCTTCCGGAATGGGGCAAACCTCATAGCTATACCCAATCGGACATGGATGCCGGTCTTACCTTCGGTGTTACCGATGCCGGCGGTGGTTGGCATAACTGGACCGTAACCGCAGACGATCCCCATTTGATCTGGGACGAAAGCGGATGGTCGTATAAGATTCCGCAAACCGTTACCTGCGATTACTGCGGGGAACTGGAATTGGGCAACGATGGATGGATATATCAGGTGACGTATTCCTCTACGCCAACGCCATTGAATACTCCCGGTAACTTTTCTTACGAGAACAAGGTTACGGTGGACGGTCAGGTAGCGTGGGGCTGGAACTACTTCGTTCACGGTCAGATCGAAGCCCAGGTTATAAAGAACGGTGCGTTTGTGTCCGATGCTGCCGGAGGCGGTTTTCTTTGGGAGATTCAAGTGAGCATTCCCGGGCGACCGGATGGTACGCGGGCAGAATATTCCTGGGCCATTTCGGACGAAATGAGACTTTTGGATCCAAACGGTGTTACGGTAGCGCGTTTGCCCAACGATATACACCTTGCCACCGTGATCGCCAGCTACAACGGAACGACCATCATCATTCCCCGCATTCAAGACGCCACCGATCAGGATCTGTTTGCTTGGGATAATGCCTGGACGTCCGACGGTATCCCTGCCACTCGAACGATCAACCTGCTCTGCCGTTGCCAATGTACTGCGGAAACCTGTCATTGGGGAGGCTGCGGCGAATATTGGTACAAGAATGACGCGGGTATAACAGTGGGTACCAAAGAGTTCTGCCAATGCTGGACAGAAACTCAGAACATGACCTTTACCTTGGTTTACAAAACCACCGATATAGCTATGCTCGAAGCTTACGGCTCCCTTGGATATAAAGTGAGCAACCAAACGCAGCTATATTATATCGGCGATGATAACGCTACGGTACAGGTTGACTACGATGACGCAGTCGTGGATATCCCGAATCTTTTCAGCAAGCTGTTGACCCAAGATTTTGATGGTTACACCGCAAACTACATGATCACCATCAACGAGGCAAAGTTGGTGCTGACGGACGGCAGTCCGTTGTATATCCGTGATGCCATGACCGACACTTTGACGTACATCAGCGGCTCTCTGATCATTACGGCAGAGGATGTAAACGGCAATCTCATAACCCTGAAGCAAGGCACAGATTATACCGTTACATACGACGGTACCGGCAAGCAGAAGGATGAACAAGGAAACGCAGTCCATGTGCTGGATATTGTGATCCTTCATCCTCAGCCGGTTATGTATACCTTGGATTACGATACCACGCTTATTTTCCCGGAGCAAGTGACTGGTGCCATCAAGTACAGCAACTCGGCAGAGGTGACATTGTGGGGGGAGAAAATCAAAGATACTGCTCCCGAAAAGGTTTACGCCGAGTTTAATATTGCGGCAAAGAGCTATACGGTTAAGCTGATCAAAACCGCCGCTGAATCCGGCGCTCCTTTGGGAGAGGCTACCTTCGGATTGTACAACGAGCATGGCGGCTTGATTACAAGTGCAATCACGAATATCCACGGTGAGCTTGAGTTCAAGAGCAACATCACCCAAGGTATCATTTTAAGAGAACACGTGATCTACTATATGCAGGAGCTTCGGGCTCCTCCGGGATATCGGTTGGATGACACGAAGTATTGGTTCTGCTTCTGTGATCAAGCGGATGATTCATGTGAAATCTGCGATGAGCTGTTGGCGGGGCTCAATGCCGTGCGAATCCCGTTTGAACAGCTTGGAAATATTCGTATCACAAACGAGCTTACGAAGTACGAGCTCCCCGCAACCGGTGGTTCCGGTATTTATCCCTTGTTGCTTGTGAGTGTGATCTTGGTGATCATACCACTTGTATATTCATCCGTCCGAAAGCGCAGACGAGAAAGGAGGGGCGCAGGATAGCTTCTCTCGCTTCGCTGATAGCGAACTTCCCGACGGATATCAAAAAACAAAAATGAGAAACAAACACGAAAGGATACAAAACAATGAAAAAAATCGTTACCGTTCTCCTGGCTCTGGCTATGATGCTTGCCATGAGCGTCACTGCATTCGCAGCCCCCGCAACCTATACGCTTACCATGAATGGCGTTAAGAACCATACCTATAAGGTGTTCCAGATCTACACCGGTACCGTTTCCGATGAAGCCGGCACTTTGGTTCTTTCCAACGTTAAGTACGGTAAAAACCACTATCCCGTTGACGGCCAAGCCGGTGATGCCGTTCCCGATGCCGAGCTGCAGAATTTCCTGAACTCTGCCGACCCTGCAAACTATTTCAAGTCTCAGATCTCCGGTGAGCCTTATGCAACGGTCAATCCCACCGGCAATGAAGAATCTGTAACATTCACCGTGGTTGCCGGTTATTATCTGATCGTGGACGTAACTGCCGAAGATCAGTTGCCCGATGGTCAGACCAAATCTCCCGTTTTGCTGAAGGTGGCCGAAAATACCACCATCGCTTCCAAGCATGCTTCCATCGTTTCCGAGAAGAAGGTTGACGATAAGAACGATTCTACCACCGATGAAGATGGCGTGAATTGGCAGGATTCTGCCGACTACGACTTCGGCGATGACGTTCCCTTCCGGCTCTCCGTTACCCTGCCCGCTACCCTGCCCACCTATGACGCCTATACCCTTACCTTCCACGATGACCAAGCGGCAGGTCTGGATGCGCCCGAAAACTTTGTCGTTTATATCGAGAGAGCAGGCGTTAAGCTGTTCGATATCGATGCTGCAGGTTATGCCGTGAAGGCTTGTACCAGTGCTAAGTGCGAGTTTGGCGGATGTTCCTTCACCGTTGAGGTTACCGATGTCAATGGGCTTTATACCTTGAACGGTGTGGCTTTTGCAGAGAACGATAAGCTGGTGGTTGAGTACACCTCCAAGCTGAACCAGACTGCAAACGTTGGCAGAGTAGGCAATGTGAACAGCATGTACGTTTGCCATCCCGACGGTCATACTCCCATCGATTCTGTTACCGTTCTGACCTACGAGCTGAAGGTCAACAAGATCGACGGCACCACCAATGCAGCTTTGGAGGGCGCAGGATTTACACTGTATAAGTGGGATGCCGCTGCCTCCGATTGGGCAAAGGTTGCCGATGAAATCAAGGGAGCCGGTATCACCTCCTTCACTTGGTCCGGTATCGACGGCGGTAAGTACAAGCTGGTGGAGACCACCACTCCCACCGGCTACAACACCATCGCCGACATTGAGTTTGTTGTGGATGCAACCCACAAGACCGAGTGGCTGGCTGACGGCAACACCGCATTCGAAGATGTGATCGCAAAGAACGTTGCAGGTAACTCTGTTGTATTTGCCGACCAGGATATCGGTGGCAACGAGGACGGTAAGCTGGAAGGCAATATCGAAAACTTCAAGGGCGTTGTGCTTCCCGAGACCGGCGCAGAAGGTACCTTCCTGCTGATTGCAGGCGGCGCCCTCCTGATCCTGGTTGCCTCTGTCTTCATGATCACTCGCAAGAAGATGTCTGTTTACGAAGACTGATTCTATAACGTAAAATCGATTTAAAACGAAAAACGGCGGCGGATGGTTATCTGCCATCTGCCGCCATTTTGTAAGGCGGTGGACAAATACTTATGAAAAAAAGCAAAATAGGGATCCTTCTGGTTCTGATGCTGTTCGTAGGTGTCTGTGGACTGCTTTACCCTTCTGTAAGCCAGTATTGGAACAGCAAGACCCAATCCCGTGCCATATCCAACTACCAAGAGATATTGGCGTCTATCCGCCCCGAGGATTTCACGGCATATTTTGAGGCGGCACAGCAGTATAATTTGGATTTGAGTGCTCTTTCCTTTCCGCTGACGGATCATGACCGCTTGCAGAATTACAACGAAATCTTGAATGTTTCCGGAAACGGTGTAATGGGCTTTATCACAATCCCGAAAATCGGAATCGAGCTGCCCATTTACCATACCGTCGGCAACGAGGTTTTGAACATTGCGTGCGGACATTTGGAGGGCTCCTCTCTTCCCGTTGGGGGCGAAAGCACCCATTGCGTGCTGTCTGCGCACCGTGGCTTGCCCCATGCAAGGCTTTTTACCGACCTGGATAAATTGGAACCGGGGGATACGTTTACTCTCACAGTGTTGAACCGAACCATCACCTATCAAGTGGATCAGGTCAAGGTTGTTCGGCCGGATGACTTGAATGACGTGCAAATCATCCCGGGTGAGGATCTTTGTACCTTGCTGACTTGTACCCCCTACGGCATCAATTCTCACAGATTATTGGTGCGAGGAACACGTGTGGAGAATGCCACGCCAAAATTATACGTGACATCCAACGCATATAAGATCGATTCGCTGGTGGCGACTCCCGTGGTGGCTGCACCGATTCTGCTGATTCTGTTGATCGTTTTGATGGTGAAATATCGGGATAAGGGCAGTAAGCCCTTGCTTCCCAAGGAGGAAGATGAATGGCTAAACGAAGAATAGGACTCATTGCTTTTTGGCTGTGCTTTTGTCTGTGCCTCGCGCCTTGTATTTTGCAGGCAGCTTCTGCGGCCGAAATCAAAGAACCGATCTCCACAGAAAAAGAATGCAGCTTGACGATCACTTATGGTTACGACGGGACTGTGTTTGCGGGACAAAGTGTGGAGCTGTATAAGGTTGCGGAGGTTTCTGCGGATGCTCTGTATTCGCTTACGGCGCCGTTTGCCGATTCAAAGCTTATTCTGAACGGCATTCAAACCCAAGGGGAATGGAATGTGATCCGCTCTACCTTGGAGACTTTAGTGCTTGCCAATCAGGTAACGCCTCTCAAAACTGCCGTGACCAACGCTTCCGGTCAGGCCTGCTTCGCGCAATTAACGCCCGGGCTTTATTTGGTCTTGCCTGTGAATGTGGTGCAGGAGACGTTGACCTGCTGTTTTGATGCGGTGCTGGTGGCTTTGCCGGGATTGGAGGATAACGGTCGATGGCAATATCAGATTACCGTGGCAGCCAAGCCGCAGGCTTTGCCTCCCATACAGCCGGATGAGGAGCTTCAACTCAAGGTGCTGAAGCTCTGGAAGGACGGAGAGGGAAGCGCCCATCGGCCGCAAAGCATCGAGGTGGAAATCTTCCGCGATGGAACAAGCTATCAAACGGTGATTCTTTCAGAGGAAAATAATTGGTCGTATAGTTGGTCGGCAAAAAAAGACGGTGCAAGCTGGAAGGTTGTGGAACGAAACATCCCAACTGAATACGTTATGACCGTCGAAGAACGATCCTCAACCTTTATTTTGACAAATACCTTGTCCTCCGATACGCCGGTGACACCGCCCTTGACCGGCGATAGCTTGAATCTGTTGTTGTACATTATACCAATGCTCATATCCGGAAGTCTCCTGATGATCGTAGGGATTACGGGCAAGAGAGAATGCTTATGAAAAAAGGTGGATTTACAATTCGAAAGCTTTGCATATTTGTTGGCGCAGGGGTTCTTGCGACCGCATGCATTCTGTTGGCTATCTGGCAGTGGAACATCAAAGCTTCCCGGGAACAATCCCAAAAATACGTTCAACTGCTCAGCACGTTGATGCCGGAGCCGCAAGCCGCTGTTCCCGAAGAACGGAGAGATAATACCATGTCGGTTCTTTCGGTGGAGGGAACGGATTTTGTGGGCATCCTTGAAATGCCACGGTACGGATCTTCACTGCCGATCTGCGCCGATTGGGGGGCAACCTCTAAATATCCTTGCCGATTTTACGGGAGCATCTATGATGGCACCCTGCAGATCGGGGCAACCTCGCAACAAGGACAATACGATTTTTATCGGGAAATTTCCGTGGGCGACAGGGTTTTCTTCACAGATATGGAAGGGAATCGTTACGCATTGGAAGTGACGGACTTGCGGTATGAAAAAGATGCAGACCAAACAACATTACACCGAGAAAACGCTGTGATGACCTTGTTTATCAAAAATCTGTATGCTTTTGAATACTTGGTTGTTTATTGCGATGTGGTTTCGTAAAAAACAAAACTTTTCGTATGCCAAAAGGAGCAAGTGAATATGCCACTGCAAATAATCCGTCAAGACATCACTCAGATGAAGGTTGACGCCATTGTAAACACCACCAACAAAGAGATGGTTGGTTACAGCGGCGTAGACCTTGCTGTGCATGAAGGTGCGGGACCTGAGCTGGCTATCGAGTGCGCAAAAATCGCTCCTCTGGGGTTGGGCAGTGCCAAGATCACCAAGGGGTACAACCTTTACGCCAAATACATCATTCATACCGTCGGCCCGACTTGGCAGGGCGGTATGGTTGGTGAAAGCATTATTCTGCGTTCCTGCTACATAGAGTCGCTGAAGCTTGCTGTGGCAAACGGATGCAAGTCCGTTGCGTTCCCGCTGATATCCTCCGGCGTGTATGGCTATCCCAAGGACCAGGTTCTGAAGTTTGCGGTTCAGACAATCACGGAGTTTTTGTTTGAACACGAGCTGATGGTGTATATCTGCGTATTTGACCGTAAATCGTATGAATTCAGCAAGAAGTTATTTACTGAAATAAGTGAGTTTATCGATGACGAATATGCAGAAGAGCGCAACGAAGAATGTTTAGCAGAGATTGAAGCCTTTGAGCGAGATATATCTGCCAATATCGTTTTTAAAGAGTGCCAAGTGGCTCGTCCTCAGGCTCCCAAAGCTCCACGTAAAGCACGTGATGAGGCACCCTCCGGCGTCAAAAATAAAACCCTGCAAGACTATATGAAGTCCATGGACAAGTCGTTCGCCTATAAGCTTTTTGATTTGATTGACCAGCGGGGAATGACCGACGTTGAGTGCTACAAGAAGGCAAACGTGGACAAAAAGACCTTCTCCAAAATCAAGTGCAATCCGGATACGTACAAGCCTTCCAAGCAAACTGCCGTTGCTTTTGCGATAGCGCTGAAGCTGAATTTGGATGAAACGCAGGACTTGCTCGCTTCGGCAGGACTTACACTGTCTCGTAGCTTTGCGTTCGATAAAATAATTCGTTATTTCATTCAAAAAGAAATTTACGATATTTTTGAGATTAACGAGGCTTTGTTTGAGTTTGACCAAGTGTTGTTGGGGTGTTAGATAAACTTGAATTTGATGAGGTGATTGTATGAATATCTCTCCTACCGAAAATGAAATCAAATATATACGAGAAGCTCTCTATCAATTCAACGATGAGAGAGTCGGCGAGGATAGTCATACGCCTCTAAACATCGTAGAATACGATACCAATGGCAATCTTATTGGCGGTATTCTCGGCGGTACTTATTGGGGTTGGATGTATATAGATATTCTTTGGGTGCACGAAAACCACCGTTATAAGGGGATTGGTTCAAAACTCTTGTGTGAAGCCGAAAAGGAAGCCATCAGCAGAGGCTGTCACCATGTTCATCTTGATACAATGAGTTGGCAAGCCCCCGAATTTTATAAAAAGCATGGATATGAGGTAATTGGCATTCTTCCCGATATTCCAAACGGAAATCAAAAATACTTACTTATGAAAGCATTGTGACACCCAAACAAATTCCAATTTGTCGAACTGATTCTTAAAGTCTCCCAACAAGCGACCATTTGGGTTGAATCATCTTGTATAATGTGGTTGTAAGGTTCAAAGAGAGCCTGCGACCACATTATTTTTATTTGGAGGATATCGAAATGGAAAAGAAAATGAACAATATCACGGAGCTTGTATTTATCCTTGACCGCAGCGGTTCTATGGCGGGTCTGGAGGCGGACACTATCGGCGGATACAACGCAATGATCGAGAAGCAGCGTAAGGAAGACGGCGAATGCTTTGTATCTACCGTGCTCTTCGATAATTATAGTGAGGTTCTCCATGACAGAGTTAAACTCTCTGAGGTTAAACCTATGACCGACGAAGAATACACTGTTCGTGGCTGTACAGCGCTCATCGACGCTATCGGCGGCGCAATTCATCACATTGGGAACGTACACAAATATGCCCGCCCGGAAGACGTTCCGGCACATACCATGTTCATCATCACCACAGACGGTATGGAGAACGCCAGCCGTAAATACACTGCCGAGCAAGTGAAGCAGAAGATTGAACGTCAAAAGGAAAAGTACGGCTGGGAATTCTTGTTCATCGGCGCAAACATCGATGCGGTGGAAACGGCGGCTCGTTACGGCATTGATAGGGACCGTGCAGTGAACTACAATGCTGACGGACAAGGTACCCGGATCGTGTACGAATCGGTAGCCAAAGCGGTTTGCAGCGTCCGTAAGTGTGAAGCTGTTCGCGATGATTGGTGTGAGGAAATTAACGCCGATTTTCAAAAAAGAGGCAAGCGCACAAAGTAAAGGAGGCGGCAGGAAGATGGTAAACAAAATCAAATCCGTTATGATTGGTCATGCTGTGGGGGATGCCCTGGGCGTTCCCGTTGAGTTTGCTTCCCGGGAGGAGCTTGCGGAAAACCCTGTTGCCGCTATGAAAGGCTTTGGCACTTACCCCGTTCCTGCGGGATCGTGGTCGGACGATACAAGTATGTCCCTTGCGGCGCTGGACAGCCTTGCAAGCGGTGAGGTGCGTTGGGATGAGATCATGGATAACTTCTGCAGATGGCTTGATGAAGGCGCATATACGCCGTTGGGAGAGCTATTTGACGTAGGGCAAACCTGTTTGGAGGCAATCGGCAAATACGGCAACCAAGGAATCGTGGCAACCGAATGCGGCGGCAAAGACGAATATTCCAACGGCAACGGTTCTTTAATGAGAATCCATCCTTTTTCGTTGATGGCCTTCTATAACCTCAAAGCGTATTTGGATTGGGAGGACTTGGTTGAAAAGGCGTCTTCCTTGACCCATGGGCATGAACGCTCTAAGCTTGCCTGCAAAATATACACTGCCGTATTGTTTTCCCTTTTGGATTCCCCCAAAAAGGAATCTGTGAAATCTGCTTTGGCTTGGGCGGAGGGGAGATATGAGCATAGCTCTGAGCACGGTGTGTATCAAAGAGTGTTTTCGCCTGCATTTGATAAGCTTACCGTCGATGAGATCAAAAGTACCGGATATGTGGTTGATACGTTGGAAGCCGCATTGTGGTGCCTGCTGACAACCGACAATTACAGAGACTGCGTCTTGAAGGCTGTGAATCTTGGGGAGGATACAGATACCGTTGCCGCCGTTGCAGGCGGTCTTGCAGGCGCTCTGTACGGCTATGACAACATTCCTTGTGAGTGGAAGAACACGCTTATCAAAAGAGCGTATTTGGAAGAGCTGTGCAAGCAGGCAAGTGAGAAATGGGTGTAACGTTTTTTAAGCCTGCGCCCCGAAAAGGAAGTTCAAAAAGTGGTTGCGTATTCGAAAAAAATGTGTTACAATAAAAACGGATTTCGTGAAAGCAGAATACACTGCGGAATATTCCGCGTTTTGAACTATGAACCAATATCTGAAAAATCTGAACAAAATAGAATTTGTAGTGACTTATGCCTGCACGGGGCGCTGCAAGCATTGTTCCGAGGGCGACCACACGGCTTGCGGTGAGTGGATCGATCCCGAGGTTGCCGCAACGGCTGTGGAAAAAATTGGGGCGCAGTACGCTCTCAAAACCGTGATGGCCTTCGGCGGAGAGCCGCTTTTGTATCCGAAAGCGGTTTATGCCATTATGTCTGCCGCCAAAGAACTGAACGTTCCAAAACGTCAGGTCATTACCAACGGTTATTTTTCAAAAGATTCTCAAAAGATCCGTGAGGTTGTTGGAAAGCTTGCCGAAAGCGGTGTGAACGATCTGCTGCTTTCGGTGGATGCATTCCATCAGGAAACCATACCCATTGAGGTTGTGCAGCAGTTTGCCGCGGAAGCAAAAAAGCGTGGCATTCCCATCCGCCTTTCGCCTGCGTGGCTGGTGAGCAAGACGGATGACAATCCGTATAACGTAAAAACCCGGGAGCTGCTTGCAAGCTTTGCCTACTTGGAGCTTCCCGTGGGAGAGGGAAATATCATTTTTCCCGAGGGGAACGCGCTCAAATATCTGAAGGAATATTTCACGGAAAACCTTCCGGAAAATCCTTATGCCGAGGATCCCGGGGATGTGCGTTGCGTGTCCTTTTCGCCCAACGGCGACGTTCTGCACGGGAATATATACGAGCGGGATATCATGGAGCTCATAGAGGATTACGATCCGCGAAGGAAATGACAACCGATACAAAGGCGATAGGTGGATGATACATGATTGACTATGGCTTGGAAAATAAAGTAGCCCTCATCACGGGTGCGAACAACCCGTGGGGGATTGGTGCGGCAACTGCGCTGGCTTTTGCCCGTGAGGGTGCAAAGGTAGTTTTGGTGTATAAGAAGATAGATAGACCCTTTGCTCCCTCCAAGACAGACCGAAACGGCGTGGACAGATATTACGGCGCAAATGCAGGCGATGCCTCCGCCGTGGAAGCAAAGCTTCGGGAAATGAATGCCGATTATCTCATTCTCGAAAGCGATATATCGGCGGAGGATCGCGCTCAAGAAATCTATTCCTCTGCCATCGCCAAATACGGCAGAGTGGATATTCTCGTCAACAACGCCGCAACCGATGACGAAAACGGCTTTGATACCATTGAAAAGATCACGCAGAAGGTCATTGACGATACCTTCGCTGTGAACGTACGGGGCAGTATTTTGATGACCCGTGAGTTTATCAACCGCCGCGGTGATTTCGGCAGGATCATCAACGTTTCCACCGATGCGGCGCAGAGCTTTGCGGGGCAGATCACTTACGGTGCCAGCAAGGCCACTTTGGAAGCCCTGACCAGAAGCATTGCTCTGGAAGTGGCACAGTACGGTATCACCGTGAACTGCGTTGCCCCCCGGCCCCACACAAACCGGTTGGATCGATGAGGCGTTTGAAAAGGTGGTTGTGCCGCTGATTCCTATGGGCAAACTCATCGCGCCCCAAGACATTGCCGAAACCATTCTGTTTCTTGCAAGTGAGCAAGCAAGCATGATTACAGGGCAGGTCATCAAGATATCCGGCGGAAAGGCGTTGTAAATAAGGGTATGGTAATCGAAACAGAACGACTGGTCATCCGTGAATACACCCCGGGGGATTTTGGAGCGTTGTATGAGATCTTATCCGACCCGGAGACCATGCAATATTATCCCAAGCCCTACGACGAACAAGGTGTTCGGCGGTGGATCGCTTGGTGCATGGACAGCTATCGACAGCACGGCTTCGGCCTTTGGGCGCTGGAATTGAAGGACACGAAAACCTTTATCGGGGATTGCGGGATCTCTATGCAGAAGATAGACGGAGAGTGGCTGCCCGAGATCGGGTATCATATCCACAAGCAGTATTGGCGGCAGGGTTATGCAAAAGAGGCCTGCGCCGCTGTTAAAGATTGGCTTTTTGAGAATACCTCTTTTGACGCGGTGTATTCTTACATGAATCAGGAGAATATTGCCTCTCGGGCCACCGCCGCCTCCAACGGCATGGCCGAAATGAAAGCGTATCACAACGGCGAAGAAGCGCTGTGCGTGTACAGGATCACGAGAGACGAATGGTTGCAAAACGAAAAGGACGTAACATGAAAATTTTGATCCTCAACGGAAGTCCAAAAAAAGAAAACAGCGATACTCTGTACATTACCCGCGCCTTTGTGGCGGGTATGGAGCAGATGGCGAAGCACGATGTCAAACTGGTGCACGCTGTGGAAAAGAACGTGCAGTATTGCAAAGGTTGCTTTACTTGTATGCGTGGCGGCGGTACTTGCGTGCAAGAGGACGATATGAAGGAGCTGTTGGGCGAGATTCTGGAAAGTGATCTTTTGATTTTTAGTTTTCCTCTTTATTGCTACGGAATGCCTGCGCCTCTGAAGGCCGTGGTTGACCGCCTTCTCCCGTTGTCCTCCATGCGGATGGAAAAGGTGGAGGGGGATCGGTATGTCCACACTACCCAAGCGGATGTATCCCATCTCCGTTTTATGATGATCTGCGGCTGCGGATTTCCCAACAGCAAGCAGAATTTCGAGCCTGCGGTGGCACAGTTTCGGCTGATGTTCCCCGGCGAGCATACGGTGATCACTCTGCCGGAAAGCCCTATGTTTAACGCGCCCGAGGCATCGGTGGTGACGGCTCCTCGCCTGGAGCTGATCAAGCAGGCGGGGCAAGCATATTGGCAAAGCGGAAGCATTCCCCAAAAATTGCTTGCAGAAATTTGCTCGCCTATGATCCCCGAGGAAGTCTACGCACAAATCGTCAACGGATAAACGAGGAGGAGAAGTATGCTGGAGAAAATGAGCGATTTCTTTGAGGCGCGGCTGAAAGATTACGATCGTCATATGCGCAATGATATCGAAGGGGCGGGGGAATTTTATCCTTTCACCGCAAATGTCTTGCCCTCTTTTGAGAAGAGCTGCATCTTGGATTTGGGTTGCGGCACGGGGCTGGAGCTGGAGGATTACTACAAGATATGCCCCTCTGCAAGGGTGACAGGCATTGACCTTTCGGAGAAGATGCTATCTGCCTTGCGGGAGAAGTTCCCCGATCGGGAGATTACACTTCTGGCGGGCTCTTATTTTGAGCTTCCTTTAGGGGAGGGGATCTACGACGGCGCGGTATCTGTGGAGAGTCTGCACCACTTCACCAAGGAAGAAAAGTTTCTCCTTTATACAAAGCTACATGTGGCGTTGAAGGAAACGGGCTATTTCATCCTCACGGATTACTTTGCTTCCTCCGATGAGGAAGAGACTTTGCACCGCCAAACCTTTCTTGCCCTAAAAGCGGAGCAAGGCATTTGTGATCATGACTTTTATCACTACGACACACCCCTTACCGTACAGCACGAAATAGAAACTCTGCGGGAAGCAGGCTTTTCGTCTGTGACGGTTTTGAACCATTGGGGCGCCACCTATACCATCAAGGCTGAGAAATAGACATGAAGATCGAAAACATCATTTTGAAGCACTACCTCAAAAACGTATATTTCATCACGGGGACGGCTTACGCGGGGAAGTCCACTGCGGTAAAACTCCTTGCCGAAAAATACGGCATGGTTTGTTGCGGCGAGAACTACCACATGGCGGTATCCGAGCTCGTGGCAACGGAAGAAACCCACCCCGATCTATGCTACAACAAGAGCCTCACCGATTGGCGGGAGTTCGTGACTCGTACCCCCGAGGAATACGAGCGCTGGATCTACGCTGTGGGGCGGGAGGCGGCGGAGTTTGAGGTGGCGGAGCTGCTGTCCTTGGGAAGCGAACGCAGGGTGATCGTGGATACCAACATTCCTCCGGATATTTTGCGGGAGATCTCCGATTACCACCACGTGGCGGTGATGCTTTGTCCCCAGTCTATGAGCGTGGATCGATTTTTTGACCGCGACGATCCCGACAAGCAGTTTCTTTTGAATGTGATCGACAGCTGTGAAGACCCTGCGGCGGTGATGGAAAACTACCGCAAGGGGCTGGAACGGATCAACAGTAAATCCCATTACGATGAATACGCAAACAGCGGATTTTTCACCGTGGTGCGTGAGGATAACGGCTTGGATACAAGAGAAGAAGTGTGCGAGGAAATTGCCCGCCATTTCGGTTTAACGGAGTGAAGAATGAAGACGAAAAAAGTGATGGTTCTGCCCTACGATAGGGCGTGGGAAACTGCTTTTGCGCAGATCAAAACAGAGATCACCCAAGCCCTTGGGGATTTGGCCATTGCCATTGAGCACGTGGGAAGCACCTCCGTGGAGGGAATGTCCGCAAAGCCCTGTATCGATCTGGACGTGGTCATTGCGGAGGAATCCTTGTTGGGCGAGGTTGTTGCCAAGCTGGGCGAGATTGGCTATATCCACGAGGGGGATCTGGGGATCCCCGGGAGAGAGGCGTTCCGTTACACGGAAAAGCCTCACCTGATGAAGCACCATTTGTACGTTTGCACGCAGGATTCCGAAGAACTGCGCCGCCACGTGACCTTCCGTGAGTTTTTGAAGGCCACCCCCCAAGCGGCAGAGCAATACAGCAAAACAAAAGAAACAGCGGCGAAGCTGTTTCCCGACGATATAGATGGGTATATAGCCTACAAAGCTCCCTGCATTGAGGAGCTGTACGCGCGGTGCGGCTTGAACGATCACGAAGCGGAAGTCCGTGAGTGTTGGGGAGACACCCAAGCTTTTCGTGAGCATACGCAGAAAACAAAGCAATACGCAAGAGAAAAATGGTCAGAGGCCAACGATGGCTTGATGGCGATCTTTGCCGAGTTTGCCTCGTGCAAGTCCAGCGGTGCGAGTGCCGATTCTGCCGCTACACAGGCACTTGTTGCCAAGCTTCAGGCACACATCACCGCCAACTACTATACCTGCACCGACGAGATCCTTGCAGGGCTTGGCAAGATGTACGCCCTCGACGAGCGATTCAAAAAGAATATCGATAAGTATGGAGAGGGGACTGCGGAATTTGCGGCAGAAGGGATAAGGATATATGTTGAAAATAAATAAACGTTTTTTAATTGCTCTTTTAACATTCGCATTGCCTTTTGGATGCGTTGGATGCTCGGATGGCGGTTCTGCATCCTATGATCAGATCAGCGGAGCGGAAGCCAAGGCGTTGATGGACAGCGAGAGTGGATATATTGCAAAAGGAATTTGAAAAGACATACACTCCTTAAAGGAAAAATATATGACCAACCAAGAAATTTTGAGGATCGCGATGGCGCAGTCTGCTATCGATCTATCGGCAGATGCGAGGGACTTTGAAAAGAGCGAAAACGTGGTAGTGACGTCGCACGAAAGTGCCGGCGCGAGGCGGTATTTGAAGCTCCCGTTTTCCTGTCAGCTCGTTTCCTACGGCAACAATGTGGTGGCATCGGTGTCGCCCGAATTCCGCGAGATCGCCGAAAATTACATAAATAAATATCCCGTGGAGCATCTGTTTGAAACGCCGTATCTGCACGTTTTGAACGAGGCTCTGATGGCAAAAGGACAGAAGATCTGCTTTATGGCGGAGTATTTTCTGCCCGATGTGGACGTGCTTCGTCCGCTTGATTGCTCCTATGAGCTTCGTATTCTCACGGGGGAGGACTTTGCCGACCTGTATCTTCCCGAATGGAGTAACGCGCTCTGCAAGGACAGAAAACACCTTGACGTGCTTGGCGTTGGCGCATATGATAACGGGGTACTCGTAGGTCTTGCAGGCTGTTCTGCAGATTGTGACACGATGTGGCAGATCGGTATTGACGTGCTTCCCGAATATCGCAGACAGGGAATTGCCTCGGCTCTCACAAGCCGTCTTGCTATCGAGATTCTGAACCGCGGAAAAGTGCCGTTTTACTGTGCCGCTTGGTGCAACGTGAAGTCCGTCCGCAACGCTATCCGTAGCGGATTCCGTCCGGCGTGGGTGGAAATGACGGCGAAATCCTGCGAAACAGTAGACGGGATGAACAAATAAGAATTTGACGAATGGAGGTAACCAATGGGAAAAATTCTCGGATCGTGGAGCGGAATGAGAAAGTATCTTGAACAGGAAATGCTTGCTGACTCTTTGAAAGGAAGAATCCGATACGGTTGTACCACTTACGTTGGAATGGACGGATGTCATGTTTTTGAAGTTTGTATAGACGGTGTGCAAGTAAAAAGATTTTCGTGGGAAACGGTAAATACATATTTTATAGACAACGGATATACCCAAAATCCTCATCCAAGCGGTTTTGGCGAATATTGGGCAGAGTTTTGGTCATTGTCAGATAAATATTCTATCGATAAACGAACAGAGTATACCGACGATGAATTTTGCGAGGCGTTGGAATCGTACCGAAATAAAGATATACAGGAAAGTATCAATTCCACCAATCCGCTTGTCAGAATGTTTGCTGTTTTGGATAGGAGAATTGGAAAAAGAACACTTGCAAAAATATCTGATACAATCAACGAACAGCCGGAATGGCTGCGACAGTTTTACAATCTGAGATTTGAAGCAGAGAAAATCACATTAAAATAATTTTTTATTCAATTCCGCTTTATGAAAAAACACATTGCAAACATCATCACGGCCTCGCGCATTGTATTCAGTCTGCCGCTTCTATTTCTACCACTATCATCGGCGTGGTTTTATGTGTTCTATCTGCTTTGCGGATTTACCGATATGGTAGACGGCACTGTGGCAAGAAGGACAAACAGTGCAAGTGAATCCGGGGCGAAGCTTGACACGGTCTCGGATCTTGTGTTTATGACCGTGGCTCTGATCAAGTTCCTGCCGCATCTTCCTATCCCTGTGTGGTTGTGGATATGGATTGGTATTATCGCGGCAATGAAACTCGGTAGTGCCGTTTGGGGATTCGTCCGCAGGGGGAAGCTCTTGTTTCCCCATACTGCTTTGAACAAAGTTACGGGATTTTTGCTGTTTCTTCTGCCCATGACCATCCGCTTTCTTGAACCAACGTATACGTTGCCCATCGTATGCACCGTTGCAACCGCCGCGGCGATTCACGAGGGCTTTGATAGGGAGAAAACATAATGATACTTGAAACAGAAAGACTTATACTCCGCCCGTTCACCGAGAACGATGCTGCGGACGCATACGAATATCTGCACGAGCCGATGGTGCATTGCTTTGCTTGCATGAAAACCGAAACCATGGAAGAGGCAAGAAAGGCTGTACTTGACAGAGCTAAGGACGGCGAGTATTACTTTGCCATCACGCTCAAGGAGAACGGCAAGGTCATCGGTGAGATCGATGCTATGTCCGAAGCGACCGCTCCCGACGAGAAAAATGCCGCAAGGGACACCTTCAGCCCCTGTTGGATGCTGAATCCCGCATATCATGGCAAGGGCTACGCTTACGAGGCGGCTCACGTCTTCTTCGATTATCTCTTCAATGAGAAGGGGGCGCGTCGCATTTACGCCTATACCGAGGACTACAACGTGGCAAGTCAGAAGCTCTGCGAAAAGCTCGGCATGCGCTGCGAGGGGCTGTTTGTGGAGTTCGTGAGCTTTGTAAAGGACGAAGACGGCAATCCCATATATGAAAATACCTATCAGTATGCGATACTGAAAAGGGAATGGGAACAGAACGGCAAATAAGAATTTAGAGGTTTTTATGGTAATAAGGTTAGCAACGAAAAATGATATTGAGATAATCGTAAAACTCCGCCTGAAGATGCTTCAGGATTATGAGGAAAATCTGCCGCAGGAATTGTCTGGTGCTATTCAGAACTACCTCGA
>JAZKZH010000050.1:0-3523 GCA_045612545.1 Eubacteriales bacterium
GCCCGCAAGAAGTTTCGGCAAAAAATGTACCATCGTCCACGCAACAAGTTGGGCATGAAACGATTTTTCACCGTATTTGTTGCGGGAGAAAATACCCCGGTTTACACCGAACCCGGTTCGTGCTCGTAGGGGACGACGCCCTCGGCGTCCCGGAACCCAAGGTAACGGTTTTCACCCACACTACGCTATTCCTTGCTTTGTTATATATTCCCGAAAACGACAGTTTTCGGCATTAAGTTTCTTTGGAGTTTCAGAACCTTTCTTCGAAAAGAAAGGTTCTGAGAAGAAAGGACCACATGGCATCTGCAGAATTGATCGTACGCGGGGCACGCGTACACAACCTGAAAAATATCGATCTTTCCATTCCAAGGGAGAAGCTGGTGGTGTTTACCGGCCTTTCCGGCTCGGGGAAATCCAGCCTTGCCTTTGACACCATCTACGCCGAGGGGCACCGCCGTTTCGTCCAGTCTCTGTCCTCTTACGCCAGAATGTTCTTGGGACAGCTGGACAAGCCTGACGTGGACAGCATCGACGGCTTGTCTCCCGCCATTTCCATTGACCAGAAGCCCACCTCCAAGACCCCTCGCTCCACTGTGGGCTCTGTGACGGAGATCTACGATTACCTCCGCCTGCTGTACGCCCGTATCGGCGTACCCCATTGCCCCATCTGCGGGGAAGTGATCAAGCAGCAGTCGGTGGACGAGATCGTGGATCGTATTCTGGAGCTTCCCATGGGAACCCGCTTTATGGTGCTTTCCCCCGTGGTGTGGGAAAAGAAGGGTATGCACGACAAGGTGCTGGAGGATGCCCGCAAAAGCGGTTACGTCCGCGCCAGGGTGGACGGCAGTCTCTACGATCTCAGCGAACGAATCGATTTGGATAAAAACTTAAAGCACACGATTGAGATCGTGGTGGATCGCTTGGTGCTGAAGGAGGAGATCCGCTCCCGCCTGGCAGACAGCGTGGAAAACGCCGCCAAGCTTTCCGATGGCTTGGTGCTGGTGGTCACCGTGGGAGAGGAGCCGGAGGAGATCTTATTCTCCCAGAACTACGCCTGCAAGACCCACGGCATTTCCATCGGGGAATTGGAGCCCCGTATGTTCTCCTTCAACAACCCCGCAGGTGCTTGCGAGGCCTGCAACGGCTTGGGGGAAAATTTCGTTCTCACCGTGGAAAAGCTGATCCCCGACCGTTCTCTGTCTCTGTACGGCGGCGCGGTGGCCTGCAACGGCTTCAAATCCGTGGAGGCGGACAGCTATTACGGACAGATCATCGAGGTAGTGGGGGAGAAGTACGGCTTCAATATCCACACGCCCATTGAAAAATATTCTCCCGAAGCGCTGGAGGTGCTGATGTACGGCAACGGTAACAAGCGCCGCAGTGTGGGAGAACCGAAATACGACGGCATTGTGAATCTGATCAAACGCCGTTACGATACCAACACCTCCTTCGAGGTGCGGGAATACTACGAGACCTTTATGGACAACGTGCCCTGCCCCTCCTGCAAGGGAAAGCGGTTGCGTCCCGAGCCCTTGGCGGTGACCGTTGGGGGCAAGAACATCCATGAGCTTTGCACCCTTTCCGTGGGGAACGCCTTGCAGTTTGTAAACGGGCTGGCTTTGTCCCGCAGTGAGACGCAGATCGCCGCGGAGATCCGCAAGGAAATCAATGCAAGGCTGGGCTTTTTGAAGAGCGTGGGCTTGGAATATCTGACTCTGGGCAGAAAATCCGGCTCTCTTTCCGGCGGTGAGGCACAGCGTATCCGCTTGGCCACCCAGATCGGCTCTTCCCTGATGGGAGTGCTGTATATTCTGGACGAGCCCAGCATAGGCCTCCACCAGCGGGATAACGCCAAGCTGATCAATACCCTCAAAAAGCTCCGTGACCTTGGCAACACCGTGATCGTGGTGGAGCATGACGAGGAGACCATGCGCAGTGCGGACTTCCTGGTGGACGTGGGTCCCAAGGCGGGCATTCACGGGGGCGAGATCATCTACGCGGGCAAGCCGGAGGACATTGGCGATTGTCCCGCTTCCCTTACGGGGCAATACCTGACGGGCAAGCGAAGGATCGATATTCCCACGGTGCGCCGCAAGGGCAACGGCAACAAGCTTACCGTGTTGGGCGCTTGTGAAAACAATCTGAAAAATCTCACCGTGGAGTTCCCCTTGGGTACCTTCACCTGCGTGACGGGTGTTTCCGGCTCTGGCAAATCCTCCTTGGTGAATATGATCCTTTACCGTGCTCTGGCGCGGCAGTTGGGCAAGCTTTCCGTGGTTCCGGGTAAGCATGAGGAGATCCGAGGCACGCAGCACATTGATAAGGTGATCCAGATCGACCAATCTCCCATCGGGCGCACCCCTCGCTCCAATCCCGCCACCTATACGGGAATGTTCGGGGAGATCCGCGCGGTGTTTGCCGCCACCCCCGAGGCCAAGGCGAGAGGCTATAAGGACGGCCGCTTCTCCTTCAACGTGAAGGGAGGCAGGTGCGAGGCCTGCGGAGGCGACGGCACCAATCTCATCGAAATGCACTTCCTGCCCGACGTGTACGTCACCTGCGACGTGTGTAAGGGCAAGCGGTACAACCGCGAGACTCTGGAAGTGAAATACAAGGGCAAGACCATCTACGACGTTTTGGAAATGACCGTGGACGAAGGGGTGGAATTCTTCTCCGTTTACCGCGGCATCCAGCGGAAGCTGAAGACCTTGCAGGACGTGGGCTTGGGCTATATCAAGATCGGTCAGCCCTCCAACACCCTCTCCGGCGGCGAGGCACAGCGTGTCAAGCTTGCCACAGAGCTTTCCCGGGTGTCTACGGGCAGAACCCTTTACGTGCTGGACGAGCCCACCACGGGACTCCATTCCTACGACGTGGATCAGCTCCGTGCCGTTTTGCAACGGCTTGTGGAAAGCGGAAACACCGTGGTGGTGATCGAGCATAATCTCGACCTCATCAAAACCGCAGACTATATCATCGATATGGGGCCCGAGGGTGGCGACGGCGGCGGTAATATTGTTGCCTGCGGCACTCCCGAGGAGGTAGCCGCTTGCAAGGAAAGCTATACCGGTCAGTATTTGAAGGACGTTTTGAAGTCTTAAGGGGCGCCGCCCCTTTGCCGTCGAAGACGGCTGAGCTTAAGGGAGCCCGCTCCCTAAGAACCCCGTATTGTGAGGGAAAATAAAGAGGTTTCCCGCACAGGGAACGGCGTAAAATCGTTTTATGGTACAACGCAGACGGGTCGCCGGAGGACGTCGACCCCTACGGACCCGAACCGGGGAAGGGTTTGAAAATGACCGTTTCTCCCGCATAGAGGACGGGTAAAATCGTTATATACTTTACTCATTGCGTGAAAATGCAGCTTGATTTCAGTCAATACACCATGCGGTTTTGTAGGGGCTGACGTCTCGCCGCCGTAGGCGGTATCGGCAGTTTCCCGCACGGAGTACAGCATAAAGTCGTTTTGTAACACAACGCAAACGGGACGCCGTGGGCGTCGTCCCCTACAAGCCCGCAAGAAGTT
>JAZKZH010000051.1:0-38741 GCA_045612545.1 Eubacteriales bacterium
GTAAGAGCTGTAACCTGCCGCTGCGGTGGTAACGAGCTTCTTCTGCGGGAGCTTGCCCGGAAGAGTTTCCGCGATGGGCTTGGTCGGGTCAGCCGCACCGGTTACACGCATTGCCGCGTATACGTAGGAACGACCGGACAGCGGGTCACGGATTGCACCGCCGATACAGGTAGCCGCACCGCCGAAGGGTTCGATCTCCGTGGGATGGTTGTGGGTCTCGTTCTTGAACAACAGCAACCAATCCTCTTCCGCACCATCGATCTCCACCTTCATCTTCACGGTGCAGGCGTTGATCTCCTCGGATTCGTCCAGATTTTCCAGCTTGCCGGTGGCACGAAGATACTTGGTGGCAAGGGTAGCGATATCCATCAGATTGATGGGCTTGGGGCGGTTCAATTCTTCTCTGGTCTATATGTATTCGTTGTAAGCCGCCTGCAGAACCCCATCCTCAAACTTCACGCTGTCAATGGTGGTGGAGAAGGTGGTATGTCTGCAGTGGTCGGACCAGTAGGTATCGATCATCTTGATCTCGGTAATGGTGGGATCTCTCTTCTCACTGCGGAAATACTGCTGGCAGAAACGGATATCGTCTCCGTCCATAGCCAGTCCCGCGCTCTTGAGATATGCCATCAGCTCCTCATCGGAGAAATCGCAGAAGCCCTCAACGGTGTCAACCTCGGTGGGGATCACGTAGTCTGCCTTCAAGGTTTCTACGGTATCCAGGGAAGCCATACGGCTTTCCACGGGGTTGATAACGTACTTCTGGATCGCGGCAACAGCTTCCTCGGTGAGGTTGCCGTACAGCAAATATACCTTCGCGGTGCGAACGGTGGGACGATCCCCCTGAGAAAGGATCTGAATACACTGGGCGGCAGAGTCTGCTCTCTGGTCAAACTGACCGGGGAGGTACTCTACGGCAAACACCACGTCAGCGCCTTCGGGAAGCTCCGTATATACCGTATCCAACTGAGGCTCGGAGAACACCGTCTTCACGGAGGAAGCAAACAAAGCCTCGTCAATATTCTCCACGTCGTAACGGTTCAAAAGCCGTACGTCGGTAAGACCCTCGATCTGCAGCAGGGAAATCAGATCGTTTTTCAGGCTTTGCGCCTCGTGGGCAAGGCCTTCCTTCTTTTCTACGTAAATTCTGTATACCATGGTCAGTTACCTCTCTCCTGCAAAACGGACAACGCCTTCTTGCCGATGTCCTTGCGATAATAGGCATTTTCAAAATGCACCTTGGTTACGTTTGCGTAAGCGTTTTTCACAGCCTCGGGCAGATTCTCTCCCGTTGCCACTACGCAAAGCACACGGCCGCCGCCGGAAACGATCACGCCGTCCTTTTCCTTGGCACCGGCGTAAATGATGTCCGCAGTCATGCCTTCCTCTGCCGTGATGGCAAACCCGGTTTCATACTTTCCGGGGTATCCGTTGGAAGCCATCACCACACAGCAGGCTGCTTTGTCGGAGAATCTTACGTCCAGATCCCCAAGAGTGCCCTTTGCTGTGGCTTCCATGATCTCCAGCAGATCACTTTCCAGCAGGGGAAGCACCACCTGAGCCTCGGGGTCGCCGAAGCGGCAGTTGTATTCGATCACCTTGGGGCCGTCCTTGGTGATCATCAGCCCGAAGTACAAGCAGCCTTTAAAGCTTCTGCCCTCGGTATTCATAGCGGCAACGGTGGGCAGGAAGATCTTTTCGATACACTCCTTTGCCACCTCCTCGGTATAGAAGGGGTTGGGAGCAATGGTGCCCATACCGCCGGTGTTCAGACCCTTGTCGTCGTCCAGTGCTCTCTTATGATCCATGGAAGAAACCATGGGACACACACACTTGCCGTCGGTGAAGGCAAGCACGGAAACCTCAGGCCCTTCCAGGAATTCCTCAATAACCACCTTGCTTCCGGAATCTCCGAAAATGCGATCCTCCATCATGGAGCGGATGGCGGTTTTAGCCTCCTCGCGGGTCATAGCAATGATAACGCCCTTGCCCAAAGCAAGACCGTCTGCCTTCAACACCGTGGGAATGGGAGCTGTCTCCAGATATTCCAGCGCCTTGTCCAGATCCTCAAACACTTCGTAAGCCGCAGTGGGGATCCCGTATTTCTTCATCAGATTCTTGGAAAATACCTTACTGCCTTCAATGATGGCAGCCGCCTTGTTAGGGCCAAAGCAGGTAACTCCCACGGCCTCCAAAGCGTCTACGCAACCCAACACCAGAGGATCGTCTGGGGTCACCACCGCAAAATCGATTTCCTTTTCCTTGGCAAATTCCACGATGGCGGGAATATCCTTCGCGCCGATGGGCACGCAGGTGGCATCCTTCGCAATGCCGCCGTTTCCGGGCAGAGCGTAGATCACCTCCGCCTTGGTGTTGCATTTCAATTTTTTGATTACGGCGTGCTCACGACCGCCGCCGCCGATTACCATTATCTTCATGTTTCGTTCCTCTTTCTCACGATCTCTCGGGAGACCTGCTCTGCCGCGGCGGGCAACAACAGCCACTCCGCTTCCTCCATTACAAGCTTCTGAAGCCCGGAAGCATCGATCCCCTCGGGAATATTCACTGCCTTTTGCAGTAAGATCTCGCCACCGTCGGTGATCTCATTGACGAAATGTACCGTAGCGCCGGTGACCTTCACGCCCTTCTTCAAAGCTTCCTCGTGAACACGCAACCCGTAATATCCGTCTCCACAGAAGGAGGGGATCAAGGAGGGATGGATGTTGATGATCCGTCTGGGATATCTCTTTACAAAGCTTTCGGAGAGAATAGCAAGGAATCCTGCCAAAACGATCAGATCGATCTTTTTCTCCTCAAGAAGTGCGATCAACTGCTTTTCAAATTCTTCCTGCCCCAAAGCCTTTTTATGGAGCACCACGCCCTCCACCCCTGCGGCGGAAGCGCGCTCCAAGGCGAAAACGCCGGGCTTGTTGGAGACCACCAAAGTGATCTCTCCGGAGGGAAGCTTTCCCTCCTTCTCCGCATCCAAAAGGGCTTGCAGATTGGTGCCGCCTCCGGAAACGAAGACGGCGATCCGTGCCTTCAGCATAAGATGATCCCTTCATCGGAACGAATGACTTCGCCGATGATGTAAGCGGCCTCGCCTGCCTCACGCAGAGTTGCAAGTGCCAGATCTGCCTGCTCCTTGGGAACCACGATGCTCATACCAACGCCCATGTTAAAGGTGTTGAACATATCTCTCTCGTCGATACCGCCTTCCTTTGCGATCAGATCGAAGATGGGCAGAACCTTAACTGCCTTCTTCTCGATCTTTGCGGTGTAGCCCTTGGCAAAGGAACGGGGAATGTTCTCATAGAAGCCGCCGCCGGTGATGTGGGAAATACCCTTTACCTGCACCTTATCCAAGAGTGCCAGAACGGGCTTTACAAAGATCTTGGTGGGGGTCAGCAGCACTTCGCCCAGCTCGCGGCCGTCCAAAGCATCATACTTACGATGAATATCGCTGTTCTCCAGATCGAATACTTTACGAACCAAGGAAAAACCGTTGGAATGTACGCCGCTGGAGGGAATGGCGATGATCACGTCACCCTCGGTCATGGTGTTGCGGTCGATCACCTTGTCGCGATCCACCACACCTACGGAGAAGCCCGCCAGGTCGTATTCGTCAACGGGGTAGAAGCCGGGCATTTCGGCAGTCTCGCCGCCGATCAAAGCGGAGCCGGACTGAACGCAACCCTCTGCAACACCGGAAACGATGGAAGCGATCTTCTCGGGAACGTTCTTGCCGCAAGCAATGTAATCCAGGAAGAACAAGGGCTTTGCGCCGACGCAGATAACGTCGTTAACGCACATTGCCACACAGTCGATACCAACGGTATCGTGCTTGTCCATCAAAAATGCGATCTTCAGCTTGGTACCTACACCGTCGGTGCCGGAAACCAGCACGGGCTTGGAGATGCCGGTGAGATCCAGGTCGAACAGACCGCCGAATCCGCCGATATCGGAGCAAACACCTTTCGTCATGGTTCTGGCGATGCTGGCCTTCATCAGCTCTACCGCCTTATAGCCTGCGGTAATATCTACGCCTGCGTTCTTATAGCTTTCGCTGAAACTCTTCTCGTGCATAATCGTATCCTTTCGTCGTGTCGACAGTTTATTTCTTTTCTTTTTCGCCGATCTTTTGATCAAAGCGTCTGGCAGGGATCTCTGTGGGAATCATCGTGGGGTATTCTCCGGTGAAGCAAGCGTTGCAGTATTCCTTGGTCTCGCCGCTGAGCTTCATGGCATTCTCAATGCTGAGATAGCCGAGAGAATCTACACCGATGACCATAGCGATCTCTTCCGTGGTGTATCTGTTGGCGATCAGCTTATCCTTGGAGCTGATATCCGTACCGTAATAGCAGGGGAACTTAAAGGGCGGGGAAGAGATGCGCATATGCACTTCCTTTGCTCCCGCGGCGCGGAGCAGGTTGACGATCTGTCCGCAGGTGGTGCCTCTTACGATGGAGTCATCAACCAACACAACACGCTTTCCTGCGATCACGCTGGCGATGGGGGAGAGCTTCAGTCTTACCAGATTTTCTCTGGACTTCTGTCCGGGAGAAATAAAGGTACGTCCGATATAGCGGTTCTTCAAAAGACCGGGGGCATAGGGAATACCGGATTCTCTGGAATATCCCAAGGCGGCATCCAACCCGGAGTCGGGTACGCCTACCACCACGTCAGCCTCTACGGGATGCTCCTGTGCCAGGTAACGTCCTGCACGGACGCGGGCATCGTGAACGCAACAGCCGTCGATCACGGAGTCGGGTCTGGCAAAGTAAACGTATTCAAATACGCAAAGCTTGGGGCAAGCCTTGCCGCAATGATCCTCAATGGATTCCACACCGTCTTTGGTAAACACCAAAATCTCACCGGGCTTCAGATCACGGACAAATTTTGCGCCCACCGCACCCAATGCACAGCTTTCGGAGGCAACGATGTAAGCGCCGTCATCACGAATACCGTAGCAAAGCGGACGGAAACCGTTTTCGTCACGGCAGGCGATCATCTTGGAGGGAGACATCAGTACCAAAGAGTACGCGCCCTTTACCCTGTGCATGGCGGCGTTGATAGCCCGCTCAATGGAGGGCTGTCTCAAACGTTCCTCAATGATGATGTAGGACATGACCTCAATATCGCTTTGGGTATGGAAGATAGCGCCCTTTAATTCCAGCTCGGTACGAAGCTCAAAGGAATTGATCAAGCTTCCGTTATGAGCAATGGCCAGTCTACCCTTGATATGATCCACAACCACGGGCTGTGCGTTTTCCCGTCCCTTGCTGCTTGAGGTTCCGTAACGGCAATGACCCAGGGCCATATTGCCGCCGTCGATGGAGTCCAAAACCTCGGGGGTGAACACGTCGTTTACCAAGCCGCTGTCCTTGTGGGTGCGGAACAAGCCGTCATCGTTGACGACTATGCCGCAACTGGATTGTCCGCGGTGTTGCAATGCAAACAGACCGTAATAGGTTGTAGCGGCAACTTCACGGCGATCGGGAGCGTAGATCCCGAAAACACCGCATTCTTCTCTCAATTTGTTCATGTGAATTACCTGTCCGTATATAAAGTGTGCTTATTCGGCATATTTTGCGGAGATCTCCGCATCCTTTTGCAGCACCTTTGCAGTGTCTGCGCTTCGCTTTTCTGCAAGCTTTTTTGCCAATGTTCTGTCGCTGACAGCCAGAATCTGGATCGCCAGCAAAGCCGCATTTGCCGCACCATCGATGGCAACGGTAGCAACCGGCATACCGGTAGGCATTTGCACGGTGGCAAGCAAAGCATCCAGGCCATCCAGGGTGGAAGACTTCACCGGAATACCGATGACGGGCAGGGTGGTGTTGGCTGCAAACGCACCCGCCAAATGAGCGGCCTTACCTGCGGCGCAGATCATTACGCCGTAGCCCTTGCTTCTGGCACTTTCTGCAAACTTTTTGGATTCCGCAGGTGTTCTGTGCGCAGAAAGCACCCGTACGGTAAAGGGAACCTCAAACTGCTTCAATACGTCAATGGCTTTTTCCACTACGGGCAGATCGCTGTCGGAACCCATAACAATGGCAACTTTTTTCATAACTGCAAAAGATCCTTTCTGAAAATGAATTGGGCAAATAAATGAAAGAAACCGGCGCCTCTTCCTCTGCGGCATACCACAGAAGGGAAACTCCGGTTAAAAATGGGCGAAAGATACCCGAACGGGCAAACTGCTCCCGCATGCGTAGGTTTCAAGGAAGGTATGTTTTCTTCGAGAAAAACACGCAAGCTTCACAGCAGCAGACCCCTTTCAAAATAATACATAATATTCTAACACGCGAGTCGTTTTTTGTCAACGGTTTGGGGCAAAATAAATGAACTTTTTCGCTTCTTACAGAGGAGAGGGGCAAAACCTTGCTTTTTCTCGTCTCTTTGTCAAAAAAGCCATCCCCGAAACTTGACAAATGCCCCGGAATGGGGTAAACTACGTGAAAAGAGCTCGAAAAACGACCCGAAGGAGGCAGCTGTCCATGGAAGGCACGCTCATCATCAATCATGGCCTAAGCGGCGAAAAATACAAAGAGCAAACAGCACTTTACTGCAATGCGGCAAGCCGTTTGGGAATTTCTTTGCGGGTGTGTACCAACGCACAGCGTCCCGATTCCTACGGGGAGTTCGTTCTTTTTCTGGATAAGGATGTGATTCTTGCCCGCACCTTGGAGCTTGCCGGTATTCCTGTCTTTAATTCTGCCGCCGCCATCGCTTTGTGCGACGATAAAGCCCGCACCTATTTGGCACTTGCGGGGAAAGAGATTCCCATGCCCAAGACTTTGGTCTTGCCCATGACTTATTTCGCAACCGATTGGACGGAAAATCCTTTTCTGCCCTATGCGGAAAAGGAGCTGGGCTATCCCATGGTGGTGAAGGAAGCCTGCGGCTCCTTCGGTTGGCAGGTATGGCTGGCGCATGATCGCACGCAATTGGTGGAATATTTGAATAAGACGTCTCCCAAGCGTACCCTTTTGCAAGCATTTGTGGCAAACTCAAAGGGAAGAGATATCCGCGTTAACGTGGTTGGCGGCAAAGCGGTGGCAAGCATGTACCGCTATTCCGAGACGGATTTCCGTGCCAATATTTCTTCCGGAGGCAAAATGAAGCCCTATTCTCTCACCCCCGCCCAGGAAGAACTGGCATTGCGTGCCTGCAGAGAATTGGGGCTTGATTTCGGCGGCGTGGATCTGCTGTTCGGCGAAAACGATCAACCTCTGCTTTGTGAGGTGAACTCCAACGCCCATATCAAAAACATTTTGGATTGTACGGGCGTCGACGTTGCTTACCACATTCTCGCACATATCAAAAGCACGCCGGAGGGCAAGAGATGAAGGGCTGGCTGATCTACGATAGCGAAGGCGCCAAACGAAACAAGGCCTTTATCGACTTCTGGTTTTCCGCTGCCGCAAAGCGTGGCGTCGAGCTGACGTTGTACCTTGCGGATGACCTTCTTCCCCGGGCGAATCCCGATTTCGCCGTGGTGCGTACCATGAACCCGGCGTTGAGCCACTACCTGGAAAATCGGGGGATCCGCGTGTTCAATCCTGCCTGTGTCAGTGAGATCTGCAACGATAAATGGAAGACCTACGAGCTTGCAGCCCGTTTGGGTGTGCCTTTTCCCAAAACGGAATACGTTGCCGATCCTGCTTTTCTACCGTCTCGACCATACCCCTTCGTGCTGAAAGCCTGCGGAGGTCACGGTGGTACCCAGGTATTTCTGGTGAAAAACAGCGAAGAAGAGAAACAAGCAAAGAAGGCCCTCGCAGGCATTCCTTCCGTACTTCAGGAGCCCGTCTCCGATCTGGGCAAGGATCTTCGTGTCTACGTTCTGGGCGGAAAGATCTTGGCGGGCATGTTGCGCGTTTCCCACACCGATTTCCGCAGTAATTTCTGCCTTGGCGGAACCGCCTCTCCCCATACCTTGACAGCAGAGGAGAGGGAAATCGTCAACGCCTTTACCGAAGCCCTGCCCATAGGGCTTGCGGGCGTTGATCTCATCTACAGCAACGGTAAGCCGATGTTCAACGAGATCGAGGATGTTGTGGGTTGCCGTATGTTGTATACCCATACCCAAATCGACCCTGTTTTTCTCTATCTGGACTGGATATTAGATAGAATGTGACGAAAGAATACCTCCGTCTATTTCTAAATTTTGTAGGAATTTTCATTGCCACAAGGACAAAAATGTGGTACAATATGTCGATAAAAATTGTAGTATGATAGATTGGAGCAAACCGTTTTGGTACGTAAGGATTTAAGAAACATCGCAATCATCGCCCACGTTGACCATGGTAAGACCACCTTGGTGGACGAAATGTTAAAGCAGGGCGGTATCTTCCGTGACAATCAGGTAACGGAGGACCGTGTTATGGACTCCAACGCCTTGGAGCGTGAGCGCGGCATTACCATTCTTGCCAAGAACACCGCCATCCACTACGAGGATGTGAAGATCAACGTAGTTGACACTCCCGGACACGCCGACTTCGGCGGCGAAGTGGAGCGTATCCTCAAGATGGTAAACGGCGTTATCCTGCTGGTAGACTCCGCAGAAGGCCCCATGCCTCAGACTCGCTTTGTGCTGCAGAAGGCTTTGGAGCTGAACCACCGTGTCATCGTTGTGGTGAACAAGATCGATAAGCCCGATGCCCGTCTGGACGAAGTTCCCGATGAGGTCTTGGAGCTACTCATCGACTTGGATGCCAACGACGAACAGCTGGAAAGCCCCGTGTTGTTCTGCTCCGGCAGAGACGGCACCGCTTCTCTTACCCCTTACGAAAAGGGCACCGACCTTCAGCCTCTGTTCCGCACCATTCTGGATTATATCCCCGCTCCCGAGGGTGAGCCGGAGGAGGAGCTTCAGCTTTTGGTTTCCTCCATCGACTACAACGAGTACGTGGGCAGAATCGGTATCGGCAGAATCGAGCGCGGTACCGTGAAGGTGAACCAGGAGGTGTGTATCACCAACTTCCACACCGGCGCCGCTCCCAAGAAGACCCGTATCGTCAGTCTCTATCAGATCGACGGCTTGAACCGTGTTCCCGTTGAATCCGCTTCCGTGGGCGACATCGTCTGCTTCTCCGGTGCGGAAAGCATCACCATCGGTGATACCGTTACCTCCGTGCTGTGCCCCGAGCCCTTGGAATTCGTCAAGGTCAGCGAGCCCACCATGGAGATGACCTTCTCTGACAACGATTCTCCCTTTGCGGGCAAGGAGGGTAAGTTCGTTACCACCCGTCAGCTCCGCGACCGCTTGTATAAGGAGCTGCAGAAGGACGTTTCCCTCCGTGTGGAGGACGGCGACACCACCGATAGCTTCAAGGTCTGCGGCAGAGGCGAAATGCACCTCTCCATCCTCATCGAGAATATGCGCCGCGAGGGCTACGAGATGTCTTGCTCCACCCCCAAGGTGCTTTACAAAGAGATCGACGGCGAACGTCACGAGCCCATTGAATTGGTGTATATCGACGTTCCCAATGAATATTCCGGCTCTGTCATCGAGGAGCTCAGCCGCCGTAAGGGCGAGCTGTTGGCCATGAACCCCAACGCCGCAGGCACCCGCATGAAGATCGAGTACAAGATCCCCACCCGTTGTCTGCTGGGCTACCGCAGTATGTTTATGACCATGACCAGAGGCGAGGGCATTATGAACACCGTGTTCGATTGCTACGAGCCCTTCCGTGGCGAGATCCAGCTGCGCTTCACCGGCTCTCTGGTTGCCTCCGAGGCGGGTGAGACCACCTCCTACGGTCTGTACAACACCCAGGAGCGCGGCAATATGTTCTTAGGGCCCGCTACCAAGGTCTACGAGGGTCAGATCGTGGGTATGAACCCCAAGCAGGGCGACATCGTTGTCAACCCCTGCAAGCAGAAGCACCTCACCGCCATCCGTTCCTCCGGTGCGGATGAAAAACTGATCTTGGTTCCCCCGATCATCTTCTCTCTGGAGGAGGCCATCGAGTTTATCAGTGACGACGAGCTGATCGAGGTCACTCCCAAGAGCATCCGTCTCCGTAAGCGCATCCTGGATAAGGATGCCCGTCTGAAGGCAGAGGCCAAGGCAAGAAGAGGTCAGAACTGATATGCGTATTTTATTTCAAGGTGACAGCGTCACCGATGCAGGCAGAAACCGTGAAGATCCCATGGATCTTGGCCCCGGCTACGCTTCCGTCGCAGCAGATCTTCTCCGCAAAGCCTTCCCCGAGACCGAATTTACCTTCTTTAACCGCGGCGTCGGCGGCAACCGTACCGAGCATCTGGTGCAGAGACTGCAATCCGATTTCTTGGATCTTGATCCGGACATCGTCACCATTCTGGTGGGTGTCAACGATAGCTGGCACATCTTTGATAAATGCGCTTTGGTGAACACCACCCACGAGATGACGGAGCAGAATTACCGCACCGTGCTGGAGGCATTGAAGGCACGGAATATCCCCGTGATCATGATGGAGCCCTTCTGTCTCCCCACACCCGCTACCCGGGAGTTCCGCATGGATCTCTACGGTAAGATCGAGGTGATCCGCCGCCTCGCCCGTGAGTACGCAGTGGCCTATATTCCCCTGGACGGACTTGCCCAGGCGGAAGGGGTCGCCCACGGTACCCTGTACCTCGCCGATGACGGCATCCACCCCAACACCCAGGGCAGAAAATGGCTGGGCAATTTGGTCGCCGAGGCATTAAAGCCTGTCATCGCAGAGAAATTGAAATAAGGTACGAATTAAGGGTGCTTTCTTGGAAGAAAACACCCTTAAAAACCCGAAAGAACTTTTCCTGCCGAAAACTGCCGTTTTCGGGGGGGATAGATTATATGGGTATTTCCCGCCACCTTGACAAATCTCCTCGTTTATGGTATCATAAACGTACGCAAGGCAGGTACGAACCGTTTTACTTCGCACCGCTGAATAGCAAAAAAGAACGTACTTGCTCCGAGGGGTAAGTACGTTTTTTATCGGAAAGGAGAGCAGACATGGAAATACCTGTAGATGTCCAAAAAGAAATACAGTACCGTCAAGCGCTGAATGAAAAGATGTACCATACCAATCTGACCGAGTCTGAATTGGAGTGGTTGAAGACCCATCGCTCGTACAACCTTTTGCTGGGCTATCCGTATTTGCTGACGGATATTATCTGCTTGGAGCCTAACCGACAGTATTCCGTTTGTGTAGAGAATTTTTCACAGTATCCCACCACGATCGATCCCTTCTTTGCCGTTTCTTACGGAAAAGGTTCCATTGTAGCCGAAGGCGTTGTTAGGGATAGACGCGGTAAGAAATCATTGGGGAAAAAGATCCGCAACTTGACTTTGATGGACGGGTATGATACCTATCGTTTTACCTTTTCTTCCGAGCTGGGATTGCTTTCTGTGGACTACGGATGTTGGGTATATGACGTAAATCAGAAAATGAATATGTACCGAAATACCTATTATGGCGGCTATTGTGCCATGCTGCGGGAGCAAGAGGGGAACAAGTATATTTACCGCTGTAAATATCCCGGCAAGGAGTGGTTTGAACCTTGCTCCTTCACCTTGGAGTTCACTCCCATATAATACCCGTTCCTTCTTTTTCCAAAAACGATAGTTTTTGGCATTCAAGTTTCTTTCGGATTTTTAAGGGCCTTTCTTTTCAAAGAAAGGCCCTTAATCCGTTCTTATAGACAAATCAAAAAAAGTATGTTATTCTTTTTTCATTTTTTGAACCTTTTGGCAACTTGGTTCGACTATATAAGTGAAACCGGTTTCAAGAACACTTTTCAAGGAGGTGATAATTTGATTGAATTTGAAAAGCTGCTGCAGGAAAATTACCTGCCTCTGGAACGCTACGTGAAGTTCAAAATAGGGAACAAGCACGATGCGGAGGATTTGATCCAGGAAACCTGCCTAACCGCAACGGAAAAATTTTCTTCCCTGCAAAATCCCGCCGCCTTCAAGGGGTGGCTGATCGGTATCGCAAGCCATAAATGCAACGATTATTACAGAAGAAAAGCAAAGGACATGAACATTTCCTTGGATACCCTCTCAGAATCGGCTCTGTCCATGGGCAGGCAGGGAATCACCGTCCAAACCACCGTGCGGGAGACCTTGGAATCTCTGGGCGATAAAGAAAAACAGATCCTTTACTTGTATTTCTTCAAAAATCTCTCCCAGGAAGAGATCGCCAAAAAGCTTTCCGTTCCCATCGGTACGGTGAAAAGCCGCCTGCATTACGCAAAGGAAAAATTCAAGCAACATTATCCCTGCAAATCACAAAAAGGAGAAACCAATATGAAAAAATTGCCTATGATCCTGCCTGCGTATACCATCGAAAGATCTGATAAAGCCCCCTTTCCCGTCCAATGGGAAGAAATTATGGGCTGGTTTTTAGTCCCCAAATTGGGCGAAAAGCTCTCTTGGGCGATGTATGACTTCCCGGAAAAGAAGCGTACCGAGCTTTGCGAGATGGCGGTTGTGGGAAAAGCCGAGGTCCACGGCATCGAGGGCGTGGAGATCGTCGCCATAGAGACCGACCCCATGGGCTGTAACAGCGCCGGGGGACAGAAAAAAGTAGAGCGCCGCTTCGTGGCACAGCTCACCGATTCCCATTGCCGTTTGCTGGCTGAAAGCCACGAGGAAGAAGGCGTCAAGAGGTACTATACCTTCTTAGACGGAGAGAATTTCCTTGCAAATTGGGGCTTCGGTGAGGATAACTGCGGCAACGAGATCCACATCGCCCCCAAAGGGGATATTACCCGCGAGGACAACGCCTTGACTGTAAAGGAGAAAGAATTCCTCTTGGACGTGGTAGGTCGGTATACCGTCACCATCGACGGCAAAACCCATGATACCGTATGCGTCGTGGATTGCGAAACTTACAATAACGGAACTCTGTCAGAACAGTTCCTCGATAAAAACGGCAGAACGGTTCTGTGGCGCAGATTCAACCGAAACGACTGGGCGTATAGCCGCTACGGCAAACTGTGGACAGAAATGCTCCCCGAAAACGAAACCCTCACCGTGAACGGCGAAACCTACGTCCATTGGTACGATTGCATTACCGACTATATCTTGTAATATTTTACCTCCCGAAAACGTTAGTTTTCGGCAATGAAAGTTTTTGGGGATCCAACCCCTTTTTACAAAAAGGGGTTGGGCGCGCCCCCCTTTCCTCCCAAAACGAAAAACCGCCGAGAGTAGCTTCACACTACTCCCGGCGGTCTCTTTATGCCTTTTTTACTTCGCTCTTGCGGCGATGAGATCAGCCATCTCACCCACGTTCTTCATAGAGCTGACTTCCTTCATGGTGAACTTCACCTTGAACTCACGCTCCACAGCGCCGATGAGGGTGATATGCTCCAAGCTGTCCCAATCCTCAATATCCTTTGCAGTGGTCTTGCGGGTCACGACGATACTGCTGTCGTCAAAAACCTTGCGGAAAATCTTGTTCAGTCTGGTAAAAAGTTCTGCTTCTGTCATTTCAAATCTCCTCCGTTGATACGAATAACGTGATTTTGCACTTGATAATTCTCGGTAAGAAGCTCCCAAACGGTGTTGCCTTCTTGGTCCTCACTGACCTTGGTAAAGCCAAACTTGCCGTAAAGCTCTCTTACCATATTGTTTTTAGCGGTGGGGTAGTAGTAGCCCACAATGCGGTCAATACCTTGTTCTTTTGCCTCGGTAACCACCTCGTCCAGCATGGCGAACTCCATGTCCTTCTTCAGAACACGACAGCTCATCAGCCAAAGCTCCATGTGAAGCTCCTTTTCCTCTTTTCTGCCGATCACTACGGAAACCACGCCGTTGTCCCCAAAACGATCCACCAGCTTGCCGTAAAGGGCAATGTGCTTCCCGTCGGAGGCCGCCGCGCGGATCTCGTCCTCGGTGTATCTGCGGGTGGTGAGGTTGAACTGGTTGGACTTGTTGGTCAGCTGGGTGATGCGGGACATATACACCTCGGGGAAGGGGAGGATCTCGCCCTTCATGTCCAGGCTGAGCAGATACTCGGTGTAATCTCCAAAGGTCAATTCCGCCTTGGCACGCTCCGCGTTGGCCTTGTACATCTCGTTGCGTTTGATATCGTCTTCGCTGATCACCGTAGCTTCAAAATACCCGTTCCGATCCAAGGTGCGGATATACTCGGCAGGGGTGTCCATGTCAGGTACTGCAATACCGGGAACGTTTGCCTTCACCAACGCACGCTCCGTGGGGTTATCGTCGGCAAAGACAAAGGAATCCACACCCAAATTCATCTCCGCCGCCGTCTGCATCAGATTGCGATCCTTGTTCTCCCAGTCCGCCTTGATGACGATAAAATCATCCGGGCGCAACACGCCATCGGGATGATTCAGCCCGTCAAGTGCGTTCTGCAGGTCGTTTTTGGAAGCCACCGTCAGCATAACGCCCAGCTTCTTTTGTTCTTTTACGTAGGTCTGGAAGGCCTTAAAGCACTCTGCCGTAGCGTTCTCACTGCCGATCTCAATGCCGTCCACACCGTCGTCACCTACAACGCCGCCCCAGAGTGTGTTGTCCAAATCCAACGCCAAAACCTTCTTGTTCTTGCCGTAAATGGACTTGATGATTCTAACGGTATTAAACGCCCAGTGAGGGATAGCCTCTAACGCGCAAGGGTACTTGTACAAATACCAAACGGAATCGTCCAGCCACTTGTCCAAGCCATAGCAGGCGGAAACGTACTGAATATCGTTGATATAGAAGCTGTCCTCTGCCGCCGCATAGTCTGCAAAGGCCATGTTCAAGCGGTTTGCAAAGCGGGTTGCACCGCTGACGTCCCATGTGTCGCGGTTACCCAGCAAACGGTATCCCGGGAACTCGAAATTGTTCTGAATGATGGGGCAACGGAATTTCTCCTTCAAACGCTTCCACATGGCTTCATACTGCCCGAAAACCTCGTTGAAGCGACTGTCCACAACCTCGGAAGACTCGCCTCGCTGAGGGAGATACTTCACCAAATTGCGGAAGGAGGTGTGAATATAGATCAGATCGGGGGCAAATTCATCCAGCTCGGGGTTGCCGAACATGGCGTCCTCCGCATACTGCCCGTACTCGGATTGATAGAACACGGGGGCAATGCCCATATCCAACAGGAAGATTTCCATCATCTTGCAGAAATCGTTGGTGGTGGAGCCGCCCAGAACCGCGATCCGCTTGGTGATCCGCTTGCTGCCGTCTCCCAGCAATTCTCTCCGCAAGGTTTTTTTGTTTTCAAATAATTCCTTCCCGTCAAAGGGGTAAGTCAAAGAAATCATATTTTCCTCAAATCTCCGTCAAGCGGATGATGTTATTTCTTGCAGAAGAGGCAACGGAGAATGCCGCCATTGTCAAAGACACGTCGGTGATCCCGTTCTCTTCGATGAACTCAAGAATATTGCAATTAAACTTGCGGTAATCCACAACGTAGACCTCCTCAAACCCCGCCAACAGGAAGGGCACGAGAGCGTTTCCGAAGCTGTCCTTGATCACCAAAAGCTTCCGACCGTTGGTAACTCCGGTTTCCACGCGTACCGCGTAGCTGTCTCCGTGAATGAATTTGGAATATGTCTCCGAACCGGAGAACAAGCTTCCCTCAAATTTGAGTTTGTAGTTTTGATCGTAGTAATAAGCGGTATAATCCCGCTTCGGCTCGTACCAAGTGAAGGTCTCGGGATACTTCCTCAGCTCCTCCACGTC
The DNA here is from genome assembly GCA_045612545.1 of Eubacteriales bacterium. Taxonomy (GTDB): domain Bacteria; phylum Bacillota; class Clostridia; order Oscillospirales; family CAG-382; genus Coliplasma. Next base: position 15,680 of record JAZKZH010000051.1, read on the forward strand.
GTAGCCTGTTACGATGGAGCCCAGGAATCCGTCGAAGGATTTTTTGGTAAAGCTTTCCAACGAATCAAAGGCAACACCGGCTTCCTTGCAAAGAGCCTCTGCGGCGTAATATGCTCCCAAAGCCATCCAATGATGATCGGTTTTTGCGTAGATATATTCGTTCGTATGCTGGTTCAAAGCGCCCAAAACGTCCACGTAGGCGACGTTTTGCAAGCCGCTTTTCAACCCTTCAAAGCAATCCGCCGTGCGGGAAATGGATCCCGTGTATCCTTCGGGCGCGTAAAAAGCGCAAGCCAAAGGAATGGGCATACCGTATACGTTGACGCTGTCGCCAACCAATTTCTTGAACTGATTGAAAACCTCGGCAGTGTATCCGCCGCCTACCGCAGACCCGCCGAATGGCTCCATACCCCGGTCGCCGTATACGATAAATCCGTTTACCTTATGGGGCGCAGGAAGCTCCTCAGGCTCGGAGCTTTCCTCAGGCTCTGAGGGTTCCTCCGCCTCGGAGCTTTCCTCGATGGCAGAGCTTTCTTCCGATTCGTAGGACTCTTCTTGCTCAAAGCTTTCTTCTTCTTTTGAGCTTTCTTCCATATAGGAGCTTTCTTCCTCGGGGAATACCCCGGAAAGCTCCGTTGCAGCAGAGTTTTCGCTTTCCTCCGAGGGCAAAGAGATGACGGGTGCGGCAGAAGGCTCGGCAGGGGAGGACACCGCTTGTTCGGAGCTTTCTGTGGAAGCGGTTTCCTGCTCCTCGGCGCAAGCGGCAAAGAGGCAGAGGCCAACCAGAACAAGGAATACGGCAATCAGATATCTTCTCATTTGATCAAACCTTCCAGCTTATCGATATAAGCGTTGCTGGTAGCGGAGAATGCAACCTCTGCAAACAGCACGTCGGTAATGCCCTGCTGCTTGGTGAACTCGTTCAGATGGATCTGGAACTCTCTTGCATCCACCACGTAGATCTCCTCGAAGGAATACAGCAGATAAGGCACCAAAGCGTTACCGTAGCTGTCCTTCACCACCAAAAGCTTCCGTCCGTTGTTGCAGGCGTTGGATTTGATCTTCACGGAGTAAGAATCTCCGCCGATGAAGGTGAGATACCAGCTGGAAACCGCGTTGTCTCCCACGTTGTGGAAGATGCTGTCTCTCTTTCTGGGGTTTTGGAAATACTGGTCATAGGTTTCGTAGGTGTAGGTAGCCTTCGGTACGTAGGTTACGAAATCTTCGGGATTGTCCTTGATGATGCTGTGGTAATTGCTATAAGCGTACATGGTTCCGCGGTATCCTGCGCGGATTTTCTTGGCATAGGTAGAAATATCCTCGAAAGGCAGACCCAGATCGGAAGCAAACTGCTTCACCGCATAATAGGCTCCCAAGGAGCTCCAATGGTGATCGGTACGCATATAAATATCTTCGTTTTTGTGAGCATTCAAAATATCGTAGATATTGACGGCCTGCACTTTGTCGGAATACAGCTTGTCCAGATTCTTCAAGTCGTTCAAGGTTCTGTTTGCCAGATGTCCGTAGGTGGGGGACTTCTCCAGATAGAACGCCGCCGCCTTGGGAATGACCATGGAATATACGTTCAGATTAGGATTGTTTGCGGCAAAGGTATTCAAAGCGTCTGCAAAGCGGGGAAGCTTGTTCAGATTGGGGTCGCCGTAATAGATCTCCATGGCGCGGGTACCCAAAATCAAAATGCTGTCCGCTTGGATCTCTTGAGGAGGATCTTCGTCTTTACTTGTATCCTGGGAAGGCTCCTCCGAGGTATTACCGCCAGTGGAAGAGCTTTCGGAGCCGGAGGGTTCCTCGCTGTCGGGTGGCAGGGAAATATCGCCCCAAGAAATGTCAGGCTGAGAATAATCGGGGCCTTCGCTGGGAATGTTGATGCCTCCGCCAATGAGGATTTCCTCCTCGCCCTCCTCGGTCATGACGATGGTCTCCTTGCCGAACCAGGTTTTCAGCTCTGCATAATATTCACCTTTGATGGTGTCACGCATGAAGACGGTATCGGAAAAATATGCACCCAACTGTGCGGTGTAAGTACCGTCAAACAATGCGCTCCAGGAAAACTCCGGAAATTTGGTCAGGGTATCGTAGTTGGAAACGGTGGTTCTGGGCAGGAATACGCAGAACACAAACAGGAACAAAAACGTTCCGATGATCAGCAATGCGCTGACAGCCTTTGCAAGCTTCAGCAAAGCGGTTTGTTTTTTACTCATGGATCAAATACCTCAAAATATCAGAAGCGGAAGTACAGGAACGGATTATTGTTGGAGGATACCAGCAGGATCATGCAGATCACCAGAAGCCCCACGCAGCACAAAGCGGAAACCAACTGTGCTGTCGCGCGGACGGGAATGCTGCAAGTTGCAATCCTTCCTTTTGCCCACTGCAGAATGGGGAAGCACACCAAAACGGAGATGATGAATACCCAAATGTACTTCATCAGGTAAACGGAGGAAAGCACGGATTCGTTATACGGTCCTGCGGTGAACTCCTCTGCGCGGAAGAAGCCGTTTCCGGAGAAGCCGAACAGATTTCCCAGGAATCTTCCCATAGCGGAGAAGAATGCTCCGGGTGTGGGACAGTTATCGTGATAGAAGATACCGAATCCGATGAAAATGACCATCTTGTTATAGATGTGCATGATCACCGAGGGGATCTTCTTCAAACGCTTCTTGCCAAGCTTCTGCTCGATGAAAATGAAAATGCCGAAGTACAAGCCCCAAGCGATGAAGTTCCAGCTTGCTCCGTGCCAAAGACCGGTGGTGAACCAAACCAGGAACAGGGAAAGCACCTGACGCCGTTTGCCGAAAATGGGCAGATACAGCAAATAGTCTCGGAAGAAACTGCCCAGAGAGATGTGCCATCTCTGCCAGAATTCTTGAATAGAACGGCACATAAAGGGATAATTGAAGTTCTCGTCGAAATGGAAGCCGAAGATACGACCCATGCCGATGGCCATGTCGGAATATCCCGAGAAGTCAAAGTACACCTGCATGGAGTATGCGATAAGTCCCACCCAAGTGGCAACCACGGAGCTGGTATCCGCCGTGTCGGTGAGGTAGGTCTGAGCCAGCAGAGAAAGCTGGTTTGCCAAAATCACCTTTTTGGAAAGACCCAAGATCATACGGCAAAGCCCTTCCGTAAGATCCGTGAGGGTGGTTCTGCGATTATCGATTTCTTCTTCGATAACGGAATACCGCACGATGGGGCCCGCCACCAGCTGAGGGAACAGGGATATGTAAAGCAACAGCTTGGAAAAATCCTTTTGTACCGCTACGTTTTCCCAATACACGTCAATAACGTAGGACATGATCTGGAAGGTGTAGAAGCTTATACCCAAGGGGAGTACGATGTTCGAAGCGGGAATACTGAGACCGAAAAGACTGTTCAAATTCCCCAGCAGGAAGTCGGTGTACTTAAAGACACCCAGCATACCGATGTTGAACACCAAGGAGAAGATCAAGGACAGCTTACACAGCTTGTTTCCGCGATTGGCGGCAATAGATCTTGCCAGCAGGAAGTTCACCATGGCGCTGAGTAGCAAAAGCACCAGCTTCAACGGCTCGCCCCATGCGTAGAAGATCAGAGAAAAGGTCAGCAGGACCGCATTACGGTAACGGATCTCCTTGGTAAACAAATAGAATCCCAGACATAGCGGGAAGAAAACGAACAAAAAAGGTATCTCCGCAAAATTCATATCAAAACAGCCTCCCGAAAAAAGCAAAAAACATCCTGAAGTTTATTCAGCTTATTATATCTGAAAAGACTTCCGAAGTCAATACCAAAACAGGAAAACGCTAAAACTTTTACATCGTTTCGGAAATCTTTTTACATTCTCGCAATCCGTCCGATGAGCAGGTTGATCTCGCCGCCCATCAGCAGAATGTATGTGCAAACGTAAAGCCATAGCATGAAGATCACAATGGCGGCAAGCCCTCCGTAAAGATGGGTATAATCTGCGAATCTGTCCACGTAAAGAGAAAACAGCAAAGAAAACAGCATCCACCCTGCGGCCGCGGTCAACGCCCCGGGAAGCTGTGCTTTGAGGGAGGCTTTTCTGGATGGCAAAAATGCATATACGCCCGCAAAAATCGCCGTCAGAAACAAGAGTCCGATGAGATACCGAAAAGCGGAAACAGCGCGCATAAGATGGGTGATCCCCGGGAAGCAATCTGCCGCCCGATTGGCCAGGAATCCGCCGAACACCATCAAGACCAAAGCGCCTGCCACCGCCAGAAGCAGTGCCATCGTGTACACCATGGAAAGTAAACGCACCTTGAAGAATCCTCGCTCCTCCTTGACCTCGTAAACCGAGTTTAAGCCGCCAATGAGATAAAACACGCTTTTGGAAGCAGACCACAAGGCTGTGAGCAGGGAAAAAGAGGTGAGCATAGAGACTGCCCCTCCGGAAACTCCTTCCAATACATCCTCCAAAAGTACCGTTACCTTGTCGGGCAAAAAGCTTCGAAGCCCCACCGGGAACGTCTCACCGGACAAAGAAAGTCCCCGAAACAGAGAAACGCCCAGAAGCAACAGCGGCACAGTGGATACCAGCAGAAAAAAAGCCGCTTGGGCGGCGTATGCGTCAACGTGATGAGCACGTGTTTTTCTGGAAAAATATCTTATCACAAACAGCATTTTCTCCCTCTCTCCTCTCCTTTGTGCAAAATGCAAACAGAACCCGCCGAAGAATTTAAAATATTATACTCTGTTTTGAGGGAAAATATAATTGACAATTCGAAAAAAATGTGCTAAAATACTCAAAATAATCTCTCAGATTAAACTTGCTCGGAAAGGAGATTGCTCCATGCTGTCGCTGACAAGCTCCCACAGTGCAAAAAAAATGATCTCTCGTTGGGATGAGCGTACTTCTCCTGCCCGTTTTGCCGGGAATGACGACGTGCTGGATACGGTTTACCGTGCCAAGCGTAAGGACAATCGCGTATACCTCATCCGTCAGGGGTATTCTTCCCTTGATCCCTTCACCACTGTCTTCAGAGGGAGGATTACGGAAAACGGAGAGGGGAGCGTCCTGGAGGGTTGGTTCACCAAGCGTGTGTTCGATTACGTTCTGCTTGCCATTCTGCTGATTCTGGACGTTGCCTTTGCTGTTCGTTCTTATTCCATGGGGAGCCTCACCAACATGGGTATGCTAGGGTGCGGAATATTTGCCGCCATTCTGGTTTTGCTTGCTGTCCCCATGCCTTCGGCAAAAAGGCGCTACACCGAGTTTTTGAGAGATATTACAAGAGACGAATAAATATAGGTTTTATAAAAGGAGCACAGGATTCTATGATGGATTTTAACGAAAAGTTCGGAAAAGAAGGTCTTACCTATGACGATGTACTGCTGATTCCGGCAGAAAGCCACATTTTGCCGGCTGACATCGACACCTCTACCTATTTGACCTCTTCCATCCGCTTGAACGTCCCGCTGATCACCGCAGCCATGGATACCGTTACGGAGGCTCGAATGGCCATTGCCATTGCTCGCGAAGGCGGCATCGGCGTTATCCACAAGAATATGTCCATTGCGGATCAGGCCGATCAGGTACAGCGTGTAAAGCGTAGCGAAAACGGCGTTATCAACGAGCCGTTCTACCTTTCCGAAGAGCATATGGTTACCGACGCCTTGGCGCTGATGAATAAGTACCGTATCTCCGGCGTTCCTGTTTGCGATGGGGAAGGCAAGCTGACAGGTATCCTTACCAACCGTGACATTCGTTTTCTGGATCGTTACGACATCGCCATCGGCGGCGTTATGACCAAGGAAAATCTTGTGACGGGTAAGGTGGGCACCACTCTGGAGGAGGCTCAGACCATTCTCCGTGCTCGTAAGATCGAGAAGCTCCCCTTGGTTGATGAAAAGGGCTATTTGAAGGGTCTTATCACCATCAAGGATATCGAAAAAGCAAAGAAGTATCCCAACTCCGCCAAGGACTCTCAGGGCAGATTGCTTTGCGCCGCCGCAATCGGCGTTACCAAGGATGTTCTCCAGCGTGCGGAAGCATTGCTTGGCGCAGGTGTTGACGCTTTGGTTTTGGACTCTGCTCACGGCCATTCCGAAGGCATTCTCAATGCTTGCCGCGCCGTGAAGGCTGCATTCCCCGAAGCACAGCTGATTGCGGGTAATATCGCTACCGCAGAGGCTGCAGAGGATCTTATCAAGGCAGGAGCTGACTGTATCAAGGTTGGTATCGGCCCCGGCTCCATTTGCACCACCCGTGTGGTTGCAGGCATCGGTGTACCCCAGGTTACTGCTGTGTTTGATGCTGCTTCCGTTGCAAGAAAGTACGATGTACCCGTCATTGCCGACGGCGGTATCAAGTATTCCGGCGACCTTGTTAAGGCTATCGCCGCAGGCGCAAGCGTAGTCATGGTCGGCTCCTTGGTTGCAGGCTGTGAGGAAGCTCCCGGTGAATTGGAAATTTATCAGGGCAGACAGTTCAAGACCTACCGCGGTATGGGCTCCATCGCCGCTATGCAGAAGGGCTCCAGCGACCGTTACTTCCAGGCTACCAACAAGAAGCTTGTTCCCGAGGGTGTGGAAGGCCGTGTTGCTTATAAGGGCTTGGTTGCCGAAACCGTCTACCAGCTCATGGGCGGTCTGCGCTCCGGTATGGGCTATTGCGGCGCTCCCGATGTTAAGACTCTGCAGGAGACCGGTAAATTTGTCCGCATCACCAATGCAGGCTTGCGTGAGAGCCATCCCCACGACGTGTATATCACCAAAGAAGCCCCCAACTATTCCAAGGGCAACGACTAAACGCAAAATTACGACTGCCCCCCAAACGGGCAGTCGTTTTTCTTGGAGTTATATTATGACAGAATTGGAACGCCTTACGGGGAGCAATCGGATTCCCTCGGATCATACCCGTTTTTGCAACGGGCGCATCGTCAGCCTGATGAGTATGTACCTGAATTTTATGCCCAAGGCCATCACGCCGGAAGCCTTGGAGGATGTGGCCTCCTCTTGCGGCCTTCAACGGAATCGTGCTTATGCTGAATGTCTGGCCGCTCTGTGCGAGGTGGGAACCGACCGCGCCGAGCGTGATTTTACAGCCAATTATATTACGCCCATGGTGCAAGAGCTTGATCCTGCAGTATTTGAAAACGATCCTTACTACCAAACCGTGCATTTTCCCCGGGGAAAACAAGGGAAGTGGGAGCTGAAAACCATGGAGCTTGCCCCCTGCGAGGCCTTTGTGTGCAACGATTTCAAGGTGTTCCCCGATGGCAGAATGATTCCCGGGATCGGCTTCTTTCCCCGCACTTACCGTTATCCTGCCGTGCTGGAAAACGGTAGGGAATGGATGACCCTCATGCCAAATGAGACGGTGACCACCCTCCCTGCTGTGGAAAAAGCCCGCGGTAAGGTGCTTACCTACGGCTTGGGGCTTGGCTACTTTCCCTTTATGACCTCTCGCAAGGAAGAGGTCACCTCCGTTACCATTGTGGAACGCAGCGCTGATGTGATCAAACTTTTTGAAGAATACATCCTTCCGCAGTTTCCGCACAAGGACAAGATCCGCGTAATCTGCGCCGATGCCTTTGTGTATGCCAAGGAGCAAATGCCCGCAGAGGGTTACGATTTCGTGTTTGCCGACATCTGGCACGACGTGGGGGACGGAAGAGAATTGTACTTGAAAATGAAAGAGCTGGAGCGGCTGTCTCCTGATACGGAATTTACTTATTGGCTGGAGAACACCATTCGTTGTTACCTCGCCACAGAGCTTTGGCCACCGAGAATGTAAAAAAGAGAGGATCTTTCGAAAGATCCTCTTTTTCGTTAGGCCTCAAACAATTTCGTCCGTTTCAACAGATAGTACAAGGGCATTCCCAATCCGTAGCAAGCAATCACTTGCCCGATGGCAATGGAAAGTGATTGTAACCCCAAGACCAACCACATCCCCTCAGTGCTGCCGAAGGCGGTGATTCCGTACCCGAAATATAATACGAACGGTATAATCAATGCGTTGAAAATCACGCAAGCCAAGGGTGCCAGCCAATGGAAATAAAGCTTTTTGTTTCGCAATGCATAAGCAACAGCCGCCGCCAATAAAGTAGCCATGCTACCGAAAATGGCATCCCAGATGTTGCCCATGAGCACGTTTACCAAAAAACAGCCAATGGTCAAACCCGGCACTGCCGCAGGGGTGAACAAGGGAAGCACGCACAGCGCCTCCGAAACCCGCACCTGGATCTGCATGGAAGAAAATTGCCAGAACACCAAGGTCAATACCCCGTAAATGGCCGCGATCATCGCGCCTTCCGTAAGCGAACGAAGCTTTTTGTTTTTCATGTTTGTTTTTTCTCCTTAGTTTTGTTTTAAGTGAGGATGGTTACGAACTCACTGTTTTTTCAAAAAGAAAGCAATGCTTTTTGCAGCTCCTCGATGCTGCTTGCGATATAAGTAGCTCCTGCGGCTTCATGCTCCGATTCCTCGGCGCAGCCCATGTAAACGCCAAAAGAATCCAATCCGCATTTTTTGGCACCCAATACGTCGTGCTTTCGGTCTCCGATCATCAGTGCCTTGCTTCTGTGAGGGATCTTCATCCGTTTCAAGGATTCTTCGATGACCTCATCCTTTGTGCTGATCGTTTCATCCGGAGTCGCTCCGATGATCTGCTCAAAGTATTTTCCGATTCCCAGCCGATCCAGCATAGCTTTGGCGTAATCCTCTAATTTGGAGGTGGCAATACAAAGGCGGTAACCCCTTGCCAAAAGAGCTTCCAGCATTTCCGGCACGCCGGGGAAGACGAAGCATTCAAATTGTCCTTTTTCTCTGTAACGGCTGCGGTAGATTTCCACCGCCTTATCAGCCTCGGCATCTGAAAACCCGTAAAACTCCGTGAAGGATTGCTTTAAGGGAGGACCTACGAATTTGGTAAGCGAGGAAAGCTCCTCCACTTCAATGCCAAAAGCGTTCAGCGCATGAGCGGCGCACTTCAAAATACCCTCTCGGGTATCTACCAGCATACCGTCCATGTCAAACAGCAGAAAATCGTACCTCATAACAGCTCCTCAAAATACATCGCAACGCATATTATACCAAAAAAAGTTGCGGATTTCAAGGGGTTTTTCAAAACCTCTTGACTTTCCTGCTAAAGTATGCTAAATTTTAAGAGAGAAAAAGAATATAAGGAGAATTATTGTTATATGGTTAGCATTTATGAATACCTTTCTGCCAACGCATATCCCGGCAGAGGCGTTGCAATCGGCAAAACCGCCGACGGCACTAAGGCTGTGATCCTGTATTTCATCATGGGCAGAAGCGTCAACAGCCGCAATCGTATTTTCGAAACCACCGAGGACGGCATCCGTACCCGTGCTTTCGATCCCTCCAAGCTTTCTGATCCCTCTCTTATCATCTACGCTCCCGTGCGTAAGGTGGGGAACGATACCGTAGTTACCAATGGTGACCAGACCGATACCGTAAGAGACGCGCTGGAAGCAGGGAAGACCTTTGCTGACGGTCTTCGTACCCGTGAGTTTGAGCCGGATGCTCCCAACTTCACCCCCCGTATCAGCGGTATTCTCCATACCGAGGGCGGCGAAATGTCCTACAAACTTTCTATTCTTAAAAAATCTCCCTATTGCGACGGCTGTGACCGTATGTTCTACGAGTATGCCACTCCCGCAGATGGTGTGGGTCACATCATCCATACCTATATGGGCGATGGCAATCCCATTCCCTCCTTCTGTGGTGAGCCTGTAGCCTTCGGTGTGGGAAGTGATCTGAAGGCAATCGCAGACGGCGTTTGGAACGCTCTCAATGAAGACAATAAGGTATCTCTCTTTGCTCGTGCCATCTCCTTGGAGGACGGGGAAGAGGAGACGCTGATCTATAACAAAAATCAGTAAGGATGGTGCCAACATGAACGAACTGGAACTGAAATACGGGGTCAACCCCAACCAAAAGCCTGCCAAGATCTACGTCAAAGGCGGTGCTCTCCCCATCGAGGTGCTTAACGGCAGACCCGGCTACATCAACTTCATGGATGCCTTCAACGGTTGGCAGTTGGTCAAAGAGCTGAAGGAAGCCACCGGCCTTCCCGCGGCTACCTCCTTTAAGCATGTCAGCCCCGCAGGAGCTTCCGTAGCCAACCCCTTGTCTGACGTAGAAAAGCAGATGCTCTTCGCTCCCGATTACGATCTGTCTCCCTTGGCGACCGCATACGTCCGTGCCCGTGGCGCAGACCGTATGAGCTCCTTCGGCGATTGGGTCTCTCTTTCCGATATTTGTGACGAAGAAACCGCGCTGTTCCTGCAGAAAGAAGTTTCCGATGGTGTCATCGCTCCCGGCTATACCCCCAAGGCTCTGGAGATCCTGAAGTCCAAGCGTAAGGGTGCTTACAACGTGGTGCAGATCGATCCCTCTTACGTTCCCGCAGCTTTGGAGACCCGTGAGATCTACGGTGTGACCTTTGAGCAGGGCAGAAATGATTATAAGATCGATGCAAGCCTGTTCACCAACATCGTTACCGAGAACAAGAACCTTCCCGAATCTGCGGTAAGGGATCTGATCGTGGCTTTGATCACCTTGAAGTACACCCAGTCCAACTCCGTGTGCTATACCTACCAGGGCCAGGCCATCGGTATCGGCGCAGGCCAGCAGTCCCGTATCCATTGCACCCGTCTGGCGGGCAACAAGGCGGACAACTACTCCCTGCGTAAGCATCCCAAGGTGTTGGAGCTGCCCTTCCGTGCCGATATTGGCAGACCCGACCGTGACAACGCCATCGACCTTTACATTTCCGCCACCGATGCCGACGACGTCCTTCGCGACGGTGCATGGCAGAATATCTTCACCGTTCGTCCCGATCCTCTCACCGAGGAGGAAAAGGCGGCATGGCTGTCCGGCATTACCGATATCGCGTTGGGCTCCGATGCCTTCTTCCCCTTCTCCGATAATATCGACCGCGCCTGCAAGAGCGGCGTAAGATATATCGCAGAGCCCGGCGGATCCAAGCGCGACGGTGACGTCATCGAGTGCTGCAACCGCCACGGCGTGACCATGGCATTTACCGGTATGCGTCTCTTCCATCACTAAGCTTTCCTATGAATATCCCCCTGCTTTACGGGGGGATATTTGTTTGCATACTTATACGCACTTATACGCAGAAAATACGAAAATTACGGGTGTATACATGTGCGTTTGGCCGTTATACGCTGGCACTGACATCCATTTTGTGCAAATTGCACCTATTCGCCCTGCTGAAATTGCCATTTTATTAAAAAATGACAGTTGACAATGAATAAAAATAAGTGTATAATGCATACAACCTTAAAAAACAAGAATATTTATACAAAAAGTAGGTAGTAAACATGAACAAAGAAAACATCAAAAAAGTTGTTCTCGCTTACTCCGGCGGTTTGGATACTTCCATCATCATTCCGTGGCTGAAGGAGAACTATAACAACTGTGAGGTTATTGCCGTTTCCGGTAACGTCGGCCAGGCTGATGAGCTGGAGGGCTTGGAGGAGAAGGCACTGAAGACCGGCGCTTCCAAGCTGTACGTTTTGGATCTCACCGACGAGTACGTTGACGATTACATCATCCCCTGCGTGAAGGCAGGCGCAGTGTACGAGGATTATCTGCTGGGCACCAGCCACGCACGTCCCTGCATTGCAAAGGGTCTTGTTGATATCGCTATCAAGGAAGAGGCAGATGCCATCTGCCACGGCTGTACCGGTAAGGGTAACGACCAGGTTCGTTTCGAACTGACCATCAAGCACTTCCTTCCCGATATGCCCATCATCGCTCCTTGGAGAGAGTGGGATATCAAGTCTCGCGAGGAGGAGATCGATTACGCAGAGGCGCACGATATCCCCTTGAAGATCAACCGCGAGACCAACTATTCCAAGGATAAGAACCTGTGGCACCTTTCCCACGAGGGTATGGATCTGGAGGATACCGGCAACGAGCCTTTGTACGAGAAGCCCGGCTTCCTGGAAATGGGTATTTCTCCTTTGCAGGCTCCCGATGAACCCACTTACATCACCTTGGATTTCGAGCAGGGTATTCCCGTTGCTCTGGATGGCGAAAAGATGTCCGCAAAGAACATTATCCTCAAGCTGAACGAGCTGGGCGGCAAGAACGGTATCGGTATCATCGACATCGTAGAAAACCGTCTGGTAGGCATGAAGTGCCGCGGCGTGTACGAGACTCCCGGCGGAACCATCCTCTACAAGGCACACAGCGTTTTGGAGACCATCTGCTTGGATAAGATGACCATGCACGAAAAGCAGAAGCTGTCCATCACCTTCGCTGAGCTGGTTTACAACGGCCAGTGGTTCACCCCTCTCCGTGAGGCACTCAGCGCATTCGTTGATAAGACCCAGGAGAAGGTTACCGGTAAGGTAAGACTGAAGCTCTACAAGGGCAACATCATCAACGCAGGCGTATGGAGCGACTACACCCTGTACAGCGAGGAGATCGCTACCTTCGGCGAAAGTGACTACGACCAGACGGATGCAACCGGCTTTATCAATCTCTTCGGTCTGCCCATTCAGGTGCAGGCAATGGTAAACGCCAAGAATAAGAAAAAGTAAGGTTAGAACTTATGGAAAAAATGTGGGCGGGCAGAACCGCAGGTCAAACCAGCGCACTTGCCGACGACTTTAATTCCTCCATTCACATTGATTCCCGTATGTACAAAGAGGATATCAAGGGCTCTATGGCTCATGCGGCCATGCTCTCTCAGGTGGGGATCCTCACCGGGGAAGAGGCGGACAGTATCATCGCCGCCTTGGAGCAGATTGCCTTGGATATCGAAAGCGGAGCGCTTCCCATCGATATGAACGCCGAGGACATTCACATGTTTGTAGAATCCGTCCTCACCAAGCGTATCGGCGAATTGGGTAAGAAACTTCACACAGCCCGAAGCCGCAACGATCAGGTTGCCGTGGATATTCGTCTGTACATGAGAGGGAAGTGCGAGGAGATCCAAGCCCTTCTGTTGGATCTTATCGACGCTATCGTAACCGTAGCGGATGCTCATCAGCTTGACATCCTGCCGGGCTACACTCATTTGCAAAGAGCCCAGCCCATCGTATTTGCACACCACTTGCTGGCTTATGCAGAGATGTTTCGGCGAGACCTTTCCCGTGTCGAGGACGCCAAGGTAAGAATGAACGTTTCTCCCTTGGGTGCTTGCGCATTGGCGGGAACCACCTATCCCATCTCCAGAGCCATGACGGCGAAAGACTTGGGCTTTGACGGCTTTGCAGGCAACAGCATCGACGCTGTTTCCGACAGAGATTTTTGTGTCGAGCTTCTCTCCGCATTTTCCATCATCATGATGCACTTGTCCCGCTTCTCCGAGGAGATCATCCTTTGGTCAAGCTGGGAGTTCTCCTATGTGGAGCTGGACGATGCCTATACCACAGGCTCCTCCATCATGCCACAGAAGAAGAATTCCGACATGGCAGAGCTTGTGCGAGGAAAGACCGGCAGAGTTTACGGCGATCTGATGGGAACCTTGACCATGCTCAAGGGCTTGCCCCTGGCGTACAATAAGGATATGCAGGAGGACAAGGAATCCCTCTTCGACGCTACCGAGACCGTGGCCCGTTGCTTGGAGATCTTCGCTCCCATGGTTCGTACCATGAAGGTAAAGAGCGAGAATATGTATCTCGCTGCACAGCGTGGCTTTATCAACGCCACCGATCTTGCGGATTATCTTACAAAGCGCGGAATGCCCTTCCGTACTGCCTATAAGACCGTGGGCAGCATCGTGTCCGATTGCATTGCAGGCGGCAAGGTTCTCGAGGATCTTCCTCTGGAAGCATATAAAACCTATTCCGATCTGTTTGCCGAAGATCTCTATGAGGAGATCTCTCTGAAGACCTGCGTTGCAAAGCGCATTTCCGAAGGAGCCACCGGCTACGCATCGGTTGAAAAACAAATTTCAGACTTCAAACAATTCTTAAAAACGAAAGGAATTTAACCATGAAAAAGATTATTGCACTCGTACTCTGTTTGGTATTTACTCTTTCTATGTTCACCGGTTGTGGCGCTAAGGGCAAGACCTTGGCTCAGGTAAAAGAAGCGGGCAAGCTTGTGGTAGCGACCAGCCCCGATTTCCCTCCCTTTGAGACCCTCGAGGGCGACAAGGTTGTAGGCATTGAGGTTGATATCCTCACCCTGATCTGCAAGGAACTGGGCGTTGAGCTTGAGATCGTTCAGATGGACTTCGATACCGTTTTGGTTGGCATCCAGTCTGCTAAGTATGACTGCGGTATGTCCGGTATCACCGCAACCGCTGACCGCGCAAAGAACATGCTCTTCACCAACCCTTATTATGAAGCTGCACAGGTAATCGTTGTCAAGGCTGACAGCGCTATCAAGAGCAAGGCTGACCTGGAAGGCAAGACCGTTTCCGTTCAGACCGGTACCACCGCTGACGAAGGATGCAAGGAAGCAGGCTATAACGTACAGGCCTTCAACGCAAATGCAGACGCAAAGGCAGCTCTTACCACCGGTAAGGTAGACGCTTGGGTTGTTGACAACCTCACCGCTATCCAGATGGTTGAAGAAAGCGACGGTTTGGTAATTTTGGACGAGAAGATGACTTCTGAACCCTACGCATTCGCATTCGCCTTCGGCTCCGAGGATCTGGTTGCAGAGATCAACACCATCCTGAACAAGCTCATCGAGGATGGCACCATCGAAGAGATCTTTGCCAACTACAACGAGACCTATTTCAAGCCCTAAGTCTATAAGCAAAAGCAGCGCCGCAGTTTCTGCGGCGCCGCTTGAATTATAACCACTCGGGAAAAAACGTCAATTAAGGAACATAAGCATGAATTGGTTTGATAAATTGCAAGAGACCTTTTTGGAAGATGACCGCTATATGTGGCTTGTGGAAGGTCTCGGAAACACCCTTCTTATCACCCTGGGGGCGCTGTTCATCGGTGTCATCATCGGTGGCGTCATTGCCATCGCCAAATACTTTGCCGAAGGCAACAAAAAGCTGCGAATCGTAAACTGGATCTGCGATCTGTATACTACGGTGATCCGCGGCATCCCCGTCACCGTTTTGTTGCTGGTATTCTTTTATATCATCTTTGTGTCGGCTACCGACGGTGTGCCCGTTGCCATTGTAGCCTTCGGTATCAACTCCGGCGCTTACATGGCAGAGCTGATCCGCAGCGGTATCAATGCCGTTGACAAGGGACAGATGGAAGCCGCGCGGAGCCTTGGTCTTTCCAAAGGGCAAGCCATGGCCAAAATCATTCTGCCCCAAGCCATCAAGAACATTCTGCCCGCCATCGGTAACGAGTGTATCGCCCTTTTGAAGGAGACCTCCGTTGCGGGCTACGTTGCCGTGGTTGATGTCACCAAGGCGGCCACCAATATCCGTAACACCACCTACGACGCCGTCAATCCCATCATTTTGCTGGCGCTCATTTATTTGGTGATGGTGGTGATCATGACCAAGCTTCTCTCTGTTTTTGAAAGGAGGTTGCGTAAGAGCGATGGAAAATAAAGAAACGATCATCCGTGTCAAAGGCCTGAAAAAGAATTTTGAAAAAAATTCCGTTTTGAAAGGCATTGATATCGATATTTATAAGGGTGACGTGGTTTGTGTGATCGGTGCTTCCGGCTCCGGCAAATCCACTTTCCTGCGTTGCCTCAATATGCTTGAGATTCCCACAGACGGCAACATTTATTTCGAGGGTGCAGATCTTACCAATGCCAAGGTGGATCTGAACCTCCATCGACAGAAGATGGGCATGGTATTCCAGCAGTTCAATCTGTTCCCTCATTATACTGTTTTGAAGAATTTGACATTGGCTCCCATGATGCTCAAAAAGATTCCCAAGGAGGAAGCAGAGGCAAAGGCAATGGCGCTCCTTGCCCGTGTTGGCCTTGCGGATCGTGCCGATTCCTATCCCAACCAGCTTTCCGGCGGCCAGAAGCAGCGTGTTGCCATTGTCCGTGCTCTTTGCATGGAGCCGGATGTGATGCTTTTTGACGAGCCAACCTCCGCCCTCGATCCCGAAATGGTAGGGGAAGTATTGGACGTTATGAAGGAGCTTGCCCGCGACGGCATGACCATGGTGGTGGTTACCCACGAGATGAACTTCGCCCGGGAAGTGGCAAACCGTGTGATCTTCCTGGATGATGGCGTTATCGCGGAGGAGAACACTCCCAAGGAGCTGTTTGGCAATCCCCAGACCGAACGTCTCAAGACCTTCCTCTCCAAAGTGCTTTGATTAGGAGATTTTACATGAACTTAAAAGGAAAAAGCTTTTTAAAGCTTCTTGATTTTACCCCCGCGGAAATGACCTATCTGTTGGATCTTGCCTCCGATCTGAAGGCAAAAAAGAAAAGCGGCGTTCCCCACCGTCTTTGCGAGGGAAAGAACATCGCTCTGCTTTTCGAGAAGACCAGCACCCGTACCCGCTGCAGCTTTGAGGTTGCAGGATACGATCTGGGTATGCACGTCACCTATTTGGATCCCAAAAGCTCTCAAATGGGCAAGAAGGAAAGCATTGCCGACACCGCAAGAGTGTTGGGCAGAATGTTTGACGGCATTGAGTACCGCGGCTATGGCCAGGAGATCGTGGAGGATCTTGCCAAATATGCAGGCGTACCCGTTTGGAAGGGGCTGGCCAATGGGTTTCATCCCACCCAGATCCTTGCGGACTTCTTGACCATCCGTGAGCATTTCGGTTCTTTGAAAGGGAAGAAGCTGGTATATCTGGGCGATGCCCGTTATAATATGGGCAACTCCCTGATGGTAGGCTGTGCCAAGATGGGCATGGATTTCGTAGCCTGCTCTCCCGAGGCGTATTTCCCTTCTGAAGAGCTGCGGGCAGCCTGCGCAGAGGTCGCCAAAGAGACGGGTGCTACCCTCGCCTTCATCACCGATCCCAGGGAGGCGGTGAAGGGTGCCCATGTGCTGTATACCGACGTTTGGGTCTCCATGGGTGAGCCTGAGGAGGTTTGGGAACAGCGTATCAAGGATCTGTCTCCCTACCGCATCACAGGGGAGCTGATGGAGATTGCAGGGGAACAGTGCCGCTTTATGCACTGTCTGCCCGCCTTCCACGACCTTAAGACGGAAGTCGGCGTACAGATCTTCGAGAAATTCGGCATCGACTGCATGGAGGTCACCGACGAGGTCTTCGAAAGCGAAGCCTCCATCGTCTTCGACGAAGCGGAAAACCGTATGCACACCATCAAGGCTGTGATGGCGGCCACCTTGGCTGACTTGGATTAAGGCTTATTCAACGGTGATCTTCCGCACCATAATGGATTTTGCCCGTTTCCCGTTCGGTGCATTCAGCGTAAAATCGCTGTAAGCAATCATCGCCGTGTTGGGGCCTGTTACCGCAAGTCCTGTGTTACAGCAGGTGTATTCGTAATATTTTGCGTATACGTCCTCCTTGGGGACTTCTACTACGTGATGAATGTCCGACCATTCTGTCGCCGATTCATTTTGAGAAACCCTCAGGTAAACCCCGGGACGCCCGGAAGCAAGCAATACAGTGCCGTCCTCCAGCATCCTCGTCACGGGAAGCACACCGTAATCATAGAAATAGGTGGGCGTCTCCCAAGTTTTGCAGCCATCGTAAGAACGGGTCTGCATCATGATGGGTGCAGGGTGTTGATCGTCTCCCACTTGGAAGGGGGAAAGGGAACCCGACCGCATAATCGCAAGACAAGATCCATCTCGCAAAAATTCCATAGAACATTCCATGAACCCCTCGACGTCAATGGCGCTCGGGGGGTTAAATTGTTCCTCGTAAAGAATATGGCTGACATATTCCCAAGTGTGTCCCATATCAGTAGAACGTAAAATGGCTGTGCACCGCCGCAGAGACATCAAATTGCCGTGATCGTCCACCGCAGGAGCATCCATGGGCATCCAAAGCGTACCCTCTTGGTCTACCTTCATGGAAAGGCTGACGTGAGGGAATATACGAATCAAAAATCCGTCGTAATGCAACACCACGGGCATATTTTTCCAAATCACCGGGCAGGTTTCCTCGACGATCTCATCCGTGCCCGCCTTGATGCGATAAGCCTTGAATTCCTTTGCCACGCGGTCACCCAAAATGGGAGCCAGCTCATCCACGGTATAAACCCACATACCTGCAGTACGAAGCTTTCGTTCCGGCGGCAGAGGAGGGAGCTGCGGGAGCGTTTCTTTTTTCAAGACCGCATATTCTCGAAAATAGAAAATATCGCCATTGGGCAGCTTTGTTCCGGCCCGAAGCCATTCTTCTTGTGAGTTTTTGCAGCGTTCCCAGCTATCTCCTCCGTCAGTGGACTTGTAAACGGGGTTCTTTTCTTCTTCTCCGAAGGTGAGCCAGCTATCCCGCCGTGCGTTGAATCGCACGTATAGCGTGCCGTCCTCTCTTCTGCGAATGGTAGGATCCTGGTACCCGCCGAAAAGTACGGGCTGTTCCGTATCCTGGGCTACGATTACAGGCTCGCCAAGCTTTATAGTTTTCATTGCTCACGTTCCTTTCCGTAATAAGCCGCAAGCGCGTCAATGTCTTCTTGGTCAAATGCACCGTCGAAAATCATAAATTCGTCCACGGTTGCAGAAAGTGCGGCGGTGTAATTCCCCGTACCGTCCTGACCGATGTACAAAGAACCGAACGCATCCAAGGAATCGTCCTTCAGATTGTCGGGAATGGTTGCGGTGATGATAGCACCAAAGTCGTAACACATACGGATCTCCTGCTTGGCGCGATCCACCACGAGAAGGATATGTACCCATCCGGTACGGTAATCATGGGGCAACACGGCGTTTGCATCCATGCGGTTGGTGCCGTCTCCCATGTTAAAGCGAATGTCTTCGCTACTGCGGAGAGAGAGAACGTAGCCCTTGTTATAACCGTTGACCCAGTTCTTGTTGGAGAACAAAACAGGGTCTGAGGCTACACCCTCCGTGCGGAACCAAAGAGAAACGGTAAAGCTGTCCTTACCGGGAGCGTAATTTTGAATCGCCACACAGCCATCGTCCAAGGTAACGCCTTGACCAAAATATCCGTCCACGAAATAAAGCTTGCCCTCCTGCTTGGTGGTAGCGCCGAGACGGTCTGCCACGTTGCCGTCAAAGGGAAGGTAGGCTGTTAAACTGTGATTCTTTACGTACGAAGTGACATAGTCCGAAGAGCCCTCTTGGGGTGTGGGCTGAGGCTGGTGATATCTGTCGGAGTTGACGTTTTCGTAGTGCGGCCGTTGTTCCCCTTGAACGTCCTTAAACAAACCGTCGGGCACCTTTGCCGTCCAGGTTTCGGGTTTTTCGTATCCCAATGCGTGCAGTACGATGGCGGCGGTATCACGCACCTCCATTTCGCCGATACTGCCGGCTGTGACGGTTTTTCCGCTGGCGGCAAACATTATGTATTTTTCCGTGTCGGTCCAGCCGCCGTGGGAGGTTCCGTTTCCGCCGTGATCTGCGGTAACGATGAATAAGGTTTCCTCAAGAATACCCTTTTCCTTGCAGGTATCGTAAATGCGGCCGATATATCCGTCAATGCGGGAGATGGTTTCCAATTGAGAATTCGTGCCGTACCCCGCAGAGTGTCCCGCTCCATCCGCCTCGTCAAACTGAACGAAGAGGGCGGTAGGGGAGTTCTCCCGGAGGTACTTACAGATTTGGTCGGTCAAAGCGGCATCGCCCATACCTCCCAGTTTATAAACTCCTATGCCATCCTCAACGATGCCTATGTTGATGGGGTTCCAGTTGCAAAAGGAGGCAAGTACCGCGTCGGGATCGTTCTCTCTGATCACGCGGAAAAAGCTGGGGAACTCCGAATCCTTGGGGTACGCCTTTTCCGCAACAATGGCGTTGGTCAAGCTGTGATAAGCAGGCGTAACGCCGTGAAGCATCGATCCCCAGCATTGCGCACTGATGGTGGGGTTGGAGGTCAATACGTCGTAGGTGATAGCACCGTTTGCAAAAATTCTGTCGATGTTGGGCGTATTCGCTTGGCGGAAAAATCTGCCTGCGCCGTCTACACCGATGACGATTACGTGCTTGTAAACACTCATTTCTGTTTCCTCCTGCTCTGTAGCGCTTGATTCCTCCTGCGATTCTGTCTCGGATTGTTCAGTCATCGCAGAGGACGTGCTTTCTTCTTGTGAAACTTCTGCTGTTTCAGCGCAAGAAGCGAGCCCGAGAAGCAGCAGAAGGATGGATAACGAGGCGGAAAGATATCTTTTGGCTTTTGCAAACATAACTACCTCCGTGAATTGCACGAATATATCACTTCTTTTATTTGTATTGTAACACATTTCTTGGAGGGTTGTCAATTCTATTTTTCTCTGCGGATTTTCACGTCGTAGAGAATTGAGCATGATACCTCAAAGAAAACGCTTGAAATAACACGAGAGGGACGCTTTTGTAAAAAGCGTCCCTCTCGAATATGTTGCAAATGAAATGCCTTCCCGTTTTATGGAATCAAGCAAGATTATCCGCATACGCACAGGCTGCCAAAGCGGCAACGGCGCCGTCAGCCACCGCGGTAGTGACCTGACGGATGGACTTGGTTCTGCAATCCCCGGCGGCAAATACGCCTGCAGTGCCCGTCAGACAATCCTCTCCGGAAATGATATAGCCCCGTCCGTCCAAAGGAACAAGCCCTGCGAATACCTCGTTCTGAGGAACCAATCCAATGGCAACGAACACGCCGTCTACCATCAGATCGCTTGCAGTGCCGTCTGCTTCCTTGCGGACTCGAATGCCCTTCAGCTCTTCCTCTCCAAGGAAGCCGTCTACCACCGTTCCAAGGATCACTTCCACGTTGGGCTTAGTGGCCAGCTTTTCCTGCAGCTTCTTTTCTCCTGTCAAAAAGTCCAGATTCTGCACCACGGTGACCTTCTTTGCCAGATCTGCCAGCAAAATAGCCTCCTGCAAAGCGGAGTTTCCACCGCCGATGACGGCTACCTCCTTGCCTTCATAGAACGCGCCGTCGCACACCGCGCAGAAGGAGATGCCCTCTCCGATAAATTTTTCCTCGTTGGGGAGTCCCAGCAAGCGATGCTTTGCACCGGTGGCGATGACAATGGTCTTGGCAGTGAAGTCACCGGAGTCGGTAACAACGGTCTTATAAACGCCGTCCTTGATCTCCAGCACCTCGGCGCACTCTACGTCTGCTTCCTGTGCCAAAACCTGCTCAACCATCTTCTCGCCGAATTCGTTGCCGGTAATCTCCGCAAAGCCGGGGATGTTCTCAACCTTGGGAGAATAGGTGATCTGTCCGCCAAAGCTTCCTTTTTCAATCACCAGAACGGTTTTATTTGCCCTGCGTGCATACAGGGCGGCGGTGAGCCCTGCAGGTCCACCGCCGATAACGATCAAATCATACATATTTGATTCTTCCCTTAATTTCTTGTTTATGCGTTCAGCATCTTCTTGATGTCGGAAACGCCGGTATACTTGGAAATCTCGCCGTTCTTTACAACTACCAGCGTGGGTGCCTGCTTTACACCGAATTCTGCCGCCAGATCAGCGTGCTCATTGGCAAGGAGCTTCTCGTAAGCAAGGCCGGCCTTGTCCAGCAGAGAGCAAGCGATCTTACAGTTGGGGCAGGTTGCGGTGGTGAACAGCCATGCGCCGTCGTTTGCATTGGCGGCAGGAGCGGCTTCACAGCAGACCTCTTCGGCATTCAAGGGACCTTCGTGGGTCAGCTTGGAGCCTTCGATGTCGTAAACCTTACGATCCTTGTATTCCTGTGCCTTACCGTCGTTCCAGTTCTGGATAGGACGGTAGTAACCGGTGATACGGCTGTAAACCTCGGTCTTTTCGCCGCACTCGGGGCATACAAACTGCTCGCCTACCAAGTAACCGTGGTTCTTACATACGGAGTAGGTGGGGGACAGGGTGTAGTAAGGCAGCTTGTAGTTTTCTGCGATCTTGCGAATCAAGGTAGCAGCAGACTTCCAGTCGGGCAGCTTCTCGCCCAGGAATGCGTGGAATACGGTACCGGAGGTGTAAAGGGTCTGGAGCTCATCCTGAACGTCCAGCGCGGAGAAGATGTCCTCGGTGTAACCAACGGGCAGGTGAGAGCTGTTGGTGTAGTAGGGAGTTTCGCCATCCTTGCCGCCTGCAGTGATGATATCGGGGTAGAACTTCAGGTCATGCTTTGCCAGGCGGTAAGAGGTAGACTCTGCGGGAGTTGCCTCCAGGTTGTACAGATCACCGTACTCTACCTGATAATCGGAAAGTCTCTCTCTCATGTGGTTCAGTACGTCCTTGGTGAACGCCTGAGCAGCCTTGTCGGTGAGGTTCTTGCCCAGCCACTTAGCATTGAGACAAGCCTCGTTCATACCTACCAGACCGATGGTGGAGAAGTGGTTGTTGAAGGTGCCGAGATAACGCTTGGTGTAGGGGTACAGACCTGCTTCCAGCAGCTTGGTAACAACCGTTCTCTTGACCTTCAAGGAACGTGCGGAAATATCCATCAAGCGATCCAAACGCTTGTAGAAGTCTTCCTCGTCCTTTGCAAGGTATGCGATACGGGGCATATTGATGGTAACAACACCCACGGAACCGGTGGACTCACCGCTTCCGAAGAAGCCACCGGACTTCTTACGCAGCTCGCGCAGGTCGAGACGGAGTCTGCAGCACATACTTCTTACGTCACTGGGCTCCATATCGCTGTTGATATAGTTGGAGAAGTAGGGAGTACCGTATTTTGCGGTCATCTCAAACAACAGACGGTTGTTTTCGGTGTCAGACCAATCAAAGTTACGGGTGATGGAATAGGTGGGGATGGGATACTGGAATCCGCGTCCGTTGGCGTCGCCCTCGATCATGATCTCGATGAACGCCTTGTTCACCATATCCATTTCCTTCTGGCAATCCTTGTAGTAGAAGTCGAGCTCCTTGCCGCCTACGATGACCTTCTGATCGGCAAGGTCAGCGGGAACCACCCAGTCAAGAGTGATGTTGGAGAAGGGAGCCTGAGTACCCCAACGGGAAGGAGTATTTACACCGAAGATAAATGCTTCGATGCACTTCTTTACCTGCTTGTAGCTAAGATTATCTACCTTTACAAAAGGAGCAAGGTATGAAGTCGGA
>JAZKZH010000052.1:0-11839 GCA_045612545.1 Eubacteriales bacterium
TAAATTGTATTCGACTACATATGGTGTTTCCGAATGGATACGTACCACTGAATTTTTGGATGATGAAATCATTCTTACAGATCATACTTCAGTCAGCAAATTAAAATACAGCAATATTGAGAAAATAAAAGAAAAAAACAATGTTGTTATGATATTTATGAATAATAATATGGCCTTAAGGTTGTATAAAGATGCTTTTGTTGAAGGCTCTTGGGAAGAATGTAAGAAAAAAATCAATGATATGTTCAAATAAGATTAACCCCGATAGATTTAAAATCTGTCGGGGTTATCTTTGTCTACTGCAGAGCAATTATGCCTTTTTGGACCGTCGAGGACGCCGGTCCCTACAAGGAAAAATCAAACTTCCTTATGAGAACCACGCTTTCACCGTCTTCTTTTTGTCGTTATCTTACTTCTGGGGGTAATCGTAGCCTTCGGAGCAGGCAAGCTTTGCACATTCCTTCAGCTTTGCCACAGTGGCTTCGTCAAGACCGGCGGTGTAGGTGCAATCGTCCAGATCAAGATCCAGGAACTCGATGGCCATCACGCAAGCCAAGAGGTAAGCACCTTCTCCCGCGCCGTGGTGAGAGTTATCGGTGTGATACAAATTGATCTCGGGATATTTCTCGGTACAGATCAGGAAGGCGTCTGCGCCGGGAGCTACGCGATCCACGCCAAAGGTTTCTGCCAGCTGGCTGTAGTTTACCTCGTGACGGTAAGCGCTGTCCAAACGCTGAGCAGGGTCATCGTTGGAGGAGTATCTCTTGTACAGCAGCATTTCTGCGCCGTTTGCCTGGATCAAGGGAAGCAGAATATCGATAGCCGCCTTGGAATCCTCATAGTCTGCACCGCTGTTGTCCTGCAGGACTACGTAATCGTATTGCTTTGCGGCCAGCTGCTGACGGAGGGGGACACCGTGTTTGGCATTGGTGGCGTCCGCAAAATAACTGAGGTAAGCGCTGCCGACACAGCAGTTGTTGACTTCGATTTCAACGCCTGCGGAAGCGGCAAGAAGCATCAGCTTTACGGGGATGTTGAAGTAATAGGTGGCGCTGTTACCTACGAACAGGAAGGAAGAGACTTCCTCGTCGTTGAAGGGAAGCTCCTCTTCACCCTCGATACCAAAGGCCTCTACCTCGCAAACGAAGATCCAGTTGCTGTCGCCCAGAAAACGGTACTGCACGTATCTTGCAGAAACGGCGTACTCCAGCTCCAGGGTGCTGGGAATGGAAGCGGTGGCATCGGTGTCCTCGTGGGAGGTGTGGCCGATTTTGTGCCATTCCTCGCCATCGTTGGAAACGTAAATGAACACGATCTCGGGAGCGCTGATGCCCACGCTGAGGTGCTTCTTGGAGGCTACGTGAGCAACGAACTTATCTACGTAATACAGTCCGCCCAGATCTACAGTGATAGCGGAATAGCCCTTGGCGGTGTAGTCTGCATTGTTTTTGTTAAAGCCCATAAAGGTGGGATCGGAATACTTACCATCTGCGGCAGTGATGATACCGTCGGTCATGGTGATTCCGCCCTCATCGGGATAAGAAGCACCGGAGGTGCTGGGATGGAGCTCGGTGTGGGTGTAGCTCTTGTTCAGCGCTACGTTGGCGTAGTTGGGATCCTCTTTAATAGAGATCATGGGGATTTCCTCCTCTTGGGATACAGTTTCGGAACTTTCTTGAGATTGTTCTTCCTCAGAGCTTTCCGGTGTGGAAACCGATTCTTCTGCAGGTGCGGAGGAAGTAGTTTCCTGGGTGGTGCTACAGCCTATCAGGGAAAGCAACAGTGAGAAAATGAGAACGAACAGCAATGCTTTTTTCATGGCGGGAAAATCCTTTCCTTTTGTTATGTACCTTCATTATAGCAAAGTTTAGGCAAATGTCAATAACGTATGAAGAAAATGGTAAAACCAATTCTGCTTTGTGGAAAAAAGCCATCTTTTCACGAAGAGTCGGAAGAAATTTAACAAAAAACATCATTGACGGAAAATAAAAATTGTGATATCATATTTTAAGATTAAGATAGCATGGGTTTACCCTGCGGAGATGCCGCAAAATGAAGAAGGCTTTCACCGTCTATCTTTGCGGGCATGAAAGGAATGACTGCAAGTCATGAAGAAATATTTATTTTTGAGCTTGGCACTGCTTCTGGTATTGCTGGTAGCAGGTTGCACGGAGCAAAGCGGAGATCCCACGTCCGAAAGCTCTTTGGCAGTTTCCTCGGAAGGATCCCTTGAATATTCTGTGGAAAGCTCTCCCGACCCGGGCTCCTCTGAGGCGGAAAGCTCCGTTGTCGGCGAGATCAGCGTTGATTGGCCCTCGGAGGACGAATCTGAGGATGAAAGCGATCCCGAGATCTCGTTTGAAGAAAGCTCCGAGCCGGAAAGCTCCGAGCCGGAAAGCTCTGTGGAAGAAAGCAACGAAGAGTCCTCTGAGGATCCGATCTATCGGGACGATAGCGAGCCGAAGCTGGAGGATATTGTGATTCCTCCCATCGAAGAAAAAGAATTTGCCTTTAAGCAGACGGAAATGCTTGTGGTGATCGGAGGAAAGGTAGTGATCCCTTACGAGTTCACACCCGTCGGTACCACCAACCGTACTCTGATTTGGGAATGCGCCCACCCCGACGTGATCCGCGTGGAGGAGGACGGCACCCTTACCGCCGTGAATTTGGGTATTACCACCGTTACCGCTACCACTCCCAAGGGAAATAAAGCTACCTGCGTGGTGCAGGTGGTGGAGGAGATCCCCCTGTCCCCCCTGGCAAGCTTGATTTATAACAAGACACAGGGCGATTTTGCCGGTTGGGTGTTTGCCCTGCAGGACGTGAATCTGGACGGCACGGCAGAATTGCTTGCTCGTACCCACAATGAGGACGGTCTTCCCGTGATCTTCGTGTTGGATACTACCACCGGCGAGGAGCTGTACTCCTTTGTCACGGGCGTTGACGAGGAATGGGCTGTCTGGAAGCGGAAGGACGGAAGCAGCTTCATTCTGGTGTCCTACACCCAAAACCTGAAGGATGGGGATACCGCCTACGCCATGGATGAATTGACCGCCTCCGCGGAGGGGAAAGCCATCCTTTCTCCCGTGCTGTACCGTAAAGTCAGCGGGGAATACAACGTGCGTATCGATGGCGTTTTGATAAAGTGCGATAAGACCACCTACAACACGGTGCGCAATCAGTATTTTGCAGATAATACGCAGACCGCCGAGCTGACCGTTGCGTGGAAAGCCGGTACGGATGCGGAAACCATCGCCACTGCGTTGCAGAGTGAATCATAAACTTCTAAGCTGAGAAGAGGAATTTTTCATGTCAACCAAACGACTGTTAATACTTTTGCTTTCTTGCTTATTGCTGGCTTGTCTCGTCTTTTCCGCCTGCAGCGAGGAGGAGATCTCTTCCCCCGAGGAATCCTCTTTGGCAGAATCCTCCGAAGAACAGTCCTCCGAGGCACAGTCCTCCGAGGCACAGTCCTCCGAAGAGGAATCCTCCAAGGTGACCATCAGCGAGATCTCTTTGCCGGAGGACAGCTCTGAGGAGCCCTCCGAAGAAGAGTCTTCCGTGGAGGAGTCCTCTGAGGATGAATCTTCCGAAGAACAATCCTTCGAGGAGAGCGATGAGAGCGAGGTAAGCGGAGAAGAATCCATAGAGGAAAGCTCCGAAGAATCTTCCGAGGACACCTCCTCCACCGTTTCTCCGGATACCGATCCTTATCGGGATGGAGAGGGCAATTACACGCTGAATGAGCTGGAGATGCCCGTCTTCGATTTTCCCAACACTCTGTTTACGGTGTGTGTCTACGGAGACAACCTGCAGAAAACCTATTATTCCGAGGAGATCGCCTCCGGTATCTACAATACCCGTATCGAGAATTTCGTCAAGCTCCGTAACGACCTGTTGGCAGGTGATTTCGGCGTGGAGATCCGGGCGTACCGTGTGGACGACGTGGCGGCAACCTTGCGTGAGGATGCCTTAGCAGACACCGTGACCTACGATGCGGCCATGCCCTTCCTGTCCGATGCCATTGGCTTGGGTCAGGACGATCTGCTGTACAACCTGAAGGAATTTTCCGATATCATCCATCTCCAGGCGCCTTGGTGGGAGCAAACCGCCAACAATACCTTGACCTTTGAAGGCAAGCTGTATTTTGCGGTGGGGGATGTTACCTTCTCCCATAAGAAAACCGCTGCTGCGGTGCTGTTCAACAAGACCTTGGCGGACGATCTGGACATGGATTTCTATGGGATGGTTGCCGACAAGTCCTGGACCATCGACGCGCTGTACGAGACCGGTAAGCTTCTCACCGCAGATATCGACGGCACCCCCGGCATGGGCTTTACCGATACCTGGGGTGTGGTGGGTACTTGCGATATGGCACTTTACCATTACTTAGCCTCCGGCAAGCAATTGATCACCACCAACACCAACGGTGTTCCCAAGGTTACCGTGGGAGATGCTATGGGCTTGACCTCTGCGGTCAAGATTATGCAGACCCTGCAAGGCACCGAGGTGCTTTTGGTGCCTGAAAAATTGGCAGAGGAGACGGAGGACAGCTACGAGATGGGACGCACTGTGTTTAACAGTGGCCGCGCGCTGTTCTACGTGGATACTCTGGCGGCAGTGGACGATCTGCGTGCAGACGGAAAGGTTGATTTCGGTATCCTTCCCATGCCCTTGCACTCTGCCAAGCAGCAGGAATACAGCACCCCTGTGATGGCACAGTACGCATACGGTATCTGTATCCCGAAGAACGTGCAGGATGCACGCTTCTCCGCTTACATGATCGAGGCTTTGGCCTGCTACTCCAAGAACGTCGTAACCCCCGAATACGAGGAAGGTCTCCTGCGTAGCCGTGACGCTGCGGATTGGGATTCCATCGAAACCCTGGAGATCGTGTTCTCCTCCATGACCTATGACTTGGGTGTGATTCACGGTATGGGCGGGGCAGGCAGTATGTTCACGGAAATGCTCCAAAACGATATCACCACCGTGGCTTCTTATATCTATGGAAAGATCCCCGATATCGAAGCTGCCATTGCGGATTACCAAGCGCAATACAGAACGTAATCGTTTCAAAACGCATCTCGAAAAAGAGGTGCGTTTTTTCTTGTGATATTTGCCAAAAAATGGGGGAGGTTTTTGTCTTATTCGTAGATTGACAGAAAAGCGGGAAAGTGATATCATTAAGATAACTATGAAATCAGAAAGGATTTTATCATGACGAAAAGATTGTTCGCACTTCTTCTCGGTATGCTGTTGCTGGTTTGCCCCATGCTGGCTTCCTGTAACAACACTCAATCCACCGAGAGCACTCCTAATTCCGGCACTACCTCCGGCACCACCTCCGGCGGCGAAGAGGGTGAGAACTCTATATATCTGGATAGCGACGGTAGGTATACTGTTGACAATCTGGGTATGCCCGAGTTTAACTTCACCAACACCACCTTCACTGTTTGTATCACCAGCAAGGAGGGTGACAGCACTTACTTCTCCGAAGAGATCGCTCCCGATCTGTACGAAACCACCGACAGCGTTTTGAACGATGCCGTTAAGGCTCGTAATGACCTGATCGAAGAGAAATACGGTGTTGAGATCGTTCCTTATCAGGTAAAGAACGTTGCTTCCACCGTTTCTCAGGATGCTGCCACCGGTACCGCAGTTTATGACGCAGCTCTGCCCTTCATGGGTCAGGCGGCTTCTCTGGCACAGCAGAATATGCTGTACGACCTGAAAGAGTACGCTGATTACATCCATCTGGAGGCTCCCTGGTGGGATCAGGCCGCTAACGAGAACCTTTCCATTGCAGGCAAGCTGTACTTCACCACCGGTGACATTTCCATCATGCAGAAGATCGTTTCCTCCGCCATCCTGTTCAACAAGAACATGTATGATGATGTATTTGCAGAAAAGTACGGCTCTATGTACAAGCTGGTTCGCGATGGTAAGTGGACTCTGGACCTGATGGTTCAGATGGGTAGAGATGTTACCTTCGAAATCGACGAACAGGCAGGTATGAACTTCGAGGATCGTTGGGGCATGATCGGTACCAACGGTATCGCAAGCTTCTTCATCGCTTCCGGTAACAAGCTCATCGCTAAGGACCAGAACGATATTCCTTATCTGCAGTTCGGTTCCGAGGCTTCCATCCTCTACGCAGAGAAGGTTCTCAAGACCTTCCAGGATTCCTCTTGGTTCGCTAACACCCAGAAGCTGCCCGTAACCTGGCAGGAACCCAACGTTTGGGAAGGCGCAATGGGTGCATTCGGCAACGAGCGTACTCTGTTCTATCCCTCCGCATTCTCCGCAGTTAAGAAGCTGCGTAACTACGATGTTTCCGGTCACATGGGTATCATTCCTTCTCCCAAGGCTTCCGAAGAGCAGGATAAGTACTACACCTCCGCAAACATCTTCTGGGCATACGGCATCTGCATCCCCACCAACGTTGAGGATCCCGAATTCTCCGCTTACATGATCGAGCTGATGGCTTGCGGCGGTAAGAACTTCGTGACTCCCGCATACTACGAAGTTACCCTGAAGGGCAGAGATGCCAAGGATGATGACTCCGAGGATATGCTGGACAACTACATCTTCAACAACGTAGTTTACGACCTGGGCGTGCTCTATGACTTCGGTAAGATCAACTCCATGTTCACCACCCTCATGAGCGGCGACAAGACCGACGTGGCTTCTCACTTGGAATCCATCGAAGGCGCAATTCAGGATGAGATCGACGAATACGTTGAAGCTTACGAGCTGAACGGCTAATTTGGTCTATATGCAAGGCAACCGAAAGGTTGCCTTGTTTTTTTTCGTTCTTTACAAATGAAAAAAAGTGTGATATACTAAAATACAATCTTACAAGGAGGTCGTCTATGGAGCTTTCATCCCCTCTTACAACCATAAAAGGGATCGGCGATGCCAAGGCAAAGCTGTTTGCCGCCAAGGGAATCTACACCGTAGAGGACCTGCTGATGACCTTCCCCCGTGCTTACCAAAACCGCGGGGAGGTTACTTCTTTGCGGGATTGCACCCAAGGGGAGATATACTCCGTTGTGGTGCGTTGTACCAAACTGCCCACGGTGGGGAAGACCTACTCAGGCATAGAGCTTTTGCGTATGCACGCCGAGGATGATACGGCGGCCATCACCGTGACCTTTTTCGGCAAGCGGTATCTGGCGCAGAAGATCAAGCCGGGGCGTTATTACCGTCTTTACGGCCGTATCCAAATGGGTCTGTATGGGGCAGAGGCAACCTCTCCCGACATCGAACCCATTCTGCCCGACCAGCCCCTGCCGGATATATTGCCCGTTTATCCCTTAGGGGAGGGGCTGAACCAAGGAATCTTCCGCTCCGCTGTGGAAAATGCCCTGCCCGCTTTGGCGGGGCTGGAGGAATGCCTCCCTGCGGAAATGCGGGAAAAATTCCGTATCCTGCCCTTTGCGGAGACCATTTACAAGCTTCACCGTCCCTGCAACATGGCAGAGCTGGAGGCCGCCAAGCGTAGCGCCGCCTTCCGCGAGCTGTTGACCTTCCGCCTTGCGTTGCGGAAGATGCGCCACGCCAAGGAGGGGGCGGAAGCTATTCCCATGCTTCCCACGGAAAGCGAATTTATTCCTCGCCTTCCCTTTACCCCCACCGGAGCACAGCAAAAGGCCATCCGTCAGATCGTAGAGGATCTTTCCAAGCCCATCCCCATGACCCGTCTGGTGCAGGGAGACGTGGGCAGCGGCAAGACCATCGTAGCGGCGGCCGCCTTGGAGCTTTGTGCCAAAAACAATACGCAGGGGGTGCTGTTGGCCCCCACGGAGATTTTGGCCACCCAGCACGGGGAAAAGATCTCCGCTTACTTAGAGCCCTTGGGCATTACCACCGCCTTGCTTACCGGCGGTATGACAAAAAAACAAAAAACTGCGGTGAAACAGCGGCTTGCTTCCGGTGAGATCCAAGTGCTGGTGGGCACTCACGCCGTATTGCAGGAGGACGTCACCTTTTATAACCTGGGCTTGGTGGTCACCGACGAGCAGCATCGCTTCGGGGTGCGGCAACGCTCCGCACTGCTGGAAAAAAGCGAGAGCAACCGGGGAAAGCGTGCCCATATGCTGGTCATGTCCGCCACCCCTATTCCCAGATCTTTGTCATTGATCTTGTACGGCGACTTGGACGTTACCGTGCTGGACGAGCTGCCCCCCGGCAGGCAGACCATCGATACCTTGGTGCTGACTCCCAATGATCGCAAGGGGATCTACGGCTCCATCCGTCGGCAGATCTCGCAGGGTGGGCAGGCCTATATCATCTGTCCCTTGGTGGAAGAAAACGCCTTGGCGGAGGAAAAATCCCCCAAAAAGGCGGCGGAAACCTATTTCCGCGAGCTGCAATGCGGCGCCTTTGCGGAGATCCCCATGGGGCTGATCCACGGCAAGCTGTCTCCCGCCCAAAAGGCCCAGGCCATGGAGGACTTTTTGGCAGGGCGCACCAAGATCTTGGTGTCCACCACCGTCATTGAGGTGGGCGTGGACGTGCCCAACGCCAACGTGATCCTCATCGAGAATGCGGAATGCTTCGGCCTTTCCCAGCTTCACCAGCTGAGAGGACGGGTGGGGAGAGGCACACGGAAATCCTACTGCGTTCTGGTCAACGGAAGCGGTAAGCCCTGCGAGCGACTGAACGTGATGAAGGAATCCTCCGACGGCTTTTTCATCGCCAAGGCGGATCTGGAGCAACGTGGCCCCGGCGACTTCTTTGGCGAACGGCAAAGCGGGGAATTGGTGCTTCGCACCGCATCGCTTACGGATATGCCTCTGATCGAGGAGACCGGAAGAGCCATGGAATCCATTCTTCCCGAGATTGGGCACGAAAAATACATTGCACTGAACAAGCAAGCCATCCGCATGGTGAAGCAGGCGGGTAGCGGAAAGACCTTAAACTGACATGAATATCGGAAATTTCAAACTGAAGCACGGCGTCTTCTTAGCCCCCATGGCGAACATTACCGATTACGCCTACCGTTCCATTTGTGTGTCCTACGGCGCGGAATGTGTTTGCACCGAGCTGATCTCCTCCAAGGGTGTGGTGTACGGGGACCGCAAGACGGACAACCTTGCCATGCTTCACGAGGACGAACGTCCTGCCGCCATCCAGATCTTCGGTCACGAGCCGGAGGTGATGGGGGAGGCGGCTTACAGATTGCAAAAATTTTCCCCCGCCTTTATCGACATCAACTTCGGCTGTCCCATGCCCAAGGTTTACAACAACGGGGACGGCAGTGCGGTGATGAAGGATCCCGCCCTGTGCGAGGCCATCGTAAAAGCGGTGGTGAAGGCGGTGGAGGTACCTGTTACCGCCAAGATCCGCAAGGGAATTGACGAAAATAATCTTTGCGGGGTAGAGGTTGCCAAGGCCTGTGAGGCCGGGGGCGCTTCCGCCGTATTTGTTCACGGCAGAACCAGAGAGCAGCTTTACAGCGGTGTGGCAGACAGAAACTACATCAAGCAGGTCAAGGAAGTCTTGTCCATCCCCGTCATCGGCAACGGAGACATCGATTCCGTGGAAAGCGCTTTGGATATGCTCCATTCCACCGGGTGCGACGGCATTATGGTGGGGCGAGGATGCTACGGCAGACCCTGGCTCTTTCGTGAGCTGATCTGCCACTTTGAGGGCTTGCCCTATACCCCGCCGGAAAACAGCGAGATCCGCGGGGTGATCCGCAGGCAGATCCGCCTTTTGGAGGCAGACCGAGGCACAAAAGCCTTGCTGGAAATGCGGAAGCACCTCTCCAAATACTGCCGCGGATCCGTAGGCAGTGCCAAGCTTCGCGAAAAGATCAATTCCGTTTCCACAAGGGAAGAGATTGAGGAACTGATAGAAATTTTATTCCCATAAAAAATGGGGGATAGGAGAAACGCATGAAAAAATTAGCCCTTTTAATGGCATTACTGTTGGTGGCGGCCTGCTTGTTGGCTTCCTGCGACAGTAAAAAAACCTCGTCCAAGCACGACAAGGATTCCGATGGTACAGGCGGATTCTTGGGTGACTTGTTCTTTGGGGCTTCCTCCGAGGGTGAGGATACTTCCAAGGGTGGGTCCTTCGGCGATATTTTTGATTTCTCTTGGGGAGAGGATTCCGAAGACTCAGCAACCGAAAACCCGGATTTTGAAATTTCCGGAGATGTTTCCGAAGAGGAGGGCTGGGATTCACTGTATCAGGACAGAGACGGTAAGTACACCGTGGACAATCTGATACCGTCCGGTTATTTCAACGACGAAGCATTCACGATTTTAGTTGTGAGCGATGAAGGGCATGACATATACTATTCCGAAGAGATGGCTCCCGAAGTGTATGATTCCACAATGAGAAGCTTCAGCGATGCTGTGAAAGCCCGCAACGAGGAGATCAAAAAGAAATACGGCGTGGAGATTAGTGCCTACTGTGCGCGCGATCTGAAGACTCATATCATGAATGATGTCGCCGCCGGTATGGATTTCGTCCAAGCGGCAATGCCTTTCATGAAAGATGCGGCCGATCTGGCGCGGAAGTCATACTTGTATGATTTGAATTCCTTGTCCGACCTTCATTTGGAGGCACCTTGGTGGGATCAGGCGGCAAACGAGGCTCTTTCCATTGATGGCAAGCTGTTTTTCACCACCGGTGACATTTCCGTTATGCAAAAGAACGTTGCAAACGTGATTTTGTTCAACAAGAATCTCTTTGCGGATATGTGCGCCCCCATGTTCGATTCCTTGTACGACAGCGTGCGTAACGGTGAATGGACGATCGATCTCATGGCCGAAATGGCCGCCCTTATGCCCTGCGACACCAGCGGCGGCGGAGTGATGACTTACGATGATACTTGGGGAATGTTTGGCACCAATGACGTCAGCTGGTATTACAATGCTTTCGGGTACAAGATGATCGAAAAGGACAACGAAGATCTTCCTTTTTCGCCGCTTGCCTCTTTGGCGGAACCGCCGTTAGCCGCCGTACACAATATTTTCAATACGTTCTTGAACAATTTTTGGTATGCCAATACGGATAAGCTTTCTCAGACCTGGACAGACAATACGCCGGAGGAGGCTGCCCTTAGAGGCTTTTTGGAGGGACGTTCCTTGTTCTACAAGGCAGACGTTGCCTTCCTGAAGCAGTTGGGTGAATACGAAGTGGATTTTGGCGTTCTGCCTCTTCCCAAGCAGCATACCGAACAAGAAACATACTACACCGCCGCAAACATTTCCTATGCTTACGGTGTCTGCATTCCTGTCAGCGTATATGATCCCTACTTCTCTGCGGCTGTGCTGGATATGCTGGCCTGCGGCGCCAAAAACTATATCACCCCCGCATATGAGAATTCTATCAATCGTTATCTCAGCGATGCCGACTCTGTTGAAATGCTGGATATCATCTTTGAAAACATTGTTTACGACTTGGGTGTTCTCTATGACTTCGGCGGCATTCATTCCATGTTTGAACAGATGATGGAGTCCGACGCTCAAAACGTTGTTTCTTACTTGGATTCCATTGAAGGCGAGGTTGAAAAGGCTATTTCGGAGCTGGTAAGCGATTACGAGGATTGGTAAAAAATAAGTTTTCTTGAAACACTTGCAAAATCAAAAAGAATGTGATATAATAGTGCAACACTAAAAAACCGAAAGGAAAAGAAAAACATGAAAAAGATTTCTCTTTTGCTGGCGCTGCTGATGATCTTCACCTGCTGCGCACTGGCTTCCTGCAGTGAGGAAGAGACCACCTCTACCCCCGCTACCTCCTCTGAAGCTCCCGCAACTTCTTCCGAAGCTCCCGCTACCTCCTCCGAGGCTGAGTCCTCCGAAGAGGCTGTAGAGTCCTC